>CAZLPZ010000022.1:0-28300 GCA_964561535.1 uncultured Pseudobdellovibrionaceae bacterium | reverse complement strand
AAGATAAGGGTGTGCCAAACTCTATGCCCCCACAGTGTAGAGCAAAACGGCAATCGGACATGTGCCGAGGGTTTCCCCGGAGGGGAAACCCGATGTATTCTCGCTCAGTCTTGTCTGTATATACTGCCTTTCAAATATCGAGAAGAATAATCCATTTTGTTATGAAGATTTAGGTGGATCAAAATTTACAGGGAGTTTGCGAACATACGCGAACGACGGCGAACAAGGGAGAAGGGAATTTTGGAGGCACGAGCCGGAATCGAACCGGCGTACAAGGTTTTGCAGACCTCTGCCTGACCACTCGGCCACCGCGCCTTTAACCCTATCGGGTTTGATCATGTACCATGCTTGCAGGAGAAAATCTAGTATTTTGATCGGGGATAAGTCATCCAAAAAGACTAGTTGATATTTGAAAACTGGTTTATATATCTTGACCTATCTCCTCTTTCCCTCTTTTGGACAGTTTAATCATGATTTCCTATGATATGGCCCGTATGAATATGGTGAATTCACAATTGTTGCCGAATGGGGTTTTGAATCCCGGTTTGATAGAAGCCTTTGCGGCGATTCCGCGGGATATTTTTGTACCACACTTTTTAAAATCTGTTGCTTATAGTGATATGGATTTGAATATTACGTCAACACGGGTGATGCTTGCCCCAACGATCTTGGGTAAAATGATTGAGGCGTTGGAAATTACTTCTGAGGATAATGTTTTATGTGTGGGGGGCGATACGGGATATAGCGCCGCAATTCTCGCCTGGATTTCAAATAATGTAACAGACCTTGAATGTAATGAGGATTTTACCCCATTAAATAAGGCCGCTCATGCGGCGTGGTCGATGCCAAATATTACCCGTATTCTAGGGGATTTACGGGGGGGGGCTAAATCGGTCACCGATTATGACGCGATTTTGGTTAATGGGGCTGTATCTCAATCTCCTTATGATCTTGCGCTTCATTTAAAACCATTGGGGCGTATGGTCGCGATTATTGTTCCGGATCAGCAAACAATAGGAACTGTTTACCTTTTTCAAAAAACAGCATCGGGTCATGTGTCGTCGCGACCCTTATTTGATGCTAAATCTTCTTATTTACCAGGATTTGAGCCGTCTATTCGTTTTGCTTTTGCGTAATTTTCTTTTCATTTTTCAATTTTAAAAAGAGCCCATCCAATAATGTCAAAAAAATTTATTCTGATGCTACTTCTGGGAACAACTGTATCTTTGCCTGTTTTTGCAGTTGAAGAAATGACTCTTCCTCCCGTCGCGCCCCCGGTTTTATTGGATGATTTAAGATCACCAGCGGGCGTTCTTGTTGAACCACCTCCGGCCGATGATTTAAAAAAGGTGCCTCATCCCGATGCGGCGGCAGATGTTATTTCCCCTCTCATTCGTGATGTGCTTTCGCCATCTGAAAATTTGGATAAAGTTGTGGACGCGCCGATATCTTCTCAAAAACAAACACGGCCTAAAAAAATAGTTTCTAAAAAGAAACGTGATTCGTTTGTTTATCCCACATCCGCTTCTACGCGCGTGATGGCACAAAAACGGAAAAATAAAAACACCCCTCTTGGGATAAGCAAGGTGGAAAATATCAATACAGTTGATATCTCAGGGCCGATTACATCGTCGGATATGCCATTTTCTGCTGTATTGCGCGACGCCTATTTGTTTAATCCTGATTTACGCGCCGCGCGCGCACAAACAAAGGCACTGTTTGAACAATTACCGCAAGCGACCGCTTATTTCCAACCGCAAATTACAGCGTCGGGAGATATCACGCATACAAGTACAGATACAGATGTATCGGGAGGGTTATCTGGCACCGAAGAGACGGCATCTTTAAATCTTGCACAACCTCTTTATCGGGGAGGGCGGACGATTGCCGGTATTCGCGCCGCTGATTCGCGTATTGATGCCCAATTGGCGCGATTGGCGGATGCAGAACGTTTGGTATTGTTCCGCGCGGCCGAATCTTATATGGACGTTTTAAAAACCCAAGCAACCGTGACTGTAAATCAAAAAAATCGGGATGATATTGAACGCCAATTGAAGGCGACAAAAGATCGTTTTCATGTTGGTGATGTAACGCGTACGGATGTTGCGCAATCTGAATTCCGTCTTGCACGTGCCGAGGCCGATTTAATTACGGCAACGGGGACTTATCGCTCATCACGTGCCGTATTTGAACAAATCGTAGGGGCTCCTGCGCCTGAACATTTGGATGTACCAGAATCTCTTTTTCCCCTTCCAGATCAGTTAGCATTGGCCATCACAGCGGCTGAAATTTACCATCCGCTTGTGATTGAAGCAAAGGCGGAGCACCGCGCAGCTGAAAGTGCAATTCATGTCGAGTCCGGGTCCCTATTGCCGGATGTGTCTTTAAATGCGGGGCTTTCTGCTACGCGTAATGCTGTGTCAGCAGCGTATGACAGTTCAGAAACCGGTCAGGTTGGCGTATCTTTATCGATGCCTCTTTATGAAGGGGGGGCCATGCGGTCTCGTGTACGTGCGGCGAAATATACGGCGAATGAACGGTATTTAAAAATTCTTTCGGCGCGACGTGCAGCCCGCGAAGAAACTGTTCGTGCTTTTGAAAATCTGGCCTCGGCCCGTGCTGAATATGCGTCGCGGCAGGCCCAAGTTCATGCCGCGACGATTGCACGTACGGGTGTGCGCCAAGAGGCGAATTTGGGGCAACGAACAATTTTGGATGCTTTGGATGCCGATTTAGAACTTCGGGATGCGCAAATTGCTGAAATTACGGCGAAGCGAAATGAAATTGTTGCAGAATTTGCCCTTGCCTCGGCCATTGGGCAACTGGTTCCTGGAAATGTCGGTATTCAAGAGCAGGTTTTCGAGCCGGATGAGATCCGAAATCGCGCCTTAAACTCGGTTTTGTCGATCGATATTGAAAAAGAACCTGAAGAGGGTCGATAGATAAGTCACTAAATTCGCCGATATGTGTATAAGTCGTTTTTTTATACTTTTCCGATCGGCGAACCTTCGCTAAACTAAAGGTGAATTATTTTAAACTAAACTCGGACGCTTGAACAATGTCGTCAAAAGCCGCAGAACAAGACCATTCAATCGAGGAAATCCTTGCCTCGATCCGGCAAATTATTTCAGAAGACGATCAAAAATCGACGGGTGATTCTATGGCCTCTGTCATGCCGCAAGTGGATGTGCCAGAGGTTCCGACGCCCGCTGATTTTCCCCTGCCGCCTGTTTCGGATACGGTAGAGCCGATTGATTTGACGGACCCGATGCCGGGGGCAAGTGAATTACCCAGCACGGAAGATGATATCTTTGAATTGGTCGATCGTATTGATTCTTCTAATGACACAGGATCTACCTCAGAAACCCCTATAGATAAAATGTCTTTTGACCTGAATGATCTGCCAGATGTTCCGGTGGCGGCGGTATCTGCCCCGCTTCAAAAGCCTGTGTTTGATAATCCGCTACCATCCGTAGATCAGTCGCCTGTTTTTAATTCGAATCCATCACCGGCTTCTGTTTTTACAAAGAATGCCACGGATGCGACTTTGGGGGCTTTTTCCAAATTATCTGATACGATTTTGATGGAACGTAAACGTGCGATTGAGGGGTCAACCGTGACATTAGAAGATATCGTCAAGGACCTGTTGCAGCCACTTTTGCGGGAATGGATTGACCATCATGTCCCGGGTTTGGTTGATCGATTGGTGCGGGAAGAGTTGGAAAAAATTTCAAGGCAGTCACGCGATAATTAAAATTTTCCAGAATATAATTTATATACATAATATAAATAAGACGTTTCTTGTCCGGTTTTTATTGACCCCTCTCTTTATCCGCCCTAAAATAAGTCTATATCAAAGCTATCTTTGATCGTCCATGGCAATTGTGCCCTCTGGAATATGAATGCGACATCCAAGGAGATTTTGTAATGTCTGATCCTTTTCAAATGCCACAATCCACATTAGCCGCGCGTACAGGCGCCGCTGTTGATGTGGGCCTTAAAGCCCATATGCAGAGCGTGTATAATCGCATGAGCCTTGGCCTTGCGATCACGGCTTTTGTCGCCTATATCGCCGGGCATTCGATGGCGATTTTGCAAATTATTACGAACCCCATTGCGGCGATGGTCCTCGCGCTCTCGCCCCTCGGCCTTATTTGGTTTGGATTTCGTCCTGATCGCATGGCATCAAATAAATTGCGTGCGACCTTTATGTTACTTAGTGTTATTTACGGGCTTTCATTTGCGACGATTTTTCTTGTCTATGTTCCAGCGGATATTGTTCGTGCATTGTTAATGACGACGATCATGTTTGCAGGTTTGTCGATTTTTGGTTACACCACAAAACGTGATTTGGGACCGATTGGCGTATTTTGTATTATGGGGATGTTTGGGTTACTGGCATTTTCCTTGATTGCGATGCTCGGGACGGCTTTTAATGTTATTCCAGTATCCGCGGGGTTGAATAATATTATATCGATCGGGACGATTATTGTTTTTTCGGGTCTTACCGCGTTTGAGACCCAAAAAACGAAAGAAATGTATAATCCAGCGTATGGGGCAGAAGGTAATTCACGTTTGGCGTGGATGGCTGCCTTGAATTTGTACATCAGCTTTATCGCCTTGTTTCAAAGTTTGCTGCAATTATTGTCAAATCGGGAATAGATTTGAGTACAGCCAATAATATTAGATACTTTTTAAAAACCCGGTCCGTTGGATCGGGTTTTTTTTCTATTTTGTTCAAATACCTATGTGGATTGCCGTTAATTGACATTTTGGGATAATTTGATTAAAAAGGGTCAGTGTTTTTTCAAGAAAGGATTTACTTTATGCCGACTCATATTTTCAACGAATTTAAGGCCTTTATTTCTCGTGGCAATGTCATTGATCTCGCCGTCGGGATCATTATCGGCGCGGCGTTTACCGGTATCGTGAATTCTTTGGTTGCTGACGTGATCATGCCGATCATCGGCATTTTGACCAGTGGTGTTGATTTTTCAAACCTATTTATTCCCCTGTCATGGGAAAAATGGAATGCTGTTAAAGATACGGTTCAAACTGTCAAACAAGCTAAAGAGGCCGGTGTTCTCGTGATTTCGGTGGGTGTCTTTATCAATGCTGTGATCAATTTCTTGATCGTATCGTTTGTGATTTTTATGTTGGTGAAACAAATCAATAAATTGAAAAAGGCCGAGGCCGATAAACCGAGCGCGCCCCCGGCGGACGTTCAATTGTTGACCGAAATCCGGGATTTGCTCAGGAAATAAAATCCACCAGCCGTCATCCCCGCGAAGGTGGGGGTCTGGTTTATCTAAAAAAATCGCGTTGGCTTTACGGCCTACGCGTTTTTTTATATGCCCTCGGTGCCAATCACCATCCACAACCCCACCATCATCACCACAAAGCAAATCAGTTTATAAGCCAAAACCCGACGCGATAAATCAAATTTGAAAAGATGGGGGATAAACCGGGCGGCCACATAACTGATGATCAAAGAAAAGATGACTTGTAATCCACCCACCAAATCCGTTACGGCTGCTGGAACGGCTGCAAACCCTAACGCTGCCGTCCGTGCCGCATTGGCCGCAACATCTGCAATTTCTTGTCCTGCTGAATACAGCACAACGCGGCCGCGCGTATCGATCAATTTATGCACTAACGCTCGGCGAATATCTGGGAAGACGGCCGAAATGAATATGGGCATTAATGTCCATCCTACGCACATCCAAAAGGTAAGTTGTAGCCACGGCATTTCCAGTGCCACAGGTCGCAAGAACATCACAAATCCCGCATAAAAAATCATAGCCAGTAAGATCAAGAAAAAAGGCCGCGCCTTAAATTTAAAATGTTTAAAATCTACCATACTGGCCGCCGCTGCAAAAATAACAACCATACCGCCCATTATTTGAAAGACCGTCAATGTCTCGCCTAAAAAAATCCATCCAAGAATTGCCACAAGAATCGGAGCTGTTTGAAACACAGGTGTAAATTCATGCGCGTCCGCATCTTCCATCGCGTAGACATACGGAATGCAACACGCCGAAAATAACCAGGCGGCAACAATAATCCAACCCGCCTGCATCGCGGTTACCTCATCAAAGACAGGGATAAATAAGGCAATAACCATCGCAATGGGTAAGCAAATGAACCCAGAAAATGATAAAAACAATAACGGCGACCCCGATGTATGTTCGCGGATTACGTATTGATCGATTACATTACTCATTGCATGGAAAAGCGGTGGTAACGTTGCGCATAAAAACCACAGAAAGGTCATAGAATATTTCTCTCTTTTATAAAAATGGATCCCGGCTTTCGCCGGGATGACACTATATTCTTTTTTTTAGAAGATTTTGGGTCGCTAGCCCGGGATGACACCCTGTGCCTATCCCACCAATGTTCGCTTAAGCAAATCCACTTCTTGGGCGAAATCATTATCGGCGCGGACCAGTTCTTCGATCTTTTTGACGGCGTGCATCACGGTTGTGTGATCACGGCCACCAAATTTACGTCCAATTTCGGGTAGTGACCGTGGGGTCAATTGTTTGGATAAATACATCGCAACTTGACGGGGGCGCGCGACTTCACGGGCCCGGCGCGGGGACGCCATATCGGTCAATTTCAAATTATAATGATCGGCGACTTTGCGTTGAATTTCATCAATCGTGATACGACGATCGGATGACCGCAATAAATCTGACAGAACGTCCTGGGTTGTTTCAATGGTGATGGCCAACCGCGTGACATCCGCATGCGCGACGATACGGTTGAGTGCACCCTCGAGTTCACGAATGTTGCTCGTGACTTTTGCCGCCAAAAATTCCAGAACCCCATCGGGTACGCGCGCATTAAGTAACGTGCGTTTCGATTGTAAAATCCCCAGACGCAATTCGTACGAACTGGGTTGAATATCGGCCACCAATCCCCACGCGAGGCGTGACCGCAACCGTTCATCCAATCCTTGTAAATCTGATGGCGCTTTGTCGGCGGAAATAATGATTTGTTTGTTTTGATCGACCAACGCATTAAATGTGTGGAAGAATTCTTCTTGGGTTGATTCTTTTCCGCTCATAAATTGAACGTCATCAATCATCAAGACATCGACCGACCGCAATTGTTCTTTGAACGACATGGTGTCTTGGGCACGGACGGCGCGCACAAATTGGTACATAAATTTTTCGGCCGATAAATACAGAACCGTTTTTTCGGGAGCTTTTTCGCGCAACGAATGTGCGATCGCGTGCATCAAATGGGTTTTACCAATACCGACACCGCCGTAAAAAAATAATGGATTGAATGGAATGTTATTTGAATCAGCCACACGGTGCGCGGCGGCATGCGCCAATGCATTCGTTTTTCCCACAACAAATGTATCAAACGTCAAACGGGGATCAAGCGGTGATGAGAGTTCGGGATCAATGGCAATGCGTGCCCGGACTGGTACATTGGCATTTGCTTTATCATTCACAACATCTGACATTGTGATTGTATCACCGGTGACGGTAGTCGCAACCACCACGATTTCAACGCGTTTAATATCGCCGTTCCGGGCTGATAAAAGTTCCAACATACGCACCGCATAATGTGATGCAATCCAATCTTTCATAAAGCGTGTGGGTACCGATACTTCAAGGGTGCCGTGGTAATAGGCCTGTAATGTCAATGATTTTAACCAACTGCGAAAGACGGCCTCTCCAAATTCGGTTCGCATTTGGGTATACACATCGGCCCACAAGGCCTGGACCTCGGGTGCCGGGTGATACGACGAAACAACATCCCCCCCGGCGTTAGATTGAGATACTTGTATGCCCCCGCGGTCGATCATGGTCGTTCCTTTTAAACAGTGATGGTGTTGTGATGGTCGTATCAAATCGTCCGTTGAGATATCCATATAAAAATACCGAGAGCATTTTTGTATGAACGTGACGCCTTAACTCTTCAAAGAAAAAATCGCGCGTGAAACGTGCGTTTTCCCCCGAACGTTTTGGTGTGAACCGCGCGCATCCAAACGGATATGAACACACGCGGAGAAGATCATGTAGTGGTTGATGTCTATGGGTATAGCAGAGTTTCAGATCATTGCAACAAGATCAAAGCGCGAACAATAAATACGCAAGTTTTTTGCGCGGCATTTGAAGTAATACTGTATTCAGTTTTTTAAATACAATAATGGCCCAAAACCATTTAAGGTTTCGAGCCATTATAAAAATTCTATAGTGTAAAAATATTTTGCGAAGAAATTTACGGTTGTAGGGTCTTATTTGGCAGAGACGCTTAACCCTTTAACTTTGGCTGTTAAGCGTGACATTTTCCGTGCGGCCATTTTTTTATTCACCAGATGTTTTGCGCCGGCGCGTGCGAGCATTGGCTGGGCGGCTTGTAATGCAGCTTTCGCTGCAGCCAAATCACCTGACGCAACCGCGACTTCAACTTTTTTTACAGACGTGCGTAATGCACTTTTTTGTGCCGAATTACGCACATTGACTTTGTCATTGCGAATGATGCGGGCTTTTGAAGATTTATGGTTGGCCATTTTATAGCGGGTCCTTTAAAAAAGTAGAAAAAATTTCAGATATTTCATTGTTTCTAAAAGTTCTGTGGATAAATGTCAAGTGGTAAACACGAGGGTGTAGAGGGGAAGGGGAGCGCGGAGAGATTTCTGTCATTGGCGAACATATTCTTTCCAAGAAACACCGTCTCTGCGCTCTCGCTTTCTAAAAAAGAACCGTTCGGATGTTGAAGTCCGAACGGTCCAGTTGTGTGGGGAAGCCGCCGGATCCAAGGACCCAATGTGTGGGGGAGGATCCCTGGCCGGCGACTTCGAGACTATTTCTATAATATATTAACCTCTCTGTCAAGTAATTTTCTATAAAAAAAGTATATTATGTTATTTTTTATAGACAACGTCCCTAAATAAAGGTATAAAAGGAAGCGTCAATGGGGTTTTTATCCCGGAGTGTTAACCTTTTAAAGGTTGCGTTCGGAGGGTAAAAAACGATATAACCCCAAAGGACATAAAATGCCATTACCCGGAAATGGAAAAATTCCATGCCCACGATTGATCAAATCCGCGCTGCGCGCGCATTGTTGAACTGGTCCCAAGGGGATCTCGCGGATCGCGCGGGGTTATCCCAAACTGGTGTTGCGCGAATTGAAAGCGGCATCAACATGCCGAACTCGTCGACGCTGGATAAAATCACCAGTGCATTTGATGATGCCGGGATCGAATTTATCACGGATCGTGGGGTTGAGAAACGGCGCGGGGACGTAAAAAAATATTCCGGTTCAGAAGGGTTTCGACTCTTTATGGAGGATGTTTATCACGTTGCATCTACAGAAGGTGGTGAGATTTGCTTATATAATGCCCGTCCTGCCAATTGGATTAAATGGCTAGGAGTTGAATGGAATGAAGCCCATTCAAAACGTATGGCCGAGTTAAAGGATAAAATAAATTTTAAAATTACATGTCAAAATAAGACATATGATTTTATTGGAAAAAAACATGCTGAATATCGTTGGGTTCCTGATGAACTTTGGGATGAGCGTGCATTTTATGCTTATGGCGATAAAATTGGGTTTTTAGATTTTGAAGAGAATAGCGTTGAAATTTTTGTATTAAAACAAAAACAATTTGCGGATAGTTTTAGAATGTTATTTAACGTTGCTTGGAATTATGCAACCACAGTTCCTGAAATTAAGAATGATAAACTAAATCGTAAAGACTTATAAAAATGATTCATAAAGAAAAAAACAAAATAGCCCTTTTCGTGTGTCATGACCTTGTTGGTCTTATGATTATAAATGAACTTGTGCCTAAAATTCTTGAGAAGGGTCTAGTTCCTGCCATTTATAATACAGGTAACAAACGTAATCGCCGTGTTATTGTCCCGGCACCGGCGGCCCCATCTTTTTATGGCGCAGGAATAGTTGATGAAGTATTGCTCCCATTCCTTGATTCAAAACCTGTAGACAAAAACACACAAGGCCTTCATCACACGTACAAACATCTCGCAGAAATTCATGGGTTTCCTTACCATGAAATTGGCGATGTTAATGATTCTGATTTTCAAGATGAAATTGCAAACGATCCTACTATTCAAGGTGGGCTTTCTATTCGTTTCCTGCAAGTTTTTGATCAAAGCACTATTGAAATTTTTGAAAATAAAGGTTTCTTTTGGAACCTCCACGGAGGATCTCTTCCTGATTATAAAGGTCTCCTTATTCCCTACCGCGCCATTGAAAATGGAGAAAAACAATATGGGTGGACGCTGCATAAAATGGCGAAAGGAATCGATGCAGGAGATATTATTGACATTGCTGAACGTAAGTTAAATCGTTTAAAACCTATTTTTAATACCTATGCGGATATGATTCCGTATGGTGTTAATATGATTACTGAAGTCCTTCAAGAATTTTTAGAAAATGGAACCTACCGCTCTCATCCTCAAGAAAGTGTAGATAAGAAAAATTATTACCCTTATCCAACAGAAGATGAAATGGACCGATATAGTCGTATGGGGATTCAATTTGTAGGCGATCCAAATCGCCATATGGAATGTATGATATCCAAATTTACACATCCTTCATCAAAAGAGGCTACTTTACTTCGTCAAGCTTTACAAAATGCGGCGCTTGAATGGCAACGGAGAATGGGGCAGGAAAGCTTGAGAGCAAACATTCAGATGAGTCTTGAATTAATATCACAGATGGCGGCATAGCCTTAGAATAACAAAAACCCCCGGCATAACCGGGGGTTTTGATTTTTGGGTCAGATGACAGGCCGCGATTATCCGCTGATGTCCTTACCGATTATGGAGCGAGATCCCGGCCTGCGCCGGGATGACACCTTTTTTTGCGCAACTTGGATTAATAATCCATATCGCCCATGCCGCCCATGCCGCCCATACCGCCGCCGCCCATGGAACCGGCGCCGCCAGAAGACGATTTATCTTTCGGCACTTCGGTGATCATAGCTTCGGTCGTGATGAGTAATCCAGCAACAGACGCCGCATCTTGCAAGGCGGTACGTACGACTTTTACAGGGTCAATAATGCCTTCTTTGACCAGGTCAAAAAAATCATTACGTTGTGCATCATATCCAAAATTCGCGTTCTTTTTGGCCCGGTAATCATCGGTCATTTTTCCAATGATGACGGACCCTTCGGCACCCGCATTTTCGGCAATTTGGCGGGCGGGTGACTGGATCGCCTTGCGGATGATATCAATCCCTGCATCTTGATCGCGGTTGTCGCCTTTTAATTTTTCGATTGCGAATGTTGCATAGAACAAGGCAGCACCGCCACCGGCTACGACGCCTTCTTGGACGGCAGCGCGGGTGGCATGCATAGCATCATCGACGCGATCTTTGCGTTCTTTGACTTCAACTTCCGTGGCCCCACCGACGCGGATAATTGCGACGCCACCGGCCAGTTTTGCCAAACGTTCTTGCAATTTTTCGCGGTCGTAATCGGACGACGTATCGGCGATTTGTGATTTGATTTGGGCGACGCGGCCATCAATATCACTTTTCGATCCTTTGCCGTCCACAATCGTTGTATTGTCTTTGGTGATAAACACGCGTTTGGCTTGACCCAACATTTGTAACGTCACGTTTTCCAGTTTAACGCCGATATCATCGGACACCACGGTACCGCCCGTTAAAATGGCCATATCTTCCATCATCGATTTACGACGATCGCCAAATCCCGGGGCCTTAACCGCCGCGACTTTTAACCCGCCGCGCAATTTGTTCACAACCAACGTGGCCAAGGCCTCGCCTTCGACATCTTCGGCAACGATCAAGAGCGGCCGACCGGTTTGGACAATGGCCTCGAGCACGGGCAGCATCGATTGTAGGTTCGATAATTTTTTCTCATGCAACAAAATAAATGGGCTGTCCAGTTCAACCGTCATTTTTTCAGCGTTTGTCACGAAATAGGGCGATAAATATCCGCGATCAAATTGCATCCCGTCAACGGTCTCAAGTTCTGTTTCCATTGATTTGGCTTCTTCAACCGTAATGACGCCTTCGTTACCCACTTTTTCCATGGCTTCGGCGATTTTTTTCGCGACGTCACGGTCACCATTGGCGGAGATATACGCGACTTGTTCGATTTCGGCATTGGATTTGACTTGTTGGGCGCGCGATACGACGTCAGCCACAACAGCGGCAACGGCCTTGTCGATACCGCGTTTAACGTCCATGGGGTTCATGCCGGCGGCAATCGCCTTGTGACCTTCAACCACGATGGATTGGGCAAGCACGGTGGCCGTGGTTGTACCGTCACCAGAAATGTCGTTTTGTTTCGATGCAACTTCGCGCATGAGCTGTGCGCCGACATTTTGCATTTTATTTGGCAATTCGATTTCTTTGGCAACTGTCACGCCGTCTTTGGTGACTTTGGGTGATCCGTATCCACGTTCAAATACAACGTTGCGGCCTTTTGGACCCAATGTTACTTTGACAGCATTTGCGAGAATATTCACGCCTTGTAACATTTGTTCACGGCCTTCGCCTCCGAACATAATTTGTTTTGCAGCCATAATTTTATTCCTTTCAAGAATTAAAAATTTTTATTATTGTCATTTTTATAGAATGTCGCCCCGGCGCAGGCCGGGACCTCGAATGTCTTTGGGTCCCGGCCTGCGCCGGGATGACACTCAAGAATCCTTACGCGGCTTTGTCCAAAATTCCGATAATGTCTGATTCTTTCATGACCAGATATTCGGTGCCGTCCACGGTGATTTCCGTGCCCGACCATTTTGAAAATACAATTCGGTCACCTTTTTTAACATCGAGTGGTGTGATTTTGCCCGATTCATCGCGCGCGCCATTACCCACGGCGATTACGTCGCCTTCCTGGGGTTTGTCAGTGGCACTGTCTGGAACAATAATGCCGCCGGCGGTTTTGGTGATTGGGTCTGCGCGTTTAACAACAACGCGGTCATGTAAAGGACGGAACGTCATGTTCGTCTACTCCTTAAATGTGATGGTTTAAAACAGCGGGCAGGTTTTCATGATTACATAATCCATGACGACCCCACCCCTCCATACGCGCCCCAAAACGGATTCCGGGGCAGGCGTAGGAGTTATATAGAAGGGTGCAATGAAAAAAGCAAGTCTATCATCCAAATATCAGAAGTCCTTGATATTTAAAAATTAAATGCTTGTAATCCTATATTTAGAATGGTCCAATTATCTTAATATCTATAAAATATAACGTTAATCAGACTATCTTTGCAGAGTTAGTATGAAATAAAGGGGTCAACACCGAGTGGTTTCTGGAGGGCTTCTGGCCTTCACACTTTTCCCTTGCATTATGACCCTAACCCCCCTATAAACCGTGCAACCTTGCGGGTCCGATGGTCGGATCTGCTCTTTTGTGTATTGCCGGGTCGCTGGGTGCGCAAAATAACCATAAGGAGAAAAAAATGGTCCTCTACGAAACCGTGTTTATGGCACGTCAAGAACTGTCAACGGCACAAGTGACAAAACTCGCCGATGCGGCATTCAAAATTGCTGCCGATATGGGCGCGAAACTTATCAAAAAAGAAGATTGGGGCCTGCGCACGCTGGCGTATCCTGTTAATAAAGCAAAAAAAGCATACTATGTTTTGTTCGAATATGAAGCGCTTCCGGAAGCCATGATCGAAATGGAACGCAATATGCGTTTTAACGAAGAGATTTTGCGTTATCTGACTATTCGTCTGGATGAAAAATCAACTGAACAATCGCCAATTTTGAATAAAGATCGTGATGATACACCCGATATGATGGAGGCTGCATAACATGTCTGACGATTATAAAAACGCCAAAACAACGGATGATAACACGGGGGCCCGCAAGGTTGCCTTTCGTCGTCGTAAATCATGCCCGTTTTCGGGACCCGACGCTCAAATTATTGATTGGAAAGATCCCCGTACGTTGGGACGTCATATTTCCGAACGCGGTAAGATGATGCCCTCGCGCATTACGCTTGTATGCCAAAAGAAACAGCGGAAATTGTCTCTCGCAATCAAACGCGCGCGTTTTATGGCCTTGTTGCCGTATGTGCGTATTGAAACCGAATCCCGTTACACCCCACGGACCGATCGCCCTGATCGTTCCCGGTCAGAATTCTAAAGGAAAGGGTTTATCTATTATGGCACAAACTCAATTAATCCTTCTGCAACGCGTGGAAAATCTGGGTCAGATGGGTGATGTTGTCACCGTCAAACCTGGCTTTGCCCGGAATTATCTGTTGCCGATGAAAAAGGCGCTGCGTGCGTCAAAATCGAATGTGGCTTATTTTGAATCGCAGAAAAAGCAACTCGAAACCGAAAACTTGAAACATAAATCTGAAGCCGAAAAAGTCGCCACAAAAATGGGTGATTTTATGGTGACGATTTTGCGTCAGGCGGCCGAAGGAGGCCAATTGTATGGTTCCGTGTCGGCCCGCGATATTGCGGATGCGGCATCTGCCAATGGGGTTACCTTTGATCGGTCTCAAATTCGCATTAACCAGGCGTTTAAAACACTTGGCTTGTTTCCGGTTGATGTGTTTTTACATGCAGAAGTCAAAGTTATCGTGACGATTAACATTGCGCGGTCTGAGGAAGAAGCAAAGTTGCAGAAAAAATTGGGCCGCGCGATCGTCGCGGATGCCCAAGGGAATGTGAATTTGACAACTCCGACGGCACCGGTGGTGACGGACAAAGCAGCGTTCTTGGATGAAGCTGCCTTGAGCGCAGAACAGCAAGCGGAAGCCCAAGCGCAGGCGGATGCCGTTGCGAACGCGGGTGCAACAGCCGAAAAATCTGCTAAACGCGCTGCAAAAAAGGCAATAAAAAAATCGGATGATGTATCGTCCAGCGATGATGCGGATGCAGCCGACAAAGACGCCGAATAATCAATCACAACGATTGTATTAAATCGGTCTGCTTTAAAAAATAAAAAATCCCCCGGTTGGTGTTATTCCATCCGGGGGATTTTTATGATTATCCCTTTCGGTGGTTCGATGAAACTGGTACTAATGATAAAGAAAAGGAATAATTATGGCACGCTATAATACGATCTTGACCATTAATTTGCAGGCTTTGGTTCATAATTTGAATGTGTGTCGTGCACGAGTTGGCGCACATGTTAAAACAGCCGTGGTTGTCAAGGCGAATGGATATGGATTGGGCCTTGAATCTGTTGTTCCGGTCTTGAGTCAGGCGGGTGCTGATGCATTTTATGTCGCGAATTTAGATGAAGGTGTGCGGGCGCGGGCTCATACCGATAAACCTGTTTTTATTTTGGGGGGCTTTACCGATGCTGATGATGTGCCAGCAATGGCTGTTCAGAATTTAACACCTGTGGTCAATACGATCGATCAGATTGATATGATCCGTAGGCGGGGTGCTGATTTACCGTTTTCTTTGCATGTTGATACAGGGATGAATCGGTTGGGACTATCTTTTGATGACGTGCAACATATTGTCGATCATCCGGATGTTTTGCGCGGGTTGAATATCGTTCAGATCATGAGTCATTTCGCATGTGCAGATGAGAAAGATTCAGAGATGACTAATATTCAATCCGATCGTTTTTCCACGACGGTAACAAAATTACGTTCTGTGGTTGGAGATGTTGTTCCGATAAGTTTAGCGAATTCATCTGGGTTGTTTCGATCGACCGCTTATCATTATGATATGGTTCGGCCGGGGTATGCAATTTATGGGGGGAACCCGACGCCTGATACAAAAACCCCCATGCAGGATGTTGTGCGGTTGCAATCGCATATTTTACAAGTACGTCAGGGACGTGCGGGAGAAACGGTGGGGTATGGCGCGACGTATCGGCTTAAAAATGATGTTACGTTGGTGACAATCGGAACAGGATATGCGGATGGCGTGTTGCGTGCTTTGTCCAATCGGGGCGTGGTCCATTTTGGAAATGTTGCATGTAAGATTGTTGGACGCGTATCGATGGACTTGATGACGGTAGAAATACCAATTCCTGGGAGGGGCGAGTTTTTACCACATCTTGGTGATTTAATTGATATTGTGGGGCCGCATCAAACAGTGGATGATTTAGCGATGGCTGCTGATACAATTGGGTATGAAATTTTAACGCAATTATCAACGCGAGCTGAACGGGTTTTTATCCCGTCACCATAATTCCATGTTGTGTGGCGATTTTACCCAACGATTCAGATGTCACATCACCGCGTGCCGTAAATAACCACGTTGGACCTTCACGTACCAATTCACCAGCAACTAAGGCGGAAGATAATTTATTTTCCGATAATTCTTTTATTGGAAAGCGTAATAATTCAATTTCGGTATCGACGTTTACCAACCGAATGAACAGGTTTTTAAGAGCTGTAATATTTTGATCCCGCATTTCGGCATCATAAATTGATATGACGAAAATAATTTTTAATATATCAAACGGTAAGGCGTTTAAATCGATTAAGACACGTTCATCGTCGCCGTCCCCTGCGCCTGTACGGTTGTCCCCCAGATGTTCAACGGCACCGTTTTCGCCTGTTAAATTATTGTAAAAAATAAAATCTGAATCTTCGCGCGTTTGATCGTTTTTATCCAATAAAAATATAGAAAAATCGACATCAATACCGTTGTTGTCGATACCAGGGATATCCCATCCAACACCGATCATTAATTTTTTTAAGGCGTAATCTATTTTAGATAAATGGACGGTATCACCCGATGCAAAAGGTAATCCACCCAGTCTTTTTTTTAATTCGTCATCAGACATTGGTTTACGTTCGTCAATTTGAACATTTGATAATTTATCCAGATCGTTTTGACCCATCATTTATTCCTTTGCCCCATCTGCCCATTGTACGCCGAATCCATAGGCACGGTCCATTTCGGCTTGACCTGGAAAATACTCTGTTAGATTGGTAATTTTTATGCCACCACGAATTTGTTCAATCAAGGCAATGGCACATACTGATAAATCTGCTCGTTTAATCATGGGATGAACATGTATCGTTTGTTGGCCTGGAATTTTTAATGAAAGATCCGGGGCAACGTCCGACCAATCTGCGGCACCTTCATAGATATAGGTATAAATAAGGACACGATGAAAGGCGGGCCAGTGTACACCGTTTAATCGGATAAACTCATCATCTCCTGGATGCTTTCCGGTACGTTCATCGTGCGATAACCAGATAAAGGGAGGTTGTTCCAATGATCCATTTTCTGCACCTAATGCCTGAAGTCCGCCCCGTGTTCCATCAGTTAATTCATATAAACACCCCAGATCTAAATCGACTTTGCGCGTACGTTTTAATCCCATCCATCCCAAAGGGCCTGGCATCGTGCTTTTACGGACATTCCAACTGCACCCGATATAAAATTCGCCAAATCCCATGCTTGTTGGAGATATCACGGTTTGATCACCGGGACGGGCCAGAATGCTGCCTTCATGAAGGGAAAGGCGGACGGAGGTGTCATTCACCCCGGCTTGACCCAACGCGCCATCGATTTTTGAAAATTCATTGATCGTGCGGTCAGCGTCCGTCAAACTGTCTTGCGATGTAAAATGTTCGTTAGGAGACATCAGTAAAGGCCTTGGGCGAAAGGGAGGATGGATCATCCGATCTTTCGATGATCCGATAATCCGAACAAAGACTCAACTCTTATTTTAAGAACCGATAGGGGTTAAAGAGGGGGGTTGAATTTTTGATAAAGGATTTTTACCCTATTTTAGATATTTGTTAATCGCTCTCGATTTTCGGGCCGATTTTTGTTAGAACACCCTGTATGCTGTGGCACCCTGAACTTTCTCCAACAATTGAACCGCGCCGTGTGACTCTGAACAAGGGTGAATGGATTGACCCTGCGCGTGGTGGACGGGGAGTTCTGTATAAAATCTATATCCCCGAAAAGGTGCCGAGGGATCCGGATATGTATCCGGTAATCATTTGGTCGCACGGGTTGGGGGGAACGCGGGACGGGGCGGGATTTATCTCACGCTATGTTGCCGCTCATGGATACGTGATTGTGCATCTTCAGCATGGGGGGACGGACAGTATTTTGTGGGACGGTAAACCCGGCCACCCCTGGACGCATATTCGCGCTGCAAAGATTCCTCGGAAAACGGTACTTAACCGGTATCGTGATGTTCATTTTGCAGTCGAGTCATTACGCCATATGGCCGCGGCAGGGGGGTTGCCCCTTGCCGATATGAAGGTTCTGGGGATGTCGGGGCATTCGTTTGGGGCTTTGACAACCCAAATTATGGCCGGGCAACGGATTGCCAAGGGCACGCGTCACTATGATTTGCATTTGCCAGACTTTCGAGCCGGCATTTTATACTCGCCTGTTCCAGGGCGGAAAGATCCGAAGGATCCTGGGTTAGTGTATGGGGGCATTCGTCTGCCGTTGCTGCATTTTACGGGGACGGATGATGAAAGCCCTGTTGAATCTTTTGGGATGGAACGCCGCTTGATGATTGCGGCGCATACGGGCCGCGACGACCAGATGGTCGTTATTTTAAAAGACGGTGATCACATGGTGTTTAATGGATCACGGGGTGGTTTGGGGAATAATCCGGCGCGGGATCGTCACGAAACGTTGATTAAGGTTGTATCGCTTGCCTGGTGGGATTGGTATTTAAAAGGGGATTTGGAGGCGCGCGATTGGTTGCAAGGCGCGGGAATGCGCACGTATATGGGGGATGATCTGGTGAGGTAATGCTTGTCCCTGAAATGGGTCTGTGTGGGAAAGGCGTGCACAAAATAACCTTTCTTCCTGAAAAAAGGGGGGGATAAGTGGCAAAATTCTCTCATTTATTCATCTTAACCTTTTTCTAACCCCCTTTGTGCCAGAGTCCGGGAAGGAGAGGAGGGGATCAAAAGGTTATGAGCCCGCGGGATACACCATTCGATGCATTATCCGAAACCCATATGGCGCGTTTGCTGGTCCATTTGGTTGTACCGGTGGCCGTGCAGACCATTTGTGACGGCACGCGGGAACTGGATGATGGGGCTCGTCTCGCGTTGCATGATTTGATTACGGCGCAAACCCCCGATCAGGCATTATTATCGATTGCATTGTCCGCCATGGTGATCGATTCGCGCTTGCGCCAACGTGATATTCGCGCGGCGGAAATCCTGTCGATGTCGGCTGAAATGATGGTTCAGGATTATGCCCCGCTCTATTTAGATACAATCACAAAATATAAAGGCGGCAGTTTATTTGATCGCGATGATATCGAATTTTTATCCACCATTCCCGAAGATCTTGAATCTTTAAGTGATTTATTGTCGGTCGTGGCCGATGTGATTCCTGCGTCGTGTCGTGATTTTCGGATTATGGCGGATATTTTGGCGGTTCAGGCCTCGGCCCAGGCGTTAATCGCCGAAACGGTGGTCGAGGCGTTATCGGAAGATTTTGATATCGAAGATTTGGATGAAAGTCGGATGGTTATCCATACAGATGCCCCCGTTGGGGATAATATAGTGCCGTTTCGTCGGCGATAAGGTTATATATTCCTAAAACCCCTCTCAACTTCTTTTTCATTAAATCTCCGTATAATAGTCAATATGTCTTTTAAAAAAGGAATCATATGGGGGATAATGCTGGCGGGGGTTTTAACCCCTTTGGCGGCGCGTGCCGCATCGCCCTTTTGTCAGGCGGATCGGGCGCCAACCGTCCATGTTGGCTTAATCGCTCCAACACCGCGGAGTGATTTTTCAAAAGATATGGCTCAGCTTGAAAAATTTCATATTGATACGGTTAATCCCTATGGCGCAAAAATTGACACGCATGTGGGGGGCTTGACCGCGGGGACCATCAAGGTTGAACAGAAAATGAGTATTGCGGGCGCGAGTATGTCCGGGAAAACCTGTTTGTGGCCGGGGCAAGTTCAGGTGACCATTCGCCTGGACCAATTGGTCTATATCGCCAAAGAATATAAACAAGGCACTTGTATGAATGCCTCGGTGTGGGAACATGAACATAAGCATGTGCGGGTGGACCGTGAGATCATCAATAAATATAGACCTGTTTTTGAACAACAGGTTCGCGCGGCTGCGCTACGTATGGGTGTGATTGGGCCTTTTGATAAGAAAAACCAAAAAGTTTATCAAGACCAGATGATGAAACAAATTGGGGATGCTGTGTCGGCTGTTACAAAACAAATGGAATCTGAACGGAATATCCGGCAACAAAATGTGGATACAGTTCAAGAATATGATCGCGTGTCGAGTCTGTGCAAGCGGAAATAAGAGAAAATATAAATAAACGGTGTGTTTCAGGTTTGATCGTGGCCTTGATGTTATGGGATTGTGGCAATGTCTGAGATCACGATTCTCGTTTTATTTGGTCTCTTTCAAATCCTTTAATGTGAATCCCATGTAATAGACCGCTTTTTCAATTGTTTTTGGTAAAACCGTTTTTTCGGGTTTTGATATGACGGTCACCGTTGAATCGTCCATCGATATTTTTACCGTGCTGGTCGCGGGATCTTTTTTGATTTGTTCTTCAAGGCCAACAGCACAAAATGCACAGACCATTCCGTCGATTTTAGCGATTAAGGTATTTGCGTAGGCTGCACTAAAAGGTGTTAAAATATAAAGTGAAATTATAAATAAAAATGTTGTACGCATTGATAATTCCTCGTTTTAAAATTGTGCAATCAGGTTGATCATACCTTGGCCGCGATGGCTGACTCCGGTTTCGATCATAACATGGGTTGTAAAAAACCGGAGCATCGGCGTGACTGTTATGTCATTATCCATATTGGGTCGAAAATCTGTCTGAATCATCGTCCAAGTATGAAGGTCATTATATCCTCCAAGATAGGGCGCAACGCCAACGCGCCCGCGGTGCCACAGTTGATTGACTGTTTTGCCGGCCGCTATACCGTCCATTTCATAGGAAATAAAAAATCGGCGGGTTTCATAATCGGCCAGGATGTTTGTAAATAAAGCGGGGGTGGCTGAAGAGTTATCACCGTCTGCTGTGCCTATGCCGGCTCCGGCGTAAATATTTCCTTGTGCATGGGGGAAATTCCATCGCTTTAATAAAGTATTGCCTTGAATGCCACCGATAAAAATATGGTCATCGCGCATATAATCGGTACGGTTTTGAATACTGAAATCAGGGGTGATTGTATATATGAGGTGCAGGGCGTTCATATCCGAGTCGTTCATGCTCATGATTTGAATGCTTCCGGGCCAGGTGACTGGCTTTGCAGATACGGTTAACGGCATAACCAACAGGGTGACCCCGATAAGTAACTGAAATATTTTTTGATTAAAATACAATGGGACAGCTCTTATTATTATTTCGCCTTAAATTTCGCCTTGACCCACGGCCAAGCTATAATAATAACGATCATAAAAATGACGGGCATTAAAATATAATCGATTAATTCATGGGGGATCATCCCCCCCAACATATATCCCATGATGGGAAGTCCACTGCCCCACAGGGCTGCGCCGATTGCGGAATAAATTAAAAATGGTTTGTAATGCATGCGGCTTATTCCCGCGAGAAAGGGAGCAACGGTACGGGCCACAGGAACAAATCGGCCGATAATCAGACCGCTGCGCCCATAGCGTTCAAAAAAGGAATGTGTTTTTTGTAGGTGATCATCCGTGATAATCGAGGACGCATACTTTTTGATAAACGGCAGCCCCAGATATCGACCCAGTTCATATCCAACGATATTTCCTACAAATGCAGCGATGCCGCACCCAATCGAGATTGGAATAATGTTAAATGTTCCTTGGGCCGCAAGGACCCCGACGGCAAAGAGGAGCATGTCTCCCGGCAGAAGAACACCAAAAATAATTCCTGTCTCGGTAAATATAATGGACCAGACGCCCATATAACCAATTGATTTAATTAGAAATATTAAATCGAAACCCATGAAATTCTACTTTCTTTTGTCTTTTGACTATCTTAACGAAAAGAAAAGCTTCTGGCCAGAGGGGGTGAGTACATACGTCGCGCTTTTTAATCTTTTATTATGATCGATTTGAGATGATGACAAAGCAATTTTGCTTTTCCGATTCTTATTTACCAGGATTTTCATCATGACAACGACAGGCCAAGATACACTCGGGGTGCGTACCCAACTGACCCTTGACGGGAAAAGCTATGATTATTTCTCGCTGTTAAAGGCGGCGGACAAGATTGGTGATGTTTCGCGATTACCCTATTCATTAAAGGTATTGCTTGAAAATTTATTACGATTTGAAGATAACCGAACCGTGACAGTTGCGGATATTCGGGCGGTTCAGGCGTGGGTAGAGAATAAAGGAAAAACAGAACATGAGGTTGCGTTTCGACCGGCCCGCGTTTTGATGCAGGATTTTACAGGCGTTCCGGCGGTTGTCGATTTGGCCGCAATGCGCGAAGCGATGACTAAATTGGGAGGTAACCCGGAAAAAATAAATCCGTTAACGGCCGTTGATTTGGTTATTGACCATTCCGTGATGGTTGATCAATTTGGGGGTCCTGGGGCATTTCAAAAAAATGTGGATTTGGAATTTGCGCGTAACGGCGAACGTTATGCATTTTTACGTTGGGGGCAAAAGGCGTTTAAAAATTTCCGCGTTGTACCGCCAGGGACGGGCATTTGTCATCAAGTGAATGTCGAATATTTGGCGCAAACCGTGTGGGTCGAAAGTGATGATTCAAAAGGGGGGGTGAATGTGGCGTACCCCGATACGTTGGTTGGGACAGATTCACATACAACGATGGTGAATGGCCTTGCTGTTTTGGGTTGGGGCGTTGGGGGGATTGAAGCCGAGGCGGCGATGTTGGGGCAGCCCATATCCATGTTAATCCCTGAAGTCATTGGGTTTAAATTGTTGGGCCGGATGAAAGAAGGCATGACGGCGACCGATTTGGTGTTGACCGTGACGCAAATGCTGCGTAAACGCGGGGTTGTTAACAAATTTGTTGAATTTTACGGGCCTGGTCTTGACGGTATGTCACTTGCAGATCGTGCTACCATTGCCAATATGGCACCTGAATATGGCGCAACATGTGGATTTTTTCCGATTGATGCGGAAACGATCCGGTATTTAAAATTTACGGGCCGTGATCCACACCGCGCCGATTTGGTTGAAAAATATGCGCGTGCCCAAGGCATGTGGCGCGATGCGTCGTCACCAGATCCGATTTTTACCGATACACTTGAACTTGATTTGACAACCGTTGAACCGTCACTTGCAGGTCCGAAACGTCCGCAGGACCGTGTGCCCCTATCGCGTACGGTCGAGGTATTTGAAACGTATCAAAAAGAAATTAACCGTACATCAAAAGAAGTTCCCGTGGCGGGCGCAAACTATGCCTTAAAGGATGGCGCTGTTGTGATTGCGGCGATTACATCGTGTACCAATACGTCCAATCCATCGGTGATGGTGGCCGCGGGGTTGCTGGCTCAAAAAGCTGTGGCCAAGGGGTTAAAGACACAACCTTGGGTGAAAACATCGCTCGCGCCTGGATCACAAGTGGTAACGGATTATTTGGTCAAGGCTGGGTTACAATCGCCGTTGGATCAACTTGGGTTTAATTTGGTTGGTTATGGGTGTACGACTTGTATCGGTAATTCAGGGCCCTTGCCCGATGCTGTATCCAAAGCCGTGGATGCGGGTGATTTAACGGTGTGTGGGGTATTGTCGGGTAACCGAAATTTCGAAGGTCGTATCAGCCCACAGGTCAAAGCAAATTACCTGGCCTCGCCGCCGTTGGTGGTCGCGTATGCTTTGGCGGGCAGTATGAATATTGATCTGGTTACTGAACCGGTGGGGATGGGATCTGATGGTAAGCCCGTTTATCTTGCGGATATTTGGCCAAGCAACGCTGAAATCCAAAAAACAATGGATATGTGTTTAACTCCTGCGATGTTTAAAGAACGCTATGCCAATGTGTTTTTGGGGCCTAAAGAATGGCAAAGCATCGGGTCGAACGCTGCGTCGGAAACATACCTTTGGGATAAAAAATCAACTTATGTTGCGCATCCGCCCTATTTTGCCAATATGTCCAAAAAGGCGGGCAGTGTGACCGATATTCACGGCGCACGCGTGCTGGCCTTATTTGGGGATTCAATCACGACTGATCATATCTCACCTGCGGGGAACATCAAAAAATCGTCTCCTGCGGGGGCGTATTTAGTGGATCACGGTGTGGATCCGGCTGATTTTAACAGTTATGGGGCGCGCCGTGGGCATCATGACGTCATGATGCGTGGAACGTTTGCCAATATTCGGATTAAAAACGAAATGTTGGGCGGCGTCGAAGGGGGCCTTACGAAATATCTGAAAACCGGTGAACAAATGCCGATCTATGATGCCGCGATGAAATATCAAATCGACGGCACGCCGCTTGTGATTTTTGCCGGAAAAGAATATGGCACGGGGTCGTCGCGAGATTGGGCTGCGAAAGGTACCCGGTTATTGGGTGTGCGTGCGGTGATTGCTGAAAGCTTTGAACGTATTCACCGATCAAATTTGGTTGGGATGGGGGTGTTGCCGTGTATGTTTAAAAATGGCCAAACACGTCACAGTTTAAAATTATCTGGAGATGAAACCATTGATATCGTCGGGGTCGAGGCCGGGATTAAACCGCGTATGGATATTGCGTTACGCATTACCCGTGCTGATGGTCGAATGGATGAACACGCGTTGTTGTGCCGGATCGATACTCAAGATGAAATTGAATATTTTGAAAATGGCGGAATTTTGCAGTACGTGTTGCGAGGGTTAGCGGGATAATTTCGCTTATATGGAATGAAAAAGCCCACATTTCTGCCCAGGTAGAAATGTGGGTTTTTTATTTCATGTAATTCCCTTATTGCCCTGCACCATCGCGCGGGGCTGGATTTTTTTTAAAAAAAGCGGCAGGGTGTCAGCATCGTTTTTATGATGTTTCATTTTAAAAGGACTCCTTTATGCCCATTATACGTTCACGTAAAACCAAAATTGTTGCGACATTGGGGCCAGCATCAAATACACCTGAGATGATTGAAAAATTACTTTTGGCCGGGGTGGATATATTTCGGTTAAATTTCAGTCATGGGATTGCCGCCGATCACGCGCGAAGGCTCTCGATTTTGCGCGATCTCGAGAAAAAGCATAGCCGTCCCATTGCGGTATTGGGGGATTTGCAAGGACCAAAATTACGTGTGGGAAAATTTACAGAGGGGTCGATTGAGTTGACGGTGGGTCAAAAATTGCGTCTTGATTTGGATCCTACGCCTGGGGATGCCATGCGCGTCAATCTTCCTCACCCTGAAATTATTGAGGCGATGAATGTGGGTGGGTTTTTATTATGTGATGACGGTAAGGTGCGGTTAAAAATTGTGGGTAAGGGTAAGGATTTTCTGGACACAGAAGTTATTGCGGGTAAAAAACTGTCGAATAATAAGGGCGTGAATGTACCGGGCGTGGTGCTGCCCATTCCCGCGCTTACAACCAAAGATCGTGCGGACCTTATTTCGGCCCTCGATATGGGCGTTGATTTTATCGCATTGTCATTTGTACAGCGTCCCGAGGATGTGGTTGAGGCCCGTGGGTTGATTGCGGGGCGTGCCCAGATATGTATTAAAATCGAAAAACCGTCGGCACTTGAGTGTTTAGAAGAATTGATTGATCTCACCGATACGGTGATGCTTGCTCGGGGGGATCTGGGAGTTGAAATTCCGGCCGAAGATGTGCCATCCACCCAAAAACGCGTGGTGCGATTGTCCCGGGCGGCAGGGAAGCCCATTATTATTGCAACGCAAATGCTTGAATCGATGATTGATGCGCCAACCCCAACGCGGGCCGAGGCATCCGATGTCGCGACGGCGGTCTATGATGGTACCGATGCGGTAATGTTATCGGCCGAAACCGCGAATGGGTCTTATCCATTGGAAGCAGTATCCATTATGGATCGTATTTGTACGCGTGTGGAACAGGATGAATATTACCATGATGTGTTGAATACAGATGATGAATTATTGGGACCTGTGCGGTCTCAAGATGCGATTACGCGTGCGGCCTATACAGTTGTCCGTGACATTCATGCGCGGGCCGTTGTGTGTTACAGTCATACAGGGACGACAGCGCGGTTTATGGCAAGGCATCGCCCATGGGTGCCTATTTTGGCGTTGACTCCTTTTACGGATGTTGCGCGGCGCATGATGATGTCTTATGCCACACATCCGACGGTTGTTAAAAATGTTGAAACATTCGCCGAAGCGGTTGAGGTTGCTGTTGCAACCGCGAAAGATCAAGGTATCGCTGAGGTGGGGGATAAATTAGTGTTAACGGCCGGGGTGCCGTTTGGTAAGGCCGGAACAACGAATATTTTAAGGGTGGCCGAGGTGGTTTAACGCCCTATAAGATATAAAATGTAATTATTGTGCCGCGGTGGCGACTTGAACGTCCGCACCCTTGGTATGCAGCCACCACGCCGTTGCATTGATCGAGAAAATGGGTTTATACCGCGTAATCTCATCGGCCTTGCGGGTGATTTTTGATTGGTTATCGAGAACCAAAGGACCTTCTTCGGAATACACGATTAAAATTGCATGGGGGATATTTTTGACCATATCATGCACAATCGCTATACGCATGTTATTTTCAGGAACGCCCATTTTTTTAAGTGCCATATATTTGGCAATTGCGAAATCTTCACAATCACCGCCACGGGTTAAAAATTCGGCTGGTGTTTCCCAATAATCCGATTTACCCCAGTTTTGTTGATCATCAATATAAGGGACACTGTTCATTTGAGAATCCACAAGGCGGGCACGTTCAGCAATCGTTGTGGATGACGATGAATCATCTCCTGATGCGGGGCTGATACTGGCGAGTGTTGCAGGGATTCCATTTGTTTCGATTTGTGCGTTATATCGTTCAAACATGGATGTCCATTTGGTGAATGCCGAAAGGTCCGAGGATTGTTTTTCGCCTGACCCAAATAATGCAGGATAAGCGATGTGCTTTTGAGGTTGGCTCAAAGGGCCAGAATCGGGAACGGCGAATCGCATCCCGGAATTAATGGTTAAGGTTTGAATACTGGCATAAGACGCGCGCGTATCATCGGCGCGTGCGGTACGGGGCATAAACGAGGCGAGAGAGACCACCAGAGCAGAACTATAGGCGAGTGTCCGGACGCTCCATTGGGTCCCCAGGGTCGCATACAGGTGATGGGGACGGATCAGGTGTTCATCCAGGAGGACGCGCCCAATTTTGTGGCCACGGACCCGCGCAAGGGTCAAGGCATGGTCCAGGGCGTCGGGTGTCAAATGCCCCCGGATAACCAATAAATCCCCTAAACGGTTTTGGGTCAGGTACGCGCGTAACCGGGTCAGGAGGCCGCGTTTGGGTCCAATTTCGGGGGTATGGGTGGGTTTTTCAATTATTTCAGTCATAAAATCGACACACTCTTGGTTTATACATTTGTTTTTAAAGGGCTTTTCAGTATTGGATTGAAATAAGTCCTATTATGCCTTGATGTTTATAAAAGAGATCTGATTCCATTAAATCAAAAAAAGGTGAATGAAGTCTGAACTGTTCGGGGCTTTGCCTTTATTTATGATTAAAACCAGGCCAAAATTTGTTATTTTCTTGCGTTTGAGAAAAAAATGAAGAAAAGATGAAAAATCCCTTTGACAGAGGCGGTGGGCTCCCTTATAAGCAGGGTCCTCGACGTCGTTTTAACAAACAGTCGGGCCCGCCAAAAGAAAAAGTGTGAAAACACAAAAAAGTCTCTTGACGCGGAATGAATGAGCGGATAGTCTCCGCGAACTTCGAAAGCCTAACGGAACGTGAAGACGTGCCGTCGATCGAAAGTTTAGGTAACTGAACTGGCTGATCAAGTGTTCTTGTACATCGTGGTTTGGATAAAAGAGATACGCTGGCAACAGCGGTAGGTTTAAGCATTGAATGCTTAAATATACCTGTTGCTAAAGTAGCGCGTATCTTTTTACGTGACGCATATAAGCAGCAGGTCTTTGTCAAAAACATTATAATGTAAATTATAAGAGTTCAAATCAAACATGAGAGTTTGATCCTGGCTCAGAACGAACGCTGGCGGCAGGCTTAACACATGCAAGTCGAACGGATGTAGCAATACATTAGTGGCGCACGGGTGAGTAACGCGTGGGAACGTACCCTTAGATACGGGACAACCTCGGGAAACTGAGGCTAATACCGTATAATGTCTTCGGACCAAAGATTTATCGTCTAAGGATCGGCCCGCGTTGGATTAGGTAGTTGGTGAGGTAAAGGCTCACCAAGCCGACGATCTATAGCTGGTCTGAGAGGATGATCAGCCACACTGGGACTGAGACACGGCCCAGACT
>CAZLPZ010000021.1:0-29430 GCA_964561535.1 uncultured Pseudobdellovibrionaceae bacterium | reverse complement strand
CCCCAAATTCCGCAATCACGCGTTCGGCCCGGGCGATGTCGTCGGGGCTGTCAACACCGGCCTGGGCCCGGCCCAAATCGATATTGAGCGGTACGGTTTGGATATACATTCCGTTTTCGAGTAAGCGCAGTTGTTCCAATCCTTCGAGTTTTTCATACACCCCTTCGGGCAAGGCGATAAATCGCGACAAGGCCGCTGCGCGATACCCATACAGGCCCAGATGTTGGTGCACAGGGGACAGGCCCGCCGAATCCATCGGGTCGGCCGCGCGCATTTTATGTTCGGCGCGCATCGCGGGGATGATGTTTTTTGAAAACCACAAGGCCCGGCCGGTTTTATCGATGATCGCCGTAGTTCCGGTGAACGGCGTATTGATTTTTGCGGCGCGCAACGCGTCAAGTTCCGACCATCGCAATTGTACGACCGGCGTAGCCACATCGGCAGCCGCGTTAGTGCGTAAGGCGTTGATGACACCGGTGACGGCAGATAGGGGCGTAAAGGGCGCGTCGCCCTGTAACCCCAAAATGATATCAGGCGACCAGTTTAAATTTTTAATCGCCTGTGCCACACGGTCGGTACCGGTTTGGCAGGTGTTGTCGGTTAACACTGCCGGGATGTTTTTGGTGCTGCAAAAATCGATGATGCGTTGGTCTTCGGTCGCGACCGCAAATTCAGTGCCGGGAATATCGCGCGCGGCTTGGTCGGCGATGAACACCACGCGTTCGAGCATCGTGCGTCCGGCGATGGTTGCCAGGGGTTTGCCGGGGAACCGGGTGGATGCATAACGCGCGGGGATGATGATGGCGATATGGGGCATAAGATCTATTACCTTTTATTTTATAGAATGAGTAAGGTTCGTGGGTTGATTTTTAATATCACCAATAACTCATCCTCCCAAGTCATTAAAATGCAGAAGGTAATATTCGTATATATTTTAATTGACATAAATTAAAAACTTTATTAGACCTCAACATCATAGATATTCGAAAGGATGTAGAATCATGGCGCCACTTAATAGAATAGCATCTGCATTTATGATTGCTGCTTGTGTGACATCGCAAGCTGTGGCCAAGGCACCAGAACCTATGGTCGAGGTGCGGGGGCCAAGTTTACAAGACACCTATGGCTGCGCCGACGATGCAAGAGTCATATTGAAGGCAAAGGTAGGCGTAACTGGGGCACCAATGATAGAGCAGGAAAAATTAATATGGACTAGTATTTCAAAAAAGTCAGAGGGTCATTTAAGTGCAATTTCTTCATATAATCTCGGTAAACCTATGCATTATATTGAGATGTTGAATAAGAATAGGCCTTCAAAAGGAGATATGGATCCACGAGATAGGCAAAAATATTTCGGGTCATTGTGCACAAAATATTTCGGCCCGGGTGTTATACCGATACTGTTTGGTAATACGCCATTGGCTCCCTAGGGGGCGCTCGGTATATATGTTTCTTTTATCTGGAGTCAGTATAGTTAATTCTTTGATTGTCGCGTCATACCAATCTTTTCGGCCGTGTCGTCCAATTTTAGGATGCCCCATTCAGCGATGTTGATATTGATGCGCCATCAGGTGCGAGACAATTTGGGTCGGCGAATTGTATCTAACCGGGCAATGAGTTCTCGACTGCGCGGGGATGACAAGCTGAGGTTTATTTCTCATACCACCACTTATCCATGACGCCAAGGGATTTGCTGATCACGTTTTTGGGGGCGTGAAACCCTTGCCACCAGGCAACTCTCCATTTGGCGTAATACCAGTTTGGAATCACGTAATAGGAATGGAGCAGGACGCGGTCGAGTGCACGGGTGCGGGCGACCAAATCAGCGCGCGTGGGGGCGTTAATAATTTGATCAACCAACGCGTCAACCACGGGGTCTTTGACCCCAATCAGGTTACGTGACCCCGGCTGATCGGCCTTTTGGGAGGTCCAAAAATCGCGTTGCTCGTTGCCTGGACTGTCTGATTGGCCCATGACGGATGTGGTCATGTCAAAATCAAAATTCTGCATTCGGTTTTGATATTGGGTGGGGTCAATCGTACGTAATGTGACCAGAACACCGATCTTCTTTAAATTTTGTAAGAAGGGAAGGACCCATCGTTCAAGAGCTGGGTTTGCTTCGATAAATTCAAATTTTAATTTTGTGCCCTTGGCGTTTATACGCACACCATCCGGGCCTAAAACATAGCCTGCTTGTTCCAACATATCTGCGGCGGCCCGCAAATTTTCGCGGGCATTTCCAGATCCATCAGTTTTTGAAGGAGTGAAGGGTTCGGTAAAAACAGCGTTTGGAATTTTACCGCGAAATGGTTCAAGAATTTTAAGTTCGGGGAGAGAAGGCAGTCCGCGTGCAGCCAAATCCGAGTTTTCAAAGAAACTGGTATTGCGGCTATAGACACCGCCAGCTAATTTTTTGTTCGACCATTCATAATCAAACGCCATACCAATCGCCTGACGGACATGAATATCGGCAAAGACAGGGCGGCGTATGTTAAAAATAAAGGCTTGCATCCCGACGGGATTGGCGTGGGGAATTTCGGCGCGGGTGATGCGGCCATCGACAACCGCCGATGTTGTGTACGCCGATGCCCATAATTTCGCGACGTTTTCAGACCGAACGTCGTATCGCCCGCCAAAAAAGGCCTCGAGGGCAACATTTTCATCCCGGTAACTTTCAAATGTTATGCGATCGAAATTATGCCGTCCCTTATTGACAGCTAAATCGCGGCCCCACCAATTGGGGACGCGGACATATTCGATGGTTGCGGCGGGTAGAACCGCGCCAATTTTATACGGTCCTGATCCGAGGGGAGGGGTGAGTGCGGTTGAGGAAAAATCATGGGCAGTGTCATCCCGGCGGAGGCCGGGATCCCGAGATGTCGAGGTCCCGGCCTCCGCCGGGACGACACCTTTCGTATAGTAATGCTTTGGCAAAACCACCATCTGGGCAATAACCAATGGTAATTCACGATTATCGGCCGTTTTAAAATGGAATGTAACGCGGGCGGGGTCATTCACCACAACATCTTTGACATCGGAAAAATAGGCTTTAAAAAATGGCGCGCCTTTTTCCATGAGCATATCAAATGTCCATTTAACGTCATCGGCGGTAATGGGTGTGTCATCGTGCCACCGTGCTAATTTGTTGATATGAAAGGTGACGGATGTACGGTCAGGCGCAACGTTAATCGTATCGGCGATCAGGCCATACATCGAAAAGGGTTCATCATCAGCCTGAACCATCAAGGATTCATAAAGCAATCCCTGGCCCATGGCGTTCAGGCCCGGGGCTGGATTCCCTTTTAAGATAAAGGGATTCATCGAGTCAAACCCGCCGGATGTGGCAAGTCGCAGTGTGCCGCCCTTGGGCGCGTTCGGGTTTGTATCATCAAAATGTTTGAAATTTTTAGGATATTTCAAATCACCGTGCATCGCGATGCCGTATTGCGGATCGGCGTGAGCGTGTAGGGAGAGTGTGAGGAGAAGAAGGGTAAAGAGAATGCGATTCATGACGACAGAAATATCCTTGAGGGTGATGTGTATTGAAGTGTATATTTGTCTCATTTTATATAATTTAAAAAAAGAAATTTGGATTTAATTTGGGGAGTTAGGGATAGCGGATACATGGCGTCGAATAATTTTTCGACGGTAAAGGAGAAGGAAAACAACACTGAAGTTCAAAACAATAAGTGCTGCTGGATAAAAAGAATTCACGAAATTAATGTCAGACATGGCAAAAATAGAGAAAATAAATTTAACGCTACTTAGGAAATAAGTTTGGGCGACTTCTGTTTCTGGGGCAACCCATGATTTTCGAATGGTCGGGTATGTTCCAACATAATCAATCAATGTAATCATTAAAACAGCTAAAATTGGTTCGTCCGTTATAAGCCATATCGGAATGGCTAAGAGCGAAAAAATGAGGCACCCCCAATCAATCGGGCGGACATTTTCATGAAAATGGCGAATGCCACAGGCTGCAATGAATAGGCATGCGATCATGGTAAATCCTGTGACCCATGCGCCCGGTCCAGCATCATTTAAAATTTGAATGACAAAGGCAATAACGGTTAAGATTCCCCATAAAAACCAAGAAAAAGAATGAGGTTTCGTTGTGCCTTTATAAATGCCGATGAAATAGGGGATATAACTGTAGACGGCAATTGCCGTTGCAATGCCTCCAAAAGCAATCGTCCAGTTTATATCCATTTTAATTTACCCATCACCCTAACCCTCTCCTGGTTTGAGGGGAGAGGGAATTCCACTGTTCATTTTGTAATATGAACTCTTAATTTATGCCGCTTTGATCCGGGCCTGATAGGCGACGGGGCGATCAGGTCGACCAAAAATATATCCTTGGGCCAAGGATACCGGAAAATCGAGTATCGAGCGAATTTGGTTTCCATCTTCAATTGCCCCGACGATCAGACGGATATTTCGTGTTTGTAGTCGTGTGATAAAGCGATGTAAAATGGCCTGAGCTGCGTCATTATCCGATCCAAACATTAACCGGTCATGTGAAATTTTTAAAAATTTTACATTTAACCGTGCAAGCATGTTTAAATCGAGGTCGGCATTTTGGACATCATTGACACCAACCACAACGCCCGCGCGACCGAGTTCGGTTAAAATCGATATTGCGTCGTCATCCAATCGCGCAATATCACGTTGTGCTAATTCTAAGACAAAATCACCCTTTAAATCCGGGCGCGCTACGATGGCGCGTGTAATTGCCGATATGGTTTGCGGGTCTTTGATCGCTTCGGTACAAATATTGACGAATAACCTTGGGACCTTAAATGATTTCACAAAGGCGGGAAGATTTGCGAGTACTAAACGATCGAGCGCCGCTTGAACCCCCGCATGTACGGCATGCCCACGATAGACAGACGCGGGGATATAAACGCCGGCATCCAATCGAATGCGCCCCGAAACTTCATACCCGAACAGGCGTCGTTGGGGAACGGTGGCAACGGGTTGTATATACAGATCAATACGATTTTGTGCAATCGCATTGTCGATTGATTCGCGGATTAAACTGGGGCTTATGACGATATCATCTTGTGAAATTGTGCTGTCTTGAGAAATGGCAGGGAATGTATCATTTGCCGTTTGTAACGGGGGTGTGAAAAATGGATCGCGCGGTTTATCCGTTGCGGGCGATGGCATTGTGGGTTTTTGTTCGCTTGTTTTTTTATTTATTGCACGGGACTTTTGAAGAGTGGGGCGGGCAATTGCCGTGATGATATGTAACAATTTATCTTTGACCGCGCGGGCAAAACGGTCATGGTGCCGTGCTTGAAGATCTTGGGTTTTTTGAATTGTATTCACATGGGTTTCAAGTGTATCAATTTGTCCGGCCATTTGCATCAGGGACAGATCATGATCACCTACCCGCGATTGCAGAATTTTTAAACTTTGATCCAAGGTCAGTTGAGCATCTTGTAAATCGGCATCAATGCGCGCCATGCTGAAAAATCGGAGGACACCCCCCGCAAGGGATAGCCCAAGCATCAATCCGATGAGGGTTAGACTGGTCATGATATCGGCGCTGCCGATCAAAAATAACATCAAGGCTGCTGTGACACCCAAAACCAGGCATGCAAAAACGCCGTCCTGAATATTGCGGGCGTTTTTAGGGCTGGTGATATAGCGCAGGATCGAGGACATCGGACGGAGTCTCATTTTTGGGGTATCGTATCATAGACAATGTAAACTATCTGTGATTTCAAGGGTTGAAAAGAGGTTGTTCATAGAAATTCACAGGGAAATATATGAGGGCACCTGGAATGATAATTTCTTCATTATTGATTCCCGCTTGCGCGGGAATGACAATGGCGATACGCTCAGCCTGATTTTGACATATATATAAGGAAAATCTGAATGACTCGTCTCTCTGACCGGCTGACCCATGCGTTGCGTACAGTTGAATTAATTCCGCATGCCTCAAAATATGCAGAAGGTTCGTGTTTGGCCAAATTTGGAGATACGCATGTACTGTGTACGGCGAGCATTGATGAAACCGTTCCAGGATGGATGAAAAAACAAGGTAAAGGATGGATCACCGCAGAATATGGGATGTTACCGCGTGCAACGCACGACCGTACCGACCGCGAAGCCGCCAAGGGGAAACAAACCGGCCGAACCCAGGAAATTCAACGTCTGATTGGCCGTGCGTTGCGCTCTGTTGTTGACCCTGTGGCGTTGGGGGAACGGCAAATTCGTATTGATTGCGATGTCATTCAGGCCGATGGCGGGACGCGCACGGCGTCCATCACCGGGGGATATGTGGCGTTGGCGCTTGCGTGCCAACATTTGGTGAATATTCGGTTGATTGGAGCGATTCCGTTGGTCGATACGGTGGCCGCGATTTCATGCGGGATTATCGGCGGCGTACCCATGTTGGATCTCGATTACGCCGAGGATTCAAACGCGGACACGGACGCGAATTTTGTTTTGACTGGACGTGGCGGTATTGTCGAGGTTCAAGGCACCGCCGAACGCGCGCCGTTTACACCCGATCAGTTACAAAAATTGCTGGCACTGGCCCAAAGTGGATGTGCAGCCTTGTCCGAGATTCAGAAACGAGCGATTGCGGGTTAGGCTAAGTCACGCCCAAGGACAAGCAAAGGGATCGCATCATTTGGACGTTGGGTGCTTGCGCGGACTATAAAACCAGCCTGCTCGAAAATGCGTTGTGCCCCTGCATTTTCTGTCCAGACCTTGGCAATCGCGTATTTGTGTCTGCGTTGGCAAGCTATTTGAATACCGTGGGTAACAAGTTGGGCACCGATTCCTTGCTTGGTATAATCTAGGTCAACGGCAAAACTATTAAATTCAACTGTGTGTTTTGCTATTTGAGGTGTAAATTTTGGCAATGAATTCATCAAGCCTAATAAGGCTCTTTGTTCTTCATGTGGAATATGCCGAATACTGAGCATACCAACAGGCTTTCCGGCCTCATTCAATGCCCCTAATAGTTCGTTTTTTGCAATAAGGGCATGAATATCCGTTGGCGTTTTGGAACGAAGGTTAAACCCTGTTTTTAGCCTCGTTTGTTCGTGTAAAAAATAATACGGGTTCGATTCATCGATAATGAATGGAACGATATCAATAGATATATTTTTTTTATGTTGTTGTGTTTGTGTCATAATATCCTCGCGCGGGAAAGTTTTGTTTTTATGATTTATTCGCGGGCGGGGTGAACACGCGCGCGACGCATCGGGCCTGGACCTTACGGATGGGGAAACCCCCACCACAGCATGGATCAGGCGCGCGGTCGTCGGGCAATTGAGGTGACGTGCAAGCGGGCGGTCGCCGACGCAAAGGTCGGGAACATCCGGGCGGCAAAGCGCAAATAGGCGTGCACATGTCTCATAAAATTATGGAACACGAAATCCCCCTGTTCTGTCAAACAAAAAATGTAAATAATCCAGAATTATTTTTTGCGGCGCATTTTAACGTGGGTATGATGCGGGGAAGGATGGGGCGTTGTCGCCGCCCGGCGGTAAGAGTCTGTCGGGTTTAATCCCGCAAGAGGTAAGGACGAGGACGCCAGCAAGTGCCCCGATAAGGAATAAGGAATGAAAAAAGCGCAGGGATTTGTTTTGTAATTTAAAAACGAGCATGATGGGGTCATCTTAACCGAAAGGACAGAAAAAGTGAACGGACGATTTTTGATTTTAACAGGGATTATTTTGTTTTTAATGGGGGCTGGAATGAAGGCTCATGCGGCAGCAAACTTTATCGAATCTCCCTTTCTTAAATCATTTTTTCGGGTCGAGATGATCAATCCTCCCCGATCGGCAGACTCGTGGGTGTTGGTGGGGGTTGATCCGGCGGCTCCCCCGGTTCAGATACTCGCGATGCACGGACGGTGGGGGGTTGTGAATATTTGGGCGACATGGTGCGCGCCGTGCTTATATGAATTGCCGAAATTGGACGCTTTGGCCGCGCGGTTTATGGGGGCGTCCGATCCCTATATATGGGTGGTATCGGTGGACCGCGATGTGTCACGCGATCGATTGGGGACGTATGTGAAACGATTTGGGTTGGCACATGTGTCGGTGTTGCAAGATGCGCCAGGGAATATTCGGACGGATTTTAATGTGGATCAGTTGCCTGTTACGTTTATTATCGGGCCGGATGGTACCGTGCGGGGGGCGTTGTACGGTGCGGCCGAATGGGATAGTGCGGCGGCGGTGGATTTTGTGCGGGGTTTACGTTGAATAAGAAAGCCGGGGGATTTACCCCGGTCGTTCCTTTATTGTTTGTTCTCTTTTTCTAAATTGGGTAGGGATCAACGGCGCCTTTTTTGGAACATGCCGTAAAAAACCCCCGCCTTGAGGGACGGGGGGTGATAATTTTAAGATGGGCAAGAGTCCAGAACTTTCTGTGCAAGACCTGTTAGCTTGTTTGATTTTAGAGAGTCGATTGTTGTTGGTAAATGTGCCGGATCGCAACCAACCATTTCTGAAAGAGTTTCTTTCGTTGTTATACCAGCTAGTATAGCAGCATGGAATCTGGAGTAAAAACGGCCATTTCTTGCTTTGCCTTGTCTTATTTCACTCCTTGCAATTTGTTGTAGATGAAACTTTGCTTTATGAATATCAGACATTTTTTATCTCTTTATCAGATGTTAAAATTGCGGGCAGGAGTGTGTTGAATGCTCGCTGAATTCCCGTCAGTAACGGGCTTTGGTTGCTGTGATTTATGGGGAGGAGCCTTCCATCCGGCAGCGGTGGCGAGACGTGCAAAATGCCCTGAATAACCGTCATGTGCCAGAGCACTCAAAATTGCTGGGTCTGTGCTTTGGTCAAATCCATATGTTTGTCTATTCTTTTCCATCTTCTTTTCCTTTCACACTCTCTGTGGTTGATATTAAAAATTAAAATTAAAAAACAAAAAAGCCTTCGGGGCGGGAACCCTGAAGGCGGCGGTTTCGGAAACATGGGGAGATTTTAAAAACGAACCCTTGTCCTTACCATCCACCTCCAGGGGATGTAAGTCGTTCAGAACGTACAATAAGGGTTGCCATCATTTTCATAGAAACCAGTAAAACAAATTCGTGTTTAACTTGTCAAGTGAAATTTTATTTCAAATTTAAAAAATAGAATCCTCCCCCTGATAGGGGGAGGATTCTATTTTTACGCCGCGGCGGTTTTGGCTTTTGGCATTTCCGCGCGGATGTGCAGGTCTTTCATTTGTTGCGCGGTCATATCGGTGGGCGCTGCCATTAACGGATCTTCGAACGCGCCGTTCATCACAAAGGGATAAATCTCACGCAAGTTTGGTTCGTCCGCTATCAACATGATGATGCGATCAACGCCAAACGCACATCCTCCGTGCGGCGGCGCGCCATAGGTAAATGCGCGCAGCATCCCACCGAATTTTTTATCAAGTACCGCGCGGTCATATCCGGCAATCGCAAAGGCGCGTTCCATCACATCGGGGCGGTGGTTGCGGATCGACCCGGAACACAGTTCAAACCCATTGCACACGCAATCATATTGGTTGGCGATGATCGTCAACGGGTCTTGGGTGTTGAGCGCCTCGAGCCCGCCCTTGGGCCACGAGAACGGGTTGTGTGTAAAATCAACTTGGCCCGTTTGTTCGTTCATTTCATACATGGGGAAATCAACGATCCAGCAGAATTTATAAACGCCTTGTTCGATGAGATTCATTTCAGTGCCCAATTTCGTGCGCGTTTTTCCGGCCAGTTTCACGGCCGCATCTGGTTTATCGCAGATAAAGAAAATCGCATCGCCTTCGGATAACCCCGATTGAGTTTTAAGCGCGGTGAAGGCGTCGGCGGGCAGGAATTTCGCAATCGGGCCCTTGCCTTCGCCGTTTTCAATGGTGATATAACCGATGCCGGGGGCGCCTTCGCCCTTGGCCCAGTCGTTCAGTTTGTCAAAGAAACTGCGTGGTTTTGCGGCGGCACCCGGTACGCGAATGGCGCGCACGATTCCGGATTTGAACGCCTTGAATTCCACATCGGCTCGCGCGAAAATGGCGGTAACATCGATGATTTCGAGTGGGTTGCGGAGGTCGGGTTTATCCGACCCGTATTTGAGCATCGCATCGGCATAGGGAATGCGCACCCAAGGCCAGGGGGTCACGCGCCGTTTTTCGCCGCTATAATCAGCAAATTCGGTAAAAATCCCGCCGATCACCGGCTCCATCGTGTTGAACACATCTTCTTCAGTGATGAAACTCATCTCAACATCCAATTGGTAAAATTCGGCCAACCGGTCTGCGCGGCCATCTTCGTCGCGGAAACACGGTGCGATTTGGAAATACCGATCAAACCCCGAGATCATCAGCAATTGTTTAAATTGTTGCGGGGCCTGGGGCAGGGCATAGGCTTTGCCGGGATGCAGACGGGCAGGGACCAGAAAATCACGCGCGCCTTCTGGGGAACTCGCCGTTAAAATGGGGGTTTGAAATTCTTGGAACCCACTTTCCCACATGCGGTCGCGCATTGATTTAATCACGCGGTTCCGCAACCGAATATTTTTCTGCATTTTATCGCGACGTAAATCGAGGAAACGGTATTTCAGACGCAAATCCTCGCCCGCGCCGTCGTCTTCCGCCACCATGAACGGCAATATTTCCGCCGCTGATTGCAATGTGGCGGCATTCACGGCGATTTCAACCGCGCCGGTTGGTAATTTTGTGTTGGCGGTCTCGCCCGGCCGGGCGGTTACGGTGCCCGTGAATGTCACCACCGATTCCGGGCGAATGTGAGCGACATGGTCGAGGCCCGATTTGGTTGGGTCAACCACGCATTGCGTGACGCCATAGGTATCGCGCAGATCGATGAACAAAATACCGCCGTGATCCCGTTTGCGCGCGATCCACCCCGACAGGGTCACGGTTTGACCGATATGGGTGTCGCGGAGTTGTCCGCAAGTATGGGTGCGATATGTTGACATAATTATTAATACCTTAAAATAGAACTTTTTAGAGTGGCAAAATAAAACCAGCCGGATTTGTTATATCCGGCTGGGGCACAAAATTCAAAGGGAAATTAAGTACAGGTTATTGTGCCAATGAAAAACTTTTAAATTTGTCACGGTTTAAGTGTGCAACAGGTACATTTTGACCTGCAATGTTGAACAGAGCATGATGTATAGGTGTTCCATGTGGGACTGTTCTTGACCGCCCATCATCCGCGAAAATACCGCCAATAGTGGTTTCACAGACCTTGCTGGCATGTGTCGAATCTACAGAGATTTTATTTAAATCTGACGGGGATGTAGAAATTCTCAAAGCGTTTGAAAAAAAACCATTTAAAGTCATTCTATCACTTGCACCATAGTAACCTGTTGTTCCAACACATATTGTCGGTTTACCACCAATATCATCAAGGGCTTTGATGTTATCGGGGGGGGACGATTGGGCTGATACAACATTAATTGCAATTTTCTGACCATCGTGCATATAGGCGATGCGGTGGAACTCAGTTCTATTTTGGGTTAGTGAACTGGCGCCATTATTTCTTACCGCCAAAATATCTTTAGTATCAACCTGGAAAGTCCCTGCGGGGTCATATCTAACATCTCTTGGAAAAGTTAATACGGCCATAAGAATAAGATCCTTATTTGTTTTAAAATATTAAGATATTGTTAGTATATGTCTAGATATGTAATATGTCAATACAAAAAATATTCCATCTTTTTTATTTATTTTCAATGTGTTACCCCGTAACCCCCGGCACAGAAAAGCTTTGGATCAAGGATCCCGCCACCAGATGCCAACCGTCCACCATTGCGAAAAAGATGATTTTAAACGGCAATGAAATCGCGACCGGGGGCAACATCATCATCCCCATGCTCATCAAAATACTGGACGTGACCATGTCGATAATCAAAAACGGCAAGAACAACATAAACCCAATTTCAAACGCGCGTTTCAACTCCGATATCATAAAGGCCGGGATGACCACGTGAAGGGGGGTATCCATGGCTTGCTTCGGCATCTCGATTTTCGCGGCCTGGATGAATAAATCCACATCTTGGGGTCGGGCATTTGCCAGCATAAAGGCCTTGAACGGCGCGCTCGACCGATCGAACGCTGTTTGTTCATCGATTTCCTCGTTCATGTACGGGTGAATGCCGTCATTGTACGATTTTTCAAACGTGGGGGCCATGATGAACAGCGACAGGAACAGGGCAAGCGAGATCATCACGCTGTTTGGCGGGGTTTGTTGCAACCCGATCGCCGTGCGCAAAAACGACAACACGACAACGATCCGAATGAACGACGTGGTCATCATCAGGATCGATGGGGCCAGTGATAGAATGGTCAATAATGCGACCAGTTGCAGCGCGCGCCCGGATACCGTTCCGCCTGCATCGCCCCCCGACCCACCGCCCAGATTCAGCGAAAATGTTTGGGCAAGGGCGGGGTGTGTGAAGAGGGTTAGTACCGCAATAAACAGCGTCATCCACGCACAGGCGGGGATCCAGTAGGTTATCCTCCCCCTGAAAGGGGGAGGTGGCGAGTGAAACGAGCCGGAGGGGGTGATTTTAGCCGCAAATGCAGTGTCATCCCCTCCGTCCGCCTCGAGGCGGACACCTCCCCCTTTCAGGGGGAGGATTATCTCGTCACTCAAAGGGGCGGGGGACTGTGACATTTTTTGGAACTCCGGCGGTTGGCATACCCACACTCTGCCCATTTGGGCCAATGATCACAAGATGGTCTGTGTCATCCATCCGCAGGATTATGGCCCGATGTTGAGGGGTTAGAGCCAGGGTTTCGATGATTTGTAATCGTTTCGTGGCATTTGTCGGTAAAATCCCTCGGTTAGGTCCTGCCAAACCCAATTTTTTCAACAAAAGATACAATAACCCCATCAGGCCCAAAACAAAGGCTAGGGCGGTGATCATGGTGAATAAAGGGGTCAGGGGCATTTTTTATGTTGACATAAGTTTATATTTTATATTTTCATTTGAACTCTAATTCAAAAAAAACAAAAACAATAGGGTGCACGTGATGACAAAAACAGGACGGCTTGAGGAACTTCCAAACGGGGTAAGTATTGATGACAAGGGGGTATATACTTTGATTCAAACTTTAGTGATTGTCCCAAAAACGCTTAAGGAAGTTTTTGGGCGTATCCCAAATGATCATGGATCCGCTATTGTTAAAGGGGCAAGGTCTACTCCAAACAGTCGAATTTGGAGGTTAGAGAATGTACCTAGATATTCTGCATTAGAACATCGTCCGTGTAGTAAGGTACCTGATATCAGGTTAGTTTTAGAAAGTAGATTTAACAGGGCTGTTGTTCTTGTTGATGCTTCAGAACATATTACACAAATACATAAAAATAGATCATGGAATCAAAGAGAGGTGCCCAAGACTAAAATTTTAGGGAGTATTTCCGTTCTACCAGTTACTGTAGATTATTGCCAATGTCCCGCTGTAGCTGTTTTATCTACGCTTGATTGGAATCCATCTCAAATTCCAATGCTCTGATCATTTCTCTTAAACGATCCAATACGGCGTGTGCCGTCGCGGGGTCGGCGGTGGTCACACGCGTGCACACATCATTAACGGCATGACGAACACGGGTCCATTCATTTTGGGTCTCGGTCAATATCTCGGGGGTTGTGCCGCGCGCGATCAGATCGGTAATTTGATCGTGTAATATTGCGATATCGGTTGCGATATCAGGGGTCATCATGCCGCCCTTAGCGACAGGTCGGAGGCCAACCGTCGGATAATCGCTGCAACATCCGCGCCGATATCGGGATCACGCAAGGCAAGGGCCATATTCGTTTCAATGAACCCTAATTTTGTTCCGCAATCATATCGTGTGCCATCAAATCGGACCGCATGAAAAGGTTGTTTATGGATCAATTTTGCCATGGCATCGGTCAGTTGTATCTCACCTCCTGCGCCTGTTTCAAACGCAGACAGATGATCAAAAATTTGGGGTTGCAGGATGTATCGCCCCATGATGGCAAGGGTCGAGGGGGCGGAACCTGGTTCAGGTTTTTCAATCATCCCGCGGATCGGCAAGGGGCCATTCGTGCTCGGGCCAACATTCAAAATTCCGTAACGTTTTGTTTCGGAGGGGGGGACGTCTATCGCTAAACATAAATTACCACCTGTTTCGTGATACATGGTCATCAGTTGGGACAAGCCGCCCTGGGCCTTTTCGTGGGGGATAAACACATCGTCGGGTAATAAAACCGCGAAGGGTTCGTTTCCAATTAATCCCCGCGCACACCAAATGGCGTGTCCCAACCCTAATGCCTTAGGTTGACGGGTTAAAAATAATTTTCCAGCTGGTAACCCGCATGATTTTATTTTGGCGATCAAATCATGTTTGCCGCGGGCGGCCAATGTTTCCTCAAGTTCGGGTTGATAATCGAAATGTTCTTCAAGCATTTCCTTGTGCCTGCCGGTCACGAAAATAAATTCTTCGATACCCGCCTCAATGGCTTCTTCAACCGCATGTTGGATCAACGGTTTATCAACCAATGTCAGCATTTCTTTGGGCATGACTTTGGTTGCAGGCAGTAAACGCGTGCCCAACCCGGCCACAGGAAAAACGGCCTTACGAATTTTCATGGAAGTCATTTTTGGCTTGTTCCTTTTTCGATCCGTCCATATCAGGATCTCGAGCATGCTTTTTAAGAATTATTTTTCGGTATTGATCCAAATATCCGGCCATAATGGGCCATAAAACGATCAGGATTAAAAGGGCAAGAGGCAATCGCCCGCGCAAGACCAGCATAACGAGCCCACCGGCACCAATCAAAATTGCCGATACGCCCATCATGCGACCCAGTTGATAGGGGGTGGCCGTGCGTACAAACAGCCACAAGCCATAGGCGACAATAATAAGGAGGACGAGCGAAAATATAACGGGCATAAAAATGGTTATAGCGGGTTTTAGGGTGGGAATAAAGTGTCTTTACCGACACCCGCCGCCGCAGCACCCAGGTCCAGGGGATGTGGTGTCGTCGTTATTTGAACAACACCCGCCTGCGTGATCATGGTCGTGACCGTGCGTCGCGCCGTCATCCATCAGAGACAGTTTACGAATACGGCGTACGTGGCGTTCTCCCCCGCTAAACGGGGTGTTGACGAACGCGTCGAAAATAGGCTTAACGTCGTCAATTGTTTGGAACCGCCCTGCCAGGCACAAGACATTGGCATCGTTGTGGTCGCGGGACAGTTGCGCAATTTCAGCCGTGGAACAGAGCGCCGCGCGAATGGCCGGGTGACGGTTGAGTGCCATCGCCGCGCCGTTCCCTGCGCCACAAATCGACACGCCCAGGGGGGCATACCCGCCCGCAACGGCCATGGCCAGGGTAAAGGCATAGTCGGGAAAATCATCATCTGGGTTCAATTCTCCAGCGCCCAAATCTAACCATTCGATAGTCGGATAGGCGGATTTAAGGGCCTCTTTTAGGGGAAATCCAGCATGGTCGGCGCAAATGGCAAGTTTCATTTTTTGTATAGTCCTTGTATGAAAGTGAATAGGTTTGGGGTTTTACCCTTCTCCCACGGGGAGAGGGAGGGGCTCGGCGTAGCCCCCATTAGGGGGCATAGACGGGAGGGTAAGGGGATAATTCGGTATTATTCAAAAAAGGTTGCGCATAAGGCGTATTCTATTTTCTGGATGCCGACCGAGTCAAATGTTTTCAGGCTTTTTTCGTTATTTTCGTGAATATGGCAGTAGATTTGTGAGCCATCATGTGTCTTTGCCCATTCTTCCAATTGTGCGTAAATCGGACGAAATCTCCCTTGTTTGCGGTGTGTGTCGGTGATGTAAAACCCCCCTAAATAATAGCGACGTTTCATTGACCAATAATTATGTACCGATTGTAAATGGCATGTTCCAAATGGAGCATTGTGTTCATCGATAAACAGGAACCAATGAACATGTTCGGAAAGCGATCTTGCGACAGATTGTGATACGACATCAGAATCAAAATCAACTTCGTGAAGCTCATTTTGCATACGTTCAAGTAAGGTGACAATGATCGGTACGTCTCCAGGGGTTGCAAGTTTGATTTCTGATTGAGCGTCCATAATTCATCGCTTTAAAAAAAATGACTTTATGTCCCTTACCCGTCACGCCTTCTTCGGCATGCCACCCTCTCCCACAAGGGGAGAGGGGCTATTCCCCGGTCGTTCAGATTTTTATTTATGCCGGATCCCCGCCTGCGCGGGGATGGCGGTATTTACGACGCCGCGGTCAGTTCCGCGTTTTTGTCCGAGCCCTTATCGGCATTTTTGGAGGTCAGGTCCATTTTTTCCTTGGGTGCTTTTTTCTTTTTCTCGCCCATGATGTATTCCGGTTTTTCGCCCTTGTTTACCATGTCGGCGGTCACGCGCACTTCTAATACGTTGTCCATGTCCGGGATTTCATACATCGAATCAAGCAGCATGTTTTCAACAATCGACCGTAATCCGCGTGCCCCGGTTTTCCGTTCGATGGCTTTTTCGGAAATCGCGGTCAGGGACGAATCTTCGAACGTCAATTTCACGTCTTCCAGGTCAAACAGTTTTTGATATTGTTTCACCAATGCGTTTTTCGGTTCGGTCAAAATTTTGATCAATGCCGGAACATCGAGATCTTCGAGCGTTGCGAGAACCGGCAAACGACCTACAAATTCCGGGATCAACCCGAATTTCAACAAATCTTCGGTTTCCAGTTGTCCCAACACTTCGCCCGCGCGGCGCTCTTCGGGGCCCACCACAGTCGCTCCGAATCCAATGGACGTTTTGCGGCCGCGATCCGAAATAATTTTTTCAATGCCCGCAAACGCCCCGCCACAGATGAACAGAATGTTCGATGTGTCGACCTGCAGGAATTCTTGTTGCGGATGTTTACGGCCCCCTTGCGGGGGCACGGACGCAACGGTCCCTTCCATCAATTTGAGCAAGGCCTGTTGCACGCCTTCACCCGACACGTCGCGGGTGATCGAGGGGTTGTCCCCTTTACGGGCGATTTTATCAATTTCGTCGATATACACGATGCCGCGTTGCGCGCGTTCAACGTTGTAATCGCAATTTTGCAATAGTTTAAGAACGATGTTTTCAACGTCTTCGCCGACATAACCGGCTTCGGTCAATGTGGTGGCATCTGCCATCGTAAATGGCACATCGAGGATACGAGCCAGTGTTTGGGCCAGTAATGTTTTTCCCGAACCCGTAGGACCAACCAACAAGATATTCGATTTGGCGAGTTCAACATCGGCACCTTTTTGACCATGCTCCAACCGCTTGTAATGGTTGTGTACGGCAACGGACAAAATGCGTTTTGCCTTTTCTTGGCCGATCACGTAATCATCGAGAACGTTTTTAATTTCGGAGGGGTTGGGGATGCCATCGCCCGTACGGACCAATTGAGTCTTATCCTCTTCCCGAATAATATCGGTGCAGAGTTCAACGCATTCATTACAAATGAAAACGTTTGGCCCTGCGATCAATTTCCGGACTTCGTGCTGGCTTTTGCCGCAGAAGCTGCAGTACAGGGTATTTTTGCTGTCCGTCGTGTTGGTTGTCTTGCTCACAGCATTTCGCTTTCGTTATTGTGTTTCTAAAACCCACTTTGCCAAGGGGATCGTCTTGGCGCAAGCCCCAATTTTAACTGGGGCGCAGGCCCCACTTTTAAAGTGTCATTTTTGGGTTTTCCAAAGGTTTTCACCAATAGGCCCTTGACCCCATCCTAGGCGGGGGATTATTAACAATCTCTAAAGCTAACATAGGTTTTTTCATGAATTTGCCAACCACCGACGATCTTATTGAAACTTTTGATCTTTTATCTGATTGGGAGGCGCGTTATGCCTATTTAATTGATTTGGGGCGTACGTTACCCGAAATGGACGAATCAATCAAAACGGACGCTGTGTTGGTGCCAGGGTGTACATCTCGTGTGTGGGTGGTGGCGGAGAAGAAAACGAGAGAACAGTGCCATTCCAGCGCAGGCCAGGACAACACGCTTGTATTCCACTTTCATATCGACTCAGACGCCACAATAGTCAAGGGATTATGTGCGGTGGTCATGGTGTTTGTCCAGGATAAGGCAGCCAACCAGATTCAAGCCGTGGATATGGACAGCGTATTTAAAAAATTAAATTTGGCGGGAAATCTATCTCCCAATCGGCGTAATGGATTTTTTGCGATGGTCGAGCGGATTAAGCAGTTGACGCGCTAACAATATCTTGCCGGGTTGTCTCGACAATGCTCAGGGCTTCGCCGATCAGATCAGTTGGAACATTCAATTCCATCATGGATATTTTTAAATGATAAGCAACGCGATCAAAATGAGCATTTTTTAAACCATTTTTTCGGGGGGTGCTGTGCGCATCATGCATATTTTTTCCCGAATAATGGTGCGGTCCCCCAAACGCGACGGTTACAAACGCGATTTGCGAGCGTCGCAGGGCCGCCACATCGATATCTTTAAAAAATGGAATCAGTAATTCATCGCTTAAGATTTTATCGTAAAGTTTTATGACTGTCGCCGTGACGGCGGTATCGCCGCCAATGCGATCAAAAAGAGATGTTGATGTTGGCACAGAATACCTCGAGAAGGACAGAGTCTAGAATCTAGACAGATGTGACTTTATCATTCTGCCATGTCGTCGGGGTGGCGTCCACTTGTTCCCCGGTTTCCAGATTCTTGACCCGGTGTGTTTCTCCGTCACTGAAAGGCGGGAACCAGACGTATGGAATGCCTTTTTTACTGGCATAGGTGATTTGATCCCCGGTTTTGGCTGGTTTATGGAACAGTTCGACGTTCATTCCGCGGGCACGCAATATTTGCGCCGTTTTGGCGGCGTCCGTGCGGCGGTCTTCGGATGGCAACACGACCAAGACATCCGTCGGACATTTGCGTCCGGGTTTGATGTGGTTATGATGATATAACACTTCAAAAATCGATGTCAGGCCGATGGAAATCCCCACCCCAGGTAAGTTTTTGTTGATGTATTGCCCGGCGAGATCGGCATATCGCCCACCACCACCAATGGACCGTGTGAATTCGGGGATATCCAGGAATTTTGCCTCGTACACACTGCCCGTATAATAATCGAATCCACGAATGATCGACATATCGGCAAGCACGGCGTGATCGGGTAAGTGCGCCAGGTTTTCAAGCATAAAGCGCAATTCATCAAGTCCTTCCTGCATCAATGCGTTTTGCGCATTAATCGTGTTGAATGCCGCCATGTCATTGGGTTTTGCCTTGACCGTTACCAGATTCATGATGGCATCAACCGATGATTGGGGCAGGCCACCTTCGTCACGTAAAATTTGCGCCGTTTTTTCAGCGCCGATTTTGTCCATTTTGTCCGTGGTGCGGGTGATGAAGGAGGGGTCGGTGATGTTTAATGCCTGGACAAGCCCCAAGATAATTTTGCGGTTATTGACCCGAATTTGAATGCGCCCTATATCCGCACTCATGGGCGCCAAACATTCATACAAAACCGCGGGCATCTCGGCATCAAAGTGGATGGGCAGATTGTCGATGCCAATGACATCAATATCGCATTGATAGAATTCACGGGCGCGCCCCAGTTGCGGGCGTTCACCGCGCCAGACTTTTTGCATTTGATACCGTTTGAAGGGGAAGTTCAAATCAGCGAAATGTTGCGCCACGTACCGCGCCATCGGCACCGTTTGGTCAAAGTGTAATGCGAGACGGGCGTCCCCCCCCTTATCCGAGGAGGGGTCCTTGTGCAACCGTTCGATGATGTAAATTTCCTTGTCCACTTCGCCCTTGGCGGAAAGGACCTCGAGTTCTTCGACCGCCGGCGTGTCGATATTGGTGTACCCATAACTTTCAAACACGCGGCGGAAATGGTCCATCCACGCCTGTTCAACGCTGCGATATTCGGGCAGCCATTCGGGGAATCCGGAAATCGGTTTGGGTTTGTATATTTTGCGATCGGTCATGATGGGTTGTTTTATACGAAAAAGCCCAAAAAGTCGAGTGTCATTGCGGCGAAGGCCGCAATCTCGTGCCGTACGAGGCCCCGGGCTTCGCCGGGGCGACAATTCCCGTTATCCTTCTTCTTTAAACAATTCCGCTAACCTTGACACCAACGCCTCGGCCAACGTGTCGACAGACGTAATCACCATCGACCGGTTATAATATCGTGATACGTCGTGCCCAATGCCGATGGCGGACAGTTCGACGCGACCGTGGTCCTCGACCCAATGCACCACATTCATCAAATCACGTTCCAGAATATTCGAGGGGTTCACCGACAAGGTTGAATCGTCAACCGGTGCGCCGTCCGAAATCACGATCAAAATTTTTCGGTCTTCGCCGCGGGTGATCAATCGGTTATACGCCCACACCAAGGCTTCACCGTCGATGTTTTCCTTTAATAATCCTTCTTTCAGCATGACACCCAAATTGGTGCGTGCGCGCCGCCACGGGGTGTCGGCGGATTTATAAATGATATGGCGCAGATCATTTAAACGTCCCGGATTTTCGGGGCGACCGTCGGACGTCCATTTCTCCCGCGCCTTGCCGCCTTTCCATCCCCTTGTGGTAAACCCCAGGATCTCACATTTGACCCCGCATCGCTCTAACGTGCGGGTGATGACATCGGCGGCGATTGCGGCCGTGGCAATGGGCCGTCCGCGCATGGACCCTGAATTATCAATCAATAACGTCACCACCGTATCGCGAAACGCAGCGTCCCGTTCGCGTTTAAAGGTGATGGGCACGGTGGGGTTGGCAATGGACCGGGCGAGGCGCGAGGCATCAACATATCCATCTTCCAGATCAAATTCCCACGCACGTTGTTGTTGGGCTTGTAAAAAACGTTGTAACCGATTGGCTAGTTTTGTAACCACCCCCGCGATATTGGCCACTTGTTTATCAAGGTACGCGCGCAACCGTTCGCGTTCATCCAAATCCGCCAGATCGCGCGCCTCGATAATTTCGTCGTATTCGTTCGTAAAAATATTATACGGGATATGGTCGGTCAGGCCTGACAATTGTGCACCGCGCGGCCCTGCAGGGGTTTCGGATCCGCCCTTATCGGGTTGATCGCCGTCGGTTGCGCTGACCTCTTGTTCGGTGGCGACAAAACTTTCCTCAACACTTGAATCATCGGATAATTCCTGCGCGTCGTCGCCTTGCAAAGTTTCTTGTGATTTATCTTTTTCGGTGGGATCGGTTTTTGGGGGCGGTGGCGTTGTGTCGTCGTTGTTATCTGGCGGCGTTTGCGGGGGATCGGCCGGGTTGATTTCATCCGACGGGATCAGGTCGAGTTTGGTCAATACATCAAACGCGGCGGACGCAAAGGCGGCTTGATCGGCCATGGTATTCTTCAGGCGGTTCAGGCCGCCGGCACCCAATTTTTCGGTAATATAGGGCATCCAGGTATTGACCAAAACCGCCGCGCTGTCGGGCATGTCTTCGCCCGTTAATACCAGACGCGCGATCGTGTACATCGCTTCGTCCGCGCGGGTCAGGTCCAATCGATCAAATCCGGAGGCGTGCGCGCGGGCCGATCGTTCGGTCAATGCGGCGTGCAGGTTAACGGATACCCCCGCCATATCCTGGGCCCCAATTGATTCAACACGCGCCTGTTCCAGCGCGTCAAAAATCATTTGCCCGTGTGCGTGTTTGGGGCGTGTCCGGGCGGTGATTTTGGGAGATGAATATTTGAGGCGCAGGGCGCGTGCATCGGCCGCCCCGCGGATCATCGCGATTTCGTGCGGAGTGGGGGCAGGGGAGGGTTGCGGAAGCCGCACGGATTGGAGAGATGACGGTGAGGGCCGATCGATTGTTTCGGCGGTTGCAAACGTCACCTCGATTTGCGGCGCCCCACCCAGAGCCTTGACCGCGGCGGTCGTCGCGTCGCGGAAAGCGGTGGGGTCAGGGGGTGGGGGAAGAGGGTGCAGTAGTTCCATCAGCTGCTTTTAACACGTTGTTTGGTGGTCGAACAATAGTGCTAGTGCCAGGGGCTTTCCGTTCGACAAGAGATCCATCTGGGAGTATTTGGGGAAGAGTAGGATCCCATAATGGAGCGCAAAATGAGTAGAGCCAAAAGTTGTTTGCAACAAATTTTGTTGCAAAGTCTCGAAAAGGAGCTTCTGAAGGGCTCTGATGATTAGAATTATTTTTTGTTAAGCCTCTAAGAATATACACCGTGTTGTCAGATACGGTGTTTGTTACACAAATCGAACCAATTGATTCTCTATCTGATCCATCTGGGTTTAATTGGACGAGTTCAAAAGATAATTCTGTATTGTTGGGGGTATTCGGTGGAGATTGAGTATAACGAACACGCAAATTGTATAAATCATGTTCTTCGGGCTTTGGTATATATCCTCGTGCAGTTGGAACATTGGGAACTTGTATAGGTTTCTTTGCTTGAAAAGAAAAGTTGAGAGAATCTAATAAACCTCTTGATGCAGTGATTTCTTTAAAAGTAGGGGGGGATAATTCAAAGCCAATTTTAGCAAAAAATGATTTTATTTCAGCGCTTTTAGCGTTAATCTTACGCATCCGATTAGCGGCATCTGAAAAATGTATAGCGATATTTACGACTTCATCTGGGGTAGACCCTAATGGTAATTCACTTACCTTGCTCGTCGCTAAAGGATTATTTTTATGAGAATTAGTTATAGGTCTGGCTATAGACATAGGAGGCTTAGCATCTGCGCCTGTTATTGCGCCTTGCATGGAGGGACTGACTTTAAAGTCAGGAGTTGGAGATCTTCTAAATAAGCCAAATAAGCCAAGCATGACGTTGTTTCTTTACGAAATAATTGTTGAAATTAGGCAGATCTTATATCTTATTGGACATAAAAATCAACATTTATATATATTATTTAATATCAATGGGTTAAGAGATCTCCACCCCAAAACACCGTTGATAATACTCATTTAATATGGGCCATTCGGGGTCGTCACACCGGTTCATGAAACTGACCCGAAAGGCTTGGTCTCGGTTATTAAAGATTAATATATTCTCGGCCCACGCAATAACGGTCCGGGGGGACATGACGGTTGACAGGTCTCCGGCCTTGAACCCGGCACGCGTCAAGTTGGCCATTTGTACCATGGCGGCGATATTGGCGCGTCCCGTATCGGTATTAAAGGACGGTACTTTGGCAAGAACAACCGCGATTTCATGTTCGGGCGACAGGTAATTCAATTTGGTGACGATATTCCATCGGTCCATTTGGCCTTGGTTAATTTGGTGCGTGCCGTGATACAGGCCCGATGTATCCCCCAATCCAATCGTGTTGGCGGTTGCAAATAACCGAAAGGCGGGGTGCGGGCGAATGACCATATTTTGATCGAGCAACGTCAATCGTCCTTCGGTTTCGAGCACGCGTTGGATCACGAACATGACGTCCGGGCGACCCGCGTCATATTCATCAAACACTAATGCGACCGGGTTTTGGATGGCCCACGGCAACAACCCTTGACGATATTCTGTGATCTGTTTTCCTTCACGCAGTGTAATCACATCCTTGCCGATCAAATCCAGGCGTGAGACATGGGAATCGAGGTTAATCCGGACGCACGGCCATTTTAACCGCGCGGCGACCTGTTCAATATGGGATGATTTCCCCGTCCCGTGATACCCCTGAACCATCACCCGGCGGTTGAATGAAAACCCGGCCAGAATCGCCTGGGTCGTTGTAAAATCAAATTTATAGGTGGGGTCAATTTCCGGCACGTTTGGGTGGTCATTCATATATCCAGGGACCTGCCCATCGAGATCAATGCCAAATGTGTCCCGGATATTATACATTTTATCAGGAATACTGGTATATTTGACGGATGTACTGGACAGGGTCGTGATATCAAACGATGCGGACATCGGTTCAAGTTTGGGGTCGTTGGACATAAAAAAATCCTTAATAGCTAAATTAGATTGAGGTTATTGAAGAACAGAGGATCCGTCTGCATACGCCACTTTTAATATTGTATACGCCATATTGATCCGTTTCAAAAGTTCTTCGTTGTGTCCGCGGTTGACGGTATCTTGTTCATGGTGATCGGGGTGATATTTTTTGGCGAGTGTCCGGTAACGCTTTTTGATCGCGTCAAATGTTGTGGGCGCGGTCAGGTTTAATATATTTAACGCATCAAGCGTTGGGTTCCCGGTGGGTTCCGCATTTTTTTCGGGTTCGGGGTCATCGGCCGTAAAGAACCGCTCGGCGTCAATACGGCGGTGAAGTTCGGCTTCGATCCCCCGATATGAATCGGCGCGCCAGGTGGGGCGATCGCCATAAAAACTTTCAATAATATGGCGTTCAACGTCGCGGTCAGCCATACCAGCAAAGAAATTCCACGCCGCGTTATATTCCTGAACATGATCGAAACAGAAATGATAATGGGTCGAAAGGGACCGGTCCTTTGGCGCGCGGTGATCCCCCGTATTTGGGCACGCCGGCATATCGCATCGCTGCGCGCGGGGCCGGTGTGGCAATAATCGCGGCGTAAGATCGATAAAATCAGGCGAGTTTTGTTTTAATTTTATTTGCGGCATTTCTTCCCCATCTTTTTATTTTACAGGAAACTTGTGCATTTCAACAGTGTTTTTAAAAAGGGAGGATTTGATATCAATTTATAGTTGCATTTTATATACAATTCGATATGCTTACTTTGAACATGGGCCTCTTTCATATAGACATTTTTTTGTGGGGAAAAAATGCAGGCAGATATAGGAGATAACGCGTCTCGTTTATCGGGACTTGTGTCCCATAATATTTGTGTTTTGGGCCGTCGGACATCTGTGAGACTCGAACCCGAAGTTTGGCAAGCCTTGCGGGATATTGCCGCGCGCGAACGGTGTAGTATTCATATTTTATGTTCGTTAATTGCAAAACGAAAGCGCGCAGAAAGTTCGCTGACCGCTGCGATAAGGGTTTTTGTGACGTTATATTTTCGTGCGGCGGCCACGGATGAAGGACATCGACGTGCCGGTCATGGGAGTTTAAAGCAATTGGCTGAAACGGTATTGAAAACCCGATATGATCGGTTACTTGTAAAAGAACAAATGATTTCTGATGTGACAGAGAGCGTGGCTTAATCTTTAAATCTGCAGGGCGACACCGACGTTTCGCCCATCGGCCATCAACACGTTATAGGTCCGGCACGCTGCGCCGATCTCCATAACTTCAATGGACCAGCCGCGTGCGCGTAGTTTATCGCGGGTCATTTGGGGCAAGGGGCCATCCACGCGAGATAATCCAATTAAGACCAGTTCAATATTTGAATTCTCATCCCCAAAGGATAAATCCGCAATATCGCCGGACCATTCTGTGACCGATGAAACGGTTACACATATGGGTTTTGTATACAGGGCTCCTGATACGCGAATGGATCCTGCGCTATACCCTTGGATCACGCGTGAGTCGGATCGGATCAGGGGGGTGATATCAACCATTTTTATACGGTCGTTTCAAGGGCGTTATCGCCCCGTGATCCAGGATTTGGAGGATTTTTATTGGACCTTATCCCCAATGACAATAACGTCGCCGCGGCAACAAAAGTTGATGAGAATGTTCCAACGACAATACCGACAATCAAAGCACAGGTAAAACCGCGGATCACTGTCCCTCCAAAAATGGCGAGGGCGGACAATGCCAATAATGTTGTAAAGGATGTCATTAATGACCGTGATAATGTTTGGTTCACCGACAAATTACACAAATCAAACATCGACATTTTTTTGTATTTGCGCATGTTTTCGCGCACGCGGTCGAAAACGACAATCGTGTCATTCAAGGAATATCCGGCAACTAATAAGACGGCCCCCATGGTCGCTAAATCAAATTCCCACCCGGTCAGGGCAAAAAAGCCCAATGTGATAATGGCATCGCGTAAAACGGCCATGACGCAGGCGACACCAAATTGCCATTCAAAGCGCGCGGCAACATATATTAAAACACCGATCATCGACAGGACCATTGCCAAAATCCCGGTGCGGATCAATTCGCCGCCGACCTGAGGTCCAACATACTCAATCCGGCGATAATCCGGCGTTTCCCCTGAGAATTCCGATTCGAGGGTTGATTTTATTTTTTCAATGGCGGCTGTTTGGGATTCTTGTGTTCCTGAATCACTTGCTCCCAACCGGATTAAAATATTTTGAGGATCGCCAAATTCTTGTAAGGAAATGGATCCGACATTCAAATGGTGCAAACTGTCGCGTAAATGATCGATGTTCGGGACTGTGGGGGTTTTAATTTCAATTAAAGTGCCCCCGGCGAAATCAACGCCAAAATTTAGCCCCTTGAATACAACCAAACCCAATGACCCAAAGACCAGGATAAGAGATATCGCAAAGGTCAAATATCGCTTACCCATAAAATCAAAGGTCGTGTTGTCAGGGGCAAGTTTAAAACGAAAAGCCATAATTTATATTCCCTAAATAACCAATGTTGTAGGGCGGGTACGTCGTACCCACGTCACCACCATTAATCGTGTTACCATGACGGCACAATAAATCGATGTGACAATTCCGATGGATAACGTAATTGCAAATCCCTTGATAGGGCCTGACCCCAGCATGAATAAAACAAGCGCTGCGATAAGGGTGGTTAGATTGCTGTCAATAATTGTATCAAAGGCCCGGGCGTATCCGGCTTCGAGGGCCGCAATAACCGATTTCCCATTTCGTAATTCTTCACGCACGCGTTCAAATATCAATACGTTTGCATCAACAGCCATGCCGATGGTTAATACAATCCCGGCAATACCTGGCAAGGTTAACGTTGCCCCGATGAACGATAAAATCGCCAAAATCATGATTAAATTTATGGCGAGTGCCATGGCTGCAAAGACACCGAATAAACCATACGAGATAATCATATTGACCATAACCAAGACCATCCCGACAATCGCGGCCGTTTTCCCGGCCGCCACAGAATCAGATCCAAGCGAGGGTCCCACGGTACGTTCTTCAATTACTTTTAAAGGGGCTGGTAACGCCCCTGCACGTAATAATAAGGAAAGGTCGGATGTTTCGGCAACGGTAAAACTGCCCGAAATTTGGGCCGATCCCCCGCAAATGGGTTCGTTAATGCGCGGGGCTGAAATGACCACGTCATCCAAAACGATGGCAAAGGGGGATCCAGTGTTTTCGCGCGTGACATCACAAAAACGACGGGCGCCGGTACTGTTCAATTTAAAACTGACGACGGGGGCATTGTTTTGATCAAACGAGGGGGATGCTCCCGTCACCATATCGCCTGTCAACATCGCGCGACGTTTGATGGCGATTTTTTGGGATTGTTCGCCCGGTGCCGTTTGCATCGACAAAATTTTACTGCCCACGCCGGGTGTCATTGATGTGTCGACTAAATGAAAGGTCATTTTGGCGGTCCGACCTAAAAGTTCCTTGATACGTTGTGGGTTATCTAACCCAGGGATTTGAATGAGAATGCGATCATCGCCTGACCGTACGATGGTGGATTCACGCGTTCCGCTTTCGTCCACACGACGGCGGACGATTTCAATCGATTGTGAGAGAACTTGCGTTTTAATCGCGCGTAAGGTCATGTCGTCGTATGTTACCCGAACGGTTGATGGCAGGGCCCCGTCTTCAATCAATAATCCTTCCTCGGTCTTGCGGATGGATTTTCGCGCGGTATCAGCAGTGGTTGCATCGGGGAATGTGATCGTAACTGCGCCAGGTTGGGCGGTGAAACCCGCCCCGTCAATTTTATCGTCTTTGAATTTCCCTCGAATGGATTGTGCCAGATCATCCATTTTGTCGCGCATTACCGTATCTAGATCAACTTGCAACAATAAATGCGATCCGCCGCGTAAATCGAGACCCAAGGACACGCCTTTGATGGGCAGCCACCCGGCGAAATGCGTGGCGAGGGTGTCGCGCGTGGTTTGCGAGACAACATTCGGCGCGGCATATAAAAACGCGAGTAGGCACGAGGCCATGATCAGAATGATTTTAAAGCGGGAGATATAGATCATTTGTTATTTTATATCCTTAATAAGCTGCTATCCCGAAAAGCGTGTAGGGGGTATTCGAGATCTTGATCAGTTCTTGTTGCAGAAGGTTCCGGATAATCGCTACACCTTTTCCGGGATGATAATCACTTCGCCTTCACAATACTCTCATACGTCCCGGCAATGGCGGACCGTAAGACAACGGCTTTGTGCCCATCGACAAAGGCCACGGTTATCTCTTGACCTTCGGTGGGGATCCCGTCAATGGTTGCGATCATACCGGATTGTAAGACAATCTTGTCGCCTTTTTTTAACGCCTTGATCATCGATATTTGTTCTTGGGCCCGTTTTTGTTGCGGGCGGATCAACAGTAAATAAAACATCATAACCATAACGGCAATGAATCCGACGTTCCACAATAGTCCCGTGGTGGCGTCCATTGGCGGGGGGGGCATGATCGCCGGGGCGGAACCAACGGTGGCGGTTGTTGCTGTCGTGGCCGGGGTTGTTACGGTAATGGCGGCATCTTCTGCATGGGCTTGATTGATTATCATCTTTTCGTCATCCTGTGTTTTATATGAAAGGCTGCCGTGACTATACCGTCCCCACGTCAATTTGCAAGTATGACAAACATAGGTTCTCTATCTCGTTTGGGTGTGGTTTATTTTTTATGGGCTATATTCCTTTTTATGTCTGGGGAGGCTCATGCCCAGGTTTTTACCCCAAAGGAGGGGATGCTCTCACGTGATATTATCGTTGAACAATATCAAAAGGGGGGAGTGGTTGCGACGTGGCCATGGGTGAATTACGGACTTTATTATGAATCGCTGTTGCAGATGGCGTATGACCCGGTTTTACCCCCTTCGCGGTGGAGCGTTATTCCTGGATTACTTGATCGCCTGGTGATTACCGAACGGGCGCAAAACGGGCAATTGCTCAGGCGGTTTCAAGTTACAGATCAAGATTATGTGTACACTTATCAAAGCTATGCCTACAAATATAAAAGAGATCTTGGCAAGTTTTCCAATATGTTACAGGATGTATTTAAATCATTACCTGAAGATTATTCAACACGAGAAAATTCCGCTGATGGGGGGCCCCGGGGGGGGGGGGGGGGGGGGGGCGCGGTTGGGGGGGGGGGGGGGGGGGGGCGGGTTGGGCGGGATGCAGGGCGTGGGGGCCCGGCGTTCGCGGGGCATGACGGTGAGCGGGGTGGCGCGACGGCGATGAGGTGGTCCTGACAGCGAGCGAGCGGGACGCCATGACGACGAGGGGGCTGCTGACGGCGCAGGCGGCGTGGGCGCCGGTGGGCCGGGCGTTGGTTGCGCCCGGCGTTTGGGGGTCAGGCTGTGCGGTCGCTCTCGACGCCGAGGGCGGCTTGGGCGGCGGCGAGGCGGGCTACTGGGACGCGGTAGGGGCTGCATGAGACATAGTCGAGGCCGACCTTCTCGCAGAATGCGATCGAGGCCGGGTCGCCACCATGCTCCCCGCAGATGCCGAGCTTG
>CAZLPZ010000020.1:0-32539 GCA_964561535.1 uncultured Pseudobdellovibrionaceae bacterium | reverse complement strand
ACGGAAGGCGGCAGGGAAGAGAGGCCCTGAAAGGGCTGAACCGCGCGGGCCGAGACTTATGTTCTGTTATACATAAACCTCACCGTCTCTGACGTTGCACCGTCATTGGTATGATATATATCCTAAACACAGGAATATAGTCAAGGAATAAATGCGGTAATATTGTTGCGTATTTTCAAAAGGACAACTCGAAATTCTCGCTTTCACCCAAAGAAGCCCCCGTATATATTGCCCCCATGACAAAACACCTTCCCCCCTTAATCCTCGCCTCCGCGTCACCCCGGCGATTGGCTTTGCTTGCCCAAATTGGAATTATACCCGATGCGATCATCCCCGCCGACATTGATGAAGCTGCACGTACGGGGGAACGGCCCGATGACCTCGCCCAACGGCTGGCCCGGGAAAAGGCAATAGAAGTGTATCAAAAATCAATGTCCACGATGCCAAACGCTGTTGTCCTAGGAGCAGATACATTTATCGTTGTCGGTCGACGGGCCCTCCAGAAACCTTCCGATGCAGCCGAGGCAGCACAATTTTTACGATATATGTCCGGGCGGCGCGTCCGGGTTTTAACAGCCGTCGCCGTTGTGGGTGGCCCTCACGCCGGGCCGTCCCCCCTCCCGCGCGTTCGGTTACATACATCGATTGTCGCCGTTAAACGATTAACCGAAGACGACATCAAATGGCACACCTCATTCCCCGAGGAATGGCAAGGGAGGTCAGGCGGGTGCGCCATTGACGGCCGCTTTGCCGCGTTTATTAAACGTATTGATGGCACCCCCGATTCAATTGGCGGATTACCATTGTTTGACACCATAAATCTGTTGAATTTGTGTGGATATCGATTCATGCTGTGACATGGACATTCTGATCGAAGATTTACATGGCGCGTTATGGGTGGCCGCCGTTTTAAAAAACCAGTTGCGCGGCCTGGAAATTGATCCATCCCATGAACGCGTCCGGTATGGATCAATTTATTGGGCGCGCGTGAAACGCGTCGATGCCTCTATGGACGCCGTATTCCTGGATTTGGGCGATGAAAACACCGGGATTTTGTATAACCGTGACGTACGCCTAAAAAAAGGGAAAAAAATAATCAAAGGCGGCGACATCGCCATTGGCAAAGCCCTCACACCCGGTCAATTTATTTTGGTCCAAGCACGTGCCGGATATTTACCCGCACCCGATGACGAAGACATCCCGCCCCTCGATAAAACCCCTGTAATGACGATGGACATCGCCCTGCCGGGTCGGTATTTAATCGGTACCCCCTTTGAAGAACATAGCCGCATTTCACAACGTATTCGGGATAAAAAACTTCGAAAACAGCTCGATCAAATGATTACCGATTTGCCGGGCGTTGAAAGCGTTATCTTAAGAAAATCTGCGGCCCATACTCAAACCGATTTAATCGTTCGCGAATCAAAAATTTTAAAAACAATTTGGGAAAATGTGGATCGATCGGCCAATGGCGACCATCCTCATTTAATTATGTTAGGAGGGGATGCCGTACAACGAACACTGGCTGATCAGGCCGGATCACGCATTGATCGTATTGAGATATCAGATCAAAATCGTCTGGCCGATGTACAACAATGGTGCGATATTTTTGCACCAGATTTATCACCAAAAATTGATCTTGCGCATATGAATGATGATAATGTGCATGATTTGGCATTATTTTTGGAACGTCATAATTTAATCGATCAAATTGAAACATACATAAATAATTATGCTGTATTACCCGGTGGAGGAAATATTATTATTCAAGATACAGCCGCGATGACAGTCATTGATGTCAATGCAGGGCCAGATCGACGCGGCGCACTCGCTGTGAATCTCGAGGCTGCGGCCGAAATCGCACGGCATATGCGTATTCGCAATTTAGGCGGCATTATGATCATCGATCTATTAAAAATGCCAAACATTACAGCACGACGCAAAGTCATGGAATTTCTAGAAACCCAATTTGATGATGATCCTTGTACCGTACAAATTCATGGCCTGACAAAATTAGGGTTGTTAGAATTGACACGCAATCGGCGCACCCCCACCTTGGCTGAACGTGTCGGTGTGATCGATGTCAATTCATAAATAATTGTATATAAAGATTATAAGTTCTTATTGCTTTTATTATACGGACATCATCATGAAAAGAAAAAATTTAACGGATATAAAAAATGGATTTATTCCCCCCACCTTTAAAAACGATACAGACAACAAACGCTCCTGAATTATCGGTATCTGATCTTGCAGGAGCGATCAAACATACAATCGAGGGCGCATTTGAACGTGTGCGTGTCCGAGGTGAATTGTCAAAAGTCGCACGTCCCGCATCTGGACATATTTATACAACATTAAAAGACGATAGTGCCGTGATCGATGCCGTCTGTTGGCGAACGCAAATCCCTAGATTACGGGTTAAACCCGAAGAAGGAATCGATGTCATTATAACCGGTCGTATTACAACATATCCCGCGCGATCCACGTATCAACTTATTATTGAACAAATCGAACTGGCCGGGATTGGCGCCATTCTAAAAATGATTGAAGATCGGCGCATTAAATTAGCCGCCGAAGGATTGTTTGATGAAGAACGCAAACGCGCCTTGCCTTTTGCCCCCCGAACAATCGGTGTGATCACATCGCCCACGGGCGCGGTTATCCGTGATATTTTACATCGTTTATCTGACCGGTTCCCCGTGCACGTGATCATATGGCCCGTCGCCGTTCAAGGTGAACATGCAGCAAAAGAAATTGCACGCGCGATTACTCGATTTAATGAATTAAATACAGATAACACCATTCCACGGCCCGATATATTAATTATCGCCCGTGGGGGAGGATCGATTGAAGATTTAATGCCCTTTAATGATGAGGCATTGGTTCGTGCAGCCGCCGCGTCAAATATTCCATTAATTTCCGCCGTGGGTCATGAGACGGATACGACATTAATTGATTATGCATCTGATAAACGTGCACCAACTCCAACGGCGGCTGCCGAATTTTCGGTACCTGTACACGCAGACTTGGTCGAAACAGTAAATAATTTTTCACATCGGCTGCATCAAGGATGGGCCCGACGTGTACGTGAGTGGAATCAATATATTGCATCATTTTCAGCCCATTTAAAACATCCAGAAAAAATACTTGATCTGCCCATTCAATTGCTGGATCATACAGGAATACGATTAGATCAAACAATAATCACGCGCCTTGAACGATTGCGAGGACGCTTAAATGAAGGCGCTGCACGAATACGGCATCCGATACAAAAAATATCCGAAAGTACGCGTATTTTAATTTTACAATCACATGCTCTGACACAAGCAGCTGAAAACCTGACACGTAATCAAATCAAACGGCTGGAACAATCAAGCCGTATGCTTGAAACATTATCATTTCACAAGATTTTACAGCGTGGCTTTGCATTAGTAAAAGATGACAGCGGGAATATTTTAAGATATGGTTCAAACATTGCCCCAAACCAAAACATCCATATTTTATTCAGCGATAAAATCGAAAAATCTGCAACGATTAAAAATTAAACTTTAGGCATCGCGGGCACGATCATTTGAAAAAATAATTATTCCATCGATTTCCCAAATTCCTTTTTCTTTTTGAATCACATGAACGACTCCTAATGTTTCATCTCCGCTATGATTCACCAATTGAATTTTAACAAGCATCGATGGGCTATCATCTGCCCCGGATGTCACGGGTGTTAAAATACGATAGACTTGATGATCATAAACAGCATGATACATCAAACGCAGATTCTTCATAAAATTTTCGGCGTTTCCTTTGTATTTTTCATGTTGTGCTGCTGATAATAACGAAAAGGCATGCACCCTGTCGCGTGCCCGAACATGAGTCAAAAGCTGATCAATGGCCAATAGTGGCCCCGATAAAGGCGCCGTTAATCCTTGAGCCGTTTCTAGAGAAACCGAATCACGTGCACGCGCAGCAGGCCATGGCACAGAAGAATCGCCCGCATGCGCAGTCAAAGACCCAATACACACCCCAACAAAGAGAAATGTAAAACATGCGTAAAAGATGTTTCGTTTTTTACTCATCCTGATATGCTGACCTTATGAGATATTATCCCACGATTTTCCTTAACATTTTCCTCATTTTGGCCCTTCTGTCGGTCGAAAAACTTACGTTCGCGGCTGATATTCCTATTACTGCCGCAAAGCCCGCCATTGAAGAAAAAGCAAATGCTTCAGAAATTCCAGCCATAAAATCCGAAAAAAACGTGATCAAATCGATCACCCCTCCCTTAAGCACAGAATCTGTCTTGGAAAACCCCGCGATTCTTCAATCTTTAAAAACACAACCCGTTATGTTTGAGCTATTTACATCTCTGAATTGCCTGTTCTGCCCCCAGGCTGAAAAAACACTGGCCAACATTGCAATCCAAACACACGCCATCGTCCTTGCCTGCCATACGGATCCTGAAACATCTGATTTTCCTTTATCCCGTGAATTTTGTGCCCTGCGACAAGAACGATACAGTGCGTCATTATCCGATGGCCTTATGTACACACCCCAACTTATTTTAAATGGTCATGTGGATGCCGTGGGTCACGATAAAAACGATGTTATTTCTGGATTAAACCAAATTTTAAACGATACAGTCTTGCCTTTGACCCCACGCCTATCATCCGAACCCTCCATTTTCCTGGTCGATATTCCAGCGATTGATCTTAAGCCCGATTATACAGCAGATATTTTCATGATCACCTATCGGCCCCCCCTCACACTGGATAAAACGCTACGTCAAGCCGCCTTGCGCCCGGATCCATTAATTCATATTGCGAACCATTTTGTTCCACTCGGTGGAATCAGTGGTAAACCCAAAACCATAACGGTATCGTTTCACCCAAACGCGGATGACGTTGGATTTATTATTTTTATTCAACGCAACGATAATAAAATTATTGCCGCAGGAGAGTATGCAGGACCTAAATAACAAAAGGCACCTTTCAACCCCCGCATGTATTTCTCTCAAAATGGTAGGTCATTCTTCAATATATTATATTAGGTGAAAAATGTTTGAACTCCTCAATGCAGTTATCCTTGGAATTGTGGAAGGGATAACAGAATTTATTCCCGTCTCATCCACTGGGCATTTAATTGTAGCCGAATGGATACTCGGACGGGGCGGGAATACCGCATCCGTGTTTGATGTGTTTATTCAATCCGGAGCAATTCTCGCCATCATCGTCTTGTACTTGCAACGATGCTTGAAACTCGCATTTGGATTTTTTACAAATGCATATGAACGCGCGATGTGTTTTAAAATTCTGATCGCTTTTTTCCCGGCAGCCCTGGTGGGCGTATTAACCCATGATTTTATTAAAAATATTTTATTTTCCCCCGTCATCGTCGCGGTCTCATTAATTATCGGCGGTATAATTATGTTAATAGCTGAGCAGAATGCACCAAAACCCACAGCCGAGACAATGGATGACATGACATTTAAAACTGCCTTAGGTATTGGAATATGCCAGATCACCGCTTTAATACCCGGGGTATCCCGGGCCGGCGCCTCCATTGTTGGCGCTCAATTTCTGGGTGTCTCGCGCCGTGCCGCAACAGAATTCTCATTTTTTTTGGCCATCCCCACAATTATTGGCGCGTCGGTGTTTGATCTCGTCAAAAATCTAGATATCTTGACCCCCTCTGACCTACCTATTTTTGCCGTTGGAACGATCGCTGCCTTTATATCAGCCCTCATCGTTGTACGATTTTTTGTATCCTATGTTTCACGCGCAGGGTTCGCACCTTTTGCGTATTATCGAATTATTTTTGGGTTCACCCTACTCATCATCTTGTTTTTTAATGGAATTGATTTAAATTAAGAAAATAACCCATTCCTCTCCGGCCAAAGGCCTCCCGTGCGCCCATATTTAAAAACAATTTTGATTTTGATAGGGATGTTTGGAATTATTTCAACCGCAAACGCCCAACTGGAACAATATCACCTCGACCGCCCACATACTCAGATATTGTTTTCAGTCTCACATTTGGGCCTATCCCGATCACACGGTAAATTCCTAGATTACAGTGCCTCAATTGTGTTCAACCATGACCATATCGAAAAATCATCCGTCAACGCCACGATCCAAACCAACAGCCTGACCTTGAACGATCCAGCGTGGGATGCTCATGTTAAGGGTAAAGACATGTTGGATACCCAAACATACCCCACCATGACATTTAAAAGCCTGACGATCAAACCATTGACGGATAAAACTGCCGATATCACCGGCGAATTAACCCTGCACGGCGTGACGAAACCCGTCACCCTGCATGTTACATATAATGGCGCGAATCATGATCCGTTCGGTAATGATTTTCGTGCAGGTTTTTTGGCCACAACAAATATTAAACGAACAGACTTCGGCATAACGAGCGGAATACCGTTTGTAGGTGATGATATTGAAATTAAAATCGAAGTTGAGGCCATCCGCGAAGACAATGAAAAAAGGGAACGTTAATCATGTCACACAAAAAACAATATGATGCGGTTGCACGATCATTTCACGGCATTATGGCCGTGATGATGATTGGATTGCTGGCCGCCGGACTTTATATGTCAGATCTCGACCCGTCGCCCCAAAAATGGCAAATTTACGGCATTCATAAGGCCCTTGGGATAACGATTCTGGCACTTGTTGTTTTACGTATTTTATGGCGCGCGGGAAACCAACCGCCCAGCCCCTTGCCTTCTCAAGCCGCCTGGGAACATCGACTTTCGAAACTCATCCATTTTCTTTTATATTTTGGGATGATCGCGATGCCCGTATCAGGATATATCATGTCTTCCGCCGGGGGCCATGATGTATCCATTTTTGGGTTGTTTAACCTGCCCCTTATCATTGAGAAAAACGAACAAACGGGCGAGATTGCAAAAGAAATTCATGAACTTGGAGGGAATGCCCTGATTGCCGCGATTGTCCTTCATACCTTGGGTGCTCTAAAACATTATTTTATTGACCGCGACAGTACAGTCCACCGTATGTTTAATTTTATACGATAAAGAGAACATGGGGGCTGTCATGCTCTAAAAATCGGTGTTATGATAACGCCTATGCGGTTGTTATATCACATTTGGGTTCATCCCTTTTCTAGAAAAGTTCGTATGGCCTTGGCCGAAAAGGGCCTACAATTTGATCTTCACGAAGAAAAATACTGGCAACGGCGCACCGAATTTTTAGCATTAAATCCAGCCGGCGATGTTCCGGTACTGGTTGAACCGGACGGTGTCACGATTGCAAATGCCCAAGTGATTTGCGAATATTTGGAAGAACGCTATCCTGACATCAATTTACTTGGGGCCGACGCCGTATCACGCGCCGAAACAAGACGATTAATCACTTGGTTTGATACAAAATTCAATCGCGAAGTAACTGATAATTTGCTCGGCGAAAAAGTAATGAAACGATTCTTACGTTTAGGAGAACCCCACGCCCCCGCCATTCGCGCCGGGCACGCAAATATCGGATATCACCTCGATTATATCGGATTCTTGGTTGAAAAACGGGAATGGCTTGCAGGAGATTTTTTCTCACTCGCCGATATTACGGCCGCCGCACATTTATCAGCTGTAGATTATATCGGAGATGTTCCTTGGGATTCATATAAAGGCGCCCGGGAATGGTATGCGCGGGTTAAATCACGCCCAAGTTTTCGCCCCCTTCTCGAAGACCGCATCCCCGGCCTTGCCCCCGTTGGGCATTACGGGAACGTCGATTTTTGATCGTTTTGTGCCTCAACCGCAACAAATACAGACATCCATCCAATATGATTTTGAAGTCGCTTCGGCGGAACTAACCGGCTGTGCGTTGGGGGTAAATCGACACCATGCTCAACCCGTTCCGACCGAATTTGAGCGAGACGCCGTTGTAATTTTTCAATTGCGCGATCCGGTGAAATGCCCAACCCTCGTGCCCCTGGAATACCGTCAATACTTGCCGCATACAACCCAGGATCAAGATGTAACCAAGAGCGCGGCCGCAGAGGGACACACTCCACCCAATATCCAGAGGAAGGAGGTAAAACATCTGCCAACAGGTCAGTGCGATCATTTTGGGTCATGAGAATAAAGTGATCGTATCATAATATTCATCTCCTGTCATCTTGAAAGGACATAAACCTATAAATTCCTAGAACTCTGACGGGTATTTATAAAAACAATCCCCCCCATGATCGCGGCAATCGCACTCATAGTAAACCAAAAAAATGCATAAAATAAGTGATCATTAGGGGGATGAGGCCGTGTGCCCACCGGTTGGGGCCACGGAGATTTAATTTCTGATTCCTCAATTACCCCAATAACAGCAAGAGGTTCGCAACTTGGCCTTGCGCGCAACTCATCAAATGTTAGCTCAGGATTATCTGATAGAATGGTTGACACCCCCATATCCGTTCCCCGAATTTGAAACGTCACATGTTCTGTTTTAGGCGGGGGGGGAATTTGAATATCATTCGGCACAAACCCACGATTGATCCACATTTTTGTATCATTCGCGAAAGTTGCCCGCGTAAAAACATATCGTCCAAACATCCCATCCACCACACGTGGCTGAACAATAAACGTACTGGATATACCTTGATCGTACGTGATCACACCAGACGTACGGGTAAAAAACGTACGGTCAATCGACGTACAGGGCAGGGTTGAATATTTATATTTATTTAAATCAAAGGATTGGCTGTACGCGTCAGCAATACGGCCAATCCATGCCGTCTTCCACGCCAACCGATCGAGTTGCCAACGCCCCAAAATCACCCCTGTCACAATAACCAAAATCCACAGGATTAAAAAAATTCCTGTCTTTACGCGCGCCATGATCCGGGCCGCGTACGATATTGAATAAGTAATACAAGAGACTTTAAGGGTTTAAGAGCGCCTAATGTCACCAAAAGCGCCAAACTCCCCCACAATAAGCCATGCACCCACAACGGCAGGTGAAAAGCCCAATCCATAAACACCGCGGCCGGGACCAATAAAAACCCCAAGATAAAAATTAAGAAGACCGCGGGGCCATCAGCACTGTCATTATCTGCCAAATTTAATCCACATTTAAAACAACGATCATTCAAACGCAAATCAAAAAAAGATTGATACAAATGGCCCTCGCCGCAACGGGGACACCGACATCGAATGGATTGGCGCAAGAAGTGAAAAATTGTCATGGTGTATGATCATCAGAATAAATACAAAAGTCTAGCACTATATAATACCAAAAAAAATCCCCGCCTAAAAATGCGGGGATTTAAAAATCCTTTAATTAATGCGCCGCAATCACACCGCCCGAATTTCCCCACCAGTAAATTCCAACAAACAAAAATAACCACACGACATCAACAAAATGCCAATACCACGCGGCGGCTTCAAATCCAAAATGACGGGACACCGAAAATTGCCCCGCAAAGGCGCGCAACGCACACACGGCCAAAAATAATGTCCCCACCAGCACGTGAAACCCGTGAAATCCCGTCGCCATAAAAAACGTCGACGTATAAATATTGTCCGTAAATTTAAACGGCGCATGCATATATTCAAACCCTTGAAAAAACAAGAACAGCACGCCCAACATTACCGTACACACCAATGCCTGACGAAACGTTTTTTGGTGATTTCCCAAAATTTCATGATGCGCCCAGGTTACTGCACACCCTGATAACAGCAAAATCATCGTCATTAAAAACGGCAAATCAAACGGGTTAATAATATGCATGTCATGGCCGTTCAATTTCGGAGGCCAGACCCCGCCCGTATTTTCAAACGCCAGGACTTCACGGACGTCATTGATAAAAAGACTTGAATCAAAAAATGCCCAGAAAAAAGCAAAGAAAAACATAACTTCCGATGCAATGAATAATGCCATACCGTACCGCAAACCCTGCATGGCCTCATCCGTATGCACACGTTCGGTTACAGCCTCGAATAACACATTTTTCCACCAAAAAAACATGACAGCCAAAATAGCAATCAACCCCAAAATGGGACCTTTTATACCCACAGGAAATGATCCAATTGATTCCTTGTGCATGAACAACAACATCCCCAACGCGAACGTTCCCCCCGCAAATGCACCAATAATCGGCCAAACGCTTGGACGGACAATATGGTACGGATGGGGTTTTCCGGTGGTAGAGTAGGTAAGGGTATGGTCAGACATATAAAAAATTCACAGACTAAAGGTGACATGCAAGAACGCACGAAAGTTCATTTTAAAAATATCTGATTTATCACTTGAACGCAATCCGTTCGTCTTTATTTAAATTTTTGGACAGCTCGATCGAGTTCAGGACTGTCGGCCCGGTAAAATGTATAGGATAAGGTCAATAAATCAACATCATCCATATTTGGGTCATCCGCAAATTTGGGGTCGATATAAAATAAAACCGGCATATTTACCGTTTCACCGGGGTTTAACCGTTGTTCCCCGAAACAGAAACATTGTGTCTTATGAAAATATTTACCTGCCTTTTCAGGGATCACGTTAAAGACGGCCGTCCCGATCACAGGGACCCGCGATTCATTAATCGCGGTAAAAGATGTAAACCCATCTGCCCCAATATGCAGGATAACGTCACGGTCATTGGGATGAAACGCCCACGGCAACCGTCCATCAACATCCGTATTAAATCGCACCGTCACCTTCCGCGCGATGACTTCATCCGATAATAACGCTGTTGATTGCTCGGCCCGCCCCCCAAACCCCGTGGCCTGACAAAATAATCGATAAAGTGGAACAGACGCAAACGACAGCGCCAACATAAAAAACACAACACCCAAAACAAAAAGGCCCGTGCGTTTATTATGGGCCCGTGGAGACAGCGCGGTCATGGCACCTTAATCGACGGTTCGGGTAGAACAACAGCGGTACAGCGTCCCGTCACACACGCCGCAGTTGCCGACGATTGAACACAATCACAAACAGGATCGTCATATCCAACGCAATGCGCACCCCGCTCTTTTTCAAAAACCGAAACGGAATCTTGGCGGATTGCACCACGATCACAACATCCATTACAAACCGTAGAAACCAACACACAATCGCTATCAGCCGCGCATATTTGATAAGCCGCGGGAACATCATAATTCGCGTTAACTTGATCCCCACCCGATGCAGCTGTCATTTTAATGAGGGTAAGGACAAACAACAGCGCACAGAACGCAAACAACACGATCAGAATCGCGCGGTTTGTACGGCGTTTTTGGGTATGAAGATTCGAATGGGGCATGTTAATTAAACCTTATCCACCATCATGAGGGTCAACAAAATAAACAAATACAGCACTGAAAACCCAAACATTTGCCGCGCGGGCTTTAAATCGTCAGTGCGCAACACATGCACGGCTGATGCCACGAAACACAACGATAATACCAACGCCGCCGCGCCATATATATATCCGGTCACGCCCAAGACAGTCGGCATAACAGACAGCGGCACAAGAATCAAAGTATAGATCAACATTTGAATTTTTGTCGTGCGCACACCCCTCAGGTTCGGCATCATCGGCACGCCGGCACGCGCATACTCATCCTTGATCCACAATGACAGCGCCCAAAAATGCGGCGGGGTCCAGAAAAAAATCAACGCAAATAATGCGCATGACAACGCCGAAACCGATCCCGTTGCTGCCGCATATGTAATCAAGGGAGGAAAAGCACCCGCCGCCCCACCAATCACAATATTATACGGCGTACGGCGTTTTAAGATCATCGTATAAATCACAGCATAAAAGAAAATCGAAAACGCAAGCATCGCGCCGGCTATGACATTAAACGCAATCGTCATCGTAAGGACCGATAATGCAGCCAAAATCAATCCAAATGTTAGGGCTTCATCCGCATTCACGCGGCCCGACGGAATCGGACGGGTTTGCGTACGTGTCATGATCGCATCAATATCGCGATCATACCACATATTGATGGCCCCCGCCGCCCCCGCACCGACCCCCAGACACAGTAACGCGGTGAAAATCAACATTGGATGCAACATGTTAAAGTTCGGCGCGAGGTACAGCCCCGCAAACCCTGAAAACACCACGAGTGACATCACCTTGGGTTTTAAAAGGGCAATATAATCTTTTATCTCGCCCTGCATATTTGCCTGAGGCCCATCAAGATCATAGGTAATATCCATTATCAATCCTTATGTACCATCTTTGCTAGAATCCAAACTAATCCATAAACCAATCCAGAGATAAAAGCTATTAATACGACCTGCCCAAAAATTGTCGGCATAGACACCCAATCGCCTTGCGTCGGCAATTCGACCCGCCGAAACAAAGATCCCGCCCAAAACATAAAAACCATCCAAGGGTAGAATAAAATAGATAGGCCATAACTGATCCAACTCGCGTAATCGCTGAACATATCTTCGAGCCAAACCCAGGACAAGACCATCGCTGTCAACCCATAAACAAAAACAATTCCCGAGACAACCAACGGAAAACGACGCATCAATTCACCTTGGGCTGAATCTCGAACTGATGGAACGGCGGGGGAGACGACACTGTCCATTCGAGTGTCATCGTTTCCGGTGTAACGTTCCAATAATTCGCTCCGACACGTCGGCCAAACATTAACGTATAAAACACAATATACAGGAACAACAGAACCGATATCCCAGTTAAATAGGTGCCCATCGATGACACAAAATGCCATCCGTGATATCCGGTATGCCCAAACATCTCGGACCCTTGGCCCGTCATATATTTCCATGTTTCGCCAAGCATATATTGTGTACGTTGCGCCCACGACCAATCGGCGGGTAACAGATCACCCGGATAATCGGGATACCGACGCGGCATACCTTGCAATCCCAGAAAATGTTGCGGGAAGAAAATAAAATTCACACCTGTAAAGGTAATCCAAAAATGAATCTTACCTAATGTTTCCGGATATTGACGCCCCGACATTTTGCCGATCCAATAATAGAACCCCGCAAATAAAGCAAATACAGCGCCCAATGATAACACATAGTGAAAATGCGCAACCACATAATACGTATCATGTAAGGCCGTATCCATACCCGCATTCGCCAAAACAACCCCCGTCACACCGCCCACGGTAAACAAAAAGATAAACCCAATAGCCCACAGCATCGGCGTTTTAAACGAAATCGATCCACCCCACATCGTGGCGATCCAACTGAAAATCTTAATTCCTGTAGGGACCGCAATAATCAACGTAGCAAGGGTAAAATACGCGCGTGTATCAACCGCAATGCCGGTTGTAAACATATGGTGCGCCCAAACGATAAAGCCCACAAACCCAATCGCCACCATGGCATACGCCATGCCGAGATATCCAAATACAGGTTTTTTCGAAAATGTCGCAACGATTTGTGAAATGATCCCAAACGCCGGCAAAATCATAATATAGACTTCCGGATGCCCAAAGAACCAGAAAAGATGTTGAAACAAAATGGGATCACCCCCGCCTTCGGGTTTAAAGAAATGTGTTCCAAAATTCCGATCGGTCAGCAACATGGTGATCGCGCCCCCGAGGACTGGAACGGCAAGCACAAGTAAAAACGCAGTCACCAACATCGACCACACAAATAAGGGCATTTTGTGCAACGTCATACCCGGCGCACGCATATTAAAAATCGTTGCAATAAAATTCGCGGCACCCAAAATCGAACTGGCTCCGGCCAAATGCAACGCAAAGATCGCCATATCCACCGACATCCCGTCATGCGGGGCAATATTTGATGACAATGGCGGATAAATCGTCCACCCCGTCCCGGCCCCCGACCCAATAAAGGCGGATGCCACCAATAACAAAAACGCGGGCACAATCAACCAAAATGAAATATTATTCAAACGCGGAAACGCCATATCGGGCGCCCCAATCATCAAGGGGATAAACCAGTTTCCAAATCCACCAATCAATCCCGGCATCACCACAAAAAACACCATGATCAAGCCATGCGCCGTGATCCAAACGTTCCAGACCTGGCCATCCGCAACCAGTTGCAGCCCCGGATCCTGAAGTTCCGCACGCATCAACATCGAAAACGCGCCGCCAAACACGGCCGCAAATATCGAGAAAATAATATAAAGCGTGCCGATATCCTTGTGGTTTGTTGAACAAAACCAGCGGGTAAAAAACCCAGGCTTGTGATCATGATGATCGTCGTGGGCGTGGTCATTTACATGACCATGCGCGTAAGAATTGTGATCGTGATGTGTCATCTTAAATAATCCCTAGATTTCAATGAGAAGTCGTGTTTGCGGGTACAGTTTGTGAGATAGGAGCGACCGTCGGCGTCGCATCCGCAATGCCTTGCGCTTTTTTCTGATTTGCGATCCACGCATCAAATTCGGGGCGTGTCACGACCTTAAATTCAATCGGCATATATCCGTGGTCTTTCCCACACAGTTCTGAACATTGCCCGTAATAAGTCCCAAGTTTCGTCGCCCGGATCCATGTCTCATTCAACCGTCCCGGCACCGCATCCTTTTTAATTCCAAAAGAAGGCACGGCAAAAGAATGAATAACATCTGCTGCAGTCACCAATACTTGAATATTTGTATCAATTGGAATGACAACAGGATTATCGGTCGACAATAACCGAATATCGCCCTTTGCCTTATCCAAATCTTTATCCGCAATACGGTTAGAAAGGAAATTCACCCCCCCTTGATCCGGATATTCATATCCCCAATACCATTGATACCCTGTCACTTTTAGGGTCATATCCGGATGAACAACACGGTCTGTATAATACAGCAACTTCATCGATGGCACGACAATCAAAATCAAGATGACAACCGGCACCACCGTCCAAATAATTTCAAGAGGTACATTATGAGTTGTTTTCGACGGCACGGGATTTGCCTTTTCCCGGAAACGAATAACAACATAAATCAGCAAGGCAAGTACAAAAACAGTAATTCCGGTAATGATATAAAGCAAAAAATTATGAAATTCTGTCAAACGTTCCATAACCGGCGTTGCTGATTCCTGAAATCCCAATCCCCATTCGGATGGCACGGCAGCAACAGCCATGTGAGGCAAGAGAAACAGGGAAATAGTGGCAAGCACAATTTTAAGATAAAAACAGATCATCATCACATCACGGGAAAAGGGAGAACAGGTCATTTAATCCGCTCCTACATTAAACTGGTTTTCCCCGTGGGTAAAGGGGCGTCTTTGATGAAATTCAAACACCCCCGCATCCTTTTTGATAACATAGGACACCCGCAAAATTCAAAAATCGCGCGGCACGTCAATCACCAAAACTGACCCACCGTTTTGACCAGCCGTAATCGTGATATCCTTTTGATCGGTGACTTCCATGCCGTCCCCTTGTGACAAAGCATGCCCGGCGACCTGAACCTGACCGTCTACCCCTAAAATATAGGCCTGATGATTTAAAGGATGTGTAATCGTTTGAAAGGGACTAAGCTTCCCCCCGTAAATCTGAGCATCTTGATAAATAAACAAAGCACCACGTTCAACATCCCCCAAATCCCCCGATACGAGCAGGGTAAGTGAATCATGGACCGGATCTTTTGGAAACGCCCGTTGATCCCACCGCGGCGTCACATTTTTTGCGTTCGGGAAAATCCAAATTTGATATAATGTTGTCTCATCGTGTGGATCGGCATATTCAGCGTGGCTAATCCCCGTGCCTGCAGACATCACCTGAAGATCCCCGGCACTCGTCCGGCCTTCATTACCCAACGAATCTCGGTGCAGCACGGCCCCCGACCGGACATAGGTAATTATTTCCATATTCTTATGACTATGGGGATCAAACCCTGAGCCAGCTTCGATCTGGTCATCATTTATCACCCGCAGGGCACCAAAATGAACGCGATCTGGGTTATTATAATCGGCGAACGAAAAATGGTGCTTAGTCTTTAACCACCCATGATCAGCCCCGCCTAACCCGGTTTTTGGGTATAACTTGATCATTCTGATCTCCTAAAAATACATAGAGTTGTTATTGATAAAACATAAGAATAAATCACGCTAAATCAAGAGATCTCATCTTTCGATTGACACAGCCCCTGGCCGCTGAATAATAAGAAGTGCGCATAAACCAATTATCCTCACCGCCTCTTCTGGAACCCCCATGTTTAAAATAACCCGTTTTCTTACCCTACTCCTCATCATCGGATTTGTATTACCCCAAGAGGTGGATGCCGCCGCACCACAATTACCACCTTTACCTGAACCAATTGCAACGCTCCAAAAAGACGGGGCGCAAATGAAATATCTGGGCCGGGACTTAGGATTTGATGGATGGATTGCAATAAAAAATGGCCAAGAACAATATTTTTATGTAACCCCCGATGGATCTGCCTTTTTTTTGGGGGTTTTATTTAACAAAAATGGTCGTGCCGTTACATTTGATCAAATGAAACGCTTGCAAGGACAACCCGATCCTGCTTTTCAAGATCTGAAAAATGCCCCCTCACAAACGTTAGGATCAAAGACGATAAATTCGATAAATCCGCCCCCCCTAACCGCCCCCTCTGCATCTCCAATCGATTCCAATATTCCCAACAAAATGTCAAAATTACATACAAATAGCGCTTCCCCAAGCGAACAATTCATGGCGGATGTCCAGGCGGGATACAGTTTCCCGTTGGGCCCTGCAACAACACCCACGACGGCTCCTATGATTTACATGTTTGCAGACCCCCTGTGCCCGCACTGCAAAGACATGATTCGAATGTTAGACCCCGCCTTAACCCGCGGAGACATTCAAGTTCGCGTCTTGTTAGTGGGGGCCCTCGCCCCCGACAGCGCGCCACTCGCGTCAGGTATTATATCCCAAAAGGACCCCGGCGCCGCCTTACGGGAATTCATGAACGGCACAGGAAATTTCAAAAAAGGGGATCCAAATAATGCAAAAATCGCTGAAAATTTAGGTATTTTAACGAAATGGAAATTTGACGGAACTCCTGTCACGACTTACCGCGCGAAAGATGGAACGATCAAATTGTTACAAGGGCCACCGAAATCACTGGACATCCTTCTTCAAGATTTGCGATAATCATTAAAATTTATTAACGCTCTCTTTGGAAAGGTTGGGATAAGCTGAAGAGGGGGATTGATCCCTGTCTGTTCCACCGTACAGTTATGTGGAAAGTCAACTTTAAATGCTTACCTTGAATAACATACACTCTTTGGAATAAAACGACGACCATGACGATGCCCGCCCGCCCCACCTATTTGATGAACGTCTACGAAAAATTAGGCGCTCCATTGCTCTCCGCGGCGATCGAAGCCATCGAGCGGGACAATCTGATGGCACGACAGCAGGGTCAAACGCCACCTGCCTCCTCGGATACCGAAGAAGCTGAACGGATTGCAACACTCCTAAAATCATCGGCCGAACTCGGATTTGCACTGTCCCGCCAAATTGATTTACGTATGCTTGATGCAGCCGGCGCCGATGGGGTACGATTAACACTTGCAACACTTGCCGCCCCATTAATTGCAAATTTATATCGAGTCAATGCCCGCACCCCGACCAGCCCTGAAATTGACCGTATTGCAACAGCGATGCAAGCGGTTACCCTTTTTGCCGATAATTATAATGCTGCTGCAGATACTTCTGCACGAATGCAAACGGTCGATTATGATTTTGCGCCGGCCGATGCGGCCCAAATTCAATTGATGATCCTCAATGCTCTGATGCCTGCCGTAAACGCCGTGTGTACATTTTCATTTGGCCAACCTGAAAAAAATTTATTACAAAGCGTGATGAATCGTTTAACGACAACCGCTAAAACAATTCGTGCCGATTTATTCGCGAATTTATCCGAACATGATGGATTACGCGCTGAAATATCCCTGCTTCGGGCAGCCGCTGCCCTTTACAGCCAAGCACATTTTACCGAAATGTCTAAATTGATGTTCCTCGATGAAAGTCAACGCGATACGGTAAATTTAGCCGACCGCTTAGTAGATTTATGGCGCGTCATTGATATACGTCTTTCCATGATTCGCGTTCTGGCGGAAGGATTAGTACAATCCGAAACAGGCACCATAACAACCAAAACCACAGCACCAGGAAAAACAACAACACCTATCCCACTCGATTCTCCTTTTATGATGCCAACAACACCCCCCGCAACAACAATGAAATCGGCGGCAACACCTTCCCAACAAGTTCCAACTGGAGGGTCTCCTTTTTCAGGGTTTGCCGCTCCAAAAACCTCAAATGTTTCAGGGATTGAAACCTCATCAGCTGGTGCGATACCGCCTGTCGCTGCAAATAAACAAACCGCGGCACCCGTCGATAAATCAAATCCCCTCTCTATGTTTGGTAAACCCAAAGAAGCTGTCGGGGGTGATACATGAGTAAAATATTGGCCGCCTGCCTATTAATGGCTGCGCAAACCTATTCTGTCCCGCCGGCTGTCCTTGTCGGTATCTATAATGTTGAAGGCGGCAAAGTCGGTCAACAAGTACGCAATACCAACGGCACCTATGATCTGGGACCTATGCAAATCAATACAATCTGGATGCCCCAACTTGCCGATTATTGGGGCGTCAGTTCAGGTACCGCAAAAAAATGGGTGCGCGACGATCCCTGCACCAACATGGGTGTTTCTGCCTGGATTTTACGTCACCATTTGGATCAAACTGGATCGTTAGGCAAAGCAATTGCGCATTACCATTCAAAAACACCCGAACATGGATTAAAATATAAACGCAAAGTTGTTTCGGCTATGGAAAAACAGGGCCTTTTACGCCCCACATTTGCAAGCACATCAGGAATAAAGGCTGCACAAAGCGACCGGTTTGGAAAACAAGCTAAACGATCTGCCCCAAAAGGGACAGTTGGATTTCAAAGCACAACATCATCAGGTGCATTGCAATATAAACCCAACATATATTTTGGATCAACCCATCAAGTAGGGATGAATTCAATTGTTGTTCACAATCCGATCAGTCGAGTAAGAGATTAATATAAAATATCCTGCTTCTACGCAGGCCAAGGCCCCCCAAATTACCCTGCCAATTTCTCCCGCAACGTATCGTAATCTGCAAGTTGCCCAATCGGACCAAGAGCCGCCAATGTTGGTTTTGTTTTAAAAATCTGACGCGCAACATCCGAAATACCATTCGCTGAAATCAAATCAATCCGCGTGCGCAAATCATCCGGATCGAGCATTCGTCCGTGAAAAATAAGATGCTTCGCGTTTTGATCGGCCCGCGTCATCATGCTTTCACGACCCATCAATAAACTGGATTTCAACTGCGCGCGCGTACGTTCAATTTCAATATCAGTGACCGACCCCGCAAATTTATTAAGCTCGTCCGCCAGTACATTCATCAATTCAGCAATATTATCAGCTCCTGTACCTGCATAAATACCGAATACACCGTCGTCCCGGTATGCCGAATGAAATGCCTGAATATCATAGACAAGACCCCGATTTTCTCGAATTTCTTGAAATAAACGGGATGAAATGCCACCCCCCAAAATATGTGCGAGCGCCACAACATTATAATAATGGGGATCCGTACGCTTGATACCTTGAAATCCCAATAAAATATGCGCCTGCTCTAAATCTTTATCTGTACGACACACGCCGCCCACATATCGCGCCGGGGCAAAACCCACCCCCGTATCCGGGGGAAGATCCGTAAACGCCGCAGACACCAACGCCACAAAATCATCATGCGCAATCGCACCTGCGGCCGATATCACCACCGACCCCGGCGTATAATGCGTTCTTACATACCGTATCACGGCATCGCGCGGCATCGCCGCCACAACATCCACTCGACCCAACATAGGAGCCCCTAATGTTTGATCAGGGTACACCGTCAATTGAAAATCATCCCCAACAACATCATTAGGCGTATCGGCATACATTCCAATTTCTTGAATAATCACCCCACGTTCGCGGTCAAGTTCGGCAGCATCAAACACCGAGTGTTGCACCATATCTGCAAGTACATCAACGGTTAATGGTACAAAATCTTTTAGAACATGGAAATAATAGGCCGTCACCTCGCGTGACGTATAGGCATTCATCTGCCCCCCAATTCCTTCAATCGTTTCGGCGATTTGACGCGCCGATCGTGTCGATGTCCCTTTGAACATCATATGCTCGACCAAATGCGCAATGCCATTTTCGGACATGTCTTCGTGCCGTGTGCCCACGGCAAAATAGGCCCCCAGCGCAACCGTATCCATACCATCAACCGTATCCGTTAAAACCCGAATCCCAGACGGTAATATTGTCATATGAAGTGTCATAGAATATTTCCTTTTATGTTCTTATCTGTTATGCCACATCTTGCCGTTTCTGATAACCCCTTCTAGAATATGCTCATGACCTTTTCTATCCCCCGCATCAACTTATCATTTTTATTCTTACCCCTTTTGGGCTTCATCCTATTTGGACAAACGATTGCAACCAAACCAATGATCGAAGTTGGAGGCGCTATTTTGGGCCTGATTGCGCTTTATACAATTGGGCAGGACAAAAAAATATCGCCCCTGCCCCGAGGCCTTGTAATCATATGTGTTACATTATTCTTATTTATATCCTTAAGTTGCTTCTACGGTATCGCCGCCTCAGACGCGGCTCACCAACTTCCTCGCTGGGCTATCGTTTTCCCCCTATGCCTGGCGATGATCCCATTTGCAATGACAACACCATTGCCATCGGTGCGGATTTGGATCGCCCTAACAATCAGTTTTGCACTCGCCTGCCTATATTTAATCAGCTCAGATCTAACCAATTATGTACTGCAATTTAAACTCAAAGGACCCGGATTTGAACCCAGCGATTTTAATAAACCGATCGGTGTTTTAACAATGTTTACACCGGCTTTACTTGCTCCTCTTTTAATATCACAAAATTATAAGTATAAAATTTATGCCGCTGCTTTATTTATTATATTAGGAGCATTGGTTATTCCCTCTTTTGCCCAATCCGCATTACTGTCTTTCCTTGTGATTATCTTGTGTTTCCTTATGCCGCTTAAGTCCAAATTTTTTTGGAAACTCGTACGTGTGGTGACAATAGTGGGTATTTTAGGATTACCCTTTATCATGACACCGGCATATGACCATTATGCTGATACCTTAAAAAAGGCAGGTGTGATGCGCCAAGCAGCATCCGCCGAACGATTGGAAATTTGGTCTGCAATATCAGAACGAGTCGAAGAAAAACCCATAATAGGATGGGGGTATAACGCAGCCCGCGTTCTTGAAATGCCCATCGCCCGCGTTTATTTTTTTGATCCAATCGTGGCACATCCCCATAATTTAGTCTTACAAATTTGGCTAGAAAGCGGATTAATCGGCGCACTTTTGGCCTGTATTGCGTTTACAAAATTATGGCGACAAATTGAGCATGAGCCGAATCCACAAATCCGCCGCCTTTATTTTACTTCCGTAGCTGCTACGGTTTCCTTTGCGCTTGTCGGGTGGAATATGTGGCAAACTTGGTGGGTCATTACTTTGTTTTTTGTTGGCATAATAACGATTATTTCGGCACGAATCATCGCGCAAGGTGGGTTAAAAAACTCTAAATAACCTTTCGATTTTGATCCAATTTCAAAACGTAAAATGTTGCTGAAGACCAGGATCTTTTGTACACTTAAAGTGTCAGGGGATTATAAAAAAAATGACACACACACATGACGAGCAACCGCACAAAACGATGCGGCTTTCAACGCCGTTCTCACAGTTTGCCGGGCACAACCCGATAAATGAAAACACAGCGCATCAAAAACGCCGTACTGAAGATCGCCCAGACCTTTCCCTGGAAATTCGATCGCTACGTCGATCAAAGGCACGATTACAATCTGAACGCGATTCATTAAAAGAAAGCGTATCGGAACTTCGGCATGCATGTATGCATGACCATATGACAGATGTATTAAATCGTCGCGGTTTAGAACATGCCTATACACAATTATCCAAAATAAAACCAAAAAAAATGACAGATCGTGGGCATGTTCTTGTCTTTTTAGACGGGGATGGTTTTGGACAAATTAATAAAATTTATGGCGATGATATTGGCGACCGCGTAATTATCGAAATTGCACAATCATTAAAAAAATTTACCCGCAAAACGGACATCGTTGCACGCAAAGGCGGGGATGAATTTGTAGTCATTTTACGGCATGTAACTGAACAAGATATGCATCGTTTAATTTATGGGCCGCGTGGATTGCAAGAACGACTAAATCGAAACACACGTCTGACACTGACCGATGTTACCCTAATGATTACATGCAGTATTGGAGTCGCCTATTTTAATGGATCTGAAAATTTAATCGATGTCTTACGTACTGCGGATATCGATATGCGAACACATAAACAAGCTCGGAAAGCAATCTCCCAAAAAATTCAAGGATAATCGCGGGGATCAATACCAGAGGGTAATAAAATCCATAAATCCCCTCGTGATTTCATGATACCTGCATTATATGCAGCAAAATCACCATATCCCCAAAACAAATCACCGCGCACGGCCCCCCTGATGGCCCCACCCGTATCTTGACCCACAACCAATCGGCGTAGTCGAGGTTCCCCCGGATCTCCATTAGAGGCAGCCGTATCAATATAAAACAGCATGCCATAATTCCAAATCTTATGATCAATCGCCATCGATCGCAACGGCGTCAAAGGAACACCTTCTCCCCCAATAGGGCCATCTCCCAATAACTGACGAAAGAAAATGTACGATCTATTTTCATTCATAATGGCTTGCGCCTTATCTGGATTTGAACTTAACCACGCACGAATAGATTGCATATTTGTATTTTCTTTGGTCAACACACCTTTGTCGATCAATACACGGCCAATAGCTGTATAAGGGTGACCATTGCGTTCATCATACCCTACATGCATCACCGACCCATCATCCAATGTAATACGCCCAGACCCTTGAATTTCAAGATAAAATGCATCAACCGGGTCGTCCACCCACGCAAGAATACGATCGGCCGGTTCAGGGATTTTACCCGCAACCACCCCGGCACGATCAAGATAAGGTTTCAACACCAAAATCCCAGGATCCCCCACCAATTGTCCTGTTACCCTTTGCCCTGCCAATTCGGGTTTAAAATCACCCAAATTAACAATAACATGATCAAGCGGCCGAGCGCGGATGGGCGTTTGATAAGGGCCGTGTTGTGTCAATGACCCTTTCAAAGAAGCTTCATAATACCCCGTAAATAAACCGTCGTCTGAACCGCGCACTGTAACCCGCCAGGGCACCAGAAATGTTTTAACGATTGAACGCATAGAAGCATCATCCCGCATGATCGCTGCGCAATATCCGCGCCAATCCGACACCCGTCCCGCATATTTCAATAATTGATCACGGGGAAGTTTTTCTATACGAAGACATGTTTTTTGGGCCGCCTCTGTCAATCCTAAAAAATCATCCTGATCAAATCCAGGAAGATTCGAAAATGTGGCGGGTTCAAATCGTGGAGGCTCACGTGTTAGATCATAAGAAGTGACACAAGCCGATAGCGAAAAAATAAAAACTGCAATCAAAGTTCTTTGAATCACAACGAACTCTCTGGCATCGGAGTTTTATGGGGTTCGATAAAATCATCCCGTGTTTCAATCACAAACCATGCGGGATTCCCAGACGTGACATCTCGCCCAAAAATCCATAAATCAATCATAGTGGTTGCTGTATCAGGATCTCCCCCTGTCACAACTCCAGCGGCATTGCGGATCAAACATGTTTCTTGAGCCGTAAACCGTACGGCAATATAAGCATTGTTCTGTCTCATCCCAGCATCCGTAATATCCATACCACGAATAGCTTCAATCCGGGTTTCGATCGTCTCCCCACGTGTAGCGCGGTCCGTTAATGCGGCATCAAAATCATTATATACAGAGGGCGACAGCAAGGCCCGTAACGTCGCCCGGTCGCCGGTCGCAAAGCTCGTTACAATCGCCTCAAATGCAGCCTCAGCCCCCCCTAAAAATTTCTCAAGCGTAAATTGTGGGTCACGCGCGACAATGGCTCGCAGACCGTCCGTCACCGTTGGCGTTTCAACACGCGCCCGACTTGAAAGTGTCGCACGGGTAATCCGCAACGGATCTGTCCCTGCGGGGCCAAACAAAGACCCCGGGCGACCAAAACCTTGAACATCCGACGGGGCCACAGGCGCCGGCATCCCCGGTTCGATTGACTTTGAGGGCGGAACTCCAGGACGGTTGTCATTCTTAGGGGCAAAAGGATTTTCATGATTCTGTTCCTCCCCATTCCGTGTGCCCAAGATGTTTTTTAACCAAAACACCAACGCCACTGCCACAATTGCATAAATGATCAAATCGCCTACCATGATTATTTGCCTATTTTATCCCTTAAAAAGCGCGCCTGCCTAAATGAACATACCGCATGTTATATATAACCCTCAACTGTAAAAAGGCAAATAATAATATGCTTATTTACCCCTTTAACATCTCAAGATTTTGAAACAACTCCAGTGCTTCGGGGTTAGCCAGCGCTTCAACATTTTTGACCGGCCGGCCATGAATAATATCACGTACGGCCAGTTCTACAATTTTACCACTTTTTGTGCGGGGGATATCCGTCACCGCAATTATTTTTGCGGGCACATGACGGGGCGAGGCACCCTCTTTCACCTGACGTTTAATACGTGAAACTAAATCATCATCCAATACGACGCCGGCACGCAAACGTACAAACAAAATGACGCGGACATCATTGTCAAAATCTTGACCCACCGCGATGCTTTCAATGACATCCGGCACCTGTTCCACTTGACGATAAATTTCCGCTGTACCAATCCGGACTCCACCCGGTTTAAGTGTTGCATCCGACCGCCCCGTAATAATTAATCCACCATGCTCAGTTTTTTCAATCCAATCACCATGGCACCAAACATTCGGGAATCGATTAAAATACGCCGCATGATATTTTGCGCCATCAGGATCATTAAAAAAGCCAATCGGCATAGATGGGAACGGTTTGGTACAAACCATTTCACCCGGGCAATGTGGTGTTGTGATGGATTTCCCATGATCATCAAATACATCAATCGCATACCCAAGACCCGGACCTTGAATCTCGCCGCGCCAGACAGGGGAAATCGGATTGCCAATAACAAAACAAGATACAATATCGGTCCCGCCAGAAATCGATGCCACATGTAAATCAGATTTAATATTTTTATAAATATAGTCAAAACTTTCATGCACCAATGGCGAACCTGTACTGGTAAGCGTACGCAGTTTTGACAGATCAAATCGATCGCACACCACCACCCCCTGTGATTTTAACGCATCGATATATTTTGCTGCTGTCCCAAATAATGTTACCTCATAACGGCTAACAAAATTCCACAACATATCAGCATCGGGATAAAAGGGAGAACCATCATAAATAACAATCGTTGCGCCAGATGCAAGAACTGTCATTAACCAGTTCCACATCATCCATCCACACGTCGTAAAATAAAATACACGGTCACCGCGTTTAATGTCACATTGCAATTGATGTTCTTTTAAATGCGTCAAAAGAACCCCTCCCGCACTGTGAATAATACATTTCGGAATTCCGGTGGTACCTGACGAAAACATAATAAATAAGGGATGATTAAAGGGCAGCCGTTCAAAAATAATATCCGCTATAGGGGCCGCATCACACGCGCGATCAAAATCCGACAGCCCCGCCCCAATCATGGGAAGATCGACAAAATTAACAACAAATGTTTGCACAAGTGTTGAGATTTTTCCTCGCACATCGTTAATTTTATCACGGCAATCAATCGTTTTCCCGTTATAAAAATAGCCGTCGACCATGATCAAAATCTTAGGATCAATCTGGCCGAAACGATCCATTAAACCTTGTACTCCAAAATCAGGAGATGCAGATGACCACACCGCCCCAATTGCAGAGGTAGCAAGCATCGCAATACACGCCTCGGGTCCATTGGGGAGCACTGCTGCAACACGATCACCGATACCGACGCCATGAGACCTCAAGACATGCGTAAATTGGGATACGCGATTATAAAGATCGGCAAAAGATAAAATGCGTTCACGACCCTGTTCATCGCGAAAAATAATAGCCGGGGCATCATCCCGGCGACGTAAATTATTCTCGGCATAATTTAACCGGGCATCAGGGAAAAATTGGGCCCCCTGCATTTGATCGGGATTAATTAAAACGCGCGCGCCGCGATCCCCTACGACACCGGTATAATCCCACAATGCAGACCAAAATTCCGCACTGTGATCAATGGACCACTGCCAAAATATCCCGTAATCATCGCCGCCCCGTTGTTCAAGACCCATAAAAGCCTTAAGATGAGAATTACGAACGCGGTGCGGTGGAGGGACCCACAAAGGCATTTCAGTCATTTTTAAAAAATCTCGCACAAAGGGGATATCAACACCCTTATTTTACCCGAGATCTGACGCATTTCAAAACGATTTGATATATCCTAAATTCTACGATGTTTTCTTTTAAGCTTGACTGGTTTATGATCATGGGCATGACGACACGTTTTTTTTCTATTTTTATCTTTATCAATATTATTCTGCACTGCAGCATTTTTGTGCCGTCAGCTCAGGCAAGGGCAAGTTCCCCCCCAGAATATGCATCTATTGATGTTGTCCCCAGTGTAACAGCGGTTACTCCGGGGGAAATTTTTACCGTCTATATTGACCAAAAAATTATACCGGAATGGCATACATATTGGAAAAATCCAGGTGATTCAGGCACACCCACAACGGTCACTTGGGACGCACCAAAAGGAACAGTCATATCCGATTTATCGTATCCCACCCCCGAACGCATTCCCTTTGGCCCTCTCACCAATTTTGGGTATCAAACCCGCGCCGTGTTTACCTCCGTATTGACGACCCCTGTCGATTTTCCGGAAAAAATATTCACCGCAACAGCGCATGTGAATTGGTTGGTTTGTCACGATATTTGTATCCCAGAACAGGACAGTGTGACGATAACCTTGCCTATTGTTAAAACATCAACCCCGAATATAGCGGCAACAGACATCGCAAATATTGTTGCCAAAACACACCCCATCCAAGTTGAATGGGATGCCGTTTTTTCTGAAAAAAACAATCAATTTGAACTGTTCGCAACAGCCGATTACCCTCCCATTTTCAACAATCTTGCGCAAAATCAAGGTATTTTCTTTCCCACTGAATGGGGATTAATGGACAATGCCGCCCCTCAAATATCCTCGGCCGATGGATCCGAAGACTTAAAACATCTGCCCTTTATAATCACCGTTAAACGGGGCGATCGGCCCTTACCTGACATTAAATCGTTTCGTGCCGTCATCGCAGTACCGGATGATCAGGGTGTGATACATGGATTTGATATGATGGTACGCAATGAATCAATTGCGGGATCGTTTGGATCGATCACATCAGATATTGTACCATCAACTAAAAAGGCAATCGTGCCGGATCCCGGTTTACCTCGGCATAACACCCTATTACCGGACAGCACGCCTTTATTCTGGCCGGCGATTTTTGGGGCGTTACTGGCCGGGTTGATTTTAAATTTGATGCCGTGTGTGTTACCCGTTTTGTTTATTAAAATTTTGGCGTTGTCAAAATTGTCGGGTATTGAACGCACCCATGCCCGGGCGCATGGCCTGATGTATGCGGCGGGGGTTATTGCGACGTTTGTGTCGCTCGGGCTTATTCTGGTTGCTGTTCAAAATCTGGGGGTCCACGTTGGATGGGGGTTTCAATTGCAATCCCCCGTTATTATTGCCGCTTTGGCTCTTTTATTTTTGGGCATTACCCTGAATCTGATCGGCCTGGTCGAGGTGAATGTGACCCGTTTGATCCCCGCCAGGTTAGAATCGGTGTCAGATCATTCGCCATTGGGATCATTTTTGACCGGTATTTTGGCCGTTGCCGTTGCAACCCCGTGCACGGTACCGTTTATGGGGGCGGCCCTTGCCTATGGCCTCAGTCAGGGGCCGATGATGACCCTTGTGATATTTACATCGATGGGTGTTGGGTTATCATTGCCGTTTGTTGTGTTGACCTTTACGCCTGTTTTGATGGGGTATTTACCGCGTCCAGGGGGCTGGATGATCACGTTTCGCCGTGTGTGTGCGGTGCCGATGTTTTTAACGGCCCTGTGGTTGTTATGGGTGTTTGCGGTTCAAATAGGGGTGTTTCCCTCTCCCTATGTGACAACTCAAACAATACAAAAGGAACAAACGGTGGGGACCGCGATCGCCTTTTCTCCCCAAAATTTACAAGACGCGTTAAAAACAGATCGTCCGATTTTTGTCAATATGACTGCCGCGTGGTGCATTACATGCAAATACAATGAACGCATGGCGTTATCAACAACAGCTACCCAAAAATTATGGGCCGATAAAGACGTTCTTTATATGGTCGGCGATTGGACCAATTATAATGCTGATATTACAGATTATTTAAATCAATTTGACCGCAAGGGCGTCCCGATCTATGTTTTCTATCGTGCGCCAGACAAAGATACCGGAAAACGCCCGGACCCTATTTTACTGCCCCAACTTTTAAATGAAGAAATTTTGCGTGATATTTTAAAACCACTTTAAAGAAAAGGAAAACTAAAATGAACAAAATATTGATTTTAACAGCGGCTCTTTGTGTGTCTTTGTTTGCGACGACGTCGGTGATGGCGGAAAATGTTGTTTCTAAAGAGGCTCCGGCAACAACCGAAAATGCTCCGGTGGCCTTGCCAGAAATCGGTAAAGTTGCTCCGGCAATGATGGCCAAAGATACAAATGGCAAAGATGTAGATTTGTCTGCATATAAGGGTAAGATTGTGGTTCTTGAATGGACCAATAACGGCTGCCCCTTTGTAAAAAAACATTACGGATCTAAAAATATGCAAGCCGTTCAAAAAGACGCGGCAGATAAAGACGTCGTCTGGATTTCGGTCGTCTCTTCGGCACCAGGCAAAGAAGGAAACGTAACCGCCGATGAGGCCAACAAAATTACGGCAGATGCGGGCGCAGTAATCACCCACAAAATTTTGGATCCAGACGGAAAAATCGGCCATGCCTATGGTGCCAAAACAACACCTCATCTATTTGTGATCGCGGCAGATGGCACCATTGCCTATATGGGTGCGATCGATGACCAATCCAGTCCGGATCCCCAAACCGTCAAGGGAGCCAAAAATTATGTACGTGCCGCTATTGATTCATTGATTGCCGGAACACCAGTTGAAACAGCTCAAACGCAACCTTATGGGTGTGGCGTTAAATATTAGAGCCAGCGATCCTGCCCTTTTTAAGGGCAGGATCCAAAAAAAAATTTAATACCCAATTATTAAAGATCCCCGTCAATCGAGATATTCCATGTTCACAACCCCAAATCTTCTCACTTTTTTACGTCTTATCCTCATTATTCCGATTTGCCTTTTATTACCGATGGGCTGGACGGGTCAGACCATTGCCTTTGTCTTGTATATTATTGCCGGGGCGAGCGATTATTTGGATGGATGGTGGGCACGTACCTATAACCAAGGATCTGATTTTGGACGTATGCTCGACCCGATCGTTGATAAAATCATGGTTGCCGCCCTATTCATTGCCCTATCGGCCTATGGGGCTCCCGACAAATCCGGCGGCGCGATTTCAGGCATTTTTTTAATTTGTCCCATTTTGATTCTCGCCCGTGAATTTCTAGTTGCAGGATTACGGGAATTTTTTGGTCCAAAAGGCATAATTATCCCGGTAACGCCGCTTGCAAAATGGAAAACAACCGTTCAAATGGTGGCGATTGGTGTTCTCCTTTTTCCAGGAACCCAAACTTTGGGATTATTTTTGCTTGGCGTTGCAACAATTCTAACAATAATCACAGGTTATGAATATGTACGTCAATCGATACAGTATTTTAAATAAATATGATAATAAATTTACGACAAATAAAAACTTGTGACATGCGGCGATTTAACCCTAGGCAAGGCCATATTGTCCGCGTATAACTACTCCTACAGTTTTCGCGTTGCGATCAAACTTTTCGATTTTTTAAACAACCAAGAAAGGTAGTTCACTATGACCCGTATTTTGACACTGGGCCTGATGCTCTCGGCCGTTGCTCTCTCTGCTTGCTCGTCCATGGGCTCGGGGAAATCCTATCCTGCTCCTTATGCACATGAACGCACAGCAGGTGCCGGTTCCCATTCAGATTCAGGCGAATCCACATTTGAAAGAAAAATGTCCAAATAATTTTGGCTTTTTCTGTCTAAATTTAAAAAACCGTCTGTATTTTCAGACGGTTTTTTTTCGCCTTTTTTTTGACCTTCTCCTCGGCTAATATATACAATGATTTTCATTTTACGCTCCCTGACCCTGTACCTTGCCGCCTTGACCATCGGGGCGATGACCTTGATGTTTTTGATACCTTTTCTGGCAATCCATATTTTTGGACCCTGGATGCCCTTTCAAATCAATCCAAACATGGCTTTTGTTTTTGGATATTATTGTTTTATCCGCGGATGGCTCGTGTGGTTATCTGCCGGCACCGCCGCGACATTGGGATTTTTTATGGTGCACCGGCCACTACGTCATGCAATGCTGACCTTACCCGCTTGGGTACCTTTATGTTATGTCGTCCTATATATGGCACTTGTCGCAAAATAAAGAAAGCAGGAGCGATATGACATTTCTGTTAAACTGGATCGATTTAATCTGGATTCCAGTTGCCTTGGTTGTTGTACACCCACCCCACCGCATGATGGCCATTGCCTTTATGATATTATGCAGTATAACGCTGCGGCTCGAAGTTGAACTCATTCATTCCACAGGTCACAATGACGGTTTTATCCCATTTTTATGGTCAGGCGATGTCAAATTTCGAGCGCTTGAAATCTATAGCTTTTTCAGTGCCCTGTATCTTTTATTGCTTTATTTTTCGCCCCGCGCACCCTGGGCGGTTGTACTATCGGCCGGAATTGTGCTTTATATGACAGCATTCAGTGTATCAATGTTTGTCATGGCGATTTGAGTGTGATGTCCATTTGGATATCCCGCGTAGATCGGCAATCGCGTCCGTGCTGTCTCGTGGCCTAATTTTTCAATTTCTGGTCTTTGTAATAAGTCATAAACACCCTGAATAGAAGTGACAACCAGAACGCGCCCATCTTGTGTTTGGCGGGCAAAGATACCTTTTAAAATGCGGCCGTTACCTGAATTTACGACATGTTGCCAATGTCCGGGGACATCTGTCGAAATTTGGGGTCTTTTGGATGATAGGGTGATTGGCCCCTTTTCTACACAAATGCGGCCTTGAATATCAAATTCAAGAGCATATCCGATGTGGGGAGTAGATTCAGCGGCATTATTTAAGGTTTGGGTACGATGCCAGACATCTGCCATAGAAAATAAAAGATTTTGAGAAACTTTTCTGCTGTCGAGAATGCGTTTTGCTTTCTCGTCTACGTTAGGATGATCTCGTATTAAATCAAGGCTCATGATTTGATTCCATTAATAGAAAAATTGCTATAGGGTATAGCGAGATTTATAGTAAAATTTTGTCCAAAAAGCAATTATTATGTCAGATAAACCAAAATCAGGCGGGGGGACGGGCCCAAAACCTTCGACAGCACGGGATAAAACGGTGCGGGTCAAAACCGCGCGACGGCGCACCAATTCGTCTACACGATGGTTGCAACGGCAACTGAACGACCCTTATGTCAAAGAAGCGCAACGTCAGGGGTTTCGGTCCCGCGCGGCGTTTAAATTGCTGGAAATGGATGAAAAACTCCATATTTTAAAACCCGGCCAAGTCGTCGTTGATTTGGGCGCGGCGCCCGGCGGATGGTGCCAGGTCGCGCTTCAGAAAAAAGCAAAAAAAGTCGTGGCCATTGATTTGTTGGATATGCCCGATATTCAAGGTGTTGATTTTATCAAACTCGATTTTATGGACGATACGGCGCCGGGACGATTGACAGAACTGACCGGAGGGCTCGTGGATTTGGTTCTCTCAGACATGGCCCAAAACACGATGGGGCACCAACAAACCGATCATATCCGCATCATGACATTGGTCGAGGCCGCTTATGATTTCGCAATCCAAATTTTAAAACAAAATGGCGCCTTTGTGGCCAAAGTTTTCCAAGGCGGAACCGAATCCGTATTACTCGCTCGAATGAAACGCGATTTTAAAACCGTAAAGCATATCAAACCGCCCGCCAGTCGCAAAGAATCTGCCGAACAATATGTGGTTGCAATGGGATTTCGAGGGGAATCTGGAAAGATTTAACCGTGCTCAGATCAAATACGCAACAATATTACCGCATTTATTCCTTGACTATATTCCTGTGTTTAGGATATATATCATACCAATGACGGTGCAACGTCAGAGACGGTGAGGTTTATGTATAACAGAACATAAGTCTCGGCCCGCGCGGTTCAGCCCTTTCAGGGGCTCTCTTCCCTGCCGCCTTCCGTGGTGTTACACGCGGATAGCAGAGGAGGTGGGCACCAACAAGATGGCCCCGCGCAGTGGTAAATCCGGTCCCGCAGGCTGGCCGC
>CAZLPZ010000019.1:0-32662 GCA_964561535.1 uncultured Pseudobdellovibrionaceae bacterium | reverse complement strand
GGCCCTGAAAGGGCTGAACCGCGCGGGCCGAGAGTTATGTTCTGTTATACATAAATCTCACCGTCTCTGACGTTGCACCGTCATTGGTATGATATATATCCTAAACACAGGAATATAGTCAAGGAATAAATGCGGTAATATTATTGCGTATTTATTCCATGTATAAGATTGTTATTTGAAAAATCTCGCACCGCACAACGGCGGGTCCTTTGTCATTTCCCACAAATCAGGTAAAACGATCCCGGTTTCAAACGCCCAATGTTTTGGGCAACGATCCAAAAAGGAGCAGTATAGTGACGGCAAAAAAGACAAAAGGGGGGTCAATGGTGAAGGTCGGGAAAAAAGTTTCTTCCGCGGCAAAGACCAAAAAGATGAATGCAACGACTCCGCTTCAGGTATCCAAAGCGCCTGCCGCGACTTTGAAAAAATCGTCTGCGCCATCGCCACATTTATCAAATTCTGCCCGAATGCCCAGTTTAGACCAAATTAAAAAATTATATCAAGACATGCTTCTGATCCGTCGGTTTGAAGAAAAAGCCGGGCAGTTATACGGCATGGGGTTAATTGGCGGATTTTGCCATTTATATATCGGGCAAGAAGCGGTTGTCACGGGTATTCAGTCGGCGCAGCGTCCGGGCGACACGGTGATCACGACGTATCGCGATCACGGGCATATGCTGGCGTGTGGGATGTCGGCCCGCGGGGTGATGGCGGAACTTACGGGTCGTGACGGCGGATATAGCCGGGGCAAGGGTGGGTCGATGCACATGTTTTCCCGCGACCGGAAATTTTATGGCGGTCACGGCATTGTGGGGGCGTCGGCATCCATTGGGACGGGCCTCGCCTTTGCGCACAAGTATAAGGGCGATGGCGGCGTGTGCGTCACATATATGGGCGACGGATCGGCGAACCAAGGGCAGTTTTTCGAAAGTTTAAACATGGCCGCGTTGTGGAAACTGCCGGTACTCTATATCGTTGAAAATAATGGATACGCGATGGGGACATCGGTCAAACGTCACGCGGCCGGAAAATTTTCGGAACGCGGTATTGGATTTGGTGTTCCGGGTGAAGAAGTTGACGGGATGGATGTGTTGGCTGTGCGCGCGGCGGCGGCATCGGCGTTGGATTTTGTGCGGTCGGGGCAGGGGCCATATATCCTCGAGGTGAACACGTATCGCTATCGCGGGCATTCGATGTCGGATCCGGCGAAATATCGTACGAAAGAAGAAGTCGAAAATTACAAAGAAAATCGTGATCCGATTACCAATCTGCGCCGCGTCATGAGCGACATGGGGGTCAAGGACGCGGAATTTGACGCCGTGGATACGGACGTCAAATCGGTGGTCACGGATTGCGCTGAATTCGCGCAAACCTCGCCGTTGCCCGATGCGGCGGAATTGTGGACCGATGTGTTGATTGAGACAAAAGATTAATAATGTCTATGTTCGCGCACATATCGTTGGGTGTTTCGGATTTCAAAAAATCGAAAGGTTTTTATGACGCGGTGATGAACGCGCTGGGGTATGATTTTTTATTTGGCGAGGATGACGCTATGGCCGCGTATGGTTATGGCGATTCATTTTTCATCATTAACACGCCGCTTGAATCGGGACGCGGGGCTGTTACCCCAACAAACGGAACCCATGTGTGTTTTAAGGCTCGTGGTAAACGCGACGTGGATTTGTTTTATAAAACGGCGATTGAACGTGGGGCGAATGATGCCGGAGCTCCCGGATTTCGCGCGCACTATGCTGACGATTATTATGCCGCCTTTGTCTTTGACCCCGATGGTCACAAGATCGAGGCGGTTGCGTATGTTTCACCTAACTGATGAGAAAATATAATGCCTAATAACGTTTTAATGCCTGCTTTGTCGCCCACGATGACCGAAGGGAAAATTGCCCGGTGGTTGAAAGCCGAAGGGGACAATATTAAGTCCGGGGATGTCATTGCCGAGATTGAAACGGACAAAGCCACGATGGAGGTTGAGGCCGCTGATTCAGGCAAACTGGGGAAAATCCTGGTCCCCGCGGGTACCGAGAATGTGGCGGTCAATGCGGTGATCGCCGTGTTGTTGGACGCCGGGGAGACCTATACGGCGGCCAATAATTCAACCGCGCCTGTCATTGATATTCCGTGTGTGCCGCAAACGGCAGGGACTGTCACCTCAGGCTTGGCCGGGGCCTCGATTTCACTGGATCCCGGCCTGCGCGGGGATGACGCTCTTTCTCGTGATATCCTGTTTGCCCAAGGGGTGATTATCGAACCGCCTCTCTTTGATGAAGAAAAATTCTTTGGCGACGGGAAAACAACAACGATGCCCGTGCGCGATGCCCTGCGTGTCGCGATGTCCGAAGAAATGCGCCGCGATACAAATGTTTTTTTGATTGGGGAAGAGGTCGCCGAATATGATGGCGCGTACAAGGTGTCGAAAGGCATGCTCGCCGAATTTGGTGATAAACGCGTGATCGATACGCCCATTACCGAGCATGGATTTACGGGGATTGCGGTGGGCGCGGCGTTCGAAGGGTTAAAACCCATTGTCGAATTCATGACCATGAATTTCGCGATGCAGGCGATCGATCATATTATAAATTCAGCCGCAAAAACGCTGTATATGGCGGGCGGACAGTTGGGGTGTCCCATTGTGTTCCGCGGGCCCAACGGCGCGCCGGGTCGCGTGGGCGCGCAACATTCCCAAGATTTCGCGGCCTGGTACGCGCACGTGCCGGGGTTAAAAGTTGTCGCGCCGTGGTCGGCGGCGGATGCCAAGGGCCTGTTAAAGGCCGCGATCCGTGATCCGAACCCGGTTGTTGTGCTCGAGTCTGAGGTCATGTACGGCCAACAATTTGATGTGCCGAATGATGATGAATATGTGATCCCCATTGGGCGTGCGAAAATCGAACGGACAGGCACCGATATTACGCTTGTGTCGTATTCGGTAGGCGTGTCGAAATGTTTGGCGGCGGCCGAGATTTTGGCGCGCGATCATGGTGTGGCGGCCGAGGTGATCAACCTGCGCACCATTCGCCCGATTGATCGGTTTACAATTTTGGAATCGGTGCGGAAAACCAATCGCGTGTTGGCGTTCCAGGAAGATTGGGCGTTTGCGTCTGTCGCGTCTGAAATTTGCGCGATGGTGTGTGAACATGCGTTTGATGATTTGGACGCCCCACCCGCGCGTCTGTGCGGCGCCGATGTGCCCATGCCGTATGCAGTGAATTTAGAAAAACTGGCCCTGCCCCAGGTGGATGATTTGGTGGCCGCGGTTTTAAAGGTGTTTGGGCGGTAGAGTCTGTCTATAGACATTAAGAATAGCAGAAATTATAAACCCCCGGTGTATGCCGGGGGTTTTTGATTTTAGTTTATGCCGAGGGTGGTGATTAAAGATTCAGGGATGGGTAGTTTGTGAGTCCGAGCGGCCGCGCAAACAACTTTTCCAGTTTGAATTCGAGAATCATCAGAAGCACCAGTTCTATTCCCTTTTCTTGCGTTATCAATTTGGGGGCCGGTAAGAGCACCACTTTTTAAAATTTCTTGTGTAAGTGCCGGGCAGTTCGCTGCAACGAAAGCCACTGCCTTACGAAAGTGTCCCCGCCGTGGATCTTCTTTAGGTGTTCCAAAATATGCGTCGAAGGCATTCACAGCACGTTTTATATCTTTAGGTTTATCTGGCATAGTACCCTCTCTCGGTTAAATATTATGTATATTATAAGTAACGGTCTTGCTTTATATCTGAAAAAACCAACATAAAAAACTAAAAAAATGCACCCAAACGCAATATGCAATAATATTTCAATTTGCTGGTTTTGGGGGGTATGAGGGCAGGGGGATTTTTTTGCACTGCGTCTTGTGCAGTGCCCTATAATCGTATTCACTGCGGAGCAGATTTTATGTCAGGAGAGTATGAATGCCCACGAATATTTTGATGCCGGCGTTGTCGCCCACGATGACCGAAGGGACACTGGCGAAATGGTTGAAAAAAGAGGGTGATATGGTGAAATCCGGTGACGTGATTGCCGAGATTGAAACCGACAAGGCGACGATGGAGGTCGAGGCGGCGGACGAGGGAAAATTGGGTAAAATTATTGTCCAGGCCGGCACCACGGGCGTTGCCGTGAATGCCGTGATTGCGGTGTTGCTCGCGAAAAATGAAAATGTGGCGGATGTTGTGATCGCCGCGCCCCCCGCCGTCACGCCAGCGCAGGCGGGGATCCGGCAAAATAATTTATCACCAATTTCAGAACTACAAAATATTGGTCTTAAAAATGAAAATAAGACAATTATGCCGGATCCCCGCCTGCACGGGGATGACGCCCGTATTATCGCATCGCCCTTGGCAAAACGGATTGCGGCCGAACGCCGTGTTGATTTGCGGGGGGTTCGTGGGTCGGGCCCAAAGGGGAGAATTGTTAAGGATGATGTGATGGGAATGACGGTCGCCCCGGCGAAGACCGGGGCCCAGATGTCGCGAGGTCCCAGCCTTCGCCGGGACGACACGACGCCTGACGCGCGGGCCTTGGCCGACGCCTACGGCATGGCATACACGCCGCAACCGAATAGTGCTGTGCGCAAAATCATCGCCGCGCGGTTATCTGAATCAAAACAAACGATCCCACATTTTTATTTGACGACCGATTGCGTGCTCGACCCGTTGCTTGCGGCGCGGGCCGATTTAAATGATCACGCGAATGGCGCGTATAAATTATCGGTCAATGATTTTGTGATCAAGGCGGTGGCATCGGCGCTGCACGCGTACCCAACAGCAAATGTGGCCTGGACGGATGAGGCGATTTTGCAATTTGATCACGCCGATATTTCGGTGGCGGTTGCGACCCCCAATGGGTTAATCACGCCGATCATTAAAATGGCCGAGACAAAATCGTTGGTGGACATTTCAAACGAGATGAAAGATTTGGCCGCACGTGCCAAGGCTGGTAAGTTAAAGCCGGTGGAATTTCAAGGTGGGACGTTCAGCATTTCGAATTTGGGCATGTTCGGCATCCGCGAATTTTCGGCGATCATCAACCCGCCTCAGGCGTGTATTTTGGCGGTGGGGGCGGGGGTCGAGCGCGCGGTCGTGGTCGCCGGCCGGATCGAGGTGCGCACCGTCATGACCGTGACGTTATCGGTGGATCATCGCGCGGTTGATGGGGCGGTGGGCGCCGAATTTTTACAGGTGTTTAAACGGATGATTGAAAATCCGTTGGCGATGATCGTGTAATTTTTAGCTAGCGGCTTCAATGGTTCGTAAAAATTTTTGTAATCGTACGGATTGAGGTGACAGTAAAATCTCTGGTCCGCCTTTTTCCTCGATGATGCCGTTATTGATAAATAAAATTTGATCCGCAGCACGACGCGCAAAGCCGATTAAGTGTGTAATTAAAAAAACACCAACATTCTGTGATTTTAGGTGCAGCAAATATTCGAGGATTCCTTCGATTTGCTCGACATCCAGAGCTGATGTAATTTCATCCAGTAATACATATTTGGGTCGCAGGATCAATGCACGGGCCAATGCTACGCGTTGTCGTTGTCCCAGGGATGTTTCATTTGGGTACCGGTGAATAAAGCCGGTCATATCAAATTTTTCGGCCAAATGCATAATTTGAGAATCGAGAAGTTGCGCATCTGCAATAAAATTTCGTGCAGGTAGAGCTATATTTTCATACAAAGTTAAATGTGGCCACAAGAAAAGGGATTGAAAGACAACGGTAAGTTGTGGCCAGGGTGGTATTACGGTCGCACTGTCTTTTAATGGAAATGAATAGACCTGATCATCCACCATGACTGTGCCATGATCAGGAGATTCAAGAAGGGCAAGGGCACGCAATAATGTTGTTTTCCCCGATCCTGAGGGACCGATTAAACACGTAATTTGACCTGGATTAATTGTGCAAGAGACGCCGTTTAAAATATTCAGCGTTCCGTCGTTAAAAGATTTATGAATGTCAGTACAGGTCAGCATATTTTACCTTTCCGACACGTTGCGTGTATATTTATTTTTAAACCATAAAGCAAAGAAATTGACCGGGAGGCAAATAGCCAAAAAGAAAATTCCAAGGGCTGTATAAATTTCAATTGGCTTATAAATCTGGGCATTGATGCGTTGTGCAACACGAAATAATTCTTCGACCGAAATCATACTGGTGAATAACGTTGCATGTAACATAGCGACTTGGAGTAATAAAAGACTGGGGAGTATCGATCGGAAAATTAAGGGCAATTGAATATTTAAAATTATTTGCCGACGTGTCAGGCCGGTCACACGTGCCGCAGTAGTATATTGTGTTGGAAAATCATCAAGTGCTGTGCGTATTAAATCGGCGACGCCAAATATATTCAGGAATGTTAACGTAAATGCAGCTGTATAAAAGGGGTTAATCACGACATTGAACATTGCCTGGACAGGATAATGCAGCCAGAACATGAAGACAAGTAAAGGAACGGCACCTAAAAAAAATGAAATTATTCGGGCGGCTATACCGATGATTCTATGGTGGCGTGCGGCAAAAATACCAAGCGTTGTTCCGATGAGAATTCCAACTGTCCAAATAATTGCACAGAGTTCTAATGTGACAATCAAGCCATCAAAAAACGCCATGCGATAGGTGATTAGGATGTCGAGAACGGTTGCAAACATAATTGGATTATACCCGATATTGGGAATGTTTTCATTAGAAAAGAATTATAGTTTTGATTTATCTTTTGTAAGGGATTTAAGTATTTCTTGCGTTGAACCTTTATGCCAATCGTCTATCCCGATGATGTGTTTAATGATCTGACCATTAGAATCCAGAATAAAACTTTCGGGATATGTTGTGACGTTAAATAAATCGCGCGTAATACGCCGCCCGGGATCAAGTCCAATGAAGACGGATTTTTTATTGATTTCGGCCCCATGCTTTTTACTTTGAGCCGCAATAAATTTTTCAACAGAGGCTTGTGTTTGATCACTGGATAATGCAACCAAAATAATTTTTCCATTGTATTGGTCGATAATGTCCAAAAGGTCTGGAAATTCGGCGACACAGGGAGCACACCAGGAAGCCCAAAAATTTAAAATGACAACAGATCCGCGCAGGTCTTTGATATGAAATTCTTTACCCTCTAATGGCGTAAATTTAAAATCAGGAACGAGGGCATGTATATTTTTTTCTGGTGCTGATGTGATTGTGGCGATGAATTCTTTTGGTTTTGATGTTGTGCTTATGACATGATCATAAATAAGGCTTCCTGCGTAAATAAAAGCCGCCAATAAAATGGTTGTTATCGGGATAATGAAACGATTCATGAGGCGAAAGACTTTCGAAATTTTAAAAATGTAACGGCGCCCAAGATTATAGCGATTTCAATTGTACAAAATAATATTAATCCAATTGTTGCGTTTTGTGTAAATCCATATGAATGCAACCCGACGCCCAATAAATTGACACCAAACCAAGCAAGCGCGACAATAACGTTGAGTGTCGCGAGCAGAGCAAGGGTGCCCACTTCGTGTATAAATCCACCGATGCGGCCATGTAAAACCCATATTAGCCAAAGAACGATTAATAAGGCGCCGTTTTCTTTTGGATCCCACCCCCAAAAACGTCCCCAGGATTGATCGGCCCAGATACCTCCTAAAATTGTTCCAACGGTTGTGGTGAATAATGCGATAAACGAGGCTGTGTTTGTTGTGCGATATAGAGTAGCGGTGCGTGATGAATCGTGTGGTTGGATGATGCGGTAAAAAAGCGCCGTGTGTGCAATCATGGCCGTGATGATTGATGTGGCATATCCGCATGTAATCATGACGACGTGCGTTGCGAGCCAGAAATTTGTATCCAGAACGGCCGATAAAATTTGTAGTGTATCGCCTTCGGTATCAAATTTTAATCCGATTGATTGCAATAAAATAGCGGTGATGGCTGCAAGGACTATATAAAGTTTATCATGTTTGAATAAGGCGGTTAGGGATAGTCCAATGACGCTGATGATTCCGACAAACAAAATCGAGTCGTATAAATTTGTTACTGGTGGACGCGATAATATAATCATTCGGCCCATAATTCCAAAAAGATGTAGCGATATTGCAAATAAAAGTGTTGTGATCATGGTCACAATAATGGTCTGGTGTATCTGTGGGTGCCATTTTGTTACGGTCATTAAAAAAACACTGATTAACGCGATCGTATATAAAATTAAACTGATCGTCATGGGATGATAGGTATTTAAAATATGTTCAATTTTAAATGATCGTATGGGTGTATCGATCCTTGTTTTTTCTTTGATAAGTGCCAGAGACTTTGTGATATCAACTGTATTTTGCGATGAGATTTCTTGTGCGAGTTGCTGCCAGGTTATTGTCAAATCATTATTAATATTGTCTTGGGGGGGTGACCAAGCCGAAGATGTTTGGGGGGATACATTTTTTTGGCTGTCTGGGATCACACGAAAAAGCTGTGCCGGGGGCCGCATATCCATTTCCTGCATAAGGGCAATTAATTGAATCAGCATTTTTTCATGGGGTAACATTTTATCTGTAGATTTTTGCTGCGCCGCCTTTTTGTTGAGCGCCGTCATCGCGCGTAAAAGTTCTTTTTGATGTGATTTTAAATCGCTTATTGATAAATGTGTGCCTACTGGAATATTTAATAAATTGGCAATATTTGGATTATCAATTAGTAAATTACGATGATGCCTTACAAAGGTACCTGATAGATCAATATATGTATCAACATTTTGAACAAGTTCTAAAAGTTGCTTTTGGGGCAAAGATAGATCTTTTTGAGGACGCGTGGTTAATGGCCCCCAGATGTCGCGCGCGCGGGTTAAAGCGGGAATGATTTCCGTGATGCTGTATCTGTGCCCTGTGCGGTCTGTTAATCCCAATGTGTCGCGCACCGCATTATTCTGAATGCGAAAGATTTTTTCGGATTGTACGGTTTCGGGGGTAAACAGGACGCGTGCAATCCAGGTAACGGCGTCATTATTTTCTGTGTAATCCCGTCCTGAAAATGTTTCAAGTATCGATCTTGCGAATGTATCGATTGGTTTAATGCGACCTTGATTTTGAATGGGAATCGTTGCAAATGCATCATGTAAGGGACGGTTTAAAAAAACATCTTTATATGAATCTGCCTGTGATATTGAAGGAAAAATAAAAGTGGATAAGAGAATAATTGTGACCGTTTTTACGGTTAAAGAAATAGGTAATGTGTTCAGTACGCGGGGTTTTTTGAGAAGCCGTTTAATAAGGTGAATAAGTACCCCCAATGCCATGATAAAACTGGCGATATAAGGATAGGCATGTCCGTCATTTTTGACAACAGCAATGACGGTGCCGTCACGATTTTGATCCTTAATAAGGGATGATTGATAAAACGTATATCCGCGATATCGAAAGGGCGCGTTCATGCGAATTGTTGCTGGCCATGACGTCCCATTTTCATGCACGATAATATCTGATTCATAAAACCGCGCCATATCGGTGCCGGGGTGCGTGTCGTGGCGAAAGGCCGTCAGTTCAATTTTAAAAGGGAGAGGAAATTGGACCTTACGGATTGCGATATGAAAGCGCTTACCTTTATAATCAATAAATGGACTTAATGAAATGAAATCTGCGGATAAATGAATGCCATCCTTTTCGCTGTCCGTACCTGTAATTTGAAACAGAGCTGCTGCGCGATTATCTTCATCCTGTTGTTCGGGGGGGAGGGGGGTGATATCAAAATCACGGGCGCGGCCGCGTAAGTCAGCGGTGATGTTTTTTGGATCGCGCGTCGTAAACGCGCAGTTGCGGCATGATTTGATGATCGTTGCGGTGATGGATGTGTCGGGTATTTTAATCGTTGCCTCTTTGCGCGCGGCATTGAAATCAAGGCGTGATAAAACGGCGTTTGTTTCATCGTTAAATGCTACCCATTCACGATCATGATAGGCAGTGAAAGTGTCGGATGTATCGCCGGGGAATAACGTGATCGCGCCGTCTACTGCGGTATAAAAGGTGATAACTGCCCCGACCATAAGGAGGAGCGCGCCGATATGCGATACAATCGCACCCAACCGTTTGACCGTGGCGTCACTTTTGAATAGTAGTTTGACCAAAAGGCCCAGTGTCAACGCACACATGGTGGTCATGCCGCCCGGCAGGGGAACAGGTCCTACCATTAACACCCAACTGTAGAAAAAGAAATTTTGGGCGACGAACAGGCCTACATACCGTTGTGCAATTGTGCCGATCACCAGTAATACCATCAACCATCCGCAGCTGATAAAGACGAGTCCCGGATGGGCGATCAGATCGATTAATTTTTTAAGAAAAGGTTTCATAATGATGACAATAAAGGTGAGATCACAAATAATCCACACCTCTTTTTAAGGGTTTTTATGTGGATAAGCCCAAAACGCGCATTGTTTTCGGGGTTTTCTCGCTTGATGCTGGTTCATGTTTAAAATTGATTCGGTATATGGCGCGGGACCCAGGGCCCTGCTTGCCGGTGCGTTTTTTGTTGCGTGGTCTTTTGGAGCCCAGGCACAGAATGCGGTCTTGCCGGGCGAGGTAGGGATTTCAGTTGTTGCGGCGGCTGATATGGCGCGGGTCAGTTTAAGTGATCATCTTGATGTACAATTAGCAACAACAGATCATTGGGTTAGCCGGGCGCGAGCCGTTCGTGCCGATGAAGGCGATATCGTGATGATGGTGATGTATTAGGGGGGATTTGATATATCATCCCCGCCCTCGCGGCGATGATATTGTTACAACCCATTCAGCTGTAAATCTTTGGGCCAAGTCGCGGTGTAGCCCAGTTTTATATTTTGTTTCGCTTGGGGCGCCAGTTTTTCAAATCGCCATTTTTTTAGGCCCGTAATTTTTTGCGCATCGTTTTCAAAACCAGGTGTTGTGTTTTTGGTATCAATTACGATTTTAACCCGCTCGTCTTGCGCGACGGGAACTGATTCCAATACTTCAAGGGCCACATTGAAGGTATGCAAGTTTTGAATTTCGGTATCATACAGTCGGTCGAGTGTCGATTGGGTTGAAATCACGCCTGATGTACCACGTTTATCGGTCACGACTTGACGTTTCATAACCATTTGATCGTCTATGCCGAATGGTAGGTCGGTATCTTCGCCGGGACGGAGCATATTTTGCACCGCATTACCGATAAAGGCGTTATCGCGGAATAAATTAACCGGACCTTGAAGTAACGGCGTTTCTCCTCCCAGTTTAACCTTGGCTACGACATAGACCGATGGGTCCAGCGCGGGCCGTGCTTGGGCCACCAAAGATGTTGTTGTTTTCAATTTCTGGATCATGACTTTTTTCGCCGTATTATCGGCCGTTACGGTGGTTGTGCCCGGAATTTGATATTCGGCGACGTATCCGCCGGCGTTAATTTGCGCGCCTTGGAATGCAACGGGGGCTGCGGGCGCGAGCATTGATTTTCTTTCTTCAAGACGGTTAGATTTATCCATTGCCATTGACGATTCGGATAAGGCAGGACCTCGGAAATCTCCAGAACTACCAATTGTTGAGGCAATGCCAAAATTCTGCATTTGTGGTTCATACACATTCACCCATTGTGTATATAAGTCGGGTGGGGTGGCGCCACGTGCGGGTTGCGCGGTTGATAGGGTCAGTTTTGCGTTTGTCCAATCTTCGCCGGTTGTTTGTTGAACTTCACCAAATTGGATCAGGTCTAATGCTTGGGTGCTGGTTGTTAAACGTGCGTCATACATGGGGCGCCATCCGGCTCCAAATACTTGGTATGCGACGTTAAAGGTCAATGTGCCATCGGCTGTTGCGGTAAAGGGAATGCGCACGGTCGTATTTTGTTGGCCCACATTGGAAAGGTCGTTTAAATCATTTTGCGCAGCAGCGATGTCGGCATCCAGTTTCCGCAGCGCGACGACAATATTTTGTAATGATTTTTGCGTATCGGCAATGGTCGATGAAATTTTCATCGCTGCTGCGCCCCATTCATCGGGTTTCAGGGCAATGGTTGATTTAATGTCTTCGTTCACACGTGTTGACGCCGTATCGCCAATTTTATTTAAAAAATTCATCCGGGCGTTCAGGGCCGTTTGATCGGCAACGATCAGCGCGCGTTGGTCCTGTAATTCTAGAATTTTGGTTTGTAATTCACGTTCACGCGGGGCGGAAAGTTGCGCGGCATTCACAATTTTATGGTCAACAGCGCCGAGTGTAACCCCGGCAGTTGATGATCCATCGGCCCGTAACGAATCAGGGGCTATGCCACCTGGCAATCCATTGATGATGACCACGTGGTCACCGGGGGAGACCGTGACGGTTCCGGTGCGGGTAATACTCGCCCGATCGGCGTATACCGTTACGGCGCTGATCCTTGTGTCGGCCGTGATATCAGTAGCGTTAGCCGGCAGGGCCCCGCCGATGATGGCGAGGGCAAGAGCGGTCGATGTCAAAAGAGAGCGGCGCATATTCCGGGTGACAGTCATGGGGAATTCCTTTAAAATAAGAGGCGCAGTAGGGGATAGTTTTGAATTCTAGCATTCTTTAAAGGAAAATCAAATTGACTCTGAAAATGAAAATTCTGGTGATTTTATCGGTTTTACTCAATCTGTTTATTCTGTTTTATGGATTTGTGTCGTGGATGGATGCCTATAACGGCCCTCGATTGATCATGTCAGGGATGTTGGGAATCGCCGGAATGTTAAATTTATTTTTGATTGCATACGAATTCCGGTCGACCGAACGCCGCCTTGAAAAGCGGGTACGGATCGCGCGTATGGAAAAGGAACTGGCTGATTTAGGCCGGTGACGATTATTAAGGGGTGCTCCTCGCTCTTACTTGCCATCGATGCCCGAGGGGCATTTGTGGACAAGTCGCGAGGGTAAATTGGGCTGGCGATCCAGTCTAATTGACGTTTTGAATTTTTGTCTGCTGAAGAATGGTAGAACGTGTTCAGATTCTTTTTCTAAGCCGACGTTGATGTTGTCCCCATTCCTGTCGATCGTTCTGGCATTCCGGCGTTGCTCATTAATCCGGCAGCGATATCGCGGTTGATGGTGATGAGGGCATCAAGCTTTTCCGATTTTGGTTCGGATAAAATATCGATGCTGCGTTTAAAGACAAAATTTGCGAGGTTGAGGATATTGCTACGCAAATCGTTCGGACGATCGCCTTCTTTATTTTCAAGCGCCGTATCAAAAAAGAGCATCCAGATTTGACGGTTATATTTGAGGACATCATCCAGCCGTTCGGAATCGTCTGGATTCCATGATTTTTGTAAATCTTGCATCATGTTGGCGGCCTTTAATAAAACACGTGCTTCAGTTTCACGGGGGTCACCGGAATTTTTTTGGGCGTGCGTGCCGTAAGTCGAAGCAGCTGAACCGTGGGGAGTGTTGCCACCCGACGAAGAATTATTTTGCATATCCTGTAATATCCTGTTCATATTTGATGAGGTCTTTGGCTTCTTTGAGGGCCTTGTAATAAGACCCGTCGAGAATTTTGTCATTGATCGCCATAAACCGCAAGGCGGTTGAGGGCGCCGCGGTTTGAATATCGCGGATCATATCAAAATATCTTTCATGATATGTTTTGGGGTTGCGGGCGAGATACATGCATTGAATGAGGAAATAGATTCGTTTGCAGGGGGTATTCGCCTCTTCTTCTTTCATCACGTCTTTTTCACGCATGATGGGCGCATCACCTGCAATGTGCAGGCGCGTGCGTTGGGCGTCGTTGGTAATGACCGCCGATCCAATCAACAGCTTTTCGCCGGGTTTCAGGTCAATCACAAGGGCCATGAGATTCTCTCATAAAGGGCGGGACTTTGGAAAAAGGGAAACAACAAGAGCATCTGAATTATCGCAATAATAGTAACGGTATCATAAGAAGCGTTAGCGATTGGTTAAGGGGTGTTATTTTATCGTGCCGCCGTGATATACATGGCGACAGATGATACGGTTATTTAAACTGATCTCTTCGGTGCCGGTAAAGCAAGTTAAGTTTCCAAATAAAGCGTTTGTGTATAGATACCAAGGATAGTCCGGATGCTTAAATTGGGCCGGACCACGAACGGATATGATTGTTGGGTCGGATGTTCCCGCGCGTAACGCGAGTTTTAAAAAATCATAGGCGGTTGCAGTATCTGTGTCTGTCACAGTTGGGCCGCCGTAATAATTCATGCCCCAGATGGGCGTGCCGTTTTCCCATATAATTTCGGATCCTAAAAATGCTGATCCGCCCCAGTATCGATCGTGATAGGTATAGGGGCCGTCGGTAAAGTAAAAATCGTCGGATTTTTGGTATGATAGGTCGGTGTTTTTGGGCCCGCCCCCGGCATAGGTGGCTGACTTTGCGGTGCGGAGGAATGAATCGAGAGAGATCATTTTTTACTTTTAGATATGTTGTAAATTAAAAGTCAAATCAAGTCTGGGCCCCGGCTTTCGCCGGGGGGGCACTTATATTTTTTGGATCCCCGCCTGCGCGGGGATGACGGGGTTATGACTTCACCGATACATGCGGATCAATGTTGCGAGTTCCCCTTGAACCTTGACCCGATCGGGCGGCAGAGATCGGTCTTCGAAGGCTGGATTTTCAGCTTGCAAAATAATCATCCCGTCCTTGCGGCGGAGGCGTTTGAGGGTGACTTCGGTATCATCCACCAACGCCACCACAATGCGGCCATTTTCAGCGCTGTCCCCACGGCGGATCACAACTGTGTCACCCGAGTGAATGCCGGCGTCAATCATTGAATCGCCCTGAACCGTCAGGGCATAAAAATCACCACGCCCCACCATATCGGCGGGAATATCAATGGAGGCGCCATCATCGCGGATGGCTTCGATCGGCGTTCCCGCCGCAATGCGGCCCATTAATGGTACTGTCAATATATTGGCCGGTGGTCCCGCATTGTCCCGTATCCCTGTCGATATGGTTTTATCATCACTCCATTGTGCCCCGCCGTGACCGTGGGCAGAAGTTACCACCCTGTTAATATTGCGTGTGATTGTGGCGGCGCTTGTTTGGTCATGCGCTGCCGGGTTATATCCTTCGGGTAATTTTACCACTTCTAATGCACGTGCCCGATGAGGTAGGCGTTGAAGGTATCCGCGTTCAACAAGGCCCGTGATGAGCCGATGGATTCCCGATTTAGATTTTAGGCCCAATAAATCACGCATTTCGTCAAAAGACGGGGCGAGTTCGCCGCGCGACATGCGGTTATGGATGAGGAGAAGAAGTTCGCGTTGTTTGTGGGTAAGCATAAAAACCCCGATTCGTTTGTATTTGATAACATCCCTTTATGTTCTATACAAGTTCGCCAATGTTGTCAATATGTTCCTTTTATTTTTTTATCCCCCCTTACCCCGGGGTGATCGTTTTTTTATCCAAATCGATTACTGCGTGGGAATCCATTGGGCGGTAATTTGCCCATGCTGGCGCGTGCGGCGACCCAGGGCTTCATGTCAGACACAGTAATTGTCTTTGATCCCGATACAAAATTGATCCCGGATTTTATGGTGAGCAGTTGTGCATCCGATGGCGCGGCACCATCTGTATACTTTTGCAAAATCACACCCTTACCTTTGTTCATTTCCGGAATATCAGCGATTGGGAAGACCAGCATTTTGCGGTTGGTGCCGATGATGCACAGATGCGTTGCGGACGGGTTAACCGCCAGGCACAAGGTTGATTCAACACCGTCGCTCACGGTCAATACATTTTTCCCGTTTTTGGTTTGGGCTAGGCATTCAGTTGCGGGTACAATAAACCCATGCCCTGTGGTCGAGATAACCAGGAATTTTGCGGTGTCATCATAGACAGTCATAAACACGATATCGGCATCCGGCATATCGACCATTAGTTTAACTGGTTCACCAAATCCACGGCCGGGAGGTAATTTATCGGCGGCGACCGTGTAAAACCGGCCGTTTGTGGCAAAGATCAAAATTTTATCGGTGGTGTGCGCGGGGAATATAAATTTCGCGCGGTCGCCATCCTTGTATTTTAAATCGTCAATATTGACCTCGTGGCCTTTCATCGTGCGAATCCACCCTTTGTCCGAACAGATGATGGTGATGGGATCTCGTACCGTTAGGGCGTCATCGAGTTGTTGTTCGAGTGCGGTAACGTCAGGTGCGGCGGTGATTTTGGTGCGGCGTTTTCCAAGGGATGATTTTGGGTCGTAGGCAATTCGCAGATCATCGATTTCTTTGCCAATCGCACTCCATTGGCGTTTTTCTGATGCGAGGAGTTTTTCGAGGGCATCTTTTTGTGCAGCCAACGTATCATGTTCGCGCCGCATTTCCATTTCTTCAAGTTTACGCAAAGAGCGTAGGCGCATATTTAAAATCGCTTCGGCTTGATTTTCGGTTAACGTAAAGGCCTTCATCAATTTTGGGCGCGGCTCGTCTTCGGTACGGATAATGTGAATGACCTTGTCGATGTTTAAATACACGATCAAATATCCGGCAAGTACTTCCATCCGTAGGGTGATTTTTTCCAAACGGAAGGCCGATGTACGTTGCAAGACCGTGCGGCGGTGGTCGAGGTAAGCGCGGAGTACATCGCGCAGCGGCATCACGCGGGGGATCACACCATGATCGAGCACGTTCATATTTAAGGGGAACCGAATTTCAAGATCGGTCGCGCGGAACAACGACTCCATCAACACAGCGGCGTCAATGGCGCGGGATTTTGGCGTAAAGACCACGCGAATATCTTCGGCGCTTTGGTCATCGATATTTTCAAGCAAAGGCAATTTTTTATCGTTGATTAAATTCGCGATTTGTTCGATCAGTTTTGATTTTTGAATTTGATATGGAACTTCGGTGACGATGATTTGGTAGTTTCCACCTTTGAGTTCCTCGACCTCCCATCGCGCGCGCAGGCGGAATGATCCCCGGCCGGTTTGATAGGCTGTAAGGATATTCTCGCGCGGCTCGATCAAGATGCCGCCCGTTGGAAAATCGGGGCCCGGGATACATTTCAACAATTCTTTGTCGGTGGGTTCGTGGTCGAGCATCAACGTTAATGCATCGCAAATTTCGGCGACGTTATGGGGCGGAATGTTGGTCGCCATGCCCACGGCAATGCCCGACGATCCGTTCGCCAACAAATTGGGGAAGTTTGCGGGCAAAACAATCGGCTCCATCGTGTCGCCGTCATAGGTCGCGCGCAAATCAATCGCGTTTTCATCAATACCGTCAAGGAGTCGTTGTGCCGTTTCAGTTAGGCGCGATTCGGTATATCGCATGGCGGCGGCGTTATCGCCGTCGATGCTGCCGAAATTTCCCTGGCCATCGACCAATGGGTACCGCACCGAAAAATCTTGGGCCAGGCGGACGAGCGCATCATAAACCGATTGATCGCCGTGCGGGTGGAATTTACCAATCACGTCCCCCACCACGCGGGCCGATTTTTTGGGCGGATCCTTGGGGTCCAATTTCAATTGGCTCATCGCAAATAACACGCGGCGATGCACGGGTTTTAACCCGTCGCGCACATCGGGCAACGACCGCGACATAATGGTCGACAGGGCATAGGCCAGATATTTATCGGCCAGCAAGTTCACAAACGGCTGGTCGATGACGTTCGAAGTGGTACGGACAGGGGGAGGGGTGGATGATTTGGCCATGCAAGATTTTTAGGGGAGGGAAGGCGAAAAGGCAAGGGGGGAAACAGATGATTGGATGATCAGATGATCCGATGATCGGAATTTTTAGAATATTGGTATGGCTGGGGGATTTCCCTCTCCCCTTGTGGGAGAGGGTGCCTGAGCCCAAGGCGAAGGCGGGAGAGGGGGTAGAAAAGTGTCGATTTATTTTTCCCCTCACCCGTCACGCCCTTTGGGCGTGCCACCCTCTCCCACAAGGGGAGAGGGGTATCCCTCCGGTCATTCTACGCCTTACCCACTCCCGATCGCGATCCCGGCGGCGAGTACCAAAATTCCGCCCAAGATCACCTGAACCATCGCGTTTAAAAAAGGCGTGTCCATATATTTAAACCGGATCCAGGCAATGGCGACCAGTTCAACCGCGACCACCACACCGGCAATGATTGTTGCGGTCCAGAAATCGGTGATTAAATAGGGTAATGTGTGCCCCAGGCCCCCGAGCATGGTCATGAGGCCGCACGCAATCCCCCTGATCCACGGGCTTCCGCGGCCCGTAATTGCCCCGTCGTCTGACATGCCTTCGGTTAACCCCATGCTGATCCCCGCGCCGATGGATGCCGCCATGCCAATCAAAAATGTTTCCCACGAATTGTGGGTGGCGAATGCTGCGGCGAATATGGGGGCTAGCGTTGAAATGGACCCGTCAATCAGGCCGGCCAAACCGGGCTGGATGATTTGTAATACAAACAACCGTCGCGCGGCGTGGGATTCAGAATCCAGCGCATCGGGGTGTAAATGCATTTGTTCAATCGAAAATGCCTTTGCCTCATGTCCGCGTTCCATGAGGGACAAATCGCCCAGGAGTTTACGCACATCGACATCGCGTGCGGCCTGGGATGCCCGCGCGTAAAACGTCGCGGATTCCAGTTCCATCATCTCGGCCTGGCGGCGCACGGTTTCAATGCGCAGGGTGTCTGCCAACCATAATGGGTCGCGTTTCATAAACCCGGATACATCGGCCCGGGTGATATAGGGCAGGGTATCGCCGAATTTTTGACGGAAAATATCCATCAACATATTGCGGTGTTCTTGCTCTTCCGTGACCATTGTATCAAACATGGCGGCGGTTGAGGGGTAATCGGCCCGCACGCGGGACGCAAAGCTGGTGTAAATATGCGCGTCTTCTTCCTCGGCACTGATCGCAAGGGCCAGGATTTCAGGTTCGGTTAAGTCAGCAAAACGTTTTTTGATCATGGGGTGGATCTTAAATCAGGCAATGCACCCTGTCAGCCCCATAAAATTAACTAAAATTTTACATAATTTATATATCATGGGGGAAGTGAGATTTATTTTAAGGGTGAAGGGTGTTTATATTATGGCAGAACCAAAAACAGGTGAGTGTGGATTTCTGTGCACTCAGGTAAGTAAAGTTTTTCCGATGAAAAAGATAAACGATCGGCATCAACAAATGGCAAATGCCGGGGCTGATGTCACGCCGCCACCGCCGCCACCGCCGGCCGCGCCAGCACTTGAAATTAAATTTTAATGTAGGCTTTCTTTTTCTTCTGACTGCACTGTCTAAGGTTGCCAACTCTGTACGTCCCAATTTTTACTGATTGTGTGGAAAATATATGGGTACGTAATTTTTCCTTCACTTAAATTGCTTTCTATAAAATCCTTATATTTGTATCTTTTTTAGGTTTACACCCGCGTCATTTCAAAAGTTGTTATTGCGGTGATAACGGGAAGGGGAGATTTTGAGGAGATATTAAATGCAGTGCTCTAGGAATTGACGTTGTGTTCCCTTTGTTATTGTTTTTTCGCAAGCATCGGGGGCGAGAGCCGGGGCTTGAGGCGCTGGCCGTGATGTATTGTGGGCCACGGTTTCAAAGGCGTCACGCGCATATCCCTTCGGGCGGTTATCTATTGCGCGCGTACCAATTTTGGGTCACTTGCTCGGCGTTCTTGCGGTGGTGGAGGTGGATCCACAACAGGGCTTGCCATATCGACGACACTAAAACCTGCCATTCTGCTATTTCCTTATCTTTAAAAAACTTAATTTCCCTTCTGTAATTATATAATTAAATATGTAAAGCTGTAGTTAATTTTAACCTTTTAAAAGGCCTTTTTTCATAAGTTTTACTTTTGCCACTACTTTAGTGGTGTAGCCACTATTTTATGGAATTCATAATGGATATATGGGTTTTTTGTTTTACCTTTATTCTGGATTTCGGTTCTCTCTTGACCTGTATCGCCACCGAATAATAAGAGTATAAACCTATTATAGGATAATAGTCAATAATTATCTTTTGTGTTTAAGTGAAGTTCTATCTTGATTGCAGGTTAGAAATATAGGCACGGTTTACCCTCTTTGCATAAAAAAAGAGCCCCGGAGGAGGGGGCTCTTTGATGAAAAGGAAGTCCAAAAACACGACACGCCTTTGTTACACATCGGCACATCTTATCTCGGACGATATCCTTTTAAATTATTTACCGACCGCTTCTTTCAATTCTTTGGCGGCGCGGAATGTAATTTTTTTCTTGGCTGGTACTTTGACCGGTTCGCCTGTGGCGGGGTTGCGGGCCATACGTGCAGCGCGTTTTTTAACTTGGAGAATTCCAAATCCCGCCATACGAACGCGGTTGCCTTTTTTCAGATTTTTCACAAGCGTGGTGATCAAATCGTCCATGATCAGGTTCGCTTGTTTTTTCGGCATTTCAAAACGTTCCGCGAGTTCGGATGCGATTTGTTTGAGCGTGACAGTAGGAGCCGTCACGGTTGTTTTTGTTGCTGTTGTTTTTGCTGCTGTTGCAGCTTTGGTTGCTGTTGCCATTATCAAACTCTCTTGCAAGTTTAGGTGAACATAAAAGGTCATCTCATCTTTTGGATGATCCAAGGCCGTGGCCGAGGATCACCGTTGGAATCGGGACCGGATATGTACATCCTACAATATATTTTGGGGGCCTTGTCGATGGGGTATTTTAAGTTTTATACCGAAATAATCACTTTTTATGGATTATTTTGCCTTGACAGGGCGTTTTTGGGCTTTTTTCCCTTATTTAGGGGGGTTATCGCGCGAGCAAGACATGGTAATAATGGTAGTCAACCCCACATGTCACACACGCGCTGGTGGCGGGAAGCGTACTGAATGTTGCAGAGTCGAGGTTATTGGCGGGCGAACTGAACCCGGCGGCGGCCCCGAATCGATAGAGGGCAGTGCCTTGAACACAATCGGGAACAGTCCCTGTGGTGTCGTCATCGGGCTGACCCGTCAGGCCCAGTTCTTTATTGATTTGGCCGCAAAAGGCAGCCGTGATATCCGGGAGAACCGCAATCAGTTCCGCGCGGGCCGATCCCACTTGAGGGATATTTGTTGTGCCATAAAATTCCCATGTGCCTTCGGTACCGCTGGCCATGACCGAAGGGGCGGCCAAACGGTACGCGGCGCGTCCACCGTTTTGTGAAAATATTTGATAGGAGGGAGTTGTGGTAATCACGCCATAATCAACAGCGGCGTCTGGATGTGCAAAACGAATATCATTTTCGGAGGCGCCGTTTTCCAAGACTTGTCGCACGGCGTTTTCAAGTTCGGCACCGTATCGGATGGTTGCGGAAGCTTGAATTTTTAAATCTTCTTTCGAGATTGAATCGCGACCACTGGATGTCCCGCGTACGGCGACGGTTAAGGCGGCAATCAGAACGATTGCGATAAAAATAATAATAAAAATATTTCCCTTTTCGTTGTGCGGGTGTAATGCAGCGTTCTGGGGAGGGGCGGGCATTTTAAAAAACAGGGATATGGAAGATATCACTTTTTAGTGCCTTTAATTTTGTTGCGGCGGGATCAGGACGCATCCTGAAAAAATTTGACAGGTTTGGGCGGCCTGGGCTGCGTTTAAATTACCAAGACGTGCGCGGAACATCCATCCATCTTGGCTCGATTTTAAAGGAGCAACCAAGGGTGTTGCATGTGAAAGAGTTGGAGGGAGGCGTCGTGCGGCCCGATATAAGGCCGCATCGGTGGCATCGCGGGTTTGATAGGCGCCAATTTGAACGGACCATCCTTGGGTCGATGCGGTTGATCGTTCGATCCGAGATGGTATGTTTATAGCGAGGGTATCGATTTCGGTTTTGGTTGGTTTTCGAGACGGAACGGTTCGAGCGGATCGCGATGAGGCGGTTTTCGGACGATCTTTAACGTCACGGCGGATTATAATTTCATCCGACATCGATCCGGATTCAGGCCGTAATCTTGACATGTCACGGGCGTCTTGGGGGTCAAACATTGGATTAGATTTATCTTCTGGCATCGGGGTTAATCGGGCAATATCGATTTTAGGCTTAACGGGCATACGCGGGGTAGCAAAGGCTGTATTTAGTATTTTGGCCATATGGGCATTGCGTGATGATGATGTGCGACCGCCAAAAACAACCCCAATCAAGCGTCGTCCGTCGCGCTTGGCGGATGCAACGAGATTGAATCCAGAGGCGTTAATGTACCCTGTCTTCATACCGTCCATCCCGTAATAGGTATTCATGAGGCGGTTATGATTGGGGTGTGACCGCCCGCCATAATTGAAACTCCTTAGGCCGAAATATTTATAATAGCTGGGGTAGGTTGTGATGATATACCGCGCAAGAATCGCCATATCGCGGGGAGTCGATAATTGAAATGCACTGTGGAGTCCGGACGCGTTGACAAAATGGGTTTTTGACATGCCAATTTCGCGCGCGCGCCCTGTCATACGTTGTGCAAATTTTGATTCAGTCCCGCCCAACGATTCGGCCATGGCGACCGCAATATCATTTGCGGATTTGATGGCAATTGCCCGAACGGCATCATCGACGCGGATCCGTCCTCCCGCTTTGATGCCCAATTTACTGGGGGATTGCCCTGCTGCATGGTTTGATATGCGGATATAATCAGATGATCGCAATTGTCCCGATGATAACGCATCAAATGCAAGTAACAGAGTCATCATTTTTGTAAGTGATGCGGGGTGGAGTTGTTTATCGGCATGATCTGACATTAAAACTTGACCTGTTGTCGCATCAACCACAATCGCTCCATATTTACGGGATTCAAGTTCCGGGGAGGCCTTGCGGTTTCGGGCGGCATTGGCGGTATCGGCAGGAATTAAGAGCAAGATCAAGAGTACACAAAAGAGCATTTTGTGCATGAATGGGGGGAGCGAAAAATAAAATGTCTTGTCGTCACGTATCATGCCGATGATCGTTTCTTTCTGTGGGCCTGTGCGATGATCGTCCAGGCGAATCTCTATTTTAAAACCCAGTGTGAGGGGTAGCAAATACGACCGCGGGAAGTCTAGTGCTTTTATTCAGAACCAACAGGTTTATTCTACATGAATGTGGCACTGTTGTCGAAATTTTATTATTTCCTATCCACAAAATTGTGTTTAGGGTCAAAAGGTTAGTAAATAGTTAAGAGGGGGGATTTAGGGGGAGGTGAACCCCTTAGGGCCTGGAATCCATTGAAGGTTTTCGTTGTAAAATGCTTTGATGGGTCCCAGGCTTTAGACCTAAAAAAAGGTCCGGAGACCTTTTTGGGGGACTCCGGACAAACGGCAGTTATAGAGGGTGTGTCCTTATTTTATAATTCACTTTCGGATTGATTGCAAGTGAAGAATTAATTTTTATAATCATGGGTGCCAATAAAGAACTATATTTTGTGTATTCGTATAATAAATAATTTTATATTGATTAATTATAAAATAATAATTTTTTTTAAAAAATATGAATTATATAGATGGATGTATATATGGTGCTTTTTTAAATAAAAATGTTTTTTAAATATTTAAAAAATTATCATTATTCATTTTTATAAATGAATAATGATTAAATCCTGAACTTTGTATCTGTACAGGAGGCGTTTTACTCATTGGTGCGCATAAATTATGCAGAAAGAGTTTTTAAGTTGAGCGCGGCATCCAATAGCAAACGCGTATACGGCATTTGTGGGGTGTTAAAAATTGTCTGTGTGGCCCCTTGTTCGATCACATGGCCATCTTTCATGACAATGACGTCGTGGGCAAGTGCGCGGATGACACGTAAATCGTGACTGATGAACAAATAGGCAAGGCCGCGTTCGCGCTGCAGATCTTTTAAGAGCTCGACAATTTGGGCTTGAACCACGACATCCAGAGCGGAGGTAGGCTCATCCATCAAAATCACAGCGGGATTTAAAATTGCGGCACGGGCAATGGCAATGCGTTGGCGTTGTCCGCCCGAGAATTCGTGGGGATAGCGGTGGCGTGTTTCGGGGTCTAACCCGACACGTTTTAAAATATCAGCGATTCGATGATCACGGTCGATGTGGGTTATATGCGGGGCGTGAACCGCTAATCCTTCGCCAATAATGTCGCCGACACTCATGCGGGGGGACAGAGATCCGAATGGATCTTGGAATACGATTTGCATTTTGGCCCGTAAGGGACGCAAGGCCGATCGGGTGAGGGTGTCAATGCGCTGACCCATAAAGACCACGGGGCCTGTTGCGGGCACCAGGCGCAGGAGCGCCAGGGCGAGTGTCGTTTTACCTGAACCACTTTCTCCCACAATACCTAGGGTATGGCCCGCTTTAATCTCGATGTGTACACCATTGACAGCATAGACAAAATTTGCGGCTGATCCCCACCATGTTTTTCCACGCGGGAAGGCTACTCGAATATCTTGACCCGTCATAACCACGGGCGCATTTGTGGGGGCGGCTGGGGCAAAACTCGTCGGATGAGCATGTAAAAGTTCGGATGTATAGGCATGTTGAGGCGCGGTGAATAAGGCTTGTGTGGGCCCATGTTCGATAATTTTGCCGTGACGCATGACACAGACGTGATCCGCCATTTTTTCGACAATCGATAAATCATGGGTGATGATGAGGAGCGCCATATTGTGGCGGCGTTTTAAATCATCGAGGAGTTTTAGGATCTCGGCCTGGATCGTGACATCGAGCGCGGTTGTGGGTTCATCGGCGATTAATAAATCGGGGGTGTTCGCGAGGCTCATCGCAATCATGACCCGTTGTCGTTGGCCACCCGATAGTTCATGAGGATAGGCGCCTAGGCGGTTTTTGAGTTGATTCAGTTCAACCAGGTCCAGAAGTTCATCTAGGCGCGCGCGTACCGCATCACGTGTCAGATGGGGTTGGTGCAGGCGAATACTTTCAATGATTTGGTGTTCAATTGTATGAAGCGGGTTAAGGGATGTTAAGGGCTCTTGAAACACCATCCCGATTTTTGCGCCGCGTATGGACCGGAGTGTTGGTTCGTTTGCGCCGACGAGTTCTTGACCCATAAATTGGATCGATGATCCAGGGGCGTAGGTAGTCGAGGGGGGCAATAATTGCAAGATGGATAGGGCGGTCACTGATTTGCCTGACCCGGATTCGCCGACCAATGCCAAAGTTTCACCTCGATTCAGGTTGAACGATACATGATCGACGGCGACAAATGGTCCGGTCGGCGTTTGAAACGCAACGGTCAGATTGTTGACGGAGAGTAATGGTGCGAGGGGGGATTTTATAGGTGTCATAGATCGTAGTATCGGCAATTCTGATCTATCCGGCAAGGGGGTGGAAGATGCGGATGAGATGGGGTATATATTATAACAAGGCAAAATTATCGCAAAAACAATGTTATCCCGTCGATGCGGGAGTATCGTTCTAAAAAAAGAAAATTTTTTATATGTCTCTCGCGTTTCCTGATATTTCCCCCATTGCCTTTGAAATTGGTCCTGTTTTGGACATTGGGCCGTTCTTGATCCGCTGGTATGCGCTTGCGTATCTCGCCGGATTTCTTCTTGGGTGGGCGTATGCTCGATATTTGGCCGCGCGGTTTTATCGAGGCGTGATCACCCTGCGCCAGATTGATGATTTTATGACATTCGCGATTATCGGGGTGATTGCCGGGGGACGGCTCGGGTATGTCCTCTTTTATCAGGGCGATTATTATCTGAATCATCCGATCGAGGCGTTATATTTATGGCAGGGTGGCATGTCGTTTCATGGCGGGGCCGCGGGTGTGATTATTGCCATCATTGTGTTTGCAATTTTTTCGCGCATCCCAATGTTTAAATTGGCAGATATTGTGTGTGCCTGCGTGCCCATCGGGTTATGTTTTGGGCGGGTGGCGAATTTTGTGAATGCCGAACTTTATGGGCGGGTGACGTCGGTCCCTTGGGGGATGGTTTTTCCTGGCACAGATGGTCAGCCCCGTCATGCAAGCCAATTGTACGAATCAGCGGGTGAGGGCATGATTTTGTTTTTGATCTTGGCTGTTTTGATGCGCATGCGTAGTGTGAGGGATCGCCCGGGGATTATATCAGGAGTGTTTTTAGCTGGGTACGCCACTGTACGGTTTATGGTGGAATTCGTCCGTGAACCAGATGTTCAATTGGGGACATTATCGTTCGGCTTGACGATGGGTCAAACATTATGTCTCCCTATGTTTGCGGGGGCGGTGTTGGTCATTGTGGTGTCCAAAAAATATTGGTCGCGTCATGACCACACCACTTGAATTTATTATTAAAGACATGATTATACAGAAAGGTCCCATGGACCTTGCGACCTATATGCGGTTGTGTTTAACGCATCCGGATCATGGGTATTATACAACCCGGGATGCGGTTATTGGACGAGCGGGCGATTTTGTGACAGCCCCAGAAATATCACAGTTATTTGGCGAGATGATTGGGTTTTGGGTTGCGGATTTATGGGCGCAAATGGGGCGCCCGAAACGGTTCATCTTGGGTGAACTAGGGCCGGGTCATGGAACACTTATCTCAGATGTAATCCGAATTTTATCACGTATTCCTGGAGTGTTACAGACAGCTTCTATTCATTTGATTGAGGTCAGTGAGGTATTGATTGCGCATCAGGCGCGGGCGCTTGCCGGGATTGATGTGACGTGGCATGAGACGGTGGATGACTTACCCGATGATGCCCCTCTGATTATTGTGAATAATGAATTTTTTGATGCGTTACCCGTGCACCAATATGTCGGGTCGGGTGATTGCTGGGATGAAGTGGTGGTCGGTCTGGATGATCAGGGGGAATTGGCGTTGGGGAGATCTTCTGTTTCACTGTCCCCCACCCTAATCCCCCTCTTGAAAGAGGGAGAGGACAGATTGGTTATCCTCGAGTTTTCGCCCGATCGTGATGCAGTAGCTGCGACTTTATTTACGCGGGCGGCGATGCAGGGGGGGGCGGTACTGACGATTGATTATGGGTACGATGCCTTGATGGGCTCATCGACAATTCAGGCGGTACGAGGGCATCAAAAAGTCGGTATGTTGGATCATCCTGGTGAATCTGATTTGACGGCATTGGTTGATTTTTCGCGCCTTTGTGATATTGCCTGGGCGGCGGGGTTGAGTGTTGCCGGGCCTGTTGGTCAAGGGGCCTTTTTAAAAACCTTGGGGGTCGATGCGCGCCTGCGAAATATTATTAATACGGATGAAACGGCGAATCGTGCGGAATTAAACGCAGGGTTGGCACGGTTGGTTGATCCGGGTCAAATGGGCACATTGTTCAAGGTTATGTGTGCGTATCATACGGAAGTGGGCGTACGGCCTGAGGGGTTTTAAAATGTCGATTTTTTATCAAGCACCCGGATTTGACAGCGAACGAGTCGCGCATGGGTTCTTTGGACGGCGGGGGGGTGTCAGTACGGGGGTGTATGAATCGCTCAATGCGGGGTACAGCACGGATGACCCAAAGGTTTCTGAAAACCGTGACATCATCGCGCGGACCATGGGAAGTGTTGGGCGAGATAATATTGCAACGGTGCATCAAATTCATTCGGCGGAATGCGTTTATGTGACAGCGTCGGTTCCGCTGGATCAGCGCCCCCAAGTTGACGCGATGGTCACCGATCAACCAAATGTAATTTTAGGTGTATTATCAGCAGATTGTGGGCCGATCCTGTTCCGGGCCGTGAATAAAAAGGGTGATCCCCTCATCGGGGCGGCGCATGCTGGATGGCGCGGTGCCTTTGGCGGTGTGCTTGAAAATACGGTGCGGTGCATGACGGATCATGGCGCGCAACTGGGGTCAATCGTTGCCGTCGCGGGGCCGTGCATTGCCCAAAAATCATATGAAGTGTCGCAAGATTTTTTGGAACCATTCTTGCGGTATGATCCAGACGACGCGCGGTTTTTTAAAGTGGTTCATGGAAGCGATAAATATCTTTTTGACTTGCCGGGTTATATCGCGCGGCGGTTGGCGGCGTGTGGGGTCCGGCGGGTAATTTTATCTGATATCGATACTTATACCAACGCGCAAGATTATTTCAGCTATCGTCGGGGAACGCATACAAAAAACGGTGAAAACGGCCGGCAGATGAGCTGTATCAAAATATTGAATTAATTTTGATAGATCTAAAATAATGAAGGTCCAAAGTTTTATAGATGCTCTAGGGCTGTTATGGGCCATATGACTTGTTCTGCAGTATGGTCGGCGTGATAGGTCTGAACAGCTTGTAAAATTTCACCTTGATGATTCCGTAACGCATTACCCCATTGATCACATTGAACAATCATGTCGGCATGGTACCTATTAGGATTTTGATGGGCAGTGACAAGGATACGCAGGAATTCGCGTTCCGTTTGCGGGTCTCCTGCCCATTGTTGTTGTAAACTAAATTCTTTGGTTAGAGAGATTTTGATGGTTTGATCTGGTCGCATTGTTTTAAAGAACGACGGTTTAATTTGATCCATTGTTGCCACGGACCGTAGGCCGTGTAACGCCGCCATAAAATCAAAGTTTGGTGCCTCAATGTCCCATTGGAGAGTTGTTATATAAGTATAGGGATTTATTTTAAACTTCCAGGGGACTGAATTTGTATGGGTAACCGTGCCGATCAGAGAGGTTATCTCGGTTTCGGTTAAGGCTGGTTTTTCTGCTTGTGTCATGAATTAATGCTTTCGGAGCATAAAGGGGACATTTATTTGCGATAATATGTTTATTTTCCCTTGCAATGTCAATAAAAATTTGTATAGTGCACGAACCCCGCACCCCTGGAGGCGGGGGATGTCACCCCGGTGTAGGCCGGGGCCTGGTGGAGCTGGTTCCCGGCCTGCCCCGGGATGACAGTTTTTTAACCAAGCCAAGTAAGGAAACGACATCATGTCCAAGAACTATGCATTGTCGGCACAAAAACGTGATCGGGCCGGTAAAGGGGTTGCCCGTGCGTTGCGCCGTGAGTTAAGAGTCCCCGCCGTGATTTACGGTGATTCCAAAGAACCGCAAACGGTTTCTTTGGATTTAAAAGATTTAACCCTGACGTATCAAACCGGCGTGATGCAAACGGGTCTATGCGACCTGGTTGTTGACGGCGCGAAACATTTGGTTTTGGCCCGCGACGTGCAAACACATCCGGTACATGATCGTATTATCCATGTCGATTTTCTGCGCGTTGGTCCAAAAACCGAAATTACGGTTGCTATTCCTGTTCATTTTGTAGACCAAGATTTTTGTCCGGGTATTAAATTGGACAAGGGTGTTTTGACGGTTATTCACCACGATATTTCCTTGATTTGTATTGCGACCAAAATTCCAGAATTTTTGGAAGTTTCGTTGAAAGACAAAAAAATTGGGGATCCTTTAAAATTATCGATGGTTAAATTGCCAGCGGGGGTACGTGTTCCGGTTGGTTCTGAAGAAGAAACATTGGCAACAATTGCATCGCCAACGGTTTATGTGGAAGCAACACCGGCACCGGGTGCAGCCGCAGCGGCGGCAGCACCGGGGGCAGCGGCGGCACCTGCAGCAGCGGGTGGTAAGGCTGGGGCGCCAGCGGCCGCAGCAGCGGGTGCAAAACCAGCAGCAGGGGCCAAAGCGGCACCCGCGGCAGGCGGAAAAGCGCCAGCGGCGGCTCCAGCACCTAAGAAAAAATAAGATAAGAAAATGGTTCCTTGAGGCTAGATCCTTGAGGGCCTCTTACCGATCGAGGGGCTTTTGGACGAATACCGAAAGCCCCTTTTTCTTTGACTTTCATTTACGGTATAGTTTGCCATTATGTCTGAACCGATCACATACATTTTAATCGTTGGCCTGGGGAATCCGGGGCCGGATTATGCGATGAACCGTCATAATATTGGATTTATGGCGGTCGATAAAATCGCCGATGAATTTGGATTTGGCGCGTTCCGGCGCAAATATAAAGGGTTGATGATCGAGGGGAAAATCGATGGACGTCGCGTGATATTACTCAAGCCCGAAACATTCATGAATTTATCGGGTTCGTCGGTCGGTGAGTTGGCTGCATTTTATAAAATTCCATGTGAACGGATTGTGGTCATTCATGACGAACTGGATTTACCTCCCGGGAAATTGCGCGTGAAAATGGGCGGCGGTGCGGCGGGGCATAACGGGTTAAAATCACTCGATCAATATTTGCCCAATTCGAATTACAAACGTATTCGGATGGGCATTGGCCACCCTGGGGACCGCGATTTGGTCAGTGGGTATGTGTTAAGTGATTTCGCCAAGGTCGAACGGGATATGATTGCGGATCAATGCGCGGCGGTCGCCCAACATATAGGGTTGGTGCTCGACAACCAAGATGAACTCTTCATGACCCGCGTGGCAGAAAATGGAGGTATAAAATGAGTGTATATAATTTAACGGGTATTTGGACTGGTGTCATTTTAAGTAAAAAAAATGAAATTGGACAGTGCCGAGCTGAATTAGTTCAGAAAGGAGTTTTTTTATTGGGTGTTCTTTCATGGAACACTGTTGTTCCACCTAAGTATGATAACAATAAATATATTGTAGATGGTAATGTTGGGGAATTGGTGACGTTCAGAACTTATGATTCTTTTAGTTCTGTAGATATGGTGGGAACAGTCAGCGACCAGGGAAGAAAATTATCAGGCACTTGGGCAGGTGTTGAGTCAGGAACATTTGAATGGGTTCGTGATTTACCGAATCTACCAATTGAGTCTGTAGATACAGCAGAGACAATCAAAGACATGGCCCCTGCATAATTAAGACAAAGAAAGAAAAATAAAATATGAGTTTAAATTGCGGTATCGTTGGGCTTCCAAACGTTGGAAAATCAACTCTTTTTAATGCCCTCACGGCCACACAAGCCGCGCAGGCTGCGAATTTTCCGTTCTGCACGATCGAACCGAACGTCGGGCGTGTCGCGGTGCCGGATGTGCGGTTGGACACAATCGCGAAACTGGGCGGGTCGGCCAAAATCGTGCCCGCGCAAATGGAATTTGTGGATATTGCCGGCCTGGTCAAGGGCGCGAGTAAGGGCGAGGGGTTGGGCAACCAATTTTTGGGCAACATCCGGTCAACCGACGCGATTTTACACGTGGTGCGGTGTTTTTTAAACGATGATATTACGCACGTCATGGGCGGCATTGATCCGTTGCGGGATATCGAAGTGATCGAAACCGAATTGATGATTGCGGATTTGGACAGTTTGACCAAACAAATCGATACGACCGCGAAAAAGGCTAAGGGCGGGGACAAGGACGCCAAGGCCGCGATTGACGCGATGGGCACGGTGCGCGCGGTGCTTGATGCGGGGAAACCCGCGCGGCTTGCGGTGTTAACTGACGATGAACGTAAATTGCCCTTTTATGCCCAACTTTTGTCCAGCAAGCCCGTTTTATACGTGTGCAACGTCAATGAAAACGACGCGGCCAAGGGGAACGCATGGACCAAATTGGTCGCGGAATATGCCGCGAAACATGGCGCGGATACGGTGATTATTTCGGCGGGGATTGAGGCCGAGGTTGCGCAACTCGCGTCCCTTGACGAGAAAACCGAATTCTTGTCATCAATGGATTTAACCGAGCCGGGATTGAACAAGGTGATCCGCGCGGCGTTTAAATTGTTGGGCCTGCAAACCTATTTCACTGTGGGCCCGAAAGAGGCGCGTGCGTGGATGGTGTATGTGGGCGCGCGCGCGCCGCAAGCTGCGGGTGTTATTCATACCGATTTTGAAAAGGGGTTCATCCGCGCGGAAACCATTGCATATGCCGATTTTGTCGCGCATAAGGGCGAGCCGGGTGCGAAAGAAGCCGGCAAAATGCGCCAAGAGGGCAAGGAATATATCGTCCAAGACGGTGATATTATGTTGTTTCGGTTTAATGTTTAGCGCATTGACATAGGACTTCTGGGGAGCGTAGCATTATTCATATAGAGAGGGTAAAGCCATGCAGAACACCTGTACAAGAAGTCAAGAGGAATTAAGAGTGACAAAAAGATGGCTGGCACACAACGGATATGCGGATCGTTTTCTTGTTGCGACTGATGCCGTATTATCGCTGGGGGTCGCATATTTTTGGTCTGAATCTGTCGTTGGTATTGGCGAAGAACTTATCACGCGAACAGAACAGCCAACAGTTTCAACGATGGTATGTCCAGCGAAGAGAGATACAGATAATTTGTCCATGCCGTGTGCTCCAGAACAAGCATTAGTTGTTGCAGCTGTTAGTGTGACATTAATTACCGCCATGGGGGTTGGAGTTTTAACCCGTGCTGCAGGGGCTTGTTTTCAACAGATGCGTGCAAGAGAAACTTATCTGCAACCCCGTATAGAGCGTATGGAAGGCGAACTTGAAGCGCGAAGAATGGTTGAAACTAGCTGGGGGATTTAATGTTGGGACTTGTCTTGGTGTTAGGCGGCAAGGTTTGTCCGGTTTAATGTTTAACGGCGAAGTGTGATTAAAAAATAAATCCCCCGCGATCCTTTTAAAAAAGGTGCGGGGGATTTTAGATTGACGTTATTGGGTGCCTGATATTCAGGGTTCTTATTTATTTACCAGCTCCGCCCGCTGCCGCTGCGGCACCGACCGTCATTTTGATGATCTTGTCTGGGTTTTGGGGCGGCTCGCCGCGCTTGATTTTATCAACAAATTCCATGCCGGAAATTACGCGGCCCCACACGGTGTATTGGCCGTTTAAAAAACTGCAATCATCAAAACAGATAAAGAATTGCGAATTGGCCGAATTAGGGTCGCCTGTGCGCGCCGCGCCAATCACCCCGCGTCCAAAGTTTTCATTGTTAAATTCGGCGGGTAAATCGGGCAGGTCCGATC
>CAZLPZ010000018.1:0-33155 GCA_964561535.1 uncultured Pseudobdellovibrionaceae bacterium | reverse complement strand
CAATGGCGGTACGCAAATGTCCGACATGCATGGCCTTTGCGGCATTGGGCCCGCCATAATCGAGCATGACATTTTTGCCCGCGCCATTTTGCGGGATACCGTGGTGCGGATCCGCGATTTGGGCCGATAGGGCGCGTTCGATGACCGCGTCCGTGACATGCAAATTGATAAATCCAGGGCCCGCGATATCGCATTTACCGGGGGTAAAATCAGGGTCTTTTTGAATCGCGTCTAAAATAATGGCCGCCACGTCACGCGGGTTTTTGCCGATTTTTTTGGCAGCGCCCATGGCCCCGTTACATTGAAACGGGGCAAGATCAGGCCTGTCCGATACGCGTACGCGGGCGAAAGATGTGTCAAGTCCATTCGCGTCAAAGATGGAGATCAGTTTATCCGAGAGAAGATCAAGCAGGGGTTTCATTTTGAAAATTTTTTAAACCAATTGTGGGTATATTGAACCGTTTCTTTTAAGGCGTCTTCATCTAAAAACGAATGATCAGCCTTTACAATTAAATGGTAATCCGTTGGGCCCTGGGCGTGGGTGTGATACGACTCTTTAAATTTATAAAGCATGCCGTCTTTTTTGGCCCCGATCACTTGGAGAGGTTTATCAAATGTCTCGGATAAATCACGGCACCGCTCCATGGTTAATGATAACGCCTCACGGTGCATCGTTTTTGATATCAAACAATCGATTGCACCCGTTAGATAAACTTTACGGCCTTCAATACGCACACCTTGATTCCACCAGAATGGGACATTATAGCTCGGGTCCCATAACGATATCGCCGTCACATGCGTGCAGTCAGTAAGTATTATGGTTGGGCCACCCCATGAATGCCCAATCAGATAAATATTTTTATATTTACGTTTGTGTTTAGAAATAACGATTTCCAAATCGGCAACATGGTCGGCGAATCCACAATCTTTTAAATTGCGGGCATTTTTTTGCCAATCGTAAAATGAAATGCGGAGTGTATCGTACCCTAATTTTGCAAACATGCGGGCCGATTGAAGGTAGGTGTAATCATTCCGGTTTGACGGCAACCCGTGCGCATAAATAATCAACCCTCGGCATTTTGATCCCGCATGGGTGTTTAATGTGCCGTAAATCGTTTTACCGTCTTCGGCCAGAAATGTGACGTCTCTTTCGGTCATTTCTTAAACATCCAAATTCGTCACTTTCAACGCATTCTGTTGAATAAAATCACGACGTGGTTCGACGACATCACCCATCAAGGTTGAAAATAAATCATTCGCGGCCACCGCGTCCTCGACCGTCACTTGCAATAGCGATCGGACCTCGGGGTCAAGTGTTGTTTCCCACAACTGTTCGGGGTTCATTTCCCCCAAACCTTTGTACCGTTGAATGGCCAACCCCTTGCGCGCCAATCCGAATACTTGGTCCAATAAATCGGCGGGGCCCGCGATATCGCCCACATCTTTGCCCTTATTCGTCAATGTGCCGTTGCCTGTAAAATTTTCGTTTAACCAGGTGTGATAGGTGGCAAGACGCCGTGCATCGGGCGACCGTAAAATATCCGGGACCAACCGGATCAGTTGCGTAATGCCGCGGACCGTACGGGTACAGATAAAGCCATCTGCAAGCGTATAGGTTGCTGTCCAGTTCTTTTCGTGATCCAGCGCATGTTTATTTAGTTGCGTAGCCATTAATATTCCGGCCTTAACACCCAATGGCTCATTGGATAAAATTTCGTCGTTAAACAATCCGCAGATTGCGGCTTGTTCCAACACAAATCGATCGTTGATCCGCGCATTCATTTGATTAAGGACGCTGCGATATCCGCGCGCACGATTTAAAATATCGATAAAATCACGTCCCGCGCGCACTGCGCCCGTAAAATCACGTAAAGTCATGTCGTCGGCCGATCCGGTGATTAAATAATCTTCAAGGGCCAATTCGTTTTTCAAATACAGTTCCGATGAATTACCCCGTTTAACTTTATACAATGGGGGTTGAGCAATATAGAGATATCCACGCTCGATAATGACGGGCATATAGCGAAAGAAGAAGGTCAGTAACAAGGTGCGAATATGTGACCCGTCGACGTCGGCATCAGTCATGATAATAATTTTGTGATACCGGATTTTGTCGATATTCAGCTCTTCTTGGATTCCGGCTCCGAGTGCCGTGATCAATGTACCAATTTGTTCCGACATCAAAATGCGATCAATTCGCGCGCGTTCAACGTTTAAAATTTTTCCGCGTAACGGCAAGATGGCCTGATTTTTCCGTGATCGGGCTTGTTTGGCCGATCCACCGGCGGAGTCTCCCTCGACGATAAAGATTTCAGACAGGGCCGGATCACGTTCTTGACAATCGGCCAATTTCCCAGGCAGGTTTGAGATATCCATGATGCCTTTGCGGCGCGATAAATCACGGGCCCGACGGGCGGCTTCACGTGCACTTGCTGCATCAATAATTTTTCCAATTATTTTCTTTGCTTCAACGGGGTGTTCTTCAAACCATGTGGACAATCCTTCGGATACCGCCTGTTCAACAACGGGGCGCACTTCGGATGAGACCAGTTTATCTTTGGTTTGCGAGCTAAATTTCGGATCAGGTACCTTGACCGATAATACACACGTCAATCCCTCCCGCATATCCTCGCCCGACAGTTCAACTTCCTTTTTCTTAATCAGATTGTGTTCGTCCGCATATTTGGTGATGGTACGTGTCAGGGCGCCGCGAAATCCGGCCAGGTGCGTGCCGCCGTCACGTTGCGGAATATTGTTGGTAAAGCACAGCATGGTTTCGTGATACGCATCGGTCCATTCCATCGCAATTTCAACGCCGATATTGCTTTGCATCGTATTCACCGAAATAGGGGGCGTGAAAACAGGTTGTTTGGCACGGTCCAGATACGCCACAAAACTTTCGATCCCGCCGTCAAAATGGAATTGAACCTCGTGTGGTTCATCCCCGCGGTCATCGCGCAGAATAATATTCACGCCTGAATTAAGGAAGGCCAGTTCACGCAACCGGTTTTCAAGTGTTGTGAAATCAAACAACGTCATGGTAAATGTTTCGGTCGACGGCATAAACGTGACTTCGGTCCCGTTACGGTGATCGCCTTGGTCGGCAATTGATTTTAACGGCGCCTCGGCATCCCCACGACGGAATCGCATGTACCATTGTTTTCCTTGACGCCAGATGGTCAGATCCATCCAATCGGACAGGGCATTGACGACCGATACGCCCACGCCGTGCAACCCACCGGATACTTTATATGAATTTTGATCAAATTTTCCGCCAGCGTGCAGTTGAGTCATGATGACTTCGGCCGCGCTTACCTTTTCTTCCGCATGCAAATCAACCGGAATGCCGCGGCCGTTATCACGCACCGTGACCGACCCGTCTTTGTTCAACACAACGTCAATGCGGTCGCAATGCCCGGCGAGAGACTCGTCAATGGCGTTATCGACGACTTCGTACACCATGTGGTGTAACCCTGACCCGTCATCGGTGTCGCCAATATACATGCCGGGGCGTTTACGAACGGCGTCTAACCCGCGTAATACTTTGATGGAATCGGCGCCATAGGCTTGAGAGGCGAGGTCGGCGGCAGAGGCGGTCATGGTCATTTTTCCAGTGTCTTTTTTGTTGTAGCTAATATTTTTTTAATCGGTCCGGGAGATGTAAGGTTTGTACGTGCGCCGCCGAGAAATAATTTTTTACAATCATTATTTTCTCTATCGTAAATCAAAATTCCTTGATTTGTTTTTTTTATTTTAAGATAACAGGCCGTATAATCTTTCTCGTCTGATCCTGTTTTTTCATTAAAGTATGGAAATACGATAAGAGTATCTGAAGCGTCATCATGGTTATCATAATAGAACCACCCCACTCCTTGAAAAGATACCATGTGAGCCGGGCCACACGAAGATGAGTCAATCTCTACTAGAAAAAGAGGAAGCTGATTTTTTAAGGGAGAGATTCTAGAAATTCTTGCATCATATTCAAGTTTATTTGAATAACCCTCCATTTTTGTTTCAGGGCCACATGGTTCCGAATAGCTATATTTCCCCTCAATTTCTTCAGTCATTTGATCAGACGCTATCGAAGGTGTGATGGGATATATAGAAAATATAGCGATAAGAACTATTATAAATTTTGTCATTAATGCACCCAATATATTCGTCAAAAAAAGATAAAAATACAATCTTTTAAAGAGAGGTTTTTTATAGCACAAACACCCAAAAAATGCACGGGTTATTTCCACCAAAACGGTGATATAATTCATTGATTTAAAAGGGTAATTTTAATCTATCGGATTTGTAAAAAAACGATCAACGCCGCAATCACAATTAACCCGAATCCGGCACGGCGATTCCCGGAATCCGGGTCGCCCAACATGCGTCCGACCAGGGATAAAACTACGGGAACAATCATCATTAATACAGATACATAGGCGGGATGGGTGGATGCTTGGAACGCCATAACCAACGCCAATCCCCCCAAAAGAGAGGGAATGGCTATTATGGCGCCAGCTCGGATTGTTGCGCCGCTCCATAATAGACCCGGTGGAATTTTGTGGGTGATCATTTGCACGATGGTTAAGGTGATCAAGACAACCACAGCCGTTATCAAATAAACGCCGACCGCCCCCACCCACGGATCCACGCCAATCAAAATATATTTGGAAATAATGGGATAAATGGATGCCGAGCATAAAACGGGCCACAATTTGATAAAGGCCGATCGCGTGACGGTACATTGTTTTAATTGGGTGGCCAGAATGACGGCGGCGGTCAACAGAGAAATAATTAATATCGCGCGTCCGGGATGATCTAGATAGCGTTGAAGGAGCGCTGGATCAAACAGAAACCACAATAAAAATGTAACGATAACCATGGGTTTCAGTAACCGTGCTGCAATCGCGGGGTTATTGTGTCGTGTAAAATTAAAAAATAGAAAATCGGTATAGGTTACAAAAATGCCAAATACAGTTATTACCAAATAAAAAATGGGATCAGTCGGCAAGCCAATAAAATAGGCAACGGGGGCGAGTACAATAACCGTAATGATCCGCAACCAAAATAGCATCGCCAATGTATTAACGGTGCATCGCCGTTGCAGTAACGGTGTTGCTACAGCACATATCACGGCGAATAGGGCATAGAGAATCCATGTCATGATGTATAATACTTCCGATGATTTGAGTTTGAATGGATCATGCCATCCTCAACATCAAAAATTTGGGCTGATGGAATATCGCTGAATTGATCTGACGTCGTTGCCGTTAAAAAAACTTGGGCGCCTAAATTGTGTAAACATTCAAATAATGCCGCGCGGCGCGCGGGGTCCAAATGTGCGGTGATTTCGTCCAACAGCACAATCGGGGCCTCTCCCACCTCATCTCGGATCAATTGCGTGTGGGCCAGAAATAATGAAAAAAGTAATGCCTTTTGTTCTCCTGTCGAACAGGCATAGGCTGGCATATTTTTATCCCTGTATTCAATATGAATATCAACACGATGGGGGCCCATGGAAGTTGATTCAAGTGCTGTATCGTGCGCGCGGTTTTCGTGCAACCGGTCCAGATAGTATTGTTCAGCCATAACCGCCGGTACGGATCCAATGATATCATCCATAAATCCGGTCATATGAAATATGGGGGTCGGAAAATGTGATGATCTTGCGCGGGCAACTGACCCACGTAACCGGTCCAGATAATCAACCCGCGCGGACATCACGGCAATTGCGGTGGTGGCGAGATCATGATCAATCGCATCAATCCATAACGGATCGACGCGCGGCATCGACAGCAATCGATTACGTTCAGATAGTAAGCGTTCCAATCGGGTCATACGTCCCGCATGGGCCGGGTCGGTGGTAAAAATCCATCGATCAATTAATTTTCGCCGTGCCGATGCACCGTCGATAAATAATCGATCTTGAAGCGGTGTTAACCATACACATCGGACAAGTTCGGCAAGATCAGATTGTGATTTTGCCGGCGCACTGTTTATGTGTGTGATTTTTCGATTTTTAATAGGATCAATTCCTAATCCAATATCTTGAGGGCCCCATCGGCCCATTACGGACGCGTGTATGGCCCAGGGGGAGCTGTGTCGTTCCGGCGCAGGCCGGGACCTCGAGACATCTGGATCCCAGGTGTTGCCGGGATGATATTGTTCTGTTCGTTGTTGTATATCTGCGATCTCGGCATTACGTATGCCCCGGCCTGGGGACAATAATGAAATTGCCTCGAGGATATTTGTTTTCCCCGCGCCGTTATGCCCTGCAAATGCAACAAATTTGGATGATAAATCAGCAAGCGCGAGATGATCATAATTACGAAATGCGGTGAGGGTCAGAGAAGTGAGATGCATGAGATTAAAGAACACAGCGTAAAAGGAGAGAACGCAGAGCGTTCAGTTTTATCGAAAAATGATATCACAAAACAAAATGCTCTACGGGATCTGTGGTTCTCTGCGTCTTTGATTAAACCCGAAGCGGCATAATCACATACAGTGAAGATGCATCGCTGGTATCTTCGATAATTGTCGGCGATGTGGCATCCGCCATTTTGATACGACATGCAGCACCGTCGACTTGGGAAGTAATATCCATCAAATACCGGGCGTTAAATCCGATTTCGATTCCCGGGGCTTCGGAATGGACTTCAATGTCCTCGGTGGCGGATCCACTTTCCGGGGATGATGCCGACAATGTTAATGTCTTGCCGTTCAAGGTGATTTTCAGGGCCCGTGTTTTGCCATCCGAAATTGTTGACACACGGTCAATCGCATTTGAAAATACTTTGGGATCGACTTCGATCATTTTGTCGTTATTCGCCGGAATGACCCGTCCATAATCAGGGAATGTTCCGTCGATGAGTTTTGTGGTTAGAACAATATGATCAAACGCAAAACGAATTTTATTCGCGGATAACGATACTTCAATTGTATCTGCCGCCTCGTCCAGCAATTTGCGCAACTCGGCTACAGCTTTACGCGGAATAATCACGCCGGTCATCGATGCCGCCCCGTCCGGTAATGGCATTTCAAATCGTGCCAAACGGTGACCATCAGTGGCCACAGCGCGCAATACATCGACACCGTCATGATTTGTGGCATGCACGTAAATGCCGTTCAAATAATAGCGCGCTTCTTCTGTGCTCATCGCGAATTTGGTGCGGTCAATCAAGGCGCGCAGGTCCGCGGCTTTTAATCGGAACGTTGTTGGCATATCGGCATTAGACCCCAGTTCGGGGAAGTCAGATACGGGCAAGCATCCCAATTTAAAATGTGACCGGCCGGCCTTGATTGTCATCGAATTGCCGGACGCATCCAGGTTCAGTTCAACGGTCGATCCATCGGGAAATTTCCGCACAATGTCGTGCAACGTGACCGCGGGCGCGGTGGTGGCGCCGGGCGTTGAAATTTTTGCGGCAATCCCTTCGTTGATTTCAAGATCCATGTCGGTCGTCGCCATTTGCAACACGCCGTCTTCGGCCCGCAACATGACGTTGCCCAAAATCGGGATCGTATTGCGGCGTTCAACGACCGACTGTACGTGGGTCAAAGCCCGCAAGAGGGCAGCGCGTTCAATGGTCAATTTCATGGGGCACCCATTCCTTGTGGAAAATCCGCGAATCAAGTTAATAAAAGATGAATGAATCTATAGCACATCGGCGCGGACGATGAAATATGAATAGTGTTTTTTTGAAGTTTTATCTGGGGTGTGGTACGGTATTAGGGTTGTAATGTCGGGTTTAAATTATGGCAATACCCATCGATCCTCATCTGCCGCCTGTTGTGCAGGCAACGCCACCGCGCATGGCGGAAGCCGCCGATGCACGCCTGCCTATTCGGGAACATGAAGAACAGGCCAAGCGCAAAAAAGACGAGGACGAAAAAAAGGAAACAGTACTGCCCCAGGATTCATACGATCAAACGGTGTTAGGCGTACGCGCTTTGATTGATTTTTTGAAAAATTTTGTTCATACGTTGGACCTTGCTGGATCTCCCGGGGCATCGATGCCGTCCGTGTCAAGTGGTTCGGCGGTGTCTGACGTCCCGGATTCAGAACCACCCCGAACGTCATTTCACCAACCGCCATCTGAAAGTCCAATGGCGGCGCGCGCGGCGTCCGCCTATCGCCATTCGGCCGCGATCCAAAGCTCATCGCCGGCGGGCGGGCACAGGGATATGCCGCTTGCCGGGGCGGTGGGGTTGGTTGAAAACACAGAAATACGACAAATATATGCAGTGATTGGATTGCTCGAAACCCTTGAAAAACAAGGAGTTCCGGGTATTCGCCTCGAACGCGCCGAGACATTTGTGACCTCGATCGAAAACGCCGCGCGTCAAGAATTGGCAGATACAAAATAGTGTCATTCCGGCGAAAGCCGGGGCGACATCTATTCCTCACTCAATGCCCCGGCGGCGACGCCGGTTTCTTTGGAAATCATGTAATACACACTCTCCAGTTGTAAGTCCCCTCCGGTGCCGTGGTGCATGACCGTGTGCGCGGCGGCTGAATCCATAATGATGATCGATTTATCGGGCTGGTTGCGTTTGCGCATCATCTCGTTGGTGAGCACCACAATGCGTTCGATCACCGTATCGGGGATCGTGATTTTATGATGTTTTTCGTATCCGGCCTTGAGGTTTTTCAAAATTTGGATGGTCTGGGGCACGTCGGGTACCTCGAGCATGACTTTTTGAAACCGGCGGTCCATGGCGGGGTCCACGGCCACAAACAGGCGAAACTCATCCTGTGTGGTGGCGCCAATGACATAAAGGTCGCCGACCGTCAAATAGGGTTTCATGACTTCCGACAGGCCACGATAGGCCGATCCTTCAACCATCGGCATGATGGTATGGATTTCGTCAATAAACATAATAATTTTTGGGTAAGCCGGGTCGTGATACCGCTCGGCAATCCCGCGGCACAAGGGCAAAAACCGCCCCTGAAATTCCGCCGGGCCCGATGTGCCGCCCGCCATCGAAGCAAGATCGAGTTCGAGTACTCGGGCGTTTTTTAAAAGATCCGGCACTTTGCCGGCATTGATCGCCTGGGACAACGCCACCACCATCGCGGTTTTTCCAACGCCCGCCGGGGCCAGCAACATAACATTTTTCCGGCCTTTTTGAAGGAGGATCAAGATCGATTGCTGAACTTCTTCGTCCCGACCCGTGATGGGGTCATATCGGCCCATCCGGTCGAGTTCCGTAAAGTCGCGGCAATATTTGTGGATCAGATCCTCAAGGTCCGCGTCGGAGATTTTGAATTGTGGTGTTTTGGACATATTGTATCCTTTGTGATCCTTGCGGGTATCACCCCCACCCTAGCCCTCCCCCCTTCAGGGGGAGGGAACTTTAACGGCCTATTTATCTCTTAAATTTCAATTATTTTTATCGTAAACATATTAGGAGAAATTTGAGGGAATTCCCTCCTCCTGAAGGGGGGAGGGCTAGGGTGGGGGTGATCGTCATGGAAAAATCGTTTATCGTTTTGGTTAAAAATCAAGCAGTACCAACCCGACAACCCTATCAAAACGATATTAAACCGAGGTAAAGGAAAAGGGGATTTGTTGTCATAAAAAATAATATTTAACGATACGGTCTCGTTATATAACGACGCATTTCAAGAGTTCCCATACTGACGCAAGTCGGTATCCAGATTTAAGTATGAATCAAGTTTGGATTCGAGGCGTTCTGCCGGGGAGTTGTTCAACTCTATATTTTTTCATAAGTTTTATTTTCACCACTACTTTAGTGGTGTGGCCACTATTTTATGGAATTAATCTAGAATTTAGAAGGTTTTTTGTTCTGCCCTTATTCCTGATTTATGTTCTCTTGTAACGTGCATCGCCACAGAATAATAAGAGTATAAGCCTATTATAGGATAATAGTCAATAGTTATTTTTGAAGTGTAATTTATGATATTAAACCGAGGTAAAGGAGAAAAATTATTTGACAATAGAGGACATTGGCGCTTATATAAGTTTTATGTTAATTAGATAAGAGAGGGAAAGGGACATGGCCAGGCAAGCAAAATTCGGTGAAAAATTATCAAAGGCCTGGAAAGCGGCACGGCAACCATTGGATTTGGATACAACAAATCAGATTTTGATGACAATTCAATTGGCTCTTTTAACCTATCGTACAAAGAATCGGGATGATCAAGATCAATTGCCCAGAATAGAAGTAGGTTTAGATGTCATAAAATTCGGATCAAATGAAAAACAAACAAAAGGATCTGGTATTGCCATTCACGGTGTAAGCCGATTTAGCAGAAATAAAACTATATATGGTTTTTGCTCTGGAAAAAATATGGAGGAACTTGATAAAATTCAAAGCACCCTGGTTTTTTTGACGGGGCCCAGACATAAGGATGCGATTGAAAAATTAGTTATCGAGGCGCGTAATCGCGTTTATGCCGGGAATCCGGTAACGCGTTTTGTAAAAAAATTTCAAAACCCTGGTCCCGAAATCGCCGCTTAATGTAAGATTGCAATTAATTAAAGATCAATTCCCACCCCATATAAAATGCTGGTCAAATCAGTATAAAGGATCTGGTTGGGGATCATATTTCGGACGGCGGCTTTCGGGCGATAGGCGATGCCAATGCCAGCGGTCTGAAGCATCGGAATGTCATTGGCGCCGTCGCCCGTTGCGATCACTTGAGATGGCGATATGTTTAATTTGGCGCAGTATTCCAACAATATGTCACGTTTTTTGGTGTGATGAATCAACGGTTCAACCACTCGTCCTGTCACGCATCCGTTCGCATCCAAGTCCAATGTATTTCCGTGATGATGATCAAATCCTAACGTCGTGACCACAGATTCTGTAAAAACGGTAAATCCACCGGATACCAAAACGGTGACAACGCCGCGTGCCTTTAATCTCGCGACCAATTTTGATGCACCGGGTGATGGCGTTTGGGCAGCGCGGACCTTGTCAAGGACATCGGATCCAATGCCTTTGATCAATTGTAAGCGGGCGGCAAGGGCTTCGCGGTAATCCATCGACCCATCCATCGCGCGCGTGGTTAATGCCGCAACTTGCTCCCGTACGCCCGCAAATCCAGCTAGATCATCCAATGTTTCGCCGCAAATCATGGTCGAATCCATATCGGCTAGGAATAATTTTGGAAGCAGATCGGACTTTGGGACGGCAAGAACATCAATCTGGTGGGGTTCGGCCATCAGGCGAAGAGTGGAGAGTTGATCCGGACGGAGAGGGCGATCAATGACAAACCGGGCAATATATGGGGGTCTCGCCCATGTGGGGCCGGACAGGACGGTCATGCCGATATCATCCAGATATCCGCAGGCCTCTCCTAAAAACGCCACGGGCAACCGGGCGGGCGGTGCGGATAAAAATGTCAGGAATATCGGCATTATTGAACGCGTACAGCCTCGAGGCTATTTTCGGCGACGGCATCCAGGGCTGCATTTTCGGTGTCAAATACCGACATCGGCGTACCGTCGGCGGCATGAACGGCATAAAGAGATTTATTCATAATTTTAACCTCCCGAATATAGGCGATATGCCCCAATCCAAATTGTAAAAGATCCGGATGCGTCAGAGGAAGAGAAGATTCAGACATTTTATCAGAAGAATGGGTCATAAGAGGTTCCTGGGGGGGTTAATTTTCAGAAAATGGTATTGTTGAACTGGATTTTGGGGATGATGCGGAAGATGGCCCCGATAGGGCTGTGGTCGTTCCAGACGTCCCCCCGGTTTGGGCTAAATCAACAATGGGAACCTGGCGCGTTTGAACATCAGGTTCAATGCGTTGCAGATCCACATGAAGAAGTCCGTTATTGAGGCTGGCGGCCAATACTTCGACGCCGTCGGCCATCACAAAAGATCGAATAAATTGGCGGGCCGCAATACCGCGATGGATAAAGATGCGGGTATCGTCGTCTTCGTCGGCTTGTTTTCCCCGAATAACGAGTTGGTTTTGTTCGATACGAACGTCCAGATCTTTCATAGTAAAGCCCGCAACAGCGAGGGTAATACGGATTCCATTTTGCCCAATTTGTTCAATATTATAAGGCGGATATCCTTCCGTACCGGATTTTTTAACCCGGTCAAAGGTACGTTCAAAATGGTCAAACCCCAAAAAAAGGGGCGAGTCAAAAATGGCAAGGCGTGCGGTCATGTGACGTCTCCTTTATCGAAGCACGTGAAATGTTCCGGCCCAAACTGGCACCAGACATGATCATTATATAGAATATTTTTTAAAAAAAGCAAATTTAGAATGAAATTTTTTTTCAGGCCCCAAAACTGGAAATTTGTCCGCTGTAAGAGGCGACGAATTCTAGGAATGTTTCATTCGGAACCGGGCGCGAATACCGATATCCTTGAACTTCATCGCAATTTTCACGCAACAAGAAATCTTCGTGCTCTTTGGTTTCAACCCCTTCAGCGATGACTTTTAGACCGAGCGAGTGGCCCAAAGCGACAATCGTGCGGGCGATTGTGGCATCATCGGGGTTTTCAAGGGCATTTTTGATAAAAGACTGGTCAATTTTCAATCGATCAATGGGGAATTGGCGCAGGTATGAGAGCGATGAATAACCTGTTCCAAAATCATCAATGGCAAGTTCAACACCTAATTTGTGTAAATCATTTAAAATTTCAATGGTGCGTTGAACATCATGCATAAAGGCGCTTTCCGTGACTTCGAGTTCTAAATTATGAGGGGGCAGGCCGGTTTCAGCCAAAATTTTGCGGGTATAGGCAACGAGATCGCTTTGTTGAAACTGTGCGCCAGATACGTTTACGGCCACACGGACATTCTTAATGCCTTTATCCATCCATCCCCGGGCGGTTTTACAAGCTTCGCGCATGACCCATTCGCCCATGGGAACAATTAAACCGGAATGTTCGGCGATTGGCACAAAAATTCCAGGAGAAATAAAAGCCCCACCTTCTTTACTTTGATCTTCTTTCCACCATCGTAATAAGGCCTCGGCTCCAATAACTTTTTGGGTCGATAGATCAAGTTGGGGTTGATAATAAAGCATCAGTTCGTCGCGTTCGAGAGCCTCGCGCAGATCGTTTAAAAGTTGGAATCGTTGTTGCACAACGCGATCAAAATCTTGCAGGTATTCGCGAATATTATCGCGGCCGTCTTCTTTCGCCCGGTTTAAAGCAATATCAGCGTTTTTCAAAACTTGATCCGGGTCGGTACCGTTATCAGGATAAGTTGCAAATCCAATCGAGACACGAATTTGAAAGCTTTGATTAAAGACGCGGAAGGGCTCGGACCGGATGACATTTTGTACTTTTTCAGCGACATCGCGACTGGTAAATCCACCCTCATACAAAGGCATTGTAACGGCGAATTCATCTTCACCGGTTCGAGCAACAACGGCACTGTCTGGAAGGGCTGAACGCAATCGTTTCCCAACGGACCGTAAAATTGTGTCCCCAATAGAATGACCCATGGTGTCGTTGATATCTTTAAAATGATCGAGATCGATTGTAAGGACGGCGGATCTGCGAGGGATGCTATCATCCACCATTTTTGTCATTTCAGACAGTTTCTGAACAAAAAGAATACGGTTTGGTAACCCCGTCAAACTGTCATAATAGGCAAGTTTATGAATTTGATCTTGTGCGGCTAATTTAATTTGACGGATATTTTCAGAGTTTTGAAGAATGAGAGTTTGTGCAACTTTGATGGCGCTGCCGATTTCATCGCGGTCACTAAAAGGAGAGGGTCCAATATCCGGGTTTTCAGGATTGCGTGATGCCTCGAGCAAGTTCTGACGCATAAACAAGATAGGTTCTAAAAGCCATCGCGATAGGGCAACCATCAGAACGGTTGTCACAAATGCCGACAAAAGAAACATCACGAGAATTGAATGATAGACATAGTTTTGTGTTGTGGTTTTGATTGATTCTGAGTTTAGCCGCAACGCAATATAATAAGGCTGAAATGCTGTTGTATTTGTAATATTTAACTCGCTGGGGCGTAACACCGTTTCATAAAATGTCCCATCCGCGCTGTAATAGCTTGTGATTGTATCATCGAATGATTTCGGGCGGAGGGTAATGGGATCGCCATAGAGAGAAATAATGTCAAATTTTCTGGAATAAACGACAATGCCGTCAATGATGGATGTTCCGATGACTCGGTTTGCATGATCAATGGATATAGGAGGGGAAAGTGGGTTTAAAATATTACCGGATAGAATAGGGGTTAGGATTTGACGGGCTGTTTCTCTTAAATGCAAAAGGTTGGCATTTTGTTCGTTTTGGACGGTAAGGGCGAGAACGCTGACTTGAATGGTTAAAATGGTTAAAAAAACAGATGCCATAATACGCCATGACAAACGGCTTTTCCAAATTTCTGAACTTTGTTTGAAAGGGCGTGGTGATTCGACGGTTTTATGACCGGATTTTGAAGGAACTGTCGACGAATTTCTTTTTTTGATGAAGGTCAGCAAGATAATCCTGCCCCACGATGTTATTTTGTTATACGATCATTGGAAGAAGTGATCGGGTTGTTTACTCTTTTATTATACGCGCTGTCCGTAAACAGGAATTTAAAAAACGAACAAAATTTGTCTTAATTTTGAAGATATTAAAATGCCATTTTTAAAGGAGATTAAGGATGTTATTGGTTTTTGATTATATTGGAATTGTCATATTCGCAATTACGGGGTGTCTTGTGGCCGCCAAACACCGCCTTGATATCGTGGGATTTATTTGGCTTGCAACTGTGACGGCGGTGGGAGGCGGTACATTACGGGATTTAATCTTGGGGAGGCCAATTTTTTGGGTTATTAACCCTATTTACCTTTGGCTTTGTTTGGGAACGGGGATTCTCCTGTTTTTTACGGCCCATTGGGTACATCGGCGCGTACGGTATATTTTATGGGGGGACGCCGCAGGGCTTGCTCTATTTGCAGTCATTGGAACCCAAGCTGCGATGGGTATGGAGGCGCCATTCTTATTAGCTGTGATGATGGGCGTGATTACCGCGACGTTTGGGGGGGTGTTACGGGATTTATTGGCCGGGGAGCCCACCTTAATCATGCGGCGGGAAATTTATGTGACGGCGGCCGTATTGTCTTCTGTCCTTTATTTTTTGATGCAGGCGATAAATTTTTCTGATAACGTTTCGATGCCGGTGGCCGTATTTGCCGGGTTGGCCTTACGCACATTGGCGTTACGCTATCGTTTGGTATTGCCGGGGTATGGCCCGCGTGCGCTTATGATCGAGGATCGCCGGGGAAAATGAACGTTCGGGCTATATCGATGAGGGCCAGTATCTCGATTTAAAAAGAAGAAATGAGTTTATGATGATGTTATCAAAATCCTGTTGTTGTTGAAAAAAGATGCCCTTTGGTGACAGGGGCATATTAAAAACATAATTATTCAACATATAACCGGAATTATCATCATGACCATTAAATTATACAACACCTTGACCCGCCAAAAAGAAGAATTCGTCCCCATTAAACCCGGTTACGTGTCCATGTATGCGTGTGGTCCGACGGTGTATGCGCGAGCTCATATCGGAAATTTACGGGCCTATCTGTTCGAAGATATTTTACAACGTATGTTAAGGCATGCGGGATATGACGTTAAACACGTGATGAATATTACGGATGTTGGGCATCTTCAATCAGACGCCGATGACGGTGATGATAAAATGAGTGTGGCCGCACAGGCCGCGCAAAGATCGCCGTGGGATATTGCGCGGGAATTTGAAGATCTTTTTTTTGCAGATTCGGCGACATTGAATATTCGCCGACCTGATATTGTTACACGGGCCACCGACTATATCCCTCAAATGCAAACATTTATTGCTGAACTTGAGGCAAAGGGATTTTGCTATAGGTCCAACCAGAATGTCTATTTTGATACATCAAAATTTTCTTCTTATGCTGATTTTGCGCGATTGGATTTAAAGGGTCAGGTTGAGGGGGCACGAAATACGGTTGAAAAAGATCATGGCAAAAGAAACCCTCAAGATTTTGTATTGTGGTTTACGTCCAGCAAATTTCCCAATCAAATTATGAAATGGGACAGTCCGTGGGGTATGGGATTTCCGGGGTGGCATATTGAATGTTCTGTCATGGCAACTGAACATTTAGGGGAACATATTGATATTCATTGCGGCGGTATTGATCATATTTCCGTTCATCATACGAATGAGATTGCCCAATCTGAATGCCATCATGGTCACAAATGGGTGAATTATTGGATGCATGGAAATTTTTTAACCGTGGACTCAGGACGTTTGGCGAAATCTAAAGGTGGTGCGCTGACGGTCCAAACGCTTCTTGATGCGGGATATGATCTTTTACATTATCGGTATCTGTGCCTTCAGGCGCATTATCGCGGCGAGTTGTTATTCAGTTATGACAGTTTAGATGCCGCTCGAAATGCTTATGAATCCATTCGAAATCGTATCGTTGATTGGGGAGATCATCGTCATGGTTCGGCCACGCTTTCAGAAAAAGCAAAGACGTATCAATCTGCCTTTTGGGATGCGGTCGAGGATGATTTAAATACGCCGATCGCCCTGTCTCATTTGTGGGGCATGATGAAGGATGTATCATTGCACGTTGCCGAAAAGTTTGCATTGCTGCAAGATTTTGACCAGGTATTGGGTTTAGATATTGTAAAAATGTCGGATGTCCAAATTGATCCGAAAATTAAAGAACTGATTGATCAACGGCAACAAGCGCGGAGGGACAAAAATTTCGCCCTCTCCGATCAAATCCGTTCTGAATTACTGGACCACGGTATTGTGGTGAAAGACACACCGGACGGTCCGGTATGGATGAAGAAGTAGTTATCGCCGCAACAATACCTGAAAAAAGACATAGCGTTGTGTGCCGCCTTCTTCGCGGAAACATCCGGCATCACGGCCACAAAAATTCTGGGCGGTTGAGGGGGCCGAACATGGGCTCGGTTGCGAGGCTTCGGGCAGGCCATTAATATCTTCGGCGTAACTATAGGATCCTTGAAATTTTGTTGTGTCGCCATAGGTACTGTCATTGATAGGCGTGCCTGTGATCCCGAGTTGTTTATTGATTTTGGTACAGAGGTTCTGGGGCAATCCAGAAATCATCATGACTAAATCTGCATCCGCGGCACTGTTTGATGAAGCATATCCATTACTGTTATGGGCGACTGCAGCGCCTGTATAAAACCATGGCGTGCCGTCGTTCATGTCGTCGGGCGGGGTGACCCAAGTCACGGCCCCAGCGGACGCTGCAAAGACATCGCATGAATCATCAACCGGCGCGGTCGCGTTCACATATCCGGCGACAACCGTGTTTTCAAAATTGATTTGTGTTTCGGTACATCCGCGCAAGCTTAATTTGGATATCGCCGTTTTTAAATGATTGGCATAGGTGAGGATTTCGGTCGAGAGGGTACTGGCTTTTGAATCGCTTAAATGGGTTATCCCTCCCGATCGGCTCGTCCCTGCAACGGCATAGGTCAGGGCGGCTAAAAGGACAACAGCAAGTAAAATATATAAAAGGATATTCCCGCGTTCAGAATGTCGTTTATTTGAATCCTCGACAATAAAGGGACGCAAAGAATCGATCATTTGAACAGGGGCATGAACAGGAATATGTTGAATTCCAAGTGCGGCAAGGGTCAAGAATACATCACGTCCCGCGCCGATTTCCAGACAATCAAATAGGCCCCATCCGATTATCGGATGGAGTAAGGCTTGACCCGATTTAAACTGACTCTCAATGCGATGGCGGGCTGCGGATTGGCTCGGGCCCAAATCATCCATGGATTTCAAGGTACCATCCGGCGCGATCCATTCATAAGCGAGTAAAGATTTGCGATAACTTTGAATGGCGCGGGCGGTATGAATGGTCACAATGACATAAGCCGGATCGTTCATAAGGTCCGGATGGGGGTAAAAAGGGGGACGGTCCATTAAAGAAGGCATCTGGAGAAATCCAAAAAAGAAAAAATATAATAATAAGGAGGCAGAAAGATATGAAATGATGCTTGCGTGAACATCACTTACATCTTAATTTAGCAAGGCGAAGTAAAAAAACTCTTAGGGCCTGGATTTATATTATGGTATCTAATATCGCAAATATTGCGCCGGAAATTATTTCTGTGGCCGCAACGACCACCCAAGTCATGTGTGATGGCGGCGGGGGATCCCTGGGGCATCCAACCGTTTATTATGTTTTTGAAGATAAAGAGACGGTTGAGTGCTTGTATTGTGATCGGGTTTTTATAAAGTCTAAGGTTAAAAAATCCTAATTTTTATTTTTAGACATATAAAAGCAATGAAATACAGCCTGAATATACCTATTCATAGGCATATAAACATAATTCATTAAAAAAGCGTGAATTTTAGGCCATCTTCTGGTAAAACAATGCACTTACAAAAATTTGGGTGCGTCACAGGAGTGTAATTTTATGTCAAAAACAGAACATATTTCATTTACGGGTCTTTTGGGTGGAAAATCAGATAGTGCGGTTCCCCTTCCGGCACCCGCGACAACGGCGTCCTATAATTTGACCCCTGGGGCTTATACGCAATTTTTGTTTCGGATGAATGATGTTCAAGACGTCGCGATGGACCAGGGCACGGGCGCGCTTCGGATGAATTTGTCAAATGGATCGACGATTATTGTTCAGAATTTTAAAGATCTTGCGCGGTCAGCTGAAACATGTGGTCGGGACACGGTATTGCAATTTATGCGGGATGAAACAAGCGCAACAGGTCAAATGACAACCAAAATTGTCAATATTGCTCCGGATTTATTGTTAAAAACATTGGACCCAACGGCGGCGCCGGATGATTTAAATATTGTGACAATGCCAGCGCCAGGAATCACGCGCGAAGTCGTTATTGTCCCGGGTGAAAAGTATCGGTTTGATTTTGATTGGGCGCGTGCCGCCAAGACAGAAGATGGTACCAATGTCATGCTGTCATTTAAAAACGGTGGATTGGTTATCTTGCGTGATTTTGTGCCGGTGATGCAGGGGGACCTGCCGGCGCATATGTCATTAACAGATGGTACGGTGATTGATGCAAGCAAATTGATCGTGACGGCGTGTACACCGTCTGAAAGCCCTATGGAAAAATTAGCCGCGATTGAGCCTGCGGCAGGGGAACGTCATGCGGCAGTTTCGCGTCCGCATCATTCGGCTCATGTACCACATCAAAATGCGTCTCAGAAATTAGCTGCAATCGAACCAGCGGCAGGGGACGGTACACCGGGACAATCAGGTAATCGCGGTAGTGCTGGATTTTCAAGTGGTATTGATGATGCGGCATTAAATGGTTTAAATACGCTAGGTCCTTTGGGTCCGACGTCGTTGATATACGGCACACCTCGTCTTCCAGAACAAATCGTATTGCCGGGGGATTTGCCGACTGGAGTACCCGTTATTCCTCCGGTTACACCGCCACCGGCCCCCACGTTGGTTACTCAAGATGTGCAAGTGTATGAAGATGGTAGTGTTGGCTTATCAGCAACAACAACAGCTCCTGTAGGGACAGAAACCGTCTTAACAATTTCGGGTTTCCCCTTGGGATGGGTTGTGGATGCAGGTCTTGGGACCTTTGATTCTGTGACGCGTGTCTGGACCATGAATGTTCCCTCGGGCGCAACATTTACCGGGGGCCCCGTTATCCACCCTCCTTTTAATTCTGACGGGGATATTCCACGTCTTGATGTTCTCTCCGTTGCCACCAGTTCGGTCACGGGCCTATCCAGTAGCGCAACAGAAGATATTCGGGTGATTACGGATGCTGTTGCAGATATTCCGGATTTAAGTGCATCGATCACCAGTGTGACGGGTATGGTTGCAGGACTCTCGATTGCAACCGCCCCGACCGACCTTGATGGGTCTGAACAAATTACGGCTATTTATGTAGGTCCATTGCCAACAGGGGTAACCTTAAATAAGGGCGTGTTACAACCGGACGGTCAATATCTATTAAATATCGCTGACCTTGTGGGACTTCAGGTTATTGCCCCTGTGGGGTATAATAATACGGTGAATTTTAATGTGACCACGGTTGTAACGGAAATAAATTTATCAGACACTGAATTTGATTTCACGAATAATACAAGGTCAAATACCGTTCCGCTGTCGGTTCAATTTGTAACGATTGATGGGACACCCACCATTGGCGACAGCTTGTGTCAAGGCGATGAAACAATTTTGAATCAAGAGACATTGTGGTTTACAGGAGATTACGCCTTTAATTATGGATCAGACGGTGCCGGTGCGGTAACGCTTGATCAATTTACATCATCGGGGTCCAAACTGAATGGCGCGTTATCCAGTGGCGGCGTGGCAATTGTTGTGACCGCCGAAGGTAATGATTTTGTGGGTCGTGCCGGAAATGTCATTATATTTAAAATGAGTGTAAACACGGCGAATGCGACATATCGATTTGAACAATATCAGGTATTGGATCATGCAGATGGGTCAAATCCAAACGATGTCATAACGCTTGATTTTGGAATTAAGATTACGGATGCGGACGGTGACACCGATACAGGCGTACTGCGCATAACGCTTGCGGATGATGCACCGTTTGCGCGTGGTGATACAGGGGCCGATATCATCGGTGGCGAGAGTACGTCGGGAAATGTATTTAATAATGATATACGGGGGGCGGACGATGTAACGGCCGTAACATCGGTCACCTTAAATGCGACAACACATACATTAAATGCGGTGGGTATAACGGTCATTGAGGGTATTTATGGGACATTGAGTATTGGGGCGGATGGTGCCTATACGTATACGGCGAAAAATGATGCAAATGGGCGCGATAATTTTACGTACACGATCCGTGATTTTGATGGAGACACCTCTTCGGCCGAACTTTTATTTGGAACATCGGATGGCGTGCCCTCAATTGGAGATGGGAATGAACAGGTTGATGAAACCAATCTAGGACCTTTGACAGCAAGTGGTGCTTTAGTTTTTAATTATGGAGCAGATGGCCCAGGAATCATTTCGGCCCAGGCGAATAGTTTTGTGGCATCGGGATCAACGCTTAATGGTCATCTTTCGTTTAAGGGTACCCCGGTTCAAGTTTCTTTATCCGGAAATACATGGACAGGTACTGCGCTGCCGTTGGGTAATACTGTAGCACTTACAATATTTACTCTTGTCTTGAACAATGATGGTACTTATGCCTTTACGTTATATGATAATTTAGACCATGCGAATGCGACAGACCCCAATGATGTTATTACATTAAATTTCGGAGCGATGATTACGGATGCAAATGGCGATCAGGACACAGGAGTCATTACGATTCAAGTCATTGATGATGCCCCGATTGCACGGGATGATACTGTATCGGCGTCGTTTAATGCTGTCGGGACAGGGAATGTTCTTGCAAATGATTCTTCGACGGAAGATCCCGTCGTGACCCATGTGATATTTAACGGCCAGACTTATGTGGTATCCACAGGGGTAACGACGGAAGTACAGGGGGATCATGGCGTTCTAACGATGAACCAAAATGGAGCGTATACATATCGCCCCGATGACGTCACAACTGAAACAATTTGTGTTAACCCGGTCGCAACAGATGTTGTGGCTGTAAATGACAGTGATTTTAGTCGGAATGGGATCACGGTAACCGCGATTGATCCTAATACCGGTATAACCCAGGGAGATTTAACCTGGATTACCGGGAATATTACGCAAGATGGTTCATGGTATGGAGAACAGGGTGTGGGGATTGCGGGGTCAGGGAGTAATTTTATTAACGGCACATCCGAAGGGTTGCGTTTGGCGTTTGATACACCTCAAAACGAAATAACAATTACGATTTCGGCATTTAATAGTATGTCTGATTTTGTGGAAGGTAGGACAGAACAATCTTTAAATGCCCGGGTGTATTTAGAGGGTCTCGCAAATCCGGTAAATTATATTTTGACGAATGGATGGTCATCTGGATATGGGTTAACGGATTATACGTTGACATCAGCCCAATTTGGAGGACGAAATATTTCATCCGTCGAGATATTTTCAACGCATTCAGAAACCGATTGGAATCTGTATAATACTTCATATAATCATGCTGGCGTTGGCGGGACAGATGTTTTTCAATATAGGTCAATGGATCGTGATGGAGATGCTGCTTCGGCATTTCTTCGTGCCACAAATACGACTGAAGAATCTTTGATGACGGTATCGACATCTGCTGTGTTGTTCGATGCGACGGATTCAATTCAATCAGCGATTAACGATTATGTAATATCAACAACAGATTCATCGGTTTTTACATCGATTGAAGTTGCGAATGATACTTATATGGAAACGACGAATTATTTATCACCACTTTCTGATGATTTAGCTCAACAAACAGCGGCGTAAGAAGAAATCTTAAAACCTATCCACAGACTTATTAACAAGTTTTTATTGTTTTGTGAATAAGTTTAGAGGAAAATAAGGTCAGAGCCGAATTGATTCGATCCGGCGCGACTTGAAATGAGGTTGATAATGACGCGTTCCTATAAAATGCACGGCCAATTTTTTATCCTCCTCGGGATTATGGTTCTTTGCGGTATAACGGGGGCCTTTGCTGAAACAGCAGAATCATCTCCGCCGATGATGACATTACGCGATGCAGTGGCCGCGGGTATAAAAACAAATCCAGAATATGGCGCCATTCATAATAACCGTCGCGCAACAGATGAAGAATTGCGGCAGGCCCAAGGCGGATATTACCCTTCAATTGATTTTGCAAGTGATGCAGGGTGGGATTGGAATCGGAGTGATGAAAATGGGGCGCCTTCTGTAACAAATTCTTTGTGGCGGGCTCAGGCGGGGTTGACCTTGACCCAGATGCTTTTTGATGGATTTAAAACTAAATATGAAGTCGATCGCCAAAATGCACGAACGGCATCAGCGGCCTATCGTGTGTGGGAAACATCCGAATTTGTAGGATTGGATATTGTTGAATCTTATTTGAATGTGCTGCGTCAACGTGAACTTCTGGAAATTGCACGGGCCAATGTGGCACGTCATTTGGATATTGAAAAACAAATGATGGAGTCGGCAACCGCTGGTCGCACAACAGAGGCGGATGTCGAGCAATCGCGCGCGCGTTTGGCCGCGGCACGGGCGAATGAATCAAGTGTTCGTGAATCATTACGGGTTTCTGAAGCGAGTTATATCAAATTGGCCGGTGCCATGCCTAAAACGTTGGTCCGACCGGATAAGCCGAGTGCAGCGTTGCTCGAAACTGTTGACGAAGAGGTGAAAGCTGCTCTGGATCGTAGTCCAACGATTGCGAGTAAAACGGCAGATATCGATACGGCCCAGGCGGAATGGAAACAAAGTGAGTCGACTTTTTACCCTCAAGTTGATTTTCAGGCAAATGTATCGCGTGCGAACGACGCAAGTGGAACAGAGGCCAATTCTGATCGTGCGCGTGGACTGGTTTTAATGAACTGGAATCTTTATCGAGGAGGTGCCGATAGCGCGCGCGTTCGTGAAGGTGTCTATCGCTATGCTGAAACTAAAGAAAATCGTGCGAATGCCGCGCGCGCGGTTGAAGAAGATGTACGCCAAACTTGGGCCCAGATGGTATCGGCCAGTGAACGGGCGCAAGAATTCTCTTTGCAATCGGACGCGAATGAAAAAGTGGTGGCCGCTTATATGGACCAATTTAATTTGGACCGCCGAACGTTGCTGGATGTTCTGGATGCTCAAAATGAAAATTTTGTATCGCGCAGTAATATGATTAATGCTGAATATATTGAATTATTCACGGCTTATCGTTTACTGGCGGTACGGGGGCAACTTCTCCCGACATTGGAGATTACTTATCCTATCGGAACGGACCCCCGGGACCATTATACCTACTAGGGTATAGGTCAAAATAGATATTCCTATTCATTTGCTGTGGTTTTAATAATAAAAAGCCTTTTGGAATATTTTTACCCGCCCTCTCGACGGGAGGAAGGGGTTCGTATTAGGATAGATCAATCAAATGGTCTGATTCGACGCTTTTCCTTTTCCTTGTACAATTGATGGCAAAACAAAAACAAAAACAAAAAGGTGCGTTGCTTGCGGCTCTCGATTTGGGCAGTTCTAAGATTGCCTGCTTTATTGGTCAAATCACAGATGAAAATGGCCATGTGAATATGATTGGCATTGGGCATCAGGCGTCGCGGGGCATTAAATGTGGGACGATTATTGATGCTGAAGCGGCGGAAGGTGCCATTCGTGCGGCCGTACATGCTGCCGAAAATATGGCCGCGGATGTCATTCATGGGTTCCCCTTGCGGGATGTCATTGTAAATTTACCAGGGGTACATTCATCTTCTCATCGGGTTCAAGTTGATATTCAAATTTCAGGCCATGAAATTACGGGAAGCGATATAAGCCGGGCTTTACAAAAGGCTCAAGATTTTGCGTTGAAACCGGATACCGAACTTATTCACACAATTCCGACGCGTTATGCCATTGATGGTCATGAAGGTATTCGTGATCCACGGGGGATGTATGGACAGGATTTGCGGGTGAATACCCATTTGGTGACGGGAGCCGCGAGCGCGTTAAAAAACCTATCGAGTTGTGTTGAACGCTCATATTTGGATGTGCATTCAATTTGTTTGTCGGCCTATGCGGCGGGGTTATCGTCTTTGGTGGATGATGAAATGGATTTGGGGGCAACGGTCATTGATATGGGCGGCGGTGTCACATCGTTTGCGGTGTTTCAGGGCGGCGCGCTCCAATATGCCGATGCGGTTCCGGTAGGTGGCGGTCATGTGACAAATGATATTGCACGAGGTCTTACAACGTCTTTTACGGCTGCTGAACGCATTAAGACATTGTATGGCAGTGCGATGGCAACGGCGAGTGATGATCATGAATTAATCGATGTGCCTCCATTGGGAGAGGAAGATGATCAATCGAGTCCAAATCATGTCCCGAGGTCGCTGCTGGTTGGGATTATTCAGCCACGGTTGGAAGAAACGCTGGAACTTGTACGCGCAAAAATGAATGATTCGGGGCTGGGGCCTTTGATTGGGCGACGTGTTGTCTTGACGGGTGGGGCGTGTCAATTGCCGGCTTTACGTGAACTTACACAATTAATTTTAAACAAACAGGTTCGAATTGGGCGACCTATTCGGGTTGGGGGTTTAGCAGAAGCCGTATCTGGTCCGGCATTCGCAACCACCGCTGGATTACTTTCATATGCCACCACGCGCACACATGAAATGCCACGTCTCATAGAAGCTGAGGCGAATGCAATGTCTCTGACCGAGCGGTTAAAAATGTGGTTAAAGGAAAATTGGTAATTTTATTGTTTAGCTAATGTTAATACAGCCCAATTATCTGTTGCAACGATTTGATCACGAATAATCCATCCAAATGGCCTATATGATGCCGCGACATCATTAATTTGGGAATCGAGTAATCCTGATAAAATCAACGTACCTTTTTGGGTTAATGATGATGTAATTGCCGGCGCTAATTCGCATAACGGGCCGGCTAAAATATTTGCAATAATCAAATCAAATGGTCCGTGTATTGCAACATGAGGTGCGGTTGGCGTATCACCAAGCTCTACAATCATTTGGGATTCATTAAGTGCCGCATATTCAGTGGCAATTTTAATTGATTCAGGATCATTATCAACAGCTAAAATTATGGCGTCCCTCCATAATTTTCGCGCGGCAATCGCCAAAATGCCAGATCCAGTTCCTAAATCTAAAATACGTGCTGGGGTTAAGCCGTTTTCATTCAGGGTCAGCAGAGATGTTAAGCATCCACGTGTTGTAGAATGTTCTCCTGATCCAAATGCAGTTACTGCATCAATAATTAATCCAATTTTATCTTTTGGTACGGGCACGGCACGGTCATGTGATCCACGCACGAAAAAAGATCCGACTGTAAATGGTGGAAACGTCTGGTAACATTCTGCAAGCCAGTTTTTATGAGCAACAGGGGTGATGATAAAATCAATGTCATTAAAATCTATCGCAAAAGTTGATGGGTTCTGCGTGTATTCCTCTTTGACATGATCCTGCAAGTTGTTAAGAACCGGGGGGGTATTTGTTTCTAAAAACCACAAAAACGCCCAAGGACCTGTATCTGTGTCGCCAACGCGTGCGACCGATGAAGATGTTTGATGTTCAAAAACAAGATTCATCCAAAAATCAAAGATAGAGGAAGAAATATCTCCCGGAACTTCGTAGGAAATTTGAAATAAAGAAGGGGTATGAGTCATTTAGAGTAAAAAAGATTAAGGGGCTTCTTCTTCCTCTTCAATGACATCATCATCATCGTCGTCGTCCTCATCATCATCAAGATCAAGATCGGCATCGAGGGTTTCATCATCTTCATCGACGTCATCATCGCCATCGTTAACTTCTTCTAGGCTAACGGTTTCATCATCAACAACTTCTTCTGCATCTGGGACATCGGCGACGATATCTGCTTCTAAATCATCATCCGGTAATTTGGCAATGATGACGTCATCTTCTTCATCGTTCGCAACGCGCGCACGCCGGGCCTTAACTTTAATTTCGCCCGTAAATTCTGTTTCACAGTGGGGGCAGATGATGGGGCGTTTATTAAAGTCATAAAACCGCGTGCTGCAATTCATACAGATGCGTTTCATACCGCGTTTATCCGTTGTGGCGACAACCATGTGAGTTTTCCTTGATGCTAGAATATAACTGTCCGAGTAGGTGCCGTTTTTTGAGGCGTAAGTCAAGGGAAATTTATAAATATTATGACATTTCTAATCCTTCGGCAATGCAGGAAATCTTAAAATTCTCTTATCTTTTTGGAGTGTAAGATAGGCAAGCAGAACAGGAGAATCATAAAACATGCCCCATATTGCCGTCATCTGTGCGTATAAACGCTCCCCATTTACCTTTGCCTCGAAAGGCGCACTCGCGAAAACCCGGCCCGATGATTTGGCGGCGGCGGTCGTTGCGGCATTGGTGAAAGAAACCGGCGTTCGGGTTGATGACATCGAAGATTTATTGATGGGCTGTGCATTCCCGGAAGCCGAACAGGGGTTTAACCTGGCGCGTATTGTCGCGAACTTGGCTGATTTGCCCATTACGGTGGCGGGTGCAACATTAAATCGTTTTTGTGGGTCATCAATGACCACGATTCACCAGGCGGCCGCATATATTATGGCAGGCGCCGGTGATGTCTATATTGCGGCCGGTTGCGAAAGCATGTCGCGCATTCCCATGGGCGGGTTTAACCCGATGCCCAATCCCGCGTTATTTGCGAAATACCCGGCGGCGTATATGGGCATGGGCGAAACGGCCGAAAATTTGGCTAAAAAATATAATATTTCGCGGGGCGAACAAGAAGCATTCGCGTTAACGTCCCAGCAACGGGCGAGTGCAGCGCGGGCGGGCGGGAAATTCACGGCCGAAATCGTGCCCGTATCGGGCGTTGCGGAAGACGGGTGTATTCGTCCGGAAACGACACTCGAAACCCTCGCCGGCCTTAAAACAGCGTTTGATGAAAAAGGAACCGTGACGGCAGGGACGGCCAGTCCCTTGACCGATGGCGCATCGGCCGTTTTGGTGACATCGGAAGAATACGCGCGCAAAAATGGATTGCCGATTTTGGCGCGCATCGTGTCATTTGCCGCTGCCGGGTGCGGCGCAGACATCATGGGCATTGGCCCGGTTCCGGCCACGAAAAAAGCATTGGCGCGTGCCGGGTTAACATTGGATCAAATCGATTTGATTGAACTGAACGAAGCCTTCGGGGCACAATCCTTGGCGGTGATCAAAGAACTTGGGCTTAAAACTGACCGCACGAATATCGACGGCGGCGCAATTGCGTTGGGGCACCCGCTCGGGGCATCGGGCGCGCGGATCACCGGCAAATTGGCGACGTTGTTACAACGCGAAGGCAAAAAATACGGCCTCGCCACCATGTGTATCGGCGGCGGGCAAGGTGTGGCGACGGTGCTGGAGCGGGTGTAATGAATACACTCGAAGCGATAGAAATACGTAACGTTCGGGTCGAGGCCGATAAAGCATGGGAAACCTCAAACACACGCCGGATATGTATTGCAGGGCTTACTTATGTCGTGGCCTTTATATACATGACATCAATCGGTATTAATAATGCAGCGTTGAATGCCTTAATTCCAGTCGGGGGCTATTTAATGTCAACATTATCATTACGTGCCGTCAAACAAATATGGCTTAAAAATATATATCAAGGAAATTAGTAATGTTGTCTTGGATCAAAAAATTATTTTCAAGTCCTTCTTCTGAATCAGGTGATCATAAAATGGAATTCAAAAAAATCGCTGTGCTGGGGGCTGGGGTCATGGGGTCGGGGATTGCCGCGCAAATTGCAAATGCGGGGTTCCCGGTTGTGTTGTTGGACATTGTGCCAAAACCACGCGACGGCGACGGACCTATCACGGACCGTAGTATCATTGCGAAAAACGCCATCGACAAAATGCTCAAAACCGACCCGGCGCCGTTCATGCACCCAAAGGTTGCCAAACTGATCACGCCCGGAAATTTGGAAGATGATATCAGCCAACTGTCGGATTGTGATTTGATTATCGAAGTGGTGCTCGAGGATCTGGCCGTTAAACACGCCACGTACCAAAAAATTGATGCGGTCCGGAAAAAAGGGTCGATTGTGACATCGAATACATCGACCATTCCGCTTCATAAATTAATTGACGGCATGCCAGACAGTTTCGCACGCGATTTTATGATCACGCACTTTTTTAATCCCCCACGCTATATGCGATTGTTGGAATTGATTGTGGGCAACAAAACACGCCCCGATGCGGTGACCGCCGTACGCGCGTTTTGTGATGTGACATTGGGTAAGGGCGTTGTGCAATGTAACGACACGCCGGGATTCATCGCGAACCGTATCGGCACATTTTGGTTGCAATGCGGCGTGAACGAAGCGGTCAAACAAAATATTTCGATCGAAATTGCTGATGGCGTCATGAGTAAACCCGTAGGCATCCCGAAGACGGGGGTGTTTGGATTGATCGATTTGGTGGGTATTGATTTAATGCCGAAACTCTCGGCATCTTTATTGTCAACGCTTTCGCCCGATGATCAGTATCGAAAAATTTATCAAGATTTCGCGTTTGTGCGCGACATGATTGCCGCCGGGTATACCGGCCGCAAAGGTAAGGGCGGGTTTTATCGATTGAACACCGCCGGTGGCGGTAAAGTGAAAGAGGCCGTTAAATTACGTGCCGATGGGTTCAATGCAGATACCGATTATCGACCCCAAGAGAAAGTCAAACTCGCCTCATTTGAGGCCGGTAAAAAGGGCCTTCGCGCCGTAATCGATACGCCGGACGCCGGTGGAAAATACGCCCGCTCCGTTCTGTTCCAAACCCTGGCCTATGCCGCGTCCCTCGTTCCCGAAATTGCGGGCAATGTGGCCGATGTCGATGAAGCGATGCGGTTGGGGTATAATTGGAAATTCGGTCCGTTTGAAATGATCGACCAGTTGGGGCCCAAATGGTTCGCGGATGAACTGCGCGCGGCCAGACACACGGTGCCGCTGTTATTGGAACAGGTTGGTGACGGTACATTCTATCGCACCACCAATGGGCAACTCGACTATTTTGGAACCGATGGAATATATCACGCGGTCACGCGAGCAGACGGTGTATTGCTTCTGCGCGATATTAAACGAGCGAGCAAACCGCTGCACAAGGGAGTATCGGCCTGCGTGTGGGATATTGGTGACGGCGTGCTGTGTTTGGAATTTACCGGTAAAATGAATGCCATTGATGATACGGTATTTGAGGCGATCGGTGCAGCGATCAAATTAATTGGCGACGGTAAAACCGGACCGTATAAGGCATTGGTTGTGTATAATGAAGGCGATAATTTTTCGGCCGGCGCGAATTTGGGATTGGCCTTGTTCGCCATGAATATTGCTTTGTGGCCCCAAATTGATGAAATGGTGGCGGGTGGGCAACGCGCTTACAAGGCATTGAAATTTGCGCCATTCCCCGTGGTGGGCGCGCCGTCGGGCTTGGCCCTTGGGGGTGGGTGTGAAATTTTGTTGCACTGTGATCATGTTCAAGCTCATGCTGAAACATATACGGGCTTGGTCGAAGTCGGCGTAGGGTTTGTCCCCGGGTGGGGTGGATGCAAGGAAATGATTTTACGTGCATTGCATGACGAACGCGCCGCCTATAAAAAAAGTTTAGAAAGAATTGGATCTGAAAAATTATGGATGTCACCTGCAAATACGCCGATGGGGGCGGTACGTCGTGTGTTTGAAATTGTGGGCACGGCCAAGGTTGCGAAATCGGCGATGGATGCCAAAGACATCGGGTATTTCCGCGCGACTGATGGCATCACCATGAACCGTGATCGATTGTTGTATGACGCGAAACAACGCGCGCTAACACTCGCCCAAAATTATGTGGCCCCCACACCGGTCGACGACATTCGGTTGCCGGGACCCACCGGCGCATTGGCATTAGATATGGCCGTTGCCGATTTGAAAAAATCGGGGAAAGCCACGCCGTATGATGTGGTGGTATCGGCCGCGCTTGCCCGTGTGTTATCCGGCGGGGCCAAGGCTGATCAAACCATCCCGTTAAAAGAAGATGATTTGTTGAAATTAGAACGTGATGAATTCGGCAAATTGGCGCGTGATGAACGCACGATCAAACGCATTGATCATATGTTGTCAACAGGTAAGCCGTTGCGGAATTAACATCACGTCATCCCCGCGAAGGTGGGGATCCAGTCCATAAAAGGTCAGCTGCTTTGCTGCTGCCTTTATTTTTTGCCAGATTTCCGCCTTCGCGGGGATGACGATAAGGGCGCGGGGATAATGACTGTGCTTGCTACAACCCTACACTGGGGGCGCCGCCGCCTTTACCGCCGGATCCTGGGCCTGCGCCCGCCCCTGTGCCTGCACCCTTGCCTCCCGGCCCGGTTTGAGCAGGCGCCGTTCCCGTTGGCCCCTTTGTATTTTGATCTTTTGCCGTTTGTTTCATTTCTGATTTTTCGGCCTGTTCTGCAGTGGAGTCGATTGTTTTTGTTTTTGCGGTTGCTTTGGCATCTTGTTGCGTGACGGTGGCCGTATCGGCGAAGGAGACATATCCCGAATCGGGCGCCGGCGCGATATTCGGGCCCCCCCCTGTATCCCCAGCTGAGGATGACCCGGCCGATCCGGTGTCTCCTGACCCAGTGGCGTCCCCCGTGCTGTCGCCCTCTGTAGAACCAGAATCATCATCGTTTTTTGTTGTCGTCTGGTCATGTCGGCTATATCTGGACAGCGCCGGATCCGTGCCGGATCCAGCGGATAATTGGTCCACGGGCGTATCTTTCATGGGGCGTTTCGATTGTGTAGATGATCGGTCGGCATCCCGAGATTTGAGGGATGCGCTTAAAATATTATATCCAAGCTTTAAACTGGTGAAATAAGATGCAAGCGCGCCTTCTTTCGCCTCGGCCTCTTTTAAAGCGGGCGTGCCGTCATCATCGGGGTTATTTGTGTTGTCTTTGGCCATGATCTATAAGATTTTGCTTTTGGCCCATTGTAGAAGTTGGATAGCTTAAAAGAAAGAGGCTCTATTAATTTAGCAGAAAGTTTAAATATAAGTCTCCCAAGGGTTGAGGAGGTTGTTGTTCTTGTGTTGTCGTTGGCATAAATAAAGGTCTTGGAATTTCCCTTTGTGATGAAACTATAGAAATTTTCTTTGGATCAAAGAAAAGATCTCTTTCTTGTATAATAAAATTTCTAAAACCATTTAAAAGTTCTTCTTTTTCTCTACTGGTCTTTCCTTCAACATTAACTACAAATTTACGGGCCTCCCAAAATCTTGTGCTAATATTATAATCTTGAAACCCCTTGTTCAGAATATAAAATGCATCAGGGTGAGCCAGCATGTGATTGTAAAGATCAGGAAAGTCTGAGGCCGACGAAAGTGGGCGTGGATTTTCAGAAATGCAAGCAGGAGGAGAAGCTTGAGCGAAGTCGCGTTGATTGGTTCCCATAATAACAATCCTTTATATCGGATTTATCGTCCTGGGGCTTATTTTATAACAAAAACCATATACTATGTCAACTTTAAAATCCTATTTTATCCCGTATAGATAGAGATTCCTTAAATTTGGCAATTTCCCGCGTTTCGGGCCTTTCCCTTTTGGGCCAATTTTTGTATAATTCGGTATGATTTTTGACATTATTGTTCTTGCGGTTCTTTTGGTTTCGGCCCTGCACGCCTTTTGGCGGGGGTTTATCCGTGAAATCTTAACTATTTTTGGCGCCATTGGTGGGGTGTTTGCGGCACTCGCCTTTGGGGATGATGTCCGCCCGTTGATGGAAGGATGGTTAGGCATTGAGCAAGGGGCGCCCGCAACGAAATTATTTGATGCAATCCCGATGTCGCTGATTGCGACATTATTATCCTACGGTGTTGTTTTTATAATTGTTTTTGGAGTTTTGTCGTTTATTTCTTATCTGATTGCGGAACAAGTTCGAGCGCTGGGTCTGGGGGCGGTTGACCGTACATTAGGGGTTGTTTTTGGATTAGCGCGTGGTTTATTGATTCTGGGCATTTTCTATTTGCCGATTCATGTCGTCATGGATGATAAAACAAAAGATATATGGTTTAAGGAATCAAAAACTCATGTTGTGATTGTCGCTGTATCAAATATGATTGAGCGGTTTATGCCGGTCTCTTTCTTATCTTCAAGCGAGGGGACGGCCGATAAAAAAGATAAGGACGATCAAGACCCCACGTCAAAAATTGTTGGGGGAGTCTTGGATCAAATTAATACAATTCATTCGAAACCCACAATGACCCCTCCATCATCTTCAGCCGTATCATCACCAAAGCCCGAAGGATATGATCCGGCATCCCGTGATACGCTTGAGAAACTGATCGAAAAGACACCTTAAGGTTTGTTTTAAGGGCTTGTCTTGAAAGTCTGGGGAAACAACGATATTTTTTTGACAGGCGCTATATCTTATATCGACAGACCCATAAATGTGGGGGCATCCTTTTTTTGAACGGATCGATGTAAACCATGTAAAAATAACATGTTTTATATGTTATTTTATGTATATTTGTGTTTTATACCCATTCGCTTCAATTTTTTAAATTTCATTCTCAATTTTTATGGTGCCGTATAAATCTGGACAAGAAGGATGAGAGATTCCCCTCT
>CAZLPZ010000017.1:0-34176 GCA_964561535.1 uncultured Pseudobdellovibrionaceae bacterium | reverse complement strand
CCTAAACACAGGAATATAGTCAAGGAATAAATGCGGTAATATTGTTGCGTTTTTTAGGTCTAGGGGAGATCTGCCACCGGATAGGGGAATTACTTTGTTATTTCTTCTATTCTTTAATTGACTATCCAGAAAGATTGTTTTTATAGTGAAATAAAATTATGTCTTTGATTGTATTTTGAAATTTTATAAGGTTTGGCTGGATGGTTACATTTTTAACATCAGAAGAATGTGTGGAATATCCGGTGGCAATGGCCGCGATGGAGGCGCAAGTGGCGGCGATTGCCGATGGTGTTGGGTCCGAACGTGTCTGGTTATTGGAACACCCACCGATCTATACCGCCGGGACCAGCTCAACGCCAGAGGGGTTACGGGCAAAAGTGGGGACTGTCGCCCCGGCGCAGGCCGGGGCCCCGGCAAGTTATGGGCGTCAACGGTCACGAGATTTTAGTCTTCGCCGGGATGACACTATCCCCATTTACGAAACCGGGCGAGGTGGGAAATATACATATCATGGGCCAGGTCAGCGTGTGGCGTATGTGATGTTGAAATTACGGCGGCTGTACCCAGAAATTGATCTGAGGCGGTTTGTGTGCGACCTTGAGCAATGGATTATTAATAGCTTACAAACCTTTGATATTAAAGGTGAACGTCGTGAGGGTCGGATTGGAATTTGGGTTGTTGATCCGAATACGGAGGTCGAGGCGAAAATTGCCGCCTTGGGGATTCGGGTCCGGCGCGGCGTGGCGTTCCATGGGATTTCGATCAACGTTAATCCGGATTTGACGCATTTTGATGGCATTATTCCATGTGGCATTACGGAATATGGGGTCACCTCGTTTGAAAAATTGGGAGTGGCGGCGAGCATGGCAGATTTGGACCAGGCGTTAACGGCGCAATTTTATAACGTTTTTGATTTTACAGAAGAAGAAATTTGCACCGCGCACGCGGCTGTGGTATAAAATTTTCATAATTATAAAAGGAGATTACGGATCATGGAACAAACAACACTTGTTAAAGCTTACCAAACAATCATTGAGGGAGGCTTTGCTGCTGCTTTAAGAGAGAATGGGTTAAGTTTAGAAATGTCCGCCCGTGTCGCCAAAGGTGCCTGTGAGGGACATGCCTTGAAGGCTTTAACAATAGCGGGGATCGATCCTGATAAAATTGTTTTTGTTGATGCAGATGGACATGTCTTTGATTTAGAAAATAATCCTGTTCACTTTGGAACAAAAAGCCCCGTCGCAGAACCGGTGGTACAGCCCGGAAGAGTGGTTTTGGATGGCGGTTCTCGCCTGAACGGCGGGTTTACACTGGGATAATAAATCGATTTTTCGGTAATTTTATAACGTTTTTCGGGGTGCGGGGTACAATTTTGTTGAAATCCGCCCCTAAACTATGGTGTCCTGAAAGAAGAGGGGTATTTCATGACCATTCAAACATTGATCGATATTATGCATAAAATCCTGTCCCCAATCATCCGGCGTCGGGTTCCCGTTCGTGTGCGTTCGATGTCCCACGATCAAATGATCTTGCAGATCCAGCAGCGCGCTGCGCAACGGGACCGTCTGTAATCTTTTTCCCGCACCGCAACAACGATAATCTGTCTAATCCTTTGGTTTCGTTACGTTTTGATAACGATTAACCCTGTATTCTGGGGATGAACGATTTATTGCGACTCAATCGACCCAGAAAAATTTATGACCAACCCTGAATATCCATGGCTGAATCATTATCCGCGTGATGTGGACTGGCATAAAACGCCCCCGGTGATGCCGTTGTATGACATGTTGGCGCGTACGCGGGAACGATTTGGACCCCGTCCGGCATTTGATTTCTTTGGCGCGCATTTAACGTGGAAAGATATTGGCAAGATGGTGGATCATCTGGCCGCGGGACTTCAGGCACAGGGATATAAAAAAGGCGACCGGATCGGAATTTTACTGCCGAACTGTCCAATGTATCTTGTGGCGTACTATGCCATTGCGCGGATCGGCGCGATCATTGTTAATTTTAATCCATTGTATGCTGAACGGGAACTCGCGCATCAAATCAAAGACAGCGGTGTGTCATTGATGATCACGGCGGACCTAAAAGTTTTGTATGATAAATTGGTACGCGTGATGCCCGAAACACAATTGAAACGCGTGATGGTAGCACATTTTGCCGATATGTTGCCGTTTCCCAAAAATTGGCTGTTTCAAATGTTTCGGGGCAAAGATATTGCGACCGTGTCGTATACGTCGGATATTTTAAAACTCTCTGGTGTCATGGAGAATAATCGATATGTGACGCCGGTTGAGATTGACCCTGTGAATGATGTTGTTTTGTTGCAATATACGGGAGGAACGACGGGTGTTCCAAAAGGCGCAATGTTGACGCATGCCAATATTGTCGCAAATACGCATCAATGTGGGATGTGGTTTGTGGATTGCATGGACGGTGCCGAAAAAATGTTGGGTGTTATCCCATTTTTTCACGTATTTGCGATGACGGCCGTGATGAATTTATCCGTGTTAAAAGGCCTTGAGATTATTGCCCTGCCGCGATTTGATTTGGACGATACCATGAAAATTATCGATCAGAAAAAACCGACGTTATTTCCGGCCGTGCCGGCTATTTTTGGGGCGATTAATGCGCATGCCGATTTAAAAAAATATAATTTGACCTCGTTGCGTCATTGCATTTCGGGTGGTGCGCCCTTACCGATCGAAGTAAAACGGGCGTTTGAAAAAAACACAGGGTGTGTGCTGGTCGAAGGGTACGGCTTGACCGAGACATCGCCTGTGACCCACGTGAATCCTTTAAAGGGTGTGAATAAACCAGGATCGATCGGCCTGCCATTACCGGCGACGATTGTTGAGATTATTGATCCAAATGACCCCGATGGAGATCCGTTGCCATGGGGACAAAAAGGTGAAATTTGTATTGTCGGACCCCAAGTGATGAAGGGGTATTGGAATAACCCAGATGCCACCACCAAAATGATCCGTAATGGTCGGTTGTATACGGGGGATATTGGATATGTGGATCCGGATGGATATACCTTTATCGTGGACCGGTTGAAAGATATGATCATCACGAATGGATATAATGTCTATCCGCGTAACGTCGAAGAGGCGATTTATCGCCATCCCGATGTCACCGAATGTATTGTGGCCGGATTGCCGGACGTTGAACGCGGCGAGCGGGTGAAGGCATGGATTTATTTGAAATCTGGACGCGAGATGACGGGCGAAATCATGAAGGGGTTCTTACGCGATCAACTCTCGCCCATGGAAATGCCACGCGAATTTGAATTTCGGGATCGTCCATTGCCCAAGACGTTGATTGGGAAGTTGAGCCGGAAGGATGTTGTGGCGGAGGAGAAGTCCTCCCCCTGAAAGGGGGAGGATTATTTTTTATCCCCGCAATACCCCGCCTGTTTTTTGGGCGACGGCGTCGATGATTTTTTTGGATATCTCGTCAATTTGTGCGTCGGTCAACGTGGTCTCGCGTGGTTGGAGTGTCACCGCGATGGCCAATGATTTATGCCCGGGTTCAATCCCCTTGCCAGCATACACGTCAAACACGCGCACATCGGTGATCAAGACGCGGTCGACCAGACGGATCGTGCGACATACCAGTTCGGCGTCAACATTGGCCGCGACCACAAATGCAAAATCACGCGTAACAGGCATGAACGGGGACAACACCAATGCGCCACGTGCGGGTCCTTTTTTCTTTTGCGCGGGAATATTATTTAAGAATATTTCGAACCCGACGGCGGGGCCACGGACATCGAGTTGTTCTAAAACATGCGGGTGTAATTCGCCGAAATACCCCAGCGTTACGTTCCCCTGTTTAATCGCACCGGATCGTCCGGGGTGATACCACGACGGGGCCTCATGCGTGATGGTTACGCGGGTTTCATCCATGCCGGCGACGGCAGATAATACCGAAAACGCATCACTTTTGGCGTCATAAATATCAACCGCGCGGTCGTTATTGGTGACGGCCCAATGTTTGGCGCCCGCATGCATATGGCGAATACCAGCCGCAATCGTTGGGCCACCATTCACTTTTTGTGTTTGAAAGGCGGGGCCAACTTCGAATAACGCCACATCACCAAACCCGCGGTCGGCGTTGCGTTGCGCGGCCAAGAGTAAATTAGGTAAGGGGGTGGGGCGCATTTGGTCCCAATCGGCATTGATGGGGTTCGCAATACGCAGTTGCATGGCTGATTGGTGATCATTTGCACCAAACAATTCAGCATGCTTCGAGGACATGAATGAATAGGTGACGCATTCATTGAGGCCGCGGGTTGTGCAGGCCACGCGGGCCTTGCGTCGCGCAGCACCGTTTTGTGTTTCGGCTGCGTGTACAGCGATACCGTCTGCCATCACAGACACGGGGGGTATTTTATCAAATCCATGGACACGTGTGATTTCTTCGACCAAATCGGCTTCGCCCTCAATATCACCGCGCCAGGAGGGGGGCGTGATGTCCCAGGTGTCGCGGGTTGTTGTTTGAACCGTAAACCCGAGGGTCCTTAAAATGTGTTGTTGGTGGGGTGGAGGTATATCAATCCCCCCCAACGACGATACGCGTGCAGGACGAAAGGAGATGATACGTTGCCATGCCGAGCCAGAACCCTCCGTGATAATGTTTGATGCAGCTCCTCCGCATAAATCGAGGATGTATTGTATGGCGATATTTAATCCCGTTGAGGTAAAGGCGGGGTCGATGCCGCGTTCAAATCGGTATCGTGCGTCTGATTCAATTTGTAATGCTCGACCCGTGCGTGCGGTACGAAGGGGATCAAAATAGGCAGCCTCGACAAAAACATTAACGGTATCGTTGGTGCATCCGGTTGAGGTACCGCCGATGATCCCCCCTAATCCTAATACACCGCTGTCATCACACACGACGGTCATTGTATCGGTCAGGGTGTATGTTTTGTCATTCAGGGCCGCGAGTGTTTCACCGTTTTTAGCCAATCGCACATGGATATTTCCTTTGATTTTATCGGCATCAAAGACATGTAACGGGCGATTTAAATCGATGGTCATTAAATTCGTAATATCAACCAAGGTAGATATGGGACGCAAGCCCACGGATTTCAATTTACGTTGGAGCCAGTCTGGAGAGGGGCCATTTTTGACGCCTGAAATATAACATCCCAAAAATAGCGGACAGGCATCGGTGGTGGTTCCGTCAAATTTCAGCGAAACATTGATGGGGGACGGGCCTTTGCCGGATATATTTTTTTGATGTAAGGGTTTTAATGTTCCGTACCCGGCAGCGGCCAAATCACGTGCAATACCGTATATTCCAGCACAATCTGCGCGGTTGGGGGTCAGTTTAATTTCGATGACGGGGTCATTGAGGCCGTAAAGTTCGGCAAAGGGTGTGCCCACGGGCCACGTGTCAGCGACTTCGATAATGCCATCATGATTATCGGATAAACCCATTTCATGTTCGGAAACCATCATACCGTTACTGGCCTCGCCGCGGATTATTCCCTTTTTAAGTGTTATGCCAGATCCCGGCACCACGGATCCATCTGGGGCAAAAATGCCTTTCATGCCGGTACGCGCATTGGGGGCACCGCAGACGACCTGTAACGTACCGTGGTCGATTGTATCGACCATCAATACGCGCAGACGATCGGCGTTCGGGTGTTGACGCGCTTCTTTCACATACGCAACCTTGAAGGGCGCAAAAGTTGCGGTTTTGTCTTCAATTCCTTCGACTTCTAATCCCAACTGGGTTAATCCATCCGTTAGTTCGGTTAGACTTTGCGTTGTGTCCAGATGTTCTTTTAACCAAGACAGCGTGAATTTCATGGAATAAGCTTTCTATTCTTAAGCGTTTTTATTTTTATTTTCCCGTTGACCCCAGGCCGCCCGTCCCGCGGGTGCTTGGCGGTAACTCATCAACCTGTTGCCACACAATGCGGGGTACGGGGGTGACCACCGCCTGTGCAATTCGCATCCCGCGTTCGATGATAAGTGGTTGCGTGCCATGATTAACCAACAACACATATAATTCACCTCGATAATCAGCATCAATTGTACCCGTGCCATGTGTCACACTGATCCCTTGGCGGGCGGCAAGCCCCGATCGACCACGTACCTGCATTTCGTATCCTTCAGGAATTGCAAATGAAATACCAGTGGGGATTGATGCAAAGGCATTGGGGGCTAAGGTAAAGGGCGCGTCTGCTGGAACTGCGGCCATAATATCAATGGCGGCGGCGTGTTCGGTATTGTAATTGGGTAACGGTAACCCTTCACCATGGGCCAGAACTTTGATTTTGACATCAATGGTGCCGGTGGGGGTTGATTGTTCAAATGAACGTTGCGCGGTCGCGGTCATGGGTCTGGTCCTTTTATTTTTTTAAGTAAACTGGTTCTATATGCCAACATTTTTAGGCAAAAAACAACCCCGGTGCCGAAAAATCGGACCGGGGTTGTGGATGAAGCAAGGGGATAGGACATCCCCATTTTTCAAGGGATTAATGAGCGGCTTTTTCACCTTCGACAGGGGCAGCAGCGTCTTCACCTTCGACAGGTGCAACGGCTTCTGCAGCGTCTGCAGCAGCATCTTTAACAGCGTCAGTGGCAGTTGCAGCGGCATCTTTAACGGCATCAGCACCTTCTGTTGCAGCGTCTTCAACGGCAGCAGCGCCTTCTTTGGCAGCAGCGTCAACGGCTTCGACAGCGGCTTCTGCGGGTTTAGCAGCAGCGTCGCCAGCAGATGTTGAAATGCCGTTCATATTTTCGGCTTGTGCATTTTCAGCAGCAGGAGCAGCAGCTTGCTCAGTTCCTGTATATGATTGATAAGCAAACGCAGCAACCGCTACGATGACAGCGGCAGCAAATGCCGTTACAACAGTTTTGTTCATTTTGAACGCCCTTTCAGAGTTAATAATAATGGTGTTTTGAACAGTTTAGAATGTGTTTTCAAAATCGCTTTTCTAATGCAAAAAAGTCATTTGCAACAACGATAAGCGGATTTTGAGAACACACCCTAAGGACAGTCCCCAACGTGTGAGTGTTTTATGAGCGATTTAAAGGTATAACGCAAGGACATTTTCCAATTTATCCGTTCCCTTTTGTCGCAGGGAGGTATATACAATATTATGTATTATCCTGTTTCACGGATTCAATTGAAAACGCCCGTCCTGTACCATTTTCAGGCATCATTGCGCCGGTTGTATTGGCATTTTCAAGGATTGCTCCCGTTAAATTAGCCCCTGTAAAATCGGCTTCGCGGAGATCGGCGTTTGTTAAATTGGCATAAGAAAGGTCTGTTCCTTGAAATGATCCATTTTTTAAAACGGCATCGGTTAGGTCAGCATAACGCAGTTCGGCCTTTGAAAAATCGCAAGGGGCGAACCGTCCATTACTTCCCGATCCGAACATCAACGGCGCCATATTGGCACCTTTTAATCGGGTATGATTTAGATTGGCTCCTTTAAAGGTACTCGCGCGTAAATCAGCCCCTTCCATATCGCAGTTTCTAAAATCAGAACCATCAAGCGTGGCATTTTGAAGTTCGATTGAAAATAAATTCATACCAAAAAATTTTGCCCCCACGGCCTTGATGGCGGTTAATTTTTCGCGTTTTAAAGAAACAAGATCACGTAAATCATATCCCGATAGATCCAGTTGGCGACCATTTTTTCCAGAAGTTTCGACCCATAACCGATGGTCTTCGATTAGTTTTGGCAGAGGTTCAGTCAGTGTCGAAATTGAGAATCCAACATTCTCATCGGTAATCGCCGTATCGATATTAATATTATCTCGAATATCGGACAGGGTCACGCCAGTTAGAATGGTTTTCAATAAACTGGCCCCTGCAAGGAGTGCGCCGGCCACGCGCGCGCCCGTCATATCGGCACCGACAAAATTAGCTCCCCGAAAATCAGCATTTTTCATATCAACTTGATTCATAATGGCATCTGCGAAATTGACATTTGCCCCCATGACACCACTGAGGCGAGCGCCGGTTAGATTAGCGCCCCGAAAATTAACTGCATTTGGAACGACGTGGGTTGTTTGGCCCATGACACTCATTGCCCCCATGCGCAAATCTGCCTTTTCAAGGTCGGTGCCGATCAAATTAGCCGATTCAATTTGGGCGCCGCGTAAATCGGCACGGATAAATTTAGCATCATTTAAATTGGCATGGGATAGGTCGCAGGCATAGAGGGAGGCTTCTTGGAAATTTGTTTTGGATAGGTCCATATTACGCATGATACATCCGGAAAAATCAGATTGGCGCAATTGCCGGCCGGCGAGCGTAAGTCCGCTTAAATCAATCCGTTTGATCGTCGCACGACGTCCGCCAATGCGGCCTTGCAGGAATCGTTCATGCAGAGCGACCAGGCCGTCCAGTTGGGGTTGGCCCCATCGTTCCAAGGGAGCCATGTCAGGAGAAAGGGGAGGGGAATCAACCATAATGGTTAAAGCCTAGCAGGAGAGTAGTTTCGAAAGTATTACCAAAAAATAATTTGAATTATTGAGGATAGGGCCTGGGTTGTTATAAGCCGACCAACGCCTGTGCATAGCCTTTTGCGTGGAATGGTTGTAAATCATCCGCTGTCTCGCCAACACCAACGGCATATATGGGCAGCCCGAATTGGTCAGCGAGGCCGACGACAACGCCGCCTTTAGCTGATCCGTCCAGTTTTGTAATGATAAGTCCGGTGACATTCACCATTTCTTTAAATGTTTCAACCTGGGCAAAGGCATTTTGACCTGTTGTGCCGTCCAATACCAAAATGACCTCGTGGGGCAGGCTGGCATCATGTTTCTTCAAAACGCGGATAATTTTTTCAAGTTCAGCCATCAGATTTGTTTTATTGTGTAACCGGCCAGCGGTATCGATCAACATGACTTCGGTACTTGATTGTTTTGCTTGTGCGTATGATTCATAGGCAAGAGCCGCGGCGTCTGCGCCGATATCACGGGTCATAACGGGCGTATGCGCGCGTGCGCCCCAAATTTGCAATTGTTCGACAGCCGCCGCGCGGAATGTATCTCCCGCGACCATCATAACTGAATGATGTTTTTGGTCGTGCATAATTTTAGCCATTTTGCCGATGGTCGTTGTTTTACCCACACCATTTACGCCGCACATTAAAATGACAAAGGGCCCAGATGTTTGGCGTTTGATGATGAGGGGGTGCGCGACAGGTGTCAAAATGGCCTCGATTTCACGCGCCAGTAATTGGCGGAGCTCGCGGTCGGTGATATCCCGATCTAGGGTTTTATCCGCAATTTTTTTGATAATTTTTGTGGTGGTTGCAGGGCCTAAATCGGCGAAGAGTAAAACTTCTTCCAATCGTTCAAGGGCGGCGGTATCTAATTTTTTATGCGTGATTAAATCGGATATTCCATGCCCAATTTTCAAAGATGATTTGGTAAGGCCCGTGGCAAGGCGCGACAGCCAACCCCCATTGTTTTCTGTTCCGTCTGTATCGTCTGTGTCTTGAATATTAGATACAGGGGAGATGGAGGGAAATAAAGGGCGATCGTAAAAAGTTGTGGGGGAGCCTGTATTAGTTTGATCAAAGGATAATGAGGATATGTCCTCTAAAATTTCACTTTCGGTTAGGTTCAAGGCGTGTGCCATACGCGGATCAATATCGATCTCGTCATCGATGACGGGTTCAAGCGCTGGAGCTGATTGGGGATGCATCAAGCGATCATCACGTTTTTCTTGCTCGTTTGATTCAGGGTTTGTTTTTTTACGCCATAAAATCATTGGGATCCTCGCTTTTATAAAAGCATATTTTGAAGGAATTTATTGAATGATCTCATTATAGACTTTTGGCATCGAAATGCAAATTTTAGGCATTTTGTTGAATGATAAGGAAGGGCGCCAGGGGAGCGCTTTATAAACATAATACAATATGTGTAACATCGACTTTTTACAGGTTGAGTAAAGAGATAGGAAGTCAATGAGCGTTTAAGATTCGGGCTTGGTCCGCCACGATGATCGGAATACCATCCCGCATGGGGTAGGCCAATCCGGCTTGATCGGAAATTAATTCTTGGGTGTTGGTATCGTAACGCAGCATTCCACGGGTTACGGGACATACCAAAACGTCCAGCAATTTTGGATCGATTTGAGGGGGTATCCACGAATGCTCGGTCACGTTCTCTCCTAAAATGTATATATCGTATTTCCCTAATGGCATTGGGGTGTATCATCTCCATTCTCGGCCGAAATGACGGCCATTTCAAGCATCATCATAAAAACATCGGCCCGTGCGTGCGCATTTTGGGCCTCGAGAATGGCCTGTTTTTCAGCGGGTTGAAACGGACATGCCATGGATAACACCGTCACCAGTGTATCATCCGATGCCTTTTTAATATTTTCCCAGTTACACATTAATCCTTCGATGTGGAAATAAGATTTAAGCAGCGTGAAGAGTTTCACGCGATCCATTTGCGGCGGGGCAACAGGCCCCAAATCATGATCATATTCGTCATAATTGACGAGCGCGGATCGGTATCCAGATTGCTGTGTTGTTTCTTTTTTTAAGCGAAAACGGCACACGCCTTCAAGGGTGATTAAATATCGCCCATCTTCTGTTTCATGAAAACTATTGATCCGACCTGCGCAGCCCACCGCATATAAATCAGCGGGCGTGACGTCTGAACTGCGGGGTTGTATTAATCCGATGAGGCGGGTGGGTGTTGCAAGTGCGGCATCCATCATAGCCACATAACGAGGTTCAAAAATATTAAGAGGTAATTCTCCACGGGGCAATAATAAGGCACCGGCCAAGGGAAACAATGGCAAAATCTGGGGCAGATCGTCCCGTATGATTGATTTTTTAGACATGAAATTTATATAGAGTATTTCGTTCGAAAAACAACACTTAGAAGATTTCCTGTTATTTTACAACCAAACATCCACCTGGTTTTCGTGCTTTGATGGATGCGCATAGTTTTGTTGCATCGTCCATATTCATGGGACCTACTTGAATCCGATGAAACATCCCTTTGGTCTTTAAATCAACCTTTTGAACACGGTAGGGCAAACCTTTGATCATCGGTAATTTCGACGATACGGTATTAAATTCGGACTTGACCAAATTTTCAGACGGGACAGAAGCAATCTGAACATAGGATCCACCAACCCCTGTTTTAATGGCTAGGGGTGCATCTTTGCTTGGCTTATTATCTTTGGCTGGTTTAGACGCGATGTCAGCTTTTGGATGTTCTTGCAATCCCTTGCCTGTTGTAACTGTATTCTCAGCGGGTTCATCCGTGGGGGCCGTGACTTGTTCGGGCTGTTTTGTATCCGTCCCATCGGCAGTGGGTAAGGGAGCGGCAGGTTCGGCGAGCATGTCTTTGTTTCGTTCGGCGGCGACGGCACGACGTTCTGCCTCGGTCAGGGGGCGATCTTGCGCATAATCCCCCATTCGGGCAACCTGAACCGGTTGTTTTTGATTTTTTGAAATTAGGGGTTCGGTGGGTGTCGGTTGTTCTGGCAAGGCAATATCATCCGTACCGTCTTGTGCCGTTACGGCGCTTGCTGTTGCGAGATTCGTTTTGAGGCCGGCAAAAAGTTGCGCGCGGTCGATAGGTTTTTCGTCAGAGGATGTTTCTAATAGATTTTCAACTTTTGGCCCGGTACTGTCTCCGCGCATTGCGGCAAAAACGGTGCTGTCACGATGGGGAATCGATAATCCACCGCGGTCTTCGGGGACATGTTTATAGGGTTCGACATCTGCGCGAATAACCGGCACGGCCCCGTCCCCAATTAACGGATTTTGTGAGGGGTAGGACGCCCAAATGACGCCAGATAGAGCGACGACAATGCCAAATACAGCAATCGAAAGCATGAGAGATTTGTTGTGAAATATAGAGGGCCCGCGTCCCGATTTGACAGTAATTAATCGCCCGAGAAACCCTTCTGGGTCGTCAAATTCATCGCGTTTGGACATGGTACATCCTTAATACAGGGAATTCAGTTAACTCACAAACTAGTTGAAATATGAGGATATTTCAAGATGTACATTCTAGATAGCGTTGTTAAGGGCTATAGAAAGGGGCTGATACTTAAAGTTAATTTATGAAATAGACTTATAAACCTATATAATAACATATTCACAAATTATCTGTAAAATACGATTATGGGCTCACAATTAACTGAAAAATTTATGGCCGAAAATAATGCGGGCCGGACGATGTCACTTGCCGGATATCGATTTCGGTTTGCGGTTAATCATGATGATTATGGTACGATAGATCTGGAGGATTTTAAAGCATTAAGAGAAAGCCTCGGGACAATAGTGGCGGGGCCGGCTCAATTAATTGTATTCAATACTATTTATAACAAAGAACCTTGTGATAGCGCATCAAATATTATTCCGTCTCCTATATGTGAAAAAGTTAGGGAAGATTTTGGGGAAGAAAAAATTTATGAGCGTCAGCAATCTTATCAAGAATTATTAAAGGAGATACGGCAAGATCTGATCTCATTTGAAGGACAACTTCATGAGGATCCAAAAATACACAGCGCCATGTTGGTAGATTATCTGATTAATCAAAGAATGAAATATTCTTCGGATCCAGATCATCAACGCATGGAAGAACTTTGGGCCCACCCTGCAGAAACAGCGCATAGTCTGAAGGGGGATTGTGAAGATTATGCTATTTTAAAATTAGAACTGTTAAAAGATTTAAAGATCGTCAAAGAAGGGGATGCATTTATTGCTGTTGTCGGAACTAAAGACAATGGACCTCATGCCCCCCTGATTATTATCGGAGATGACGATATTCCCTATGTACTTGATAACTATGCTGCAGATGAAGAAAATTTACTTGAACCTTCTGCGACGCCGCTTGATGAATATATGGAAAATATGGAATTCAAATTTGATTCTTTGTATGATGGATATAATATTTATAAATTTGTTTCGAAAGAGGAAGATCAAGATCAACCGTGTGTATCAGGGACTCAACCTATCGTCGAGCCTGCGGTTGTAAATCCAACTGATCAGCCTACTTTGTCTCCGGCATTTTGAATTGTATATTATACCTGTCGATACGCTGAAATATAAATAGTGTCTTTAATTGTTTTTTTCAACGATTCGTGCGAATTCATGTTCAGCATAGCCGTCGGTCATTCCCGCAATGTAATCGGCAATCAATCGTGGAGAATCCAGGGTTATTGTGTGGTCTGTCATTTTTGCCCGCCAGACGGCGGGAATTAAGGAGGGATCAGAAGTAAAGGTGCGAAACAATCCTGTGATGACAATATCTGCCCGCGCCGCCATTTGACGCAAAGGTGGGGCGCCATAAAACCGGGCGAATAAAAATTCGCGTAATTCTTTTATTTTCGGAAAAATTGTGTCGGAAAATCGCACAATTTGATGACCCGCCTCGCGAATATCATCGATCGTTTGAGGATTCAAGGCGGATAAATTCGTGCGCGTGGTTGCTAAAATATCAGCAATCATGACGCCCATTTGTTCACGGATCATCGCGGCGATTAACAGTTCGGGATCGCATAAGGCAGGGTTCTGTTCCAAACGGGGAATGACATCGCGGTATAGGGTAAGCGTGCGTAAATCATCCAGCGTAAAAAACCCACCGCGTAGGCCATCTTCGACATCATGGTTGCAATAAGCCGTATCATCCGCGATATCGACAATTTGGGCCTCGAGTGTTGCATGTTGGTCAAGTTTAAAATCGATTGTTTGAGATAAATTTTGAATGGTAAAGGGAAGGTCGGTGGCATTCTTCCCTGGTTTTAAGGCTGGGCCGTTATGTTTCACCAACCCTTCTAATGTTTCATAAGATAGGTTTAATCCGTTAAAGCCGGGATAGCGGCGTTCTAAATGCGTGAGGATTCTTACAGTTTGATCATTATGCGCAAACCCACCAAAAGGAGCCATAAGCAGGGCTAAAACATCTTCTCCTTTGTGCGCAAAGGGTGTATGGCCCAAATCGTGTGCCAGCGCGATGGCTTCGCATAAATCTTCGTTGACGTGCAAGGCGCGGGCGAGCGTTCGAGCGACTTGGGAAACCTCGAGGCTATGGGTCAATCGTGTCCGGTAATGGTCACCAACGCCGGCGAGTAATACTTGAGATTTTTCTTTCAATCGACGAAAGGCGGTGCTGTGTAAAATACGGTCGCGGTCACGTTGGTAACAATCACGTTCTGTTGCCGGGGGTTCGGTGATCGCCCGCCCGGATGAATGATTAGGGGAACACGCATAAGAGGCTAAAGAGGAAGAGGTCATTTGTTCAGGATACACCGATTCTTATGTCTGAATATATTTCGAATTTAAGTTAAAATATATTCAATATCAACGGGATATTTACCAACACTATGCAAAGATATAGGTATCGAATGATAATAAAAAAAATGCATTCGGACAAACGGCAGAACGTGTGAAATAAGAATTTCGGGGGGATATCCCCGATAACGAGGTGTGTGGCCTAAAACTTATCAGGTGGATGAATAATCCACCTGATTTTTTATATCGCGTTTAACGTCGATCTTTATGGTCCCATCATCTGTTTAAACGAGATAATCTTGGCATCAAAGACAGTTGTTAAGGCATCGGATTTATCGTCACCTGAAAATATAAATGTCACTGGTGTTTTAGCCCCAATCACCATCGGTAGAATGGGGTCAAAACACATAACGTGTTTTCCCATGGGTACAAATGCAATATCGCCCCTCGCAGGTATTTTAACACGATCAATTTTACGCATCCGCATCACATCACCGTCTTGAATATGGTCATGCAGTTCTGTGCGGCCACAAAGCGGGGTGGTCACGCCAGTTAAGGTAAGGTTCATCTGTTTGTAATTTTTTAAAGTAAAAAATAGCGCGGTCGGCCGGACCGCCGTATCGGTGGCTACCAATCGCACGTGATCTATTTCAATGTCTGAACAGGGCATACCTGAACAGGCAATTGCAGGAAATGAAGTACTTATAAAAAGGATGAAGAAAAAAATATGGTTCATTAAAAATCTTTAAATAATAGGAAGTAATATCTGCCACCAAAACGTTAGACCCATTTAATAAAGATAAATGGATCTAACGTATTTTCGGAATAGGAGATTTTTATAGGCGTAAGTGATATTATTTTTTCTCTAATACATCTTTGGCAATTTGCTTAAGCGCCGCAGAATCAACCGCCCCACGGATCAGTCGGTCGCTTACCGCGAAACCGGGTGTTCCCGATAATCCTAATGCGGAAAATAATTCAATATTTTCATCAATTTGTTTTTGTGTTTTTGGATCGGCCGCTAATGTTTTTAATTTTTCTGGATCAAGACCTAAATCTTTTCCCATTTTTTTTAAATTTTCTTCATCTTTGGGGCCTTGAAAATTCATAAGGGCACCATGGTATTCAACATATTTACCCATTTTCCCGGCAGCAATTGCCCATTTGGCGGCCTCGACGGATTGGGGGCCTAAAATAGGAACATCGATTAAAACTATTTTTATATTTGGATCTTCTGTTGTCGCCTTGACGAGATCTGCATAGGCATGCTTGCAATAGCCACAATTGTAATCAAAAAATTCAGTAAATGTAACTTTCGCAGACTTATTACCCAAAAAAGAATAATTTTTATTTTCGAAAATATCTTTCGCGCGATCTTTTAAAACTTTTTTTGCATCTTCGTCTTGTTTCTTACTTTCATTGGCTTGATGTTTATCCGCGGCCTCGAAGACAATGCTAGGGTTATCCAAGATATACTGACGAATGATGGTTTCAATTTCCTTGCGCTGTTTTGAATCAAAATTATTGGCAAGAGAAGGGGTCGAAATCAATACGGCCATAGCCATAATTAAAAAACGAGAGATCATAAAAAAATCCTTTTCAAATAAATAGTATTATAAAGATGCCGGATTTTAAGTCATTCAGCAAGAGGTTGGCGATTATTTTCGTTTCTTTTTAATCTTAACTTGATCCAATTGGGTTAAAAGGTCTTGCATCTGGCGGTTCATTGTGGACTCTTTTGGCAAATCGAGCCGTGCGCCATGAGCGAGACGTCGTGATTCATCATATCGGCCTTGTAAAAAGGCTTCTTCTGCCAGCCAGGCCTGGGCAACACCTGTATGTCCTATTCGACCTTCAAGTGTAGCCAGCAGTCGTAAAACACGTGTATTGCGGGGTTCAGACAGGCGGATTTGGTTCAAAAGATCAATCGTTTCGCGTGTTGCCGCAAGTGTGGCGCGTGGATCTTCGGCGCGTGCCTGGGCATAGCCTAATTTGATTAATGATTGATCTGGAGCGAGTTCAGTCGCCCGGGCATAAGGAGGAATAGCTGCGTGGGCCCGTCCAAAATCATAGAGCATCTGTCCCTTTAGTTCATAGAAGTATGGATTATTCGGGTCGGTTGCGATTAAATTTTCAATAAGCTTTAAGGCTTCGTCTACTCGGTTCGCGCGGTAGGCGGCAATGGCGCGGGCATAATTTGCAGGAATTGATGAATTATTTTCGGGATATGCCCAGGGCACTTGTTGTGGGGTAATAAAACCTAATAACTTCGCTTTCATCATGGCGTGCGCTTTGATCCATTCGGGAGGCCAAGCTTTGGTGCGTAGGGGCGATTCTATAACATCAGAATCGATCATGGCGATCCGGTCGCGGGTCAGGGGGTGTGTCCGCACATATTCATTTTGTTGGCTGGCCGGCAATAATTCTTGATCTTGCAGTTTCTTTAAAAATGAGGGAAACCCCGATGGGTTTACGTCAGATTCGCGTAAAAACCTTAAGCCGGCTTGATCTGCGGCTGATTCTTGGGTGCGACTGAAGGCTAGTAAATTATGTTTGGCAAGGCCCGAGGTGCCCGATAAAATTGCGGCAGCTGCATCGCCCGATCCCGTCGTTGCCCCGACACCAATGCCGACAAGGGCGCCAAGAATCATTTCATATGACGCACGTTCGGTTTCATATTCTGCGCGGACTAAATGTCCTCCTGCAATATGACCTAATTCGTGTGCAATAACACCGATAACTTCGCCTGGATTTTCTGTTTTTTGAAGGAGTCCTGTATAGATAAAAATATTTTGTCCCCCCGCTACAAATGCGTTTAGTTCCGGGCTTTGGACTAAAATCAGATGTACGGCATTGGGCGATAATCCCGCGGCTTTAATGACCGGTTCTGACCAGGTTTTTATCATATCTTCAATTTCGGCATCACGGATAATAAGTTGCGGCTGTGCGAAAGAAACGCCGGAGTTCACCACGCAGGCGAGGGCTATAAAAAAAAATATCTGAAATTTGCTTACAAAAAACAAATGGTTTATCCTTTTTTATAGATCTTTTTAATTTTGTTTCAGATCGGTGTATAAGTCTTTATTCATTTGTTTTTGTCTTGACCCCATGGGCAGGCGTTACTCCATCTTTGGGAATTTTTCGGGTATCTTTTTTATGGTTTGAAGGATCTTGTTTTACTTCCTTTGTGGGAAGATTTTTTTTCTGAGTTATTGCTGTACTTTTGCTCTTTTTTTTAGGGACAACAGGCTCATTTTTAACGTCTTCCTTTTTAATAGCATCTTTTTTGACAGTCTCTATTTCTTTCTTTTCTGGCTTATTTACAGAGGTTTTAAGTTGTTTTGATGGTGCAGGGTCTGTTTTTTGAACAATAATGGGTTCTGATGGCACCGCTGTTTTGGTTGCAATAACGACCGGAATACCGCGACGTTCTTTAACGACGGTACGCATTTTTGCCCAATCAATGGCGGTCGCAAAATCGCCTGCGTCTTTGATTATTTTTTGGATATCGGCATCACGTAAGGGATAGTCTGGCTTTGTCATTCCATCATGAGATAAGGTATCCGATTGTTCTTGGGTAGGATGTACTTGAATATAAAATTTATTGTCGATCCAGGCTGTCTTAACGGGTTGATCGACAACCGTAATGGGGGTACCTATCTTGACGTTATCATATAGAGTAAGGATATCTTCAGGATACATGCGGATACACCCGGATGATAAGCGCCGTCCAATACTGTATGGTTTGTCGGTGCCGTGGATGGCGTAAGAGGGCCACCCCAAATACATTGCATGTGTACCCATGGGGTTTTCAGGCCCTGGTTGTACAACGGCGGGTAAGGTTGGATCTTCTGCACGCATCCGGTCTGTTGGGCGCCAGATGGGGTCTATGGACATGTGGGCAATAGTTGTTGATCCCATTGGGGTCGTCAGACCTGATCGTCCAATGCCAATTGGATATGTTGCAGGGGGTTCTTTTGGATCAAAGAAATAATACATCCGCATTTCGGGTAAGTTAATCACAACACCGGTGTGTGGGGCATCGGGCACAATATGTTGGGTTGGAACTGTAATTTTTGTACCTGCTCCTGGAAGCCAAGGATCAACGCCGGGGTTTGCCGCACGCATTTCAACAAAACCGACATTATATTTTCGGGCCATATGAACGAGTGTATCTTCATATTTGGTGGTCGTGGTTTCAAGGCCGCCAATCAATCGCGAAGATGGATCCTGTGTTTCTGAGGCCGTCGCAACGCCATTCGTTACAAAAGAAAATAGTGCTATTCCCAGCAGTACTTTAAAATTTAAGGTCATTTACGCAACTTTCTTTTGGCCAAGAACTGTATTAAAGGTATGATCAACCTGATCCATAAAATCAGTTGTGTTTAAAAACGTTTGGTCCGGTCCAATTAAAGTCGCCAAATCTTTGGTCATAAAGCCTTTTTCAACGGTCTGAACACACGATTTTTCAAGCGCGATAGCAAAGTCTGTGAGATCCGGCAGGTTATCAAATGTACCGCGATAATATAGACCCCGTGTCCAGGCGAAAATGGAAGCAATTGGATTGGTCGAAGTTTGGTTTCCTTTTTGGTATTCGCGGTAATGCCGGGTCACGGTGCCATGCGCAGCTTCAGTCTCGACACAATCGCCATGGGGAGTTAATAATACAGATGTCATTAAACCTAGTGATCCAAATCCTTGTGCAACAACGTCTGATTGTACATCGCCGTCATAGTTTTTACATGCCCACAGAAAATCACCGGATGATTTAATCGCAAAAGCGACCAGATCATCAATTAGACGATGTTCATAGGACAATCCACGCTTTTGATATTCATTCTGAAATTCACGGGTGAAAATATCCGCAAAAATATCCATAAATTTTCCATCATAGGCTTTTAGGATTGTGTTTTTTGTTGATAAATAAACGGGTAAGTTTCGTTGTAATCCATAATTAAAAACCGATCGTGCGAATCCGATAATGGATTCATCCACGTTATACATCGCCATCCCGACACCTGGACCATCGAAAGTAAAAACGTCGTGTATTTCAGGGGGGCCATCATTTGGTGTAAATGTTAATGTTAATGTACCTGGACCAGGGATTTTTAAGTCAGTGGCCTTATATTGATCTCCATAGGCGTGACGTGCGACCACAATTGGTTTTTTCCATCCTTGAACGTAACGTGGAATATTTTGACAGACGATCGGTTCACGAAAGACAGTTCCATTCAAAATATTTCGGATCGTACCGTTTGGGGATTTCCACATTTTTTTTAAATTAAATTCGCTGACTCGTGCTTCATCGGGGGTGATGGTGGCACATTTTACACCCACGCCATATTTTTGTATGGCCTTTGCCGCATCTATAGTAATTTGGTCGGCGGTCAGATCCCGGTTTTGAACTGACAAATCATAATATTTAAGATCAATATCAAGATACGGTGTAATGAATTTATCTTTAATTTGTGCCCAAATAATACGGGTCATTTCATCCCCATCCAGCTCGACGAGGGGGGTTTTTACGGTAATTTTTGACATGATCGAATCCTTTATAAACGTAAAAGAAGCATATCAGAACGGCGCCTTGAGGAAAAGGCCTGTAATAGTGGCGTTTTTTGGGGAGTTTAACCGATCCCTAATTCTTTCTTTTGTATACTAGAGGGATGCAAAACATAGATCATTTATTAAAGTCTCCTGATTTTCCACCCGTTACGTATTCCGATGAGGAAAATGAGACATGGAAAATTTTACTTGATCGGTATACACAGATGATTCCGGATCATATGTGTGAGACATATTTGTCTTGTTTCCACAAAATGAATTATCCTAAAGATCGTATCCCATTATTGTCAGAGGTTGATTCCCAACTTCACCTTTATTCGGACTGGCGATTGCAACGCGTCAATGGCCTTACGCCGAATGCGGAATTTTACAATATGATGGCGTCCCGCATTTTTCCGTCGAATGATTTTATTCGGGCCCGCAAAGATATTGATTACACCCCCAGTCCTGATATTTTTCACGAAACAGTAGGGCATGTACCGATTTTGATTGATCCGTTTATGGCTGAATTTTCTTATAAATTTGGTATTTTTGGTAAAAAAATTTTGGAAAAGTATGGGGCTAAAAAATTAATTCCGCTGGGACGGCTGTATTGGTTTACGGTTGAATTTGGTTTGATTAATACGGCTGCAGGGCCACGCATTTATGGGGCTGGATTTGCACCGGGTGAAATGGTTCACGCCCTATCAGATAAAGTTCAAAAACGTTCTTTTAATGTCGATGAGGTGGCTCATTTTGGCTATCGATATGATCAAATGCAAGATACTTTGTTTGTGATTGATAGTTTTAAAGATATGGTTGCGCAATTTGATGATTGGTGTGCACGGTTTGATCCGGAACATGATTTTGGAAAAAATCCGCCACTGGATGATGCAAATATTGAATAATCAAAATTTTTAAAGATAGAAGGGATATCTTTTCCCTTCTTTTTCTTATTTAAAAGGGCGCCAAAACTTCATAGAGCTGTTGCCCATATCGGGGTTGCTGCAGATCTGTAATTTGACCTTTTCCGCCATATGAAATACGCGCTTCAGCAATTTTTTCGTATGATATACTGTTGCCGGTTTCAATATCTTCTGGACGAATAACGCCCATTAATTCCAGAACACGGTTTTCAAAATTTACACGTACTTCTTGGCGGCCTTGGATGACTAAGTTTCCGTTGGGTAAAATTTGTGTCACAAGGGCGGCGAGTTGTAAGTTGATTTCTTCTTTTCGGTTGACTTCACCTTTACCTTTGCCAGTTGAATCACTGGTTGTATCGGCAAGATTTGTAGGGTCTGCATCATCAGGTAAAATACTTTTCACCTTGGCTTCAAATCCTCCAAGAGCTGGCAGGGCTAATTTTTCTTCTGCTGATCGAGAGCGCTTTGTTTCATTTGATAATTTTGCGTCATCTTTAATTTCAATCATGACAGTCAAAATATCGCCGATTTTACGGGCGCGCTGATCTTTAAAAAAAGTTTGTCGATTGCTTGCCCATAACGAATTTGGCTCTACTTTGGTTTCAATCTCGCGGGGCATCGGTAATGATACCGGGCGATAATCTGACGCCGTCGTTGGGTTAACTATGGGTGAAAATTCAGGGGGTTTACCAATACTTGATAATCTATCCATAGCCCCACAGGCAGATAAATTTGTACAAGCCAACAAGAGGGTAATGATTTGTAATTTTTTGATCATTCGTCAATCTCCACTTGATTATTTGCAAGTATGGTACCTTGTAGATTTTTATTTGAATCTCCGTTTGTAACGCGGATTACATCGCCTATTCGGCCATCTTGCATCGATCGGCCAATGGCCGTGAGTTCAAGATGTCCAGATTTATATATCAAGTTTATTTTCTGACCACGTTTAATCGAAACTGGAATTTCAGTGTCTGTTAAGCGGATTAGACGTCCAGGGTTTAAATTATTTCGTGCCGTACGGCCAATAATTTGATCGACATTTAAAACGATATCACCTTTAATATCTGCAGATTTCATTTCAATAAAACTAAGATCTTCTGTAGAAATTAATGTTCCGCGCGTTAGGGTTGATCGAGGTACTGGAATATCAATCAGGCGTTCAATTCGCCCGGAGACGGATCTTAAAATATTCAAATTATCTTTGGGTGTTATTGTTGTTTCAAAAATGTCATTGCGAGCATCCAATGTAATTGTTCCAATTTTTAAATTAGGAGACATGCCTGTTTCAAGGTACATAGGTGTCAAGCTAGAATTAAAAATTAAATTAAATTTTCCTTGAATTTGGGGCGTTATCGCGAAAATTAATGCATTTTTTTGATCGTCTGGTGTGATAACGATCCCGGCACGTTTTATAGTAATTTGATCTTGGGCCGAAGCGGGATGAAATATGACATTATGTGTCGATGCAAGTTTAATTAGCGTTCTTACATTTAATATCATTTCTGAACCGGGCTGAGGCGCCAAACCCAAATCGATATCTTTTGATTTTGGAATATCTGAAAACACATCGCTGAGCATAATACGGTTATGGTCAATGGTGCGTGTCATATTCAGGGGGGTATCATCCGAACGCGCGGTATGGGATACGAATAAAAATAGGCAAAACATACCCATCGATAACGCAATGATATAAGCCGGAGAAGGTGTTCTTTTTTTCATACGATCCTCGATCGAATTATCTTAATTGATTAACAGTATTTAGCATTTCATCTGTGGTGCTAATGACATTTGAATTCATTTCATATGATCGTTGTGCAGCAATTAAACGTGTAATTTCCTCAACGACGTTTACGTTTGATTGTTCAATCGCACTTTGCTGAATTTTTCCAAAATTATCCGTTCCAGGATTTCCAGTTGTCACATTCCCAGATGCTTCGGTTTCTAAAAACATTGTATCGCCGATCGCATCCAAACCGGCGGGGTTAATAAACTTTGCAAGTTGTAATTGTCCCAAATTTTGTAAAGCGGTTTGGGCCGATAATTTTGCTAATACTTCACCACTTTCATTTATTGTGATGGATACGGTGTCGGTAGGCACTGTAATTCCAGGCAATACGCGATATCCTTGTTGGGTTACAATTTCGCCATCACCACTTAATGTCATGGCGCCTGATCTTGTATAGGCTGTCTCGCCGTTTGGTAATTCGATTTGGAAAAAACCGTCGCCGTTAATCGCCATATCTAGATCATTTTCGGTTAAAAGAACCGCACCTTGTTGATGACTGCGTACTGTCGCAACGGGCCTCACTCCTAGGCCCAGTTGAATTCCAGATGGGGTGATTGTATTGGCGTCGGATGATGAGGCGCCTGGACGACGCAGATCTTGATACAATAAATCTTGGAATTCCAAACGTTGCCGTTTAAAACCTGATGTTGTCATGTTGGCAATGTTGTTTGAAATGACATCGACATTCATTTGTTGGGCAAGCATTCCGGTTGCCCCAATATCCAAAGATCTCATCATAATGTGTTACTCCTATTTTTAACCTTGTCCGCTTATTTTTTGGATGGCATTGCGTTCTAAATCATGTTCGTTTTGAATAATTCGTTGTAACGATTGATAATCACGTAAAATATTTATCATGCGCGTGGTTTCAACCACGGCCTGAACATTTGATCCTTCGAGTAATCCCTGCATCGTTTTGGTATGAGACGCAGGGGTCGTTGTTGCATTTATGGGGGCTCGATATAGGCCGGATCCTTCACGGATGAGTTGATCTGTATTTCCAAATTCAACAATTGAAATCTTACCAACGACTCCGGTTTCGGTTGATACATTGCCGTGCTCATCAATCATGATTTCTTTGGATTCTTGGGGAATCGAAATTCCGGACCCTCCGCCTGAGGATAATTTATCGCCATTCGGCATGACGATTTCACCGATTGCATTAAGTGTAAAGGACCCGCCGCGTGTATAACGCGGCCCTTGCGGTGTTGAAATTTCAAAAAACCCTGGCCCTTGTAGCCCGATATCGAGTGGGGCTCCGGTGGTTTGCATGGGTCCTGGGGCTGTACTTGTATAGTAGCCACGATCATATACCATGGAATAAGAGGGTCCCTGACCTTTTGGATCTGTCACATATTCATTGAATAGTAAATTTTGAGCCCGATACCCAGGCGTCGTGACGTTTGCGACATTGTTTGCGACCATATCCATTTGGGATTGGAGAACAATTTGGCGCGAGAGGGAAACGTAAAGAGCATTTTCCATGGCAATATATCCTTTTGAAAAGGATATTGCAGGAACCGTGCCAGAGATGAAAACTAAAGAAATTTATTCGGTTTTTGAAGGGGGTAGATCTGTTATTACACGCAAATCCAAACGTGCTGCGATATCACCATCGTTAAAATCACGGGTTAATTCAAAGGGTATTATTTGCCCTGGATTAATATATTGTTCAGTTGGACGGAAAACCCATAGTGCAATGGGGTCAGGTTTATCGGCCATATATATTGCTGCGCGTACCGGAGGAACTGTTTTTTGTGTGCTGCTGTTGTTTTTAAATTTTCCTGAAATTGTAAATGATGTCGGATTATGTTTAGTAATAACATCTAAAAATACAAAATCAGGTTGGCCAAGGAGAAGAGGCATCCCAAACATATCATAAACAGACTGAAAACGGGGGATAAACGTTGTGATTGCCAGCTGTCCGATGGATCCGATCCAAATTAAAACAACGGCGACAAGTGTGGCTGTTATATATCCACGCACCCCTGCAGGTCCGCGAACAAAAAATGACTTGCGGTTTGATCCGGATGTGCGGGTTGCAGACAACTTTTCTTGGGATTCTTTTTTTAACACTTCTGCAAAATTGTCATCTATTATGGAGACATTCTGTAAAAACGTCGGGGCATCCGAAACGATAGTGTGTTCTTTAGAGATGACCAAAGGAGTTAGCGCGGGATCTGTCGGTGCTGATATTGATGATGAATTAATGAAATGCCATTTATATGCACATGATGAACATTTCAAGGTTCTTCCATCATGCGGAATGGCATGGGCAGGAACCCGAAATTGGGCCGAACATTGAGGACAATTAACGAGAATCATGTGGAAATGATTTTGAACCGTGATATTTTTTAAGAAAGCCCTTTCGGGGGGTGCGCCCTTACTTTATAAAGGACGAAGCAAGGGGTGCGCAAGAGGCTGTTCTAAAAATCTGCTATTCTCCTATAGGCGGGGATCCAGAACATTTAAAATTAAGTCAATTTCTGTTAAAGGTTACTCTGGGATCTTTTAAAAAGTGGATCTAGGGGCAGGGGTAACAGGTCTTTTAAAAAGGTTTAAAGATTGTGATTCGTTTCGATAATGTTGGTCTTCGTTATGGTATTGGCCCTGAGGCTATCAGCGATATTACTTTTACACTCGAGGCAGGATCCTTTCATTTTTTGTTGGGGCCGTCAGGGGCAGGAAAAACATCGCTGATGCGCTTGTTATATTTGGGACGTCGGCAAACGCGCGGGTTGATTTCGATGTTCGGCCAAGACGTTAATATTTTATCGCGGGAGGCCCTTGGCCCTTTACGTCAACGTATTGGTGTGGTGTTTCAAGATTTCCGCTTGCTGCATCACATGTCGGCATTTGATAATGTTGCGTTACCATTGCGCATTTCTGGTAGGCCCGAGGCAGAAATTCAAAATAACGTCCGTGAGATTTTGGATTGGATCGGTCTAAAAGATTATATGCATGCGATTCCAAGTACTTTATCCGGGGGGCAACAACAACGTGTTGCTATTGCGCGTGCGGTCATTAACCGTCCGAAATTGCTGCTTGCCGATGAACCAACGGGAAATTTAGATGACGAGATTGGGTATAAACTATTGAATCTTTTTGAACAATTAAACCGTATGGGGACCACAATTGTAATTGCGACACATAATCATCAATTGATTGATCATTTTCCTCATGATTGTTTGGTCCTAAATCGAGGGCATTTGCACATTGAAACGGCCGAAGCAGTACGTGGAAAATTGCAGGAGGGTATGAAATAAAATGATCCAATTCTTTAGCCGCAAAGCTGGTCGTTCCCCTTTAGGCCTTGCTCCGAATAAACGTGAATATGATTTACCGTTTCATGATGATGCTGCAAATCGATTTCTGATTTTGTTGATTGGATTAATGACATATTTGGCGATTCTGTCGGCATCTGCTGGATTGGTATTAACCAGCATGGCGGGGCGATGGGTGTCAGGTCTTGAACATCATACAACAATTGAAATTCCGGGGTCTGATCAAAACGGTGTTCGATATACCGATGATCAACGTCAGGCCCGTATTACGGGTGTTAATATCGTATTAAACCGAATAGGAGATATTGTTGATAGTCAAATCAAGACACCTAAAGAAGTTGGCAAAATGGTTGAACCATGGTTGGGGTCGGATGATAAAGTGCTGGGCCAAATTGACCTTCCCACTTTGATTAGTGTGACGTTTGAAAAAAATGATTCGGCAAAAAATATGTCGGATCAATTACGAAATGATCTTTTGGCTATTGCACCAGACATTCGTGTTGAAACCCACCAAGGGTGGTTGGGCGATGTATTACGGCTAACCCGCACATTTTCATTTTCGGCATATTTGATTGGATTTATCACGGCGCTTACGACGATTACGGCCGTAGGGGGGGCCGTGCGAGCACGGATGGCGGCATTTCATGAACAATTAGAAATTCTTCATTTAATTGGTGCAGCAGATGAATATATCGCGCGGCAATTCCAACGACACGCATTCCAAGTATCTTTATTGGGGGCAGGCGTTGGGTTCATTGGGGCGATGTTGACGTTAATGATTATTGATCAATTAGCGGGATCGATTGATTTATCATTGGTTCCTTCGTTACTTCTTTCAGAATATTCTTTTTTATTCTTATTAATTATTCCCGCATTACTGGTTGTTTTAACTGTAGTGACTACACGTATGACCGTTTTACGCAGTTTAGGTGAAATGCCTTAATATGATAAAATTATTTTGGAAAGTTTTTAGCTTCATAATTTTTCCAGCTTTTGTTGGACTATTTTTAATGGCGATTTTATGGACTTTGGGCCTTGCGAGTTTTTTTACAACAATTGTTGTAATGACTCCAAAATCACCCGAGATTAAAACAGAGGGCATCGTTGTTTTAACCGGGGGTGATAATCGCGTACGGACAGGGTTTGATATTTTATTGGATCATCCGGGTACGCGGCTTTTGATTTCGGGGGTTAACCCAAAAACACGACTTGCGGATTTAATTAAAGAATCCGGCGTTAAAGCCGTTGTGATGCCGTGCTGTATTGATCTGGGGTTCGAGGCAAGAGATACCGTTGGTAATGCCCGTGAAATAAAAGAATGGGTGCAGACATATCATTTAAAATCAATCCGTGTGATCACGGCAACTTATCATATGCCCCGTACTTTATTCGAGATGAAACGTGTGATTCCGGATGTTACGTTATATCGCCAGCCTGTACGAACACTTCAATTTGATCCGTTTAGTCGAAAAGGTGTGCGGTTGGTTTTGTCTGAATACCATAAAACGCTTGTTACGCTTCTTCACCTTATTCAGGAAATTCTACAAAAAAATATTTTATCATGATGATACGATCCATTGTATTTAATCTAGTTTACCTTGTCGGTACCATTTTTATTGGTATTCTGATTTTACCATCCTTAATTTTGCCTGATCGTGTGTATTGGCCCTTTATCCGTTTGTATTTTCGGTGGGTTTATCTTATTGAAAAAAATATCCTTGGCCTGGATTACCGTGAGATAGATCGCGAAAATTTGCCAAAGATTGGCCCTTATATTATTGCAATGAAACATCAGTCGGCATATGAAACTTTAAAACTACCGCTATTGTTTTCAAGGCCCATTGTTATTTTAAAACGTGAGCTATTGATGATTCCTTTGTGGGGGTGGTATGCGGCAAAGGCTGGAAATATCGGAATCAATCGTGGTGATCCACGTGCCGCACTCAATAAAATGTTGATGGGTGTGAAATATGCCCTGACACGTGGGTATACACCTATTATTTTTCCGCAAGGAACGCGTGTGGGTTTATATGAAACACCCGCGACAAAACCGTATAAGCGGGGCATTTATGAAATGTATCAGGCCTCGGGCGTCTCTGTTGTTCCTGTTGCTGTAAATTCCGGGTTATTCTGGCCACGGCGTGCGTTTTTAAAATCTGGTGGATGTGTCATTTTTCAATATCTGCCCCCAATCCAACCGGGCCTTGATCGTTTAAATTTCATGACCCGGTTACAAGAATCTATTGAAACTGCCTCTATGCGTTTATCGCAATCGACAAAAATAGATAGGATATCAGAAGAGTTGCCAGAGAATCTTGAAAAAAGAAAATTTTCTCAAAAAAGTTTTTTAAAATTTTTAAATTATGGCGTTGCGTTGATGACCGTTTTAATCATTCTTTATATCGTTGGATGGTTTTACGGGCAGTCCGTGTTTAAAAAACAAATCAATATCTTGTGGGACCAGGCACAGGATCAACATATCACATTGACGGAGCCGCGGCCTCGCCTGACGGGATTCCCGGGTTCATATCATTTGAAGTGGTCAGGTACAATTCTTACCCCCGATGCCCAAATGGCCGTTCCACGTCTGGATGTACGTTTTCTCCCTTTGTGGTCACGGAATGCAACTATTGATTTTCCATTTGGGTTTAAAATGACAACACGCCGCCCAAATAGATCAGAGATTAAAACCTTTATAATGAATGCCCTTCGGTTGGATATTGAAATTCCTTATATGCTTCCGGTTGCATGGACAAAGCCGAATATTCAGCGATTATATGATTACGGCGTTGTCTATCGCTTGCGTCATTTTAAGGCTGATGGGCCCGTGATGGGTAATTTTACACCCGTATTTCAAGGATCTGGAACATTGCAATATGATGAGACTCTTCAACCAGACATACAAATGAATTTGCTATTTAATGATGCCGATGTGATTTCAAATGTTCTTTCTCAAATGCTGCATCACCCGATGGGAAAATCATTTATTACCGGTGCCATCGGCACAATGAGTAAAACAGATCTCATTACGGGAGAAAAAACATTGCCACTTACGTTAAAAATTAAAAACGAAAAAATTTATGTGGGGCCGTTCAAGATCGGATCGATCGGTCGATTTTATTGGCCGGTGCAGTAACGTGTTATCCTGCCCCTGGTTTATCCGAGAAAAATTTGGGGTACTTATCCTTGACGTCTTTGAACATATCTGCTTTTTCCATCGGGTCTTTTAGCGTTGTAATATTTGGCCATTTTGTGGCGTATTCACGGTTTAATTCCAGGTACGCCGCTGCACGTTTATCGGTATCTGGGACAATCGCATCAATCGGGCATTCGGGCACGCATACGCCGCAATCAATACATTCATCGGGATGAATGACCAACATGTTTTCGCCCTCGTAAAAGCAATCGACCGGACAGACAATCACACAGTCACTGTATTTACAATTGATACAAGCATCGGTTACCACAAAAGTCATTTTTCCCTCTTAATGAGTATGTTTTTATTTTGCTAGGGTTAGGGTCGGCGTGCCTTGACGGGCGTCAAGGGTCGCCACCGCCCCCACCGGAAAAGTGGTCAACAACCCGCCATGTCCAAACGGGGCGTTGGTGACGATGGGGCATCGTGCATTCCGCGTATGGTTCGCAATAATTTCATCAACTGTGAACCCAAATGGGCGACCGGTGTCTTTCATATCTGTAAATTGCCCAAATATCAGACCAGCCGCGCGATCGAATAACCCAAGAAGACGGAAGTAGTTTAATGTGCGATCAATGGATGATAATTCATCACCCACATCTTCAAAAAACAAAATGGCACCGTCCAGATCGGGGCACCATGCCGTATGAAGTAAGTGTTGAAATACAATCAAATTACCACCGATTAATCGTCCAGTGTCGACGCCCGGTTTACTGATAGTTGATCCTGTCAAAAAAATATTCTCTGCCATGCCATTTAAAATAGAATGCATTATATTATACATGTCTTCGTGATAGCGATGCGACCTAAATGTCGTTACATGGGGGCCATGATATTGGACTATACCTGTTTGAGCATATGCGGCATTGATAAGCGCTGTTGTATCACTATAGCCACAAATAGGTTTTTTAATTTTTTTAAAATCAATCTTATCCAAAAGATGCGTTGAACCCTGGCCTCCTGTCGATGGCATAACAATATCTACTTTTGGATCATCACAAAGATCATATAGGGCCGAAACTCTTTCCTCGACTGTTCCCCCAAGTTGTGTTTGGCCGAGGCGTCCATAGGTTTGGGGATGTATCACCATTTCATGTTCTAAATCGCCCAATTTTTGGATTCCTTGATCAAGCCAATCCGGTCGTACATAACTTGACGGCGAACAAATCCCAAAGGTTGGTTTTTTACTCATGGTCGCTCCGGCATCAACAAATAATTAAATCCATGGACCTTGGACCATTCTTGGATGGCTTCAAAATCCAATTGAGCCCGATAAAAATCAATGCCTGTCATATCCCGTCCGGGGACAGTTTCCCACGCATGCACGGCCCGTACTGGGATAAACGGCACACCGGCCATCACGGCGCGCGAGGTTCGTTGATGCCCATCCACAATTAAATATAACCGATTGATATCGATCACAGTAATGGGTACATGGTCGAATTCATCGGGCGGTAAATCAAGGCCTTGATCGGTGACGCGCGGTATGACGCTGGGGTACAGGGACCTTGGCGAAATCCAATGTTTTTCGATATGTTCACCACTGAAAAATTGAGGGGACAGACGATCGATCAAGGCTACGACATCATTCGCGCTGACGGAACTGGTATCAATGATCAAATTATAATTCCCGTCATTCTCCATGTTAATGCCATAGAGTTTTTGATAACGATCAATCTCATTATCTTTACGTGCGCGGATACTATCGATAATTTTGTCGGGTGTATCGACGGATTCGTTTTTTCGTTTTTTGTCGCGGTAAATTCGTTCAGCGGCAAGGCGTGGGCAAACGGTTAATTTAATTTTAAAAGATTGAGGCAGAAAATGCCAGGCGACGCGTCCTTCGGCAATGCCGTCGGCCCCAGATTTTGCCATTTCTTTAAATGCGGCGTCGATTTGGTCGTCAATTGTGGGGTCTTTGGCCGCGGCTTCGCTGGCTTCTAAAATATTCATGCCGCGCTCCGCCCCCCAGGCCCGCAGCCACCCACCGGCATAATGACGATGAACCCCCCATTTTTGGGCGAGAAATTCTCCAACCGTCGATTTTCCGCTGCCCAAATCGCCGGTCAGGGAAATAATTTTTGGCCCTGTCTGTGTTCCAGGAATTGGCATTTAAGAGTATATCTCGCCTTTAAAAGAGGGAAGTTCGATGACATGACGTTGTTTCATAATATCGGTTCAGGATGATTGTGTCGAGGGGAGATGCACCCATCAGGAAAAGCCTTTCAAATGGTCGGAGTGACAAGATTCGAACTTGCGACCCCTTGCACCCCATGCAAGTGCGCTACCGGGCTGCGCCACACTCCGACATTGAAAAGTAGGCATTTTCTAACAGATTATGCCCAGATCCGCAAGAGCGGTTTATCGTTTTTTGGAAAAACCCCTGGCGATACTATCTAGGAGGATTATGCGCCGGGGGACGAGAGGGCACGGGTGTTTTCAAACAGGCCAACTTTTAAATCGGTGGCTTCATAAATTAAAACGCCATCGGCATACATTTCGCCATCGGCAATGCCCATTACCAACCGGCGATTGATCACGCGTTTTAGGTTCAGAATATATTTAACTTTTTTGGTTTCAGGGACGACTTGGCCGGTTAGTTTGAGTTCACCAAGACCTAAAGCTCGACCCGATCCAGATCCACCGATCCAGCCGAGGTAAAATCCCACGAGTTGCCACAATGCATCAAGGCCCAGGCATCCTGGCATGACGGGGTCGCCTTTAAAATGGCATGCAAAGAACCATAAATCCGGGTTGATATCGAGTTCGGCTTCGATGACACCTTTACCATATTTACCACCATCAGCAGAAATTAAGGTAATCCGATCAAACATCAGCATCGGCGGCAGGGGTAATTTTGCATTTCCCTGGCCGAACATGCGGCCTTCGCCACAGGCAATAAGGTCATCATAGGAAAAAGATGCCTTTTCCCCGAAAGATTGCTGAGCAGTTTGGGCAGATAATGATGTAATCATGCCCAGACTATACGGTAAGTCCGGGGGAGAATTCAAGCCCCACGTCGTTTTTTTCGCAAACTCGCAATATAATTATGTTAATTGCTTAAATTTAAGATGTCGTTTTGCGTTTTTCAGATCTTCTGCTATAAGAAGGGGCACTGTTGAAAGGATATTTGTCTTATGTCTCAATTTCTTCCGCGCCGCGTGGTTGTCACCGGTCTTGGTATTATCTCGTGTATTGGCAATTCGGTCGATGCCGTTTTAGATTCTTTAAAATCAGGTCGATCGGGCCTAAGTTTCGCCCCGGATTACGCTGAAAAAGGCTTTAAGTCCCAAGTTTACGGAAAACCTGCACTTGATTTGGATGCTGTTGTCGATCGTCGTCTCAAACGATTTATGGGTGATTCGGCAGCCTATGTTCATTTGGCGATGGAACAAGCGGTCGCTGATTCCGGTCTGACTGAAACGGAAGTATCGAATGAACGCACGGGTATTATTGTGGGGTCGGGTGGGCCGTCCACTCGGAATCAAGTTGAAGCAGCGGACATTACGCGTGCAAATGGATCTCCTAAACGTGTGGGTCCGTTTATGGTGCCGCGCTGCATGTCGTCAACATGTTCGGCCACCGCCGCCACGAATTTTAAAATTAAAGGTATGAGTTATTCCATCTCGTCCGCGTGTTCAACGTCGGCGCATTGTATTGGAAATGCCGCCGAGGTCATTATGATGGGCAAGCAAGATGTGATGTTTGCGGGCGGCGGTGAAGAACTCGATTGGACACTCTCATGCCTGTTTGATGCGATGGGTGCGATGTCATCCAAGTATAATGACACCCCCGAACGTGCATCGCGTGCCTATGATGCCAATCGTGATGGGTTTATTATTGCAGGCGGTGGTGGGATTATTGTTCTTGAAGAATATAACCATGCGCGCGCGCGTGGGGCAAAAATTTACGCGGAACTCACGGGTTATGCCGCAACGTCTGACGGATATGACATGGTTGCCCCCAGTGGCGAGGGCGCGGAACGCTGTATGAAACTCGCACGCTCAACCGTTGCTGGTGATATCACCTATATCAACACCCACGGCACATCAACGGGGGTAGGTGATATCACCGAACTGGATGCGATCCGCCGCGTATTTGGTGATAAATTGCCGTATATCAGTTCGACAAAATCCATGACGGGCCATTCATTGGGGGCCACAGGCGTACAAGAAGCCATTTATTGCATGCTTATGATGCAGCATAACTTCATCTGCCCCAGTATAAATATTGAAACATTGGACCAAGGTGCCGTTGGGGCACCGATTGTGACCGAGCGGATGGATAACATGAGCCTCGAGCATGTTCTCTCGAACTCGTTTGGATTCGGCGGCACGAATTGTTCGTTGGCGTTTAGCAAAGTAGAGGGATGATCGCCATGAACAACCTAATGTCTAATAAAAAAGGCCTGATTATGGGCGTGGCGAATGATCATTCGATCGCGTGGGGCATTGCCGAGGCGTTGCATAATGCGGGCGCGGAACTCGCGTTCACGTACCAGGGCGAGGCCTTTGGGAAACGGGTAATTCCATTGGCGGAATCACTTGGGTCTAAAGTTGTTTTGGATTGTGATGTCACAAATGAATCTGATTTGGACCGCGTGTTTACCGACCTGTACAAACAAGTGGGCAAGATTGATTTTATCGTTCACGCGGTTGCATATTCGAACAAAGAAGAATTAAAGGGTCGGTTTTGTGACACGACTCTCGATAATTTTTTAAATACGATGCATATCAGTTGTTATTCCTGGATGTCGGTCGCAAGGCGTGCAGCGGCGATTATGAACCCCGGCGGGTCGATGGTCACGTTGTCATACATTGGATCAGAACGCGTGATCCCAAATTATAACGTGATGGGGGTGGCAAAAGCTGCGCTCGAGGCATCAACGCGGTACTTGGCCGCCGATTTTGGGCCACAAGGATTGCGGGTCAATACAATTTCGGCGGGACCGATGCGCACCCTTGCCGGATCGGCGATTGGGTCGGCACGACGTACGTTTAAAACGGCTGAAAATACAACGCCTCTGCGGCGGTCATTGGAACTGTCTGAAATCGGGAATGCCGCGCTGTATCTATTGTCGCCGCTGTCATCTGGTGTGACGGGTGAATTGCATTATGTTGATTGCGGTTTTCACGCGATGGGGATGGAACCGCATGGAGGCGGAGAAGAATAGTAACGTAAGAGCAGTC
>CAZLPZ010000016.1:0-34229 GCA_964561535.1 uncultured Pseudobdellovibrionaceae bacterium | reverse complement strand
ACGGAAGGCGGCAGGGAAGAGAGCCCCTGAAAGGGCTGAACCGCGCGGGCCGAGAGTTATGTTCTGTTATACATAAATCTCACCGTCTCTGACGTTGCACCGTCATTGGTATGATATATATCCTAAATACAGGAATATAGTCAAGGAATAAATGCGGTAATATTGTTGCGTTTTTTGGACCGGTTGGTGCCGCATAAGAATATAGTGACATAAGATAAAAATTAGACATTTGAGAGAATTCCCTCCCCCTGAAGGGGGGAGGGCTAGGGTGGGGGTGATAAAGAAAAAGACTTATCAAATCTGACCTTACCTTACAATGGTCACCCCCTCCGTCGCGTTTCACGCGACACCTCCCCCCTTCAGGGGGAGGAAAAGATCCTTAAGATATTAGCCTAAAATAAAAAAACCCCGGATTGACCGGGGTTTTTTTATTTTACTGGATCCCCGCCTACGCGGGAATGACATTCGTCATACGCATGTCATTTATTGACGGCTTTACCCATCGGATGTTTTTCATCAACGGTTTTCTTAAGTTTGTCGGCTAGCATATGGGTGTAAATTTGCGTGGTCGCAATATCGGCGTGACCCAGCATTTTTTGAACCGAACGCAGATCCGCGCCGTTTGACAACAGGTGTGTGGCAAAAGCGTGACGCAGAATATGCGGCGATACTTTCGTCATTTCCATACCGGCGTCATGCGCGAGATCTTTCAATAGTTGCGCAAAACGTTGACGGGTCAGGTGTCCAGAATCAGATGTCCGGGACGGGTATAACCATTGTGCCTGGCGGCCTTTATCATCGCCCGACACGTATTCCATACGGACATCCATATAGTTTTTCAAAGCCTTTTGAGCCGATTCGGTCAGAGGGACCATCCGTTCCCGTCCACCCTTACCCGAGACCATCAAAAACTGACGGCCCGGACCAATGGCAGAAATGGGAAGTCCAACAAGTTCAGAAACGCGTAAACCTGTGGCATAAAGCAGTTCCATCAGGCAGACAAGACGCATTGCATCCTCGTCACCGCCACGTGCCGCCGTTTTAATCAATTGGGCGACTTCGGGTTCCGAGAGTGTTTTGGGTAATGTGCGTGTTTGTTTCGGGCTTTCGATATTGGTGGTCGGGTCTTCTTTCCGGCCATTTTCCGATACGAAATAACGGTAGAATTGACGCAGTGCCGACAGACGACGAGCGACCGTGCGTACGGCGATTTGATTCGTGTTCACACCTTTGACGTGGGTTTTCCCCGCGAGATTGGTGAGGTACGATTTCAAATCCTCAGCAGAGGCCTTGTCAATATCGGAGTTGCGTTCGCGGCGCAGATAGAGTGATACGTCCGCAAGATCGCGCCAATACGCATGACGGGTATTGAGCGCGGCCCCACGTTCCGCAGTCAACATATCTAGAAATGCATCAATAGACGGATGCAAATTCGGTTTTGGTAGTGCTGGGCGACCTGGTCGTGCCATGATTTATTCTCCTAAACGTAAAGCCCCAAGAAAGACGTATGTTGCGGTCTGTCGCGCTTCTTCGTTCAATCCCGCCGACACCATATACGTGATGATGTCAGAAAAGAGGTCGGGGTCAATTGCACCGATCTCATTTGATTGCAACGTGAGAAGACTCGCCAGAAGCATTTGACCGCGGGCGTGGTTCTCGCGCCCTTTGGTTAAACTACTCCGTAACACATCCACAGGCATTACATAATGGTCAGCCTGTGTCAAGTCCCTTCTTTTTTCATAAGTTACCGACGGATTATCAATAAAATTGGGCTCGGTGTCAAGTAATTCCGTTAACTTTATAAATAATTTTCCAAGATGGTGCGTATGAGCATCTAAATCATCCGAAAATTTGAATGGAATAGGGTTCTTTTGCCCATCAAAACCCCGCATTTGTGCCAAAAGGAGTAAGGCCGTGGCCGCGGGGTCCGATGTCAGTGGATCGGGGAGTGTAGTCCTTAATCGTTTGACCCATGAGGCTGATTCCCCCGTGTTGGCGGCCAAAAGGCTTCCCAGAATCATGTGGATATGTTTCGAATCAGTCGTGTAAGAGGAGGGAAGAGCCGAAAAAGTGGGGGCAAACAGGGCACGGGCGGACCAAGGCATTTTGGGGAATAGGTCGAAAAGCCTATTTACACGCTCCGTTATGTTTTTTTCGAGGTCTGCGGATTGTTCGGCATATAAAGCAATGACATCGGTCCGCAGGTCTGTTGGGAGTGCGGATAAAATAAGCGTTACTGATTCAGGTATGCTCGATTTAGATGGATTCGGATCAAATTTTAAAATTGTACATGTTTTTTTTGCCATGTCCCAAAAAGCGTTTCCTGCCTTTGGAATATCGGGATTCGCGTTAATTTCCAAACATGCCGTTGCTGTTTCGCCGGTTCGGTATAAGGCTTCGGCACCGGCCCGCGCGAGTCGGATATTCCCTGAATCGGGCGACCAGAAATTGTATAAACGGGCTGATTCTTGTGTGGCACCAAAGGCGAGCATTTTTTCGAGCCGTAAGGCACGGAATTCGGCCCCTTCGGGCCAGGGCGAATCGGTCAATAATAATCGACGTGCCAACGGGTTTAAGATAGGGATATTGGTGTTCGGCTCTAATTTTTTCATCATATCGGCAAAGAGATCGGGCCCGAAACCATCCCATATATTGTTTCCCAAAGACCCTTGTTTCTTGGTCGAGAGAAGTCCGTGATCATTCGCCGTGACAATGGTCTTCTCGGTCACGCGGTCGGCTGCAATTCCGGAGGCTAACCCTTCACGAAATAAATGGCCTGTTGATTTTGAGATGGCCCCGATGGCCGGTTTTTTAGGTAGTTGTGCGGCAGGTGAGGTTTCTTGAGATTTTTGAGATGATGTTGTTTTGTTTGTCGCGGAATTTGAAGACGCGTTCAGGGGCTTGTTTAAAGGGGCTGAGCTTTCTGCTGCCTGCACGGTATTAACCAGTGTGAAGATAAAGCTGGTTGTGATGAGAAGGGTCAGGAAAAGAGGGGGCTTCATGGGGTAATGTTTCATTCTTCGGTCAAGGGGGGGGCCGATAGGGGTGTATCATGGCCAGAGGGCATAGGAGAGAGGTTTATAGATCCAAAGGCGTCTTTGGTGTCCAGTTCTTTGTGGATGGCGGTTTGTTGAATATTGGGTGTTGTCATGGTGAAGAACCCAAATGCCACAACACCTAGAATACCCAGAAAGAGAAAAAGATAGAGAAAAAGTTTCATATTAAATGATCTGGAAAATAAGAGGAAGAAAAAGCCGATTTAAAATATAAGTTGTTCTACTTTATCGTGCCAAGGGGGTATGTCAATGCGGCTGTGACTTTATTTCTGGATTTTAGGGTTTTTCTTTTAAATTAAAGCGTTTGTATGCGACTTGTCGTTTCATAATGAATGCGCTATGGTTCCGTTATTCCGTGTGGGGGTAAATAAGACAGGATGTCGCAGAATTTTTATCGGCCAGAAGGGCCGGCTATTGAACAAGTCGCTCAAATTGTGCGTCAAGCGATGCACCGTCCGTTGGTCCTTGTTGGATTAATGGGATCCGGGAAAAGTCGTCTCGGGCGTCTTATTGCCAAAAACCTTGATCTTCCTTTTTATGATGCCGACGCGGAAATTGAATTATCTGCGGGACGTACGGTGCGTGAAGTTTTGGCCGAAATTGGCGAATCTGCCTTTCGCTCGGTTGAGGTTCGGGTTTTACAACGGCTGATGAACCAAGGAATTTCAGTTATTGCGACGGGGGGCGGAACGCATTTAACGTCAGAGAGTATGCAGGATGTTTTACAACGGGCCCATGTGTTATGGGTACGCGCCAATTTTGATGTGATGCTTGCGCGTCTGACGCGGGGGACAAATCCGCGGCCGCTCCTCGATGGTAAAAATATTCCAGAAACATTGCGGCAGTTGATGGATGATTTGTATCCGATTTATACTCAAGCGCATGCGGTCATCGACAGTTGTGAAGGCCCCGCCGGTGATACGTTACAGGCTGCTTTGATGGCTTTGGCGGCCAATTTGGACAAATCGATCGCTGTGGGGTAGACTTTGTTCAAGAGGGGATCTACCCCTTTTTTCTTGATGACATGGACAAGGGAGATCTGCGGTGGATTTTTATCTTATTCTGCCTAGCATTCTATTTCTGATTTTTCTTTTGCTATGTTCGGCGTTTTTTTCAGCCGCTGAATCCTCATTAACGGCATCGTCGCGTGCGCGCATGCACGCCATGGAAAAAAATGGAGACAAGCGCGCTGCGCTCGTCAACCGAATTCTGCGATCAAAAGATCGATTAATTGGTGCGATTTTATTAGGGAACAATACGGTAAATACGTTGGCTGCCGCCGTGTCAACTAGTTTGATGATTAAATTATTTGGTGATGCCGGGATTTATATTGCAACTGTGATTATCACGGGGCTGATTTTGGTGTTTGGAGAAGTATTGCCAAAAACATATGCACTGTATCATGCCGATTTTGTAGCACGTATGGTTGCCCCTTTTATGTCGGTCTTTATGAGGGTTGCAACGCCGGTGACGCGGCTTGTCTCGTTTGCTGTGTCCGGATTGTTGGGATTGTTTGGACTTCATGTCGACCGCAATCATCAGGGGAGTGATTTGGACGAACTGCGCGGGGCGATTGATCTTCATGAAGGGCCGGGGGCCGATACGCAAGAACGTCGTCATATGTTGAGTTCGGTTCTGGATTTAGCAAATTTAACGGTTGAGGACATTATGATTCATCGTCGTAATGTGAATAGTGTGAATTTTGGGCAATCGACCGAAAAAGCGATTTTTGAAATTATGAATTATAATCACACGCGCATCCCGTTGTGGTCGGGGACACCTGAAAATATTGTGGGTGTTGTTCATGTGAAGCAGTTATTATTTGCGCTGTACGAAGTCAAGGGAGAGTCATCGGCGATTGATTTATTATCCTTGATGAACCGTCCATGGTTTATACCGAATACAACCAAATTATTGGATCAACTTCAGGCCTTTCGTCATCGCCGGGAACATTTTGCTGTTGTTATTGATGAATATGGCACGTTGATGGGGATCGTGACACTTGAAGATATCCTCGAGGAAATTGTGGGGGATATTCAAGATGAAGAAGATTTATTTGTGCCCGGGGTGCGCAAAATGCCCGACGGGGCGTATATGGTGAACGGAAATCTGGCGATTCGGGAACTGAACCGTCAATTGGGGTGGACGTTACCTGATACGGGGAATTATACGACGATTGCAGGATTGGTGATTTACGAATCGCGGTCATTACCAGACGTCGGTCAAATTTTTGCGTTTCATGGATTTCAATTTGATGTCGTGAAACGTGTTCGGAACCAAATTAATGTGATCCGCGTGATTAAGGATGATGTCCTGGATTCTCATGCGGGCTAAATATATTATGTTTCGGTCATCCCGGCCTAGAACGGGGCAAAAGGCCAATAAGGGTCTTTTTATGTCACCTTTTTTCGTCTAACATATCCTCATGTATGCAAAATTGACTGGAACTGTTGATGAAATAACCCTGACTCACGTTGTGATGGATGTGGGAGGGGTTGGGTATTTGGTGGCCACTTCTGCCCGGACGCGCGGGCGACTTGATCTCGGTGCGGTGACGCGGTTGTTGATTGAAACCCATGTGCGCGAAGATGCGATTAACCTGTATGGATTTATTGACGTCGAAGAACAAGCATGGTTTCGGTTATTAACGTCCGTTCAGGGCGTGGGGGCCAAGGTGGGGTTGGCGTTACTCTCGGCATGTACCCCCGGTGATTTGGCCTTGGCGTTGGCTGCGGGGGATAAGGCGATATTGACCCGGGCCGATGGGGTGGGGCCAAAACTTGCGACACGCATTGTGACGGAATTAAAGGATAAAGCGCCGGAATTTCGCGGTGTTATAGGGGCGGCGGTTTCTTTAACACCAGCCGGGAAATCGGTAAAAGGTGGGGCAGGGGTGCCGGATGCACCCGGTACGGCGGCTACAGGTACCGGCGGTGGCGGAACATCGATGGTTGATGCGGATGCGATCTCCGCGCTCGTAAATCTGGGCTATGGCCGGGCCGAGGCATTTTCAGCCGTTACGCGCGTGCGTGCTGATCGCGCCATTGACACTGTTGCTGACATGATTAAATACGCACTGAATGATCTTGCTGGAAGGAACGCGGCATGATGGGCGCCCCTTTACCTTTGCGTGAATTTGTAGCGGCCAAGGGGGTGGTGGTACATAACGGAAAGGTTCTGTTCCTCCGTGAATCAGGGTCGTATATAGACGGCAGTAAGCCAGGTAAATATGATATTCCCGGCGGACGCTTAAATCCAGGCGAAGGATGGATCGATGGATTGAAACGTGAAGTGTTTGAAGAAACAGGCTTGACCGTTGATATTGCCGTTCCTTTTTGGACCTGTGATTGGCGTGTGACCCGCCCCTCAGAAGAATGGCACATTCGGGCGGTGTTTTTTGCCATACTGATGAATACCGATCAGGTAACGTTGTCGGTCGATCATGATCATTATGTGTGGGTTGACCCACGTGATGCGGCGGCCCAAACTCCAATTTTACCCGGATATGATGTAATGTTAAATGAATTGCAGATACGCTGCCTAAATTTATTTCAAAATAACCAAGAGGTGGCGGCATGAATATGCGTATGAATTCTGATCTTGCCGCTGCGACGTTGCCTGATGAACAACAGGATGAGGTACAAATCCGTCCGCAAAGCCTGGCTGAATTTATCGGACAATCGGCATTAAAAGATAATTTGACCGTTTTTATTCAGGCGGCCAAGGCGCGGAAAGAACCGTTGGATCATGTTCTATTGCATGGACCACCGGGGTTGGGGAAAACCACACTCGCCCAAATTATTGCGCGGGAATTGGGGGTGGGTTTTCGGTCGACATCCGGGCCGGTTTTGGCGCGCGCCGGGGATCTTGCCGCGATCTTGACCAACCTGCAACCTCATGATGTTTTATTTATTGATGAAATTCATCGTTTAAACCCGGTGGTCGAGGAAATTCTATACCCGGCGATGGAAGACCGAAAATTGGATCTGGTGATCGGGGAAGGGCCGGCGGCCCGTACCGTTCAAATCGATTTGCCGCCTTTTACATTGGTTGGGGCAACCACGCGCAGCGGGATGATTACCAACCCGTTGCGGGACCGATTTGGCATTCCGTTGCGGTTGGAATTTTATACGCCAGAAGAACTGACTCATATTGTCAGGCGCGCCGCGACGTTGTACGGCACGCCGCTTTCGGGGGATGGGGCCGTTGAAATTGCACGACGGTCGCGCGGGACACCCCGTATTGCGGGGAGGTTGACAAGGCGCGTTCGTGATTTTGCATTGGTGGACGGAACAGACCGGGTTGATGCTGTCGCCGCCGATCGCGCGTTGCTGCGGTTGGACGTTGACAGTGCAGGTCTCGATAAAATGGACCGTCGATATATGGCGATGATTGCTGAAAACTATGCGGGGGGCCCGGTGGGGGTTGAAACACTCTGTGCAGCGTTATCGGATTCGCGTGATGTAATTGAAGATGTGATTGAACCGTATTTGTTACAACAGGGATTGGTGGCCCGTACACCGCGTGGGCGTATGTTGTCGGCCAAGGGGTTCGCCCATTTGGGATTGCCCGGCCGGGCGGATCCTGTTGATGAATTTGAATAATAAATGGAAAAGTGTCATTGCTGCACAGGCGGGGATGACACTTGGTGGATAGATTTATTCCAGATATCGTCAATCTCCCTCGAATCATCGTATGGAGAAAGAGATTTTATTTCTTTTGAAAATTATTTTTTCAGATTATTGAATTTTCGGTTTTATCTATGACGCTGGCATCGACTTTATCGACAGATGAGTTTTATACCGATATTCCGGTAGGCGAGATTCTGCGTCGTGCCCGGATTCAGCACGGCTTATCGATTTCTGATGCGGAAACGCACTTGCATATTCGGGCGCAGCATCTTGAGGCGTTGGAACGCAGTGATTTTGACTCTCTTCCTGGTCAGGTTTATGTGATTGGTTTTATTCGTACCTATTCTGAATTTTTGGGGTTGGATAGCACGCGGATCATTCATGTTTTAAAACGTCAAGCGCGCGGATTGGGAACGCCGCAATCGTTGAATTCGCATATCTTGCCATCAGATAGTCGTTTGCCGAGTATTTCGGTTCTAGCCGCAGCGATGACAGTGTTTTTGTTATTGGCTTTGGTTTGGATTGCCTATCAAAACAGTTATGTGGGATCTGATTATGTTTTGCCTGCGGTACCTGAAGGGGTCGTGGGTCTTGAGACACTGTCAAATCTAACCCCGGAAGGGACGGCGGCGGATAAATCGGCATCTATAATTTCATCCTTAAAATCAAGGATTTTGGATGATTTAGTCCCAGATTTAGCGGGGGTTCAGCCCCCCCTCTCTTCGGATGGGAAAAATGTGTCTGGGTTAGAAAATAGGGAAATGGAATCTGTAGCCTCATCAAAAGTATCGTCCACCGGGGTTCGTATTATTCTTTTGGATGATTCATGGATCGAGTTGCGCGCGCCAGATGGCAGTGTTGCCCAAGCGCGGTTATACAAAAAGGGTGAGAGTTTTACCGTAGACCAACCTCTAACGGGCGTAGAAGGACTGAAAGGGGGTTCTCGTGCCTATACGATGACGGTGAATAATGCAGCTGCGGTTCAGATTTGGGTAGGCGATAAAGTGGTGCCGCCCCTGGGGTCTGCAGGTCAGGTACGACGCAATGTATCATTAGATATGCGGACGTTAAAGATTTTGATGAGTCCTTAAGTAAGCATGGCCCATAAAAAAAACCGAGCCATAAGGAAATCCTTGAGGCCCGGTTTATATTTTTTATTGATTAAGAAAAAATATTATGCAGCATTTTCTTCTTGAATATTGTCCGCGGCGGATTTGCCGCGTTGTTCGGTGATATCAAACCGCAGGCGCATCCCTTCGGTTAAGGTACGTAAACCTGATTTCAGAACAACACTTTTGTGAACAAAAATATCTTTGTTTTCACCATCGGGTGTAATAAAGCCAAAACCTTTTGTATCATTGAACCATTTAACGGTACCAGTCGCCATATCATTTCTCCACTTTTGCCGAGTTAAACGAATTTGCAGGCAGCATCAGCTTTGAAACGGCGTGTATGCCGGGTAGGCTTGGCTTAGCAAATCTTGTCCGAAATATAGGTCTGAGAGCCCTAAAAGGCAAGAAAATTCTAATAGAATGCGTGATTTATTTTGAGAGTGTTTGGGAGGAATCCGATTTCTGAACGTCGGAATTATCCAATTTTTCAGAATCTTCTGTGGAGTCATTGGTCGCCTCATCATCTTTTTCAATTAAAGCGGCGGGCGTATCTCCAAAAGAGGGGTGTGTTGGTAACCCTTTGACTTGGAAAGGATTTTGATCAAGTGGGGATACCGTATCGGGCGCGTAATAATTAGGCAGGGGGTAACCGGTCGCAATTGTATGTCGAAAATCAACAATAATGGGGGACGGATATTCATAAAGAGCACCTGAAAAATGATCATAGGCTGTTGATAGGCCACCTGTAATCACATTGCCCAAGGCCGCCCCATTCTTTTTCGGGTAAGCGAATGTGGTGCGTGTGCGGTTTCCTGGTGCGGTGCAGACAACTTTTAAGGGTTCTTGCATCCGGCGTATAAAGATCGTTTCCGGGGGGTGAACTAAAAATTTTGCATAATTTGTAGTCAAAAGACATCGCGCGTCCGTCGCCCCAGGGGTTAAAACTTGTACATGCTGATTCGGGGTATCTGTCATTGAGGCGCATGCCGCAACAAAAAGCATAAAAGGAAGCATATAAAAGGGCGAAAAACGGGTCATGGGCGGGCACCAAAGGGGGAAATCGGTGGATTTTTAAGAAATAGCAGTCAAGCGCTATTGTAATCCAGTTTCTGGATTTCTCAAAATTGCAAATCATGCCCCGTCGTGATTATCTATGCAACCTTATGGGCATCAGCTCCCTTTTTCGGGGTTTCGACGTTGAACGTCAACGCATCTTTGGCCGCACCAATCATCACGGTTGATCCGTCAACCACGTCGCCGGTTAATATTTTTTCGGCGAGCACATTTTGCACTTCGCGCTGGATGACGCGTTTGAGGGGGCGCGCGCCATATACGGGGTCGTAGCCATGATCCGCCAGTATGATTTTGGCCTTGTCGTCCAAATGGATCGTGATCTTACGGTCAACGAGGAGATCGCGTAACCGTTCCAGTTGGATATCGACAATACCCGCCATGTGCGCGCGGTCGAGGCGCCGGAATAATAAAATTTCATCCAGTCGGTTCAGGAATTCGGGACGGAACGCCCCGCGTACGGCGTTCATCACATCGGGGCGCGCGGTTTCAACATCGGCACCGTCTTTTAGCGCGGCCAGATATTCGGACCCTAAATTTGAGGTCATGATCAAAACAGTATTTGTAAAATCAACCGTACGACCTTGACCGTCGGTTAAACGCCCGTCATCCAATACTTGTAGCAAAATATTGAACACATCGGGGTGCGCCTTTTCAATTTCATCAAATAAAATAACTTGATAGGGACGACGACGTACGGCTTCGGTCAACGCGCCGCCTTCGTCATACCCCACGTATCCCGGCGGTGCCCCGATCAAGCGCGATACCGAATGTTTCTCCATATATTCGGACATATCGATCCGGATCATGGCGGTATCGTCATTGAATAAAAATTCGGCCAATGTTTTTGCCAGTTCCGTTTTTCCAACCCCCGTGGGCCCCAGGAACAAGAATGATCCAATCGGGCGGTGTGGGTCTTGCAATCCTGCGCGTGCGCGGCGGACGGCCGCGGATAATGCCGATACGGCGGCATCTTGCCCCACCACGCGGGCCCCCAATGTTTTTTCCATCGCGAGCAATTTTTCACGTTCACCCGATAACATTTTATCAACCGGAATACCGGTCCATTTTGATACGACAGCCGCGATATCGTTGTCGGTGACTTCTTCGTTAACCATCCCGACATTTTTGATTGTGGTTGTCGTTTCTAATTTTTGTTCAAGTTCGGGGATACGACCATATTTAAGTTCGCCCGCCCGTGCCCAATCGCCGGATCGTTCGGCGCGTTCAAGTTCACCGCGTGCGGCATCCAGTTCTTCGACCAACCGTTGCCCAACGTTAATTTTTTCTTTTTCGGCGCGCCAGGTGCTATTGAGCTCAATCGCCTGAGATTCAAGTGATTTTAAATCGGAATCGATTTTGATTAATCGTCCGCGCGAGGCGGCGTCTGTTTCTTTCTTTAGGGCCTCGCGTTCGATTTTTAATTGAATAATCTTGCGGTCGAGTTCATCAATGATTTCGGGCTTGCTGTCGACTTGCATCCGCAGGCGTGAGGCCGCTTCGTCGATCAAATCGATAGCTTTGTCGGGTAGAAAGCGGTTGGTGATATAGCGGTTCGAGAGTTGTGCCGCGGCAACAATAGCGGAATCAAGAATGCGGACGCCATGGTGAAGTTCGTATTTTTCTTTAAGGCCGCGTAGGATCGAGATTGTGTCTTCAACCGTTGGCTCATCGACAAAAACCGGTTGGAATCGTCGTGCCAGAGCGGCATCTTTTTCGATGTGTTTACGGTATTCATCCAGCGTGGTGGCCCCGACCATATGTAATTCACCCCTTGCCAGGGCGGGTTTTAACATGTTTGAAGCATCCATCGCGCCGTCTGATTTTCCGGCCCCGACCAATGTGTGTAATTCGTCGAGGAATAAAATAATTTCTCCCGCGTTGGCTTGGATTTCATCCAGTACGGCTTTTAATCTCTCTTCAAATTCACCACGAAATTTGGTGCCGGCAACCAAGGCCCCGAGGTCCAGTGACATCACGCGTTTTCCGATTAAGCTTTCAGGCACGTCTTTGTTTACAATGCGTTGTGCGAGACCTTCGATGATGGCGGTTTTGCCGACACCAGGCTCGCCAATCAATACGGGGTTATTTTTTGTACGCCGGGATAATACTTGAATCGTGCGGCGAATTTCGTCATCGCGGCCAATCACGGGGTCCAGTTTTCCGGCACGCGCAATTTCGGTCAGATCGCGGGCATATTTATTCAATGCTTCAAACGTATCTTCGGCATTGGCCGAATCCGCTGTGCGACCTTTGCGCATCTCATTGATTGTCGTGTTTAGTTTTTGGGGATCGAGTTTTGCATCGGCCAAAATATCGGTGATGTTCATTGCGCGTGTGGTTGCAAATGCCTGAAGGATGCGTTCGGATGTTACGAATTTATCACCCGATTTATCCGCGAGCTGTATCGCGTTATCCAAAATTTTTGATAAATCATTTGAAATGCGCAGTCCGCCTGCACCAGATCCGGTGATTGCGGGAAATTTTGTAATGGCCTTGTCGGTATCAGCTGATAATTTATTGATATCAGCCCCGGCCGTGATGAGTAGGCGTGCAACCTGACCTTGTTCATCGTCGAGCATTACGCGGAGTAAATGTTCAGGTTCCAAACTTTGATGATTGCGGCGGGAGGCCAATGTTTGTGCCCGCTGCATAAACGATCGTGTTTTTTCCGTGAATTTTTCAAAATCAAGCATGGCCATCCCCCCCTTTTTTATGGATCAGTTGTCTTCTCTGATATGGGATTCTAATACCTTGAGGACAAGAGGGGAATAACGAAAATCAAGAGTTAGGGAGGGTAGGTGGTTTGATCATTAGGGCTGCGTTACTGACCACGCGTGATCCCGCATCCATCCAAGCTGTTACCCAGCCGAACCAAAGTTAGGATGAATGTTGAAACGAACGAGGCATTTCGGTGGCAAGTTGTTCTAGAATCATGTAATTACCTTCCCTTTCTGTTAGGATATTCTTTCACAAAAAAGGAAAACGTCGAAATATAATTCCGACGTTTATCCACAGAAAGCAATTTTATTGCGTTGTAGTAAAATCACCCTGCTGTAATCGCTACGCGGCGGGTACGTGGCGTCGGATTGGGTTGATCGTCTGAATCGCCCATGTTGTGGGTGTTCCCTGATGGAGCAGCGTTGCCGGTGGCCCCTAGGATGCTGGCAGGTAACCCTAAATCATCATCCGACTCAACCGGACGTTGGGTACGAGGGGGGCGTGTCACCATAACGTCCGGGGCAGGTGCAGAAGAAGATGCCGGCATATAGGTGCCAGAAGAGGCAGGGGCGTAGTTTTCTGTATCTTCAGGTGCCGGATGGGCATAAGACGGGCGGCCATCACTGGAATGATTATTATGGTACGTGCGTTGCTGCGGTGCAGGTTGTTCATCGGCCCATGATCCAATTAATCGTTGGTAATGTTCGGCATGTTGCAAGTAATTTTCGGCAAGAACGCGATCACCTGACGCCGATGCATCCTTGGCCAACGTCATGTATTTTTCAACAATTTGAAATGCGGTGCCCCGAATACGAACATCAGGCCCATTGCTGTCGAAAACAGACGCTTTGTTATGTTGCGGCCGTGAGGAATTATGGCCCGTTTGGGAGGGGCGATTATTCCGACGACGATTTGCCATAGCATGTCTCATGAGAAGGGGTACCTTTTTCAACAGGGTTATCAACAAACTTATAAACAAGGGTAACGCAAAATTTGCGTCGCCGCCAGTTCGATTCACATAACAGAATCAGCAAGTTATCCAAATCATCGTCAACCTGCCGCGACAGTTATACACAGATGCATGTCGATGTATGCGTTGTTGATGATTGTATGATCCTATATCCCCGACTCGTTCCGGATCAAGCCCCCGAATCAACTTTATTTTTGCGGGGGGCGGGTGACACAAATCACCCGCGGGATTTGCCCATCATCTATAATTGGAGGTTGTACGTCAAGCCCATATTTTTCACCGAGTCGCATGATGTCAGGGGCCTGGTTGATCCCGATTTCGAATAGGGCGATTCCCCCCGGTGTGAGGTGTGTGTCAAGCCCCGCGAATAAAATTTCATAGGGGTCAAGTCCCGTTGTTCCGCCGTCTAATGCGCGAATCGGATCATAGAGTCGGACGTTTGAGTCGAGGTCGGCAATGTCGCGCGTGGGGATATAGGGGGGGTTTGATGTAATGATATTGAATGTCTTTTTGCCTAACATGTCATACCAATTTGATCGAATGAGTGTTAGGCGATTATCCACGTTATGTCTGACGGCATTGCGGCGTGCGGTGTATAACGCCTCGTCCGAAATATCAATCGCGGTTGCATAAACGTTTAACGCATGTTTTAAAATAGCAATCGGGATGCACCCGGTTCCGGTCCCCATATCGAGGAGGGAGATCGTTTGGGTCGGGGTGATATGGGGTAAGTTATTTTCTGGGATGTTTATTATATCACCCCCTCCGTCGCCCTCGAGGGCGACACCTCCCCCCTTCAGGGGGAGGATAAGCTGAAGAACTTTTCGAACAATAATTTCTGTCTCGGGCCTTGGATCGAGGGTATCGGGGGAGAGTTCAAAATCGAGGTCGTAAAAATTGGAGATACCGCGGATACGAGAGAGGGGTTCCCCGCTTGCGTGCCGGGTGGCGACATTACGCGCACGTGCCGCTATGTCATCGGTAATAGCTTGATCCGGGTGGGCCAGTTGGGATGTGCGGTCTATTCCGCAAATATCGGCGATGATCACGCGTGCCGTGTATTTTGGATCGCGAATATCATTACCGTTTTTCGTTTGAAGTATAGAGATTAGGTCAGAGTGGAGGCTAGAGATAAGGGGCATTTGTTTCTTTTTCTTTAAAAGCTTCAAGCGCCTAAAACTTCTTTTACCTTTTCCGCCAATTGTTTTAACGTGAAAGGTTTGGGAAGAAAGAAAATGCCGGGGCCCATGTAATCTTTTAATCGGTCTTCGGTGTACCCAGAAATAAAGATGATTTTCAGGGCGGGATTTTTTTCGCGGATCGTACGAGCAACCGTTGGACCGTCCATTCCCGGCATCACAACGTCGGTGATCAACAGATCAATGGGTTGATCAATGGGCGTATTTGTAAAAGTGATAACGGCCTCGTCTCCGTTTGCAGCGGCTAAAACTTTATAGCCTTTATTTGCAAGGGCACGGGTTGAAAAACTGCGTACGGCATCCTCATCTTCAACTAATAAAATGCGTGCCGTGCCGGTTAAATCAACAGGTTTTGGTTCTCGAGGCGTAATCGAGGCTTCAATGATTTCGGATCGTTCGGCAACATGAGGCAGGTATAGAGTGAACGTTGTGCCTTTGAATAACGCACTTTCAACATGTACGAACCCGCCTGTTTGGCGCATGATTCCATAAACGGTCGACAGACCTAAACCGGTACCTTGTCCCACCGGTTTTGTTGTAAAGAAGGGTTCAAAAATATGCGCCATAACATCCGCTGGCATCCCCGTGCCGGTGTCAGTCACGGCGATCGTCACGTAATCCCCTGGGGGCATTATTTCGGCCCCGCGTTGCATTGCATGATTGGTTGTGATTCGGTTTGTTTCAATGGCCAATTTCCCGCCGTCTGGCATTGCATCGCGCGCGTTCACGGCTAGATTGATAAGAACTTGCTCCATTTGCCCTTCATCGACCGTGACGTATCCTAGGTGATCGCCGTGGATTAGGTTAAGTTCGATGTTCGATCCAATTAATCGACGGATTAAATGGGAGACTTCAATAATAATATCCGCAATATCATGTACCTTGGGCCGTAATGTTTGTTGCCTTGAAAAGGCCAGTAATTGCCTTACTAAATTCGCCGCGCGGTTCGCGTTTTGTTTGATTTGGTTGATATCAGGGAATGACGGATCGCCGGGTTTATGTCTGAGCAACAACAGATCGCAAAACCCGAGCATGGCCGTTAACAAATTGTTGAAATCATGTGCAACGCCACCAGCCAGTTGTCCGATTGCTTGCATCCGTGACCCCTTTTGGGATTGAATGAATTGGGCTTCGAATGCTTTTTGCCGTGACAGATCAATGACGTGTAATAGGGTATCGGTTGTATTTATAAGGGGCTGTAAAAAAATTTGTACAGAAGCAGGTTCGCGCGTCCCCTTTAATCGAATTTCAAGGGGGGGTGCCGTTTCAGATTCTGTTCCCGATCGTAAATCGAGAATACGGTTTAAAATGTTTTCGGGGTGATCATCATCGATAAAGGTATCGAGGGGTTTTCCAATGACTTGATGGGCTGTAAGACCTAAAAGAGCTCCAAACGCGGCGTTACAGGACCGGATCGAAAATGACGGCGTGATGATGGCCAGTCCTAGAGGGGCTGATTCAAAAAATTGTTGAAATTGATCAGGCGAGAGAAGAGGGGAAGAGGATGAGGGCATAATGTTCTTACTATACGCTTTTTGTATAAGAAATAAAGGCCAGAAGCAAAAAGACTTCTATTTTCGAGTCCTTGACGGTTGATACCTTTTTATTCCACAATGATATGTATTTAATGCCTTTTGGTGGTTCTCGTTCAGAGGCCATTATATCAAATTAAGTTTATACAATGAAAAAAAAATCGGCTATTGCTGCAGACCCATCGGTTGAAAAACCATTTGACCCTGTAGCATTTGCGCATGCGTGGCAATCGGCGGTCGAGGAGGCTGCACCTGTATTGATGGAGGCTGCCGCGCGCGCAACGGGTGGGTTATCGGGCGGGGCTTCTATTGGAGATACCCCGTTGGACCCGATGCAGATTGGCCAGGCGATAAGTGAATTTTGGGCCCATTACGCGCGTCACCCATCGCGTTTGATTGAACTTCAGATGCAATATGCCGAAGATATGGGTCAATTGGTTCAAGAAAACATTCGAAAATTTATGGGGGATAGCGCCGCTGCTGACGTGGTGGCAATAGATCCTGTAATTGATCGACGATTTCGTGATCCCGCCTGGCATGATAATGCCGCATTCAATTTTATGCGACAAGGGTATATGATTGCACGAGGCGCGGTTGAAAAATCATTACAAGAAGCCAAGTACCTTCCTGCGCACGATCGCCAAAAGTTGGAATTTTATACGCGTCTTTATCTGGATGCTCTGTCCCCCCGTAATTTTGCGATGACAAACCCAGAAGTTATTCGTGAAACAATACGATCGGGTGGAGATAATCTGGTTAAGGGGCTTCAAAATTTAGTGGCCGATATTAAACGTGGAGGAGGAGACTTGAAGGTCAGTACGATTAATCCTGAGGCCTTTACAGTTGGTAAAAATTTAGCAATGACCCCTGGTCATATTGTGTTTCGCAATCGGATGATGGAGCTTATTCAATATACACCGACAACAAAAACGGTGCATACCGTACCGATTTTGATGATTTCACCGTGGATTAATAAATATTATATCCTTGATTTGAGACCTGAAAATTCATATGTACGTTTTGCGCTCGATCAAGGGTTTACTGTTTTTATGATCAGTTGGGTAAATCCTGATGCATCTTATGCAGATGTTTTGTTTGATGATTATTTAAAACAAGGTGCGCTTGAGGCCTTGGATGTGATTCAAAATATAACAGGATCGTCTCAAACAAATATTGTCGGGTATTGTATCGGGGGCACGTTGTCCGCAATATTGCTTGCGTATTTGGTTCAGAAAAAACAAGAAAATCGTGTGGGGGCCGTGACGATGCTTACGACTCTTTTAGATTTTGCGCGCGCCGGTGATATGAAAGTTTTTATTGACGAAGCGCAAATTGAAACGATTGAGGACCGAATGCAGAAAAGCGGGTTTTTAACGGCAAACGTTTTACAAAAAACATTTAGTATATTACGTGCGAACGATATGATTTGGTCGTTTGTTATCAATAATTATATGATGGGTCGTGAACCATTTCCATTTGATATTTTATATTGGAATGAAGATTCGACAAATCTTCCTGCGGCATTTCATGCGGCATATTTGCGACAAATGTATCTGCATAATTATTTGATCCAGCCCAAAAAATTGACAGTTGCGGGCGTAAAAATAGATCTTTCGACAATTAAAATACCTTTGTATTTTTTATCGACTCGGGAAGATCATATTGCGCCCTGGGGCGCAACGTATGATGGTGCATCGTTATTATCTCGTACCAATCCAAATATTCGGTTTACTTTAGCAGCCTCTGGACACGTCGCTGGTATTGTGAATCCACCAGCATCTGAAAAATATGGGTATTGGGCTCAAAAAATAAAGGCACGATCGTTTAGATCGGCCTTGCCAGATCAGGCTGAAGACTGGTTGGAAAAGACTGAATATTTTAAAGGGTCTTGGTGGGGTGATTGGGCAAAATGGATGGCCGGGCGTGCAGGGGCACGGGTAAAGCCGCCCCCTATGGGATCTAAAAAATATCCTATTCTGGGGGAAGCCCCTGGTGATTATGTGCAGGAAAAACCCGATAGGCCGGAGTAAAATCAAGGCAATTTTAAGACAGAGTTGAAATTTATTTTAAAATATGCGACAACAGGCCCCGTCGCGCGATTAGCTCAGCGGCAGAGCAACTCGTTTACACCGAGTGGGTCGGCGGTTCAATCCCGTCATCGCGCACCATATATATCAATAGTTTTTGGTATCTCCCAAAAAATAGAATTTTTAAAAATTACCAATAACTTTCCCGTAGGCTAGAAGAGTTTTTGTTTACAGGCTTTAAATCCCACAATTCTCTTTACAAGACTATCCAGGTCTGAAACAATCTTGATGTTGTATTATGGGTGTCTATTTTAAAATGGATACATGAGGATGGGAAATATTTATAAATGTCACAAGTAAACTCGCTTTATAAATCTAGTATGGGACACTTGATTATTTTTATTTTGTCTTGTGTCCTTGCTGTGGGGGTGCGTCAAAAAATTGAACAAGACACAGCGTATTCCTTAATTGGATATCGTGAGGAATCTCAAAAAAACACAGAACGTGTAGCGGAAATATTTAATAATTCTTTGAAACAAATTTATCAAGGTATCCGAACAATCAGCTTTTTACCGAGTGTTCAATCTGTTGATCGATATGGAACTAATTTGGATCAAAATGCCCACGCCGCGATTGAACAGATTTATAAAAATATGGTCAGTAACGTGATGGTGTCAGAAATTTATATTGTTCCTGTTACTCTGGAACCAGAAAAAATTGATCCTGTTACACAAGAATTTGAGATTCCGATTTTAATGTATGATGGTTCGGATGAGGAGGATTCCAGTGTAGTAGAGCCTGCAGATCTTGCAAAAAAATTGGTGAATACAATTGAACTGGCCGAAAAAGTTGAAGAAGTTGAAATCTATGAATATCGAATATTGCATGAACATATGGCCTATTTTAAAGAGCATTTTTCAGATAAGACAAAAATAAATGGTCTTGATCTGCCGATGATTGGCGGTAATCCGGTTTTGACCTGTGATAACACAGATTTTGAAAAAACAAAGGAAGATTCAGATCGTACGGGTATGGTTCTATCAGTTCCTTTTTTTGATCCTTCGGGACAATTAAAGGGAACGATTACAGCGGTTATTCGGAATAATATATTTCGAGATTTATTACCGGGTTCAGAATATGCGTTGATAAACCGGGATTATCAGTATGTTATAACGGCCGCAAATGCACCGGATGATATTGTAAATAATACATATCTTTCTGCGGGCGAAAAGGATTCCAGTGTATTATTTTCAAGTGTTGTGCCCTTAACAACAACAGATCCCCGCAGTACTTGGAATATTTGGGCTAAATATCTAGATAAAAATTTTTATTACAGTCCAGATTTAGAATCTATTCGTACGTTTGGTTATTTTGGGTATGGATTATCTGTTATTTTTGGAATTTTTGGATGGAGTGTTTTGTTTCTTGTTCAACGAAATTTTCGGTTGATGTTGAAAAAAGAATCTGATTTGGAATCTAAACTAGCAGATCAAGTTGCCGAGATTGAAAAATTAGCGAATCAAGAAGAATCAAAACGGAAAGATATTGAAGAAAATCGGCGTGCCGAAATGATGATGTTGGCAGATAATTTTGATGGACGAACTAAAAATGTTGTTAAGTCTTTATCAGATACGGCGAAGATGATGCGTTCGGCGGCGGAAGAATTGACCGTGAATTCAGAAGAAACAGCAAATGCATCAAATATTGTTGCAGATTCTGCAACCCAAGCTGATGCAAATGTTCAAACTGTGGCTGCGGCTGCAGAAGAATTATCAGCATCGAGTCAGGAAATTGCAAAACAAGTATCCTCTGTCGCTCATCGGACCAATCAAGCCACAGAAGAGGCTATGAATACGAGTAAAGCGGTCTCTGAACTTGATGCGTATGCAAAATCTGTGGGCGAGGTTGTTGATGCTATTCGTGATATCGCCGATCAGACAAATTTATTGGCATTAAATGCAACAATTGAAGCTGCGCGGGCTGGGGAGGCCGGTAAGGGGTTTTCTGTTGTTGCGGATGAAGTTAAAAAATTGGCGATTGAAACGAGTGCAAAAACAGAAGAAATTAATATGCGCGTGGTGAATATTCAAGACGCTATTCGGCAAAGTGTTGAGGCTGTTAATCGTATTATTTCGAATGTAACTCAAATCGATGAAGCCGCCTCTAATGTATCAAGCGCAGTTGAAGAACAAACTGCTGCTACTGCTGAAATAGGGAGATCTGTATCAGACGCATCAACAGGCACCCAACAGGTTAGTCAAACCATTCAAGGTGTATCTCGCCATGCGGCACGGGCGCAAGAATCAGCTCAGAGTGTTTTAAAGACAGCAGGAGAATTAGAAAATATTTCAACCGATTTAAACGATCAAATTAAAGAGTTTTTGGATGAAATTCGCCGCGGATAAAACAAGATAAGGGGCTGGCCTGGATCCTGAATATTCGATCCTCTTTATACAGACCCGATCGTTTTAATGCGTGCTTTGGCATGGATTTCATTTTGAGACATAATGATTGTTTGTGGGCGAAATCGTTCAATCACAGATCGAACATAGGGGCGGATTGTCGGTGATGTGAGCATCACGGGGTTCTCTCCTATGGTGACAAACCCATCATAGGCCGTGCGTACGGCACCGATAAATTCTTGTAATAAACTGGGCGCCATGGCGAGTTGTTTATCTTCGCCGTCACCCATTAAACTTTCGGAAAATGCCTGCTCCCATCGGGGTGAAAGTGGTGCCAAGGATACATGCCCGTGTGATCCCATATTCATGTCACAAATTTGTCGAGACAGGCGGGCTCGGACATGTTCGGTGATTGCGCCAATGTTACGGGTAAATGCGGATGCTTCGGCAACGCCCTCGAGAATGGTCGGGAGATCACGAATAGAGACGCGTTCGGTGACGAGGCGTTGCAAGACGCGTTGAAGTCCGCCGATACTAACTTGACTGGGGATGACATCCGCTACCAATTTTTGGTAATCTTTCGGCAGTTCATCCAATAATTTTTGCGTTTCGGAATATGATATTAAGTCACCCATATTATCCTTGACGATTTCGGTTAAATGCGTGGTGACAACGGTTGCGGCGTCGACCACGGTGTACCCTCTAAATAAAGATTCTTCCCGGTGGCGTTCATCAATCCACATGGCGGGCAGACCAAAGGTGGGTTCCGTGGTTGATTCTCCTGGTAGGTTAATTTGTTGCCCCGCAGGGTCTATGACCATCAACATGCCGGGTCGTACGTCGCCGCGACCAGCTTCGATATCTTTAATTTTTAAAACATAAGTATTGGTGGCGAGTTGTAAATTATCTTGGATCCGTACGGCGGGTAAAACATAACCCATATCTTCTGCGAGTTGTCGGCGTAGACCTTTAATTTGATCCGTAAGTTTATTACCCTCGCCTTGAACGAGTGGCAATAATCCGTATCCCAGTTCCAGACGAATTGTATCAATCGACAGCGCTTTAGAAATAGGCTCTTCAACAGGGGCTGCCGGTTTTATGGCGCTTTCTGCAATTTTAAAGGCAGCGGCAGTTTCATTTTTTTGATTGCTCAGGTAGGCCATGGTTGCCGTTAACCCGGCTAAAAATAAAAATGGAATTTTGGGGATGCCTGGTGCAAGGCCAATCGCGGCCATTAACCCTGCACTCATATATAATGCGCGCGGGTAACGTCCAAATTGTTCAACGAATGCTTTGTCTGCAGATCCTTCGACCCCGGCTTTAGAAACTAAAAAACCGGCCGATACAGAAATGATTAATGCAGGGACTTGGGAGACTAACCCATCCCCAATCGTCATTAAGGTATAGGTCTTTGCAGCCTCGGCCACACTCATGTCATGGATGACCGATCCAATAATGATACCCCAGATAACATTGATGAATACGATTAATAAGCCCGCGATTGCATCGCCGCGTACGAATTTTGCAGCCCCGTCCATCGCCCCGAAAAAAGTACTTTCTTGTGTCAGTTCCGATCGACGTTTCTTGGCCTCGGTTTCGTCAATGAGCCCGGATGATAAATCGCTATCAATCGCCATTTGTTTGCCAGGCATCGCGTCCAAGGTAAACCGTGCTGCAACTTCTGCGATCCTTCCGGATCCTTTGGTGATCACAACAAAATTAACAATAACCAGAATGGCGAAAACGATTCCACCGACGACATAGGATCCAGCAATCATAAAGTCGCCGAATGCCTCGATAATATGGCCCGCGGCGTTGGTACCGTTATGCCCGTCTGATAAAATCAGACGGGTGGATGCGACGTTTAACCCTAATCTTAATGCAGTTGATACCAATAAAATGGTTGGAAATGCGGAAAATTCAAGAGGTCGTTGGATGAACAACGACGTCATGAGGATGATAACGGAAAAAGTGATCGAAAATGTTAGGCCAATGTCGAGGAGCCATGCGGGGATCGGGACCAACATGAACATCAGAACAAAGATCATCCCAAATGCAAAAACAATATCGCCCCGCATAAAGATCGCAAACGGATTGTCGGAGGAGGCAGGGGCTGTCGTTGTGGGGGTATCGGCCATTTATTTACATAACCAAAAAATAAAAAGGGGGTTTAGGAGAAAACGAAATAGAAAAAGATTAGGGAGAAGGGCCCCCGAGGATGAAGGATCGCGTGAATGATTATATCTTAACCATTCTTATAAAAGAACGCAAATGGGGTTTTTTGACAATATGTCATGTTTTGATGATATGGAATGGAATTGAAATAAAGAAAAATAAAGTGGGTATAAGATCGAAAAATTGACTCGTAATGAAGACTTGTTAAACGAATTGGCGTGGGCTTGTGGAGGGGATTCAGAAGCAGGCGCGCCGGATATGATGTCGGGCAGCTGGAGTAAAGTCTTGAGATATGGAGTTTCGGACCAGAAGGACATTATTATTATGTAAAATCTAGAGAGAGAGTTTTTTTTGTTAAATGCACTTCATAAAATTGCTCAATTATTAGAAGGGGATGGAGCTGATGTGGCAAGTACGTTGAAAATGTTTGTTGCCCATATGAATACATTGGATGGAGGAATTGCTGCTTTGAACTTACTTATGGAGCGTTTTCCAACTGCGGACGCATTTCAAAGATATCGGAGTATGGCTATGGAACGGTATCCTCGATAGGTTGAAGTTTTGGGCCATACACCGTTAATTACGAAAGATGAATATGTCGGTTTTAGGCTTGGGTTAGGGGTTGTTCCACAAGCAGATTCTAATGATTGGGCGGGGGTGGTCTCGGGAACGCCCGGGGAGCCATCGCCCTCTTTTTAAAATTATCCACAGGAAAATGAATTTAATGATTGACGGCAGCGTTAAAATTCATATAATGCGGCCAATCCTTAACGTTTAAAGGTCAAGGCGTCTTGTTCTAATTACTTGATTTGCAATGATTTTTTGAACGACCCGGCGGAAGTCCCCGGGCAGGGATTAGAATGATTTTGTTTCATTTGGTCGGGAAGCCCCCGATTGGAAAGGTAAAAAAGTGGCACGTATTGCTGGCGTCAACGTCCCCGACAATAAGCGGGTCGAAATTTCTCTTCGGTATCTTTTTGGTATTGGTCCCACACGTGCGACCTTTATTTGTGAAAAGCTGGGGATCGCAACTGAAACGCGGATGAAAGATCTCACGGAAGATGTGCTCAACGCTATTCGGAAAGAGATCGAAGCGGCGGGTTATGTGATCGAAGGTGATCTTCGTCGTGAAGTCAGTTTGAATATCAAACGCTTGATGGATATGGCTTGTTATCGTGGAATTCGTCATCGCAAGGGTTTGCCTGTTCGTGGTCAACGCACCCGGACAAACGCCCGCACGCGCAAAGGCCCAGCCAAAGCGGTTGCTGGCAAAAAAATAGCACCGAAGAAATAAGGGATAGGGGATTTATATTATGGCCGAAGCCAAAAAAACAGAATCAAAATCCAAGCCCTCTGCTAAAGGGGCTAAGGGGCGCAAGAAAGTTGAGCGTAAAAATATTGCGGAGGGCGTGGTTCACGTTTTTGCAAGTTTTAACAATACGATTATTACGATTACCGACAAAAACGGCAATGCCATTGCGTCGTGTTCTGCGGGTGCGATGGGGTTTAAAGGGTCGCGTAAATCGACTCCCTATGCCGCTCAGGTCACGGCAGAAGAAGCTGGTAAAAAGGCACAAGAACATGGTGTACGTGAAGTTGATGTGACGATCAAAGGTCCAGGATCGGGCCGTGAATCAGCCTTGCGGGCTTTATCCGCTGTTGGATTTACAGTCAAAAACATCAAAGATATCACCCCTGTTCCCCATAATGGGTGCCGGCTGCGCAAGCGTCGCCGGATTTAACCTTGAGGATTTTCGCGGGGCGTTTTTCGTACGCTTGTCCCCGTCGAATCGATTTTTTAAGGCGTTCAGAAACCTTTTAACCGCGCGGAAGGGAAAAGACCTTGATACAAAGAAACTGGCTCGAACTCATTAAACCTGAAAAAATCCAAATTGAACGGGCGGCTGAAAACCGTACTGTTGGGAAGATTGTTGCGGAACCGTTGGAACGGGGCTTTGGCTTGACGTTGGGGAATGCGATCCGTCGTATTTTGCTGTCGTCCCTCCAAGGTGCTGCGATTACCGGTATTAAAATTAATGGTGTTTTGCACGAGTTTTCGGCGATTCCCGGTGTACGTGAAGACGTCACTGATATTGTTTTGAATATCAAAGGGATTGCTGTACGGATGCATGCCGAAGGTCCTAAGCGTATGCGGTTGCATGCTGAAGGCCCTTGTGAAGTGACTGCGGGCATGATTGAAGCCGGGGCAGACATCGAAATTATGAATCCGGATTTGGTGATTTGTACTTTGGATAAAGGTGCGGTAATCGATATTGAAATGACCGTGAATATGGGCAAGGGCTATCGTGCCGCGTCGATGAATCGTCCTGAAGATGCCCCAGTGGGTTTGATCCCGATTGATTCAATCTTTTCGCCGGTACGGAAAGTATCTTATGACGTTGAACCGACCCGCGTGGGTCAAGTGACCGACTATGATAAATTAACCTTGCACATTGAAACCAACGGTGTGATTACACCGGAAGATGCCGTCGCTTATGCGGCGCGTATCATGCAAGATCAACTTCAGGTCTTTATTAATTTTGAAGAACCAAAAGAAATGGTTCGTTCAGACATTGGTGCTGATCTGCCGTTCAACAAAAATCTGTTGCGTAAAGTTGAAGAACTTGAACTGACGGTTCGTTCGTCCAATTGCTTAAAAAATGACAATATTATTTATATCGGTGATTTGGTTCAGAAAACTGAAGCTGATATGTTGCGGACCCCGAATTTTGGGCGCAAGTCGTTAAATGAGATTAAAGCAACGTTGACCACGATGGGCTTACATTTGGGTATGGAAATCGAAGGATGGCCGCCTGAAAATATCGAAGATTTGGCCAAAAAAGTCGACGAAGGTTTTTAAAGGACGGGGTCACTTCCGCGAAGGCGGTGATCCGGTGACATCAATTTATTCTGGATTCCCGCCTTTGCGGGGATGACAGCACTGCCCGATGGTCGGGCACCCATTCTTTAACGCGATTAATCGTGGTGAAGAATGGACGTACAACGGTTTTGACCCCTCTGACGCGGGATCAAGGTCGCCATTTAAGAAAGGAGCGTCTGATATGAAACACGGTGTTAAACAACGTAAACTGGGGAAAACATCAACCCATCGCTTGGCAATGCTTGCCAATATGGCGGCGGCATTGGTCAAACATGAACAAATCACGACGACGCTGCCTAAGGCGAAAGAACTGCGTCCGTTTTTAGAAAAATTAATTACGCTTGCGAAAAAAGGTGGATTGGCCAATCGTCGTCTGGCGATGTCGCGGATGCGTGATCAAGATCAGGTTCGTAAGATGTTTGATCTGCTCGCTCCCCGTTATACGACACGTGCGGGTGGTTATTGCCGCATTTATAAAGCGGGTTTTCGCTATGGTGATGCCGCCCCGATGGCGATTATTGAATTGGTTGATCGTGATTTGACGGCCAAAGGTCAAAATAGTGGTCCGTTGCCAGGCTCTGAAGATCAAGCAGCATAAGATTTTTGTATAAGATTTTTTAAAACCCCCCGGAGAATTCCGGGGGGTTTTTATGTTAGGAGATAGAGATTTAAATATCTATTTTTACATCTTCACATATCGGTCCAATTTCAAACCTGCAAACCATGATTTTGATGGCGCGGGCATTATTGATGCGCTTTGTCCGGCGGCGATTGAAACCAGGGTTGGATTTGTTTGTCCAAATCGTGCACGATAAATCCAGTATGCCGCCATTACTTTTTCAATATAGGCGCGGGTTTCACCGGATGGGATCGTTTCAATAAATAAGAGCGGATCATGGGTCGTATCGGCGTATGTTTTCTGCCATTTTATTAAATTCCCAGGACCTGCGTTATAGGCAATCAGGGTGCTGATGATATCGCCGTCAATCCCTTTGTAATCCAACAGATATTGTAAGTAATGTTGACCCACGTCCAAATTCCGGTGTGCCGGGGTTAGATCTGGGGCTGTTTCCGAGGCTACACGGCCACCGGCGCGTACCTTGATAATATAAGACGCGGTTGAGGGCAAAAGCTGCATTAATCCAACGGCCCCCATATTTGACCGGGCTTTTGGGTTAAAGGCGGATTCTTGACGGACAATCGCGTGAACCAGGGCCCGGTCGACGCGGAAATCGGCGGCTTTCATCCACCCACCAACAGGATAATAGGCTGTGTCATATCGACGGCCGGTATCGCCTTCGACCACGTGGGCGAGTTTCAGGGCGGTTGCGGGTAATTCATGGTGGATCGCAAAGGCAATGATGGCCAATCGCAGTTCAGCGTCCGCCCCTTGGGACATTTGAAGCAATGTTTGATCGGCCGCTGACAATCGTCCCTGGGCGACATGATCGAGCAATATCGTCCCCTGGGGGTGATTTTGAATACGGGTAAGTGAGAGTAACGATGGGGCAGGGCGGGCCCAGTTCAAGGATGCAATCTCGCCTAACTGGGCTGTGGCGATCTGTCCGTAAAATGTCTGGGGGTAACGGGCGGCAATATGACGTAATTCACGAGCTTCGCGTGGTTTATTCATTTTGTCGGCAATACGGGCGGCCCAGAATGCCCCGGCAGCCCGTTCAAAATCATTTGCATGATTGTTATCTGTTGTTTGAACAAAGAGTTTTAACGCGGCATGATTTTTACCCGCACGATAGGCAGCGATACCGGCGTCAAAGCTGTTTTGATGAGTAGATAGAATTGCCGGATTTTGAGGGATTCCAAATTGGCCAATTTTTTGATTTGGTTTACGGATAGGCATAGGGGGCGCAAGACGATAGGGGGCAATCATTGAGACGGTGTGTGACAAACCGCGCACCTTCTCAGGCAGGTCCCCAAGGGCCATATCTGGTGATGCATGGGCAACGGTCAAAGAAGAGAGGGTCATGACAGAGAGGAAGGAGATTGCCTGCCCCAAAGTCTTAATATTTTCATAATATTTATTCTGCATACTCCTGTTTTAAACGAGTTAAGTACCATTTGTAAAGGGAAAACCACAATATTTATGTTTTGTTAAGGATTTCAAGAGGTTAGTAATAGGATAATATATCTAATATAAGATAAAAATCCTTTATATAAAGAATGAAAAACATGTTATCTCAAAAATCGCAAAGGGATTAAAATTGAATATATTCCTCAATTCATGTATATGAAAGATCTTAGTTCTGGGGGCTTTATTCTTCGTTTGGTATGACAATCTCTATTATAGATGTGTTCTAAACAATCTCCTTGCCTAATGAAATAAGGGGGGGCATGTTCTGGGGGTATTTTGAGTCTGGTAACGTGTTCATTTGAGGAGTTTTATTTTGATTTCTGTTGTGGTCCCCGTTCTAAATGAAGAAAAGAATGTTTCCGAGCTAGTTCGAGAAATTGCCGCGGCGGTGGAATTGGTTCCAATTACTGAGATGATCTTTGTTGATGATGGAAGTACAGATGATACTTTGGCTGTTTTACGTGCGCTAAAATCTCAATACCCGATATTACGGGTTATGCACCATCATGAACGCGCCCGCCAATCGGCAGCAATGGGGACTGGGGTTCGTGCAGCGCGAAACAAAATTGTTGTAACGATGGACGGCGATGGTCAGAATAATCCAGCCGATATCCCGAATCTATATGACGCATACCAACAAAACATCGCCGCACACCCAAGGTTGATGGTTGCGGGACAACGCGTAAAACGTAACGATACTGTCGCCAAGTTGATTGCCTCCCGGTTAGCAAATAAATTGCGTGGAGCGATCCTCCGGGACAAAACGCGTGATACCGGGTGTTCGTTGAAATTATTTCAACGAGATATTTATTTGGAATTACCCTATTTTAATCATATGCACCGTTATTTACCGGCCTTAATGATCCGGGCGCAGGTGCATTTGGTCCATGTCGATGTGTCGCATCGTGCCCGGCAACATGGTGTGTCAAAATACACTAATTTTAATCGCGCAATCGTTGGTGTTTTGGATTTGTTTGGGGTTTGGTGGTTGTTACAACGGCCTTATACTTATCCCGGTATTTCTGAAGAATAAATAAAAGGATTTTTAAAATGAATACTTTCGCTTTCCCGCCTCATGCCATTTGGATTACGATTGGTTTTATAGGGCAGACATTGTTTTTTATGCGATTTTTTGTGCAGTGGCTTGCCTCTGAACGGGCCAAGGCCAGCGTTATTCCTCATGCTTTTTGGTATTTCAGTATTATGGGCGGTGTGACGTTATTTGCATATGCTATATGGCGGCAAGATCCGGTCTTTATTCTGGGGCAGGGTACGGGATTGTTTATTTATGCACGGAATATTTTTTTGATTCGAAATCAAAATTTGAACAAAAACCATGGGGCCACCTCGATATAAGTCGGGATCCAAATTTAAATTTGGATGATAGTCTTTACCCATACGGCAATTTTTCATTAGGTGTGTAATTTTTATGAGAATATTTAATATGGATTGGTTTGCGGGGATGAAACGTTTTTGGTTCCCGTTATCTTTGTGTATCGTTTTTCTGACGGTCATAATCTTTCGGCCACTGCTTCCTGTGGATGAAACACGTTATATGACCGTTGCATGGGAGATGTATCTGCGTCAGGGATGGTTTGACCCGATGACATTGAATTTTGAACCGTATCACCATAAACCTCCATTTCTGTTATGGATGATTAATTTATCATGGTCAATTTTTGGCGTGTCACGTTGGGCTGCGTTGATTCCACCGATGTTGGCGTCTGGCATGGCAATCTATCTCGCTTCTGTTCTTGGAAAATTATTGTTTCCGGAGATCTTGTCAGATCGAAATCGAATTCAAATGATTATGATGGCGAGTGTCCCATTTTTAATTTATGGCACGCTGGTGATGTTTGATTTCACGGTATGTATGTTTGTGTTGCTCGTACTTTTGTCATTGTTGTCATTCGTTCGTACGCGACAATCGCGCTATATACTGGCTATGGCTCTTGCGTTGGGGTTGGGTGTGTTGGCAAAAGGGCCAGTGATGTATTTATATGTTTTGCCGGTGATGATACTTGCGCCCGTGTGGTGTGGGGGATTATCGCGACGTCGTGCCTATTACGGCGCATGTTTGGGAGCTGTTTTATTATCCATCATTCCAGTTCTTGCATGGTTGATTCCCGTTATATTGGAATCAAATAAAGATTTTGCGTTCTGGTTGATTTGGAATCAAACGGCGGGACGTATGACTGGGAATTTCAGTGCATCGCATGTCCGGCCTTTTTATTTTTATTTTCCAATGCTTCCGATTTTATGTGTGCCGTGGATTTTTTTGCCGGCATTCTGGCGTGGGGCAGCATATATTAAAAACACAATGGCAGGTACTCAGGGTATTTTGTTTTTGATCTGTTGGTTGGCTCCTGTCTTTATCGCTTTTTCGGCGATCAGTGGTAAACAAGAACATTATATGATCCCATTACTTCCAGGGGTGGTGATATTAACGGCGTTGGCGTTGCATAATGTCCGCACAATTGTGATCGTCCGTATGTTTATCGGGGCGATGGTTTTTTTTATAGGGGCCCATATCATTGCCGCACAAACGGTACTTAAGGCCTATGATTTGGCGCCTTTGGCGCAGGTCGTGTATGATCATCCTGTGCATGATTGGGCTTTCGTGCGGAATTATCACGGCGAGGTCGGATTTTTGGGGCGTATGAAATATCACGTCGACGAAAAAGAATTGCACGATATGCCCGGGTGGTTTGCCGCGCATCCGAGTGGACTCGCCATTATTCGGTATGAAAATGAATCCGACATTGTGCCCTTTACCCCGGTTATGAAATTCCCTTATCGTGGGAAAAATATTGGTGTGTTTTCTAAATAGGGGGTGAATGGTGGTGAATGATAGGGAAGGGTAAAGTGGCCCGGCCGGAATCGAACCGGCACGCCCGTTACCAGGCAACGGATTTTAAGTCGCTCCAGGGCCAAAACTGACAATCAATAAAAATAAAATACAACAATTAAATCAATAAGATGTACAAATATTACTGTTATCAGTTATAGCTATTAGCGGTCATTTTTTGTGAGCATTTGCACCACCATTGCACCATGGAAACGTTTTTAAAAATCCTGCCCTCGGAAAAATAAAGATGCCCCCATTTATGCCCCCGCTCATCAAAAAATCGATTTTACTCTACTGACGGAAAAACTTGCCTTTATTCATCTCTTTTCTAATCCCCCGTCAACAATGCGATAGGCAAGACGATTCTCTTTGTCGTACACCATGGGGACGGCCATTAATGTTTTACAATTGGGGCATGATAACGATGCCATATCGGATTTTTGCGAATAACCCGATACTTTTTCAACCAATTCATCCGGGGCCATGATTTTGTCCAGGTACATACCATTTCTGGAAACATCCAATGTAATATTCTTTGTGTCTTCGATAACTTGTATGTATTGGTTGAAAGGGATCATCAACCGTTCGGCTGTTGATAATTTATGACGCGATCTCTCATCATTAAATTGCTCTCTGACCTGTCTTTTAATTTCAGGAAAGGCATGTTTTGACATTTTATAATCTCCAAAATTTTGGCAAAGATCTTCCGTTTCCACCCAGGGGCTATTCTGGGCAGGGGTAAAATTTGCGTTATGTTTTATATGTTCATGCCCATTTCTGGACATGATTGTGCTGCTCCGTTTGACCATCAAATGAGATACAGCAGGCAAAGAACTTCCATTCCCAAAACATCTGTTTTGAACGTTGGTATTTTGCGATTTTGTTTTGTGATTTATGGTTATGTCGGACGTGACAGATCACGCGGGCCTGATTAAAAAGGCACATGATGATCATCATAAATTGTCCGAAATAAAGTATGCCGTTAATGGCGCATGATATGTTTCATGGTATCCCCCGATATTTTATTTATTGACCGCACACACGGACATTTTTTATACGCCTTTTAAAATGGGGGTCTGTTGTCCAATCTGCCCCCAGGCATTCAAGAAACGGTTCCGTTCAATTTGGTGCGCGAGGGTTTTAGCCCAGGCGTCCGTTTGACGCGAACGGAAGGCGTCAAGATCATTGTGGTTGTCATTGATCGCAACCGTTGTTTTTTTTGTTTTTAAAATTTTCATCATCATTGTATCCCCCTTAAATTTTTTATCCTGTATTTGTCTTAACCTGTACTCATGCCCCCCAAGGGGACCGGATTGCGCCTGACTTATTTGTGGTTGGATCCCCGTGGGGCAGAGACCTTTCCTTTTTATTGTTATCAGACACAACCCGGCCTTCCCGGCGTGGGGCACCGGAAATTCTTAATTTCTAAAATCCCGTTCTCGGGGTGGTTTTCAATTTTTGATCGTGTGGAAGAAATCCAATCTGGGCTAAACCCAACGGACTGCCCTTGGTGGCGTTAATATCCACCATATCAAAACGGGCAATAATTATTCCAGCACACATCAAAATCGCTAATTCAGTCATTTTTTGTATTCCACACACTCTTCAACTTATTTTTGAATGTAACTAACTTTTATATTAAAATACATCAATTAGTCAATATAATATTCAAATAATATTTGACATTCTTACAATTTTGTTTTTAAATACATTAAAAATAGCGACAACTACATAAATTATTTATTACGGAAAATAAAATGCTTCTCACTGAGATTAAAATCCATCAAATCCGGGCTGCTCGAAGCCTTCTCGACTGGACTCAAGATGATCTGGCCGAGCGTTCGGGAATCTCTAAATACTCCGTAACCAATATGGAGGGAGGCCGCACCGAACCACAAAAGGGAACTTTAGATCGTATTATCCGCTCACTTGAGCTTGCTGGCATTGAATTTATTGAAGAAGGTGTGCGGCTGAACCGTAATACCGTTACCCTTTTAAAAGGAGATGATTGGTTTCTAGATGTTCTAGACGATGTTTATAAAACACTAGAATTTTCGGACAGAAAAGAACTATTGATTTTTGGAGGCAATAACAGCGTGTCTCCTCCTGAGGTCATCGAACGTTTTAGAAAAATTCGTGCCATTGACATCAAAATGCGAGAGATGGTGAAAGAGAACGACACGTATTTAATGGGACCAACTGATGAATATCGATGGATTCCAGCAGTGCAATACCGTAACGACGTAAAAGTTATTTATGGCGATAAGGTACTATTGGACTTCGGACTGACAGGAGCATTAATTTGTAATGCGGCGATTGCAGAAGTTGAGCGCAACCAATTTAATTTATTATGGTCTTTATTACCTGTGCTAAACTTGGAAAGTACTGCCGATGTTCGTTACTGATCAACAATATTATAAAGTACGGGCCCGCGGCATAAAAAATTGGCGTGATTTTGACCGTGTACGCTTGGAAATTAGCGTCGGACAATCTTATCACGAAGGTGACAAGTTGTCCGCGATGTTACATTGGGCACAAGAAAACTTTTCCCATGTGCATCTGATTTTAGGAGATACAACACAGCGCTACAATCTGATGATTAATGGCGTAAGCCCTGCGCATGCCTTGGCCCACGCAGAACGTCTTGGTCGTGATTGGCTCCATCGTAATCGAATACTTCTATCCACGATATCAGGCCTTCATGTGCATCGCTGGGATGATTGGCGTCGGTCATCAGAATTCACAGAAACACTTTCAGATATTGTAACTCTTTACCACGCACTTCCTATTTTCTCGACGGCGGTCGAAGCAGAGATTTTTGATAGTTTTGAACGCCGCATACGTCGTGGAGAATGTAACGAAACGGATAGGGAGCAACATTCGCTTTTATCACGTCAGTATCTGCTGGAAGAAACGGCAGTTTTTGCTCTTGCCTATCGCGATCTACCAGGGATTAGTGCATACCCTGGATCATTTGGAGAAATGTGGAAAATATTTGTAGATACGAATATCCCAGGTGCTCCTGTCGGCTTGAATAACGCGCACAGTTTACGTCTTAGTTTTGAGCCGAAGGTCATTGAAACAAAGATTGCTGCTTGATGAATTAGATTTGAATGGTATAGAAAATTGAGAGTTTGATACTTAAAACAACTCTTGAGGATGTCTTTTTGAGGTCACCCCGCCCCCCATCACCCCCAGACGGGGGGCGGGGTGAATAATAAGAATGTGATTATGTGGATAGAGTCAAATTTTGAACTCGACCAATCGATTACTAATAAGCTATAGGGTTGATCAGGACATAGACGATTTCGTTCATATTTTTAGACCTTATTATTTTTCCATTCACTCATCTTTTTCAAACAACCCGCCATATCATCGCGGACCTCATAAACCCAGAAGCGCATCACGTCGTAACCAAGTTCAATCAGACGCTGGTTACGAATTTGATCTCGCCGGCAAAGCTCCCCAGTCCAGTTCCGGTGATATTGCTCCCCATCAATTTCAATTGCAAGCCG
>CAZLPZ010000015.1:0-41159 GCA_964561535.1 uncultured Pseudobdellovibrionaceae bacterium | reverse complement strand
TAAAATTTGTTGGGCCTGACCGCGTGCACGGGGGATAATGTCGTTACGATAGGCTGTGGCCTCGTTTTGCATCCGTTCGGCCTCGGTCCGTGCATTTTGAACATCATTAAAGGCATCGATGACTTCGGCGGGAGGATCAACTTTTAAGAGTTGGACGTTATTCACGACAACGCCGGATCGATAATCATCAAGGATGCGTTGCATGGTGGCTTTTGTATCAATTTGAATTTGGCCGCGGGATTCGGTAAGGGCGGCGGTGATTTTGGTGCGCCCAATAATTTCGCGCATCGCACTTTCAGCGATGAGTTTAATCGTGTCTTCGGGATTGCGAATTTCAAACAGATAATCTTGGGCTTTGCCAACGCGCCAAGTGACCACAAAATCAATATCGATGATGTTTTCATCTCCTGTCAGCATCAGGCTTTCGTCGATATTATCAACGCCACCTGTATCACGAGTGACATTTTGCCGATAGCCAATTTCAATGCGGCGTTCGGTTGTGGTGTCCACTTTGATCACTTGCTGGATCGGCCATGGGAGTGCATATTTCAGGCCCGATATTTCTTCGGTTTTGGTGTATCGACCGAAAGTCATCACAACCGCATTTTCATTGGGTTGGACAAAATAAAAACCGCTGAGTGACCATAGTACAATTGCAATGACTCCGAGGAGTAAGGCGGCATACCCCAGACCCCCATCGCCGGGCATTATGGATTTGAAATTTTCCTGTGCGCGACGTAATAATTCGTCAAAATCTTGAGGTGGGCGCCCACCTCCATTGCCGTTGCCGCCTTTCCCAGGGCCGCGCGGGCTCCCTCCCCAAGGATTATGCGAATTTGGATTGTCACCCCAGGGGTTTTTTGGCCCTTGATCGTCATTCCATGCCATGGTTGCGTCCAATTCTGTTTTTGTGGTTTAGTGATCGGGAATTAGAATAGCTTTTTTTGATTGAAAGACAAGGAAAACCGGACATGATTTTGGGGTGGATTAAAAAATCCGTTGATGTTGATGTTTTGCGGGATGAAATCATTCGAAGATTGGGGGGGACGGGCATTCTTCTGGAAACACTGACCTATCGGGAGCGAAATGTTATCGCTGTTTTATTTGTGCCCGTTTCCGCCCAATCACAGGCAGAAGAAATTTGTCGCGATATTGAACAAGGAATATCGCAGATTCCGGGGGTGCGGTCATGTCGCGTTATTTTAACATCCGAGAAAACGGCTTCCTCACCGCTCGAGTCTGCCGTTCCATTAGAGCAAGCCAACCTTTCGCCCGTTTTGGCGGCTGGGGTGCGGAAGATTATTGCAGTTGCGTCCGGCAAAGGGGGGGTTGGAAAATCAACTGTTGCCGTCAATTTGGCGGCAACGTTGGCGCAATCGGGATTATCGGTGGGGGTATTGGATGCGGATATTTACGGCCCGTCGGTCCCGACCATGATGGGCGTTGCGGGCGTCCGGCCCGACCGGGATGCGGCCGGTAAGATCATGCCGATCATGGCGCACGGCATGAAGTGCATGTCGATCGGGTTTTTGACCGATCCGAACGCCGGGGCCGTTGTATGGCGCGGACCAATGGTCCAGTCGGCCATTATTCAAATGTTGCGCGATGTCGATTGGGCGGGGCCGTCGGGGATATTGGACGTTTTGGTCATCGACCTGCCGCCAGGGACAGGTGATGCATCGATGGCCGTTGCGCAGAAATTGAAATTGACAGGGGCGGTGATCGTATCGACACCTCAGGATGTTGCCTTGATTGATGCGGAAAAAGCGCTTCAGGCGTTTCAAAAATTGAATGTACCCATATTGGGATTGATCGAGAATATGAGTATCTTTTGCTGCCCCAACTGCGGTCAAGAGACGGCCATTTTTGGGGCGAACGGCGCGCGGGATGCCGCCGCCCGCTGGAAGATTCCGTTTTTGGGGGCGTTGCCGCTTGATGCGGGTATCCGCACCGCGGGTGATACAGGCACGCCCATCGTTTTACAGGCAGGCGCGAAAAAAATATCGGCGATATACAAGGATATCGGCGATATTTTGCGGAAAAATTTTGGTTAGGTGAGTGTTGTTAAGCCACTTTTTCTGCAATCGTTTGCTCACCCCGCTTGGCCGACCAATCATCAAAATCAAAATCACCATAGACTGGCATAAAGGGAAAATCAGCTTGCAAGGCGCGTAATAAATTTTGCGCCACGGGACGCAATGATCCATGCACGGTTTTTAAAGACCTGAGTTCACCAACATACGCCATTTGTGGAATGGAATAGGACAAATGCGCCAAAACCTGCATCCCCATAGGATAAAAATATTGATCCGTGATCGCGTTCGCATTAATACCTTTTGCTCCAAAGGATTGGATTGAATTGATTTGTTCGGCAATATCCTGTTGCAGCATTTTATAATCAACATCCGATAATAATGATTTAAATTGGGATTGATACCAATGGTGCAGGCCGTAGCGTGCATCAATCACAGGAATTTGGCACAATCCATTCCGATGACGTTGCAAATCACGAAAGGATCCAAAATCAATCAGAGCCAAAATATTATAATTCCCGTACGCGGATAGCCGACGTGGAAGTTCCGCACCGGATGCCCGCCTATTCAATGTATCGCCATCAAATTCACGCGCCCCTTCGGCATCCAACGCATCCCGGCGAACAATCATTTCACCGGATTTTAAAGCCGCATGTTCAGCATCGGTCACGCGGTATCGTTTAATCAGATCAGATGGTGATACAAAATTATTTTTTTCGGAAAAATAATCGGCATAATCATCGCGGGTGTCGTGCGATGTCATTTCATCTCCGCGAAAACTGTTCGGATATTTTAATTTAAGTTGATCAAAAATTTGAGCCGCAATATTCCGGATTTCAGCAAGGGGGTGGTGTTTTAATCGCCGTACATGATCGCGGGCTTGGCGCAAATTGGTTGACCAGGATAACAGGGTTGTTGCACCACATGGCAATAAAGACCGTGCGATATCAAATGCCCGAGCATTTAAGGCGTTTTTCCAAACCGTTTCATTTTTATATTCGGTCTGTTCAAAAGGACGTGCTGTATATAAAGAATTTTTTAATTGATCAAGCGTCCGGGCATAAATCGCAAGCCATTGATTTTGAACCGCAGTTGAAACTGAATTCTGATACGGGTCGTAAATTTCTTGTTTTGAAAAATCGAGATAACGTGTTGATGCCTCTTGGCCAGAATAAAGCGGTGTATCTTGAATCGCCTTTGCTACAAACATTGAGACTTGCTCGATAAAAATCGTTGTGGATCCACAATCTCCAATCGAGGCGTGGCCATAACCCACGTAATATTGGCTCATAAATTTGCCGGATCCTGCGGATTTTAATTTTTCCAAATGCGACATGACCCCGGCGGGTGACCGGGAATAGAGTGCCTGAAGCATCGCCATATCTTCGGGAGTTTGATCGTCAATCACATAAATACCAGACGTCATCGGGGGGATCCTTTCTAAATTTTTTATAATAACCATATTTTCCTCCGATTCGGGGGGGAGAGGGAAGAGGGCCGATTTTCATGTTAACCATGTAAAAATAACATAGAAATCATGTTATATTATGTATATATATGCCTTGAAGGGTGGATTCCACCCTCAAGATAAAGGATAATATACCTTATACTAGGAATAATGTCAATAATTATTTAAGATAGGAAATTATACAAAAACAATAGACTTCCCCGAAAAATGAGTTATAATAAAAGGGTCGGGGCAACTCGACTATGACGCTAAACGCCTGCTGGAATAGGCGATCGTGGACCCGGGGGCAGTGCCCGGCGACTCCACCACAACGATCAAAATGGGATCTGGACCCCGGCCTTCGCCGGGGCGACCCCGGTGGGGTCGTTTTGTTGGGGTCGAAACAGGATCGACACACGCAATAAAGATCAGGCTTGCGTCCGTACGCGCCCCTCCGTATTGGGGCATTTTACAAATGCAAACGATAACTTTGCGTTCGTTGCGTCCAACGACAACTCGTTCGTTGGTTCGGAAAAAGTGGCAGCGTAAGCGCCTCTTGATCTAGCAACACAAAAATTCCGTTAACCGTCGCTGGATAACGGTGGGGTTTCGGGCGGTTTCCCAGCAACAGGATAACCGCCCATTTTTTTATCTATTTCTTGTATGATGGGGCATCATGAAATCTTCTTCTGTAATTGATACGGATGTCGCGATCATTGGCGCGGGGCCCGTGGGATTATTTGCTGTATTTGAATTAGGGTTGCTCGATATTCGTGCAACCTTGATCGATGTATTGGACAAACCCGGCGGTCAGTGCGCCGAACTTTATCCCGAAAAACCGATCTATGATATTCCAGGCCTTCCCGTTGTGACGGGGGCAGATTTAACGACAAATCTTATGAACCAGATCAAGCCGTTTGCGCCGCAATTTATGTTGGGCCAGGCGGCGATGTCGTTTGCGCGCACCGGGGATGATGGCACATGGCATGTCCTGACGGATGGGGGTACAACCGTGCGGGCGCGGGCGGTTATTTTGGCCACGGGCGGGGGGCTATTTACGCCCAAAAAATTACCACAACCCGACGCGGCGGCGTATGAACACACATCTTTATTTTATGCCGTTCGGGCGCGTGCGGCGTTTATGGGTAAGCGTGTGATCATTGCGGGTGGCGGCGACAGTGCGATTGATTGGGCGATTGATTTTGCCGAACACGGCATTGACGTGACATTGACCCATCGGCGGGATGAATTCCGGGCGGCACCGGCGCGCGTGACATACATGCGCGATTTGGTGGCCACGGGCAAAATGAAATTGGTCATTGGGCAACTCGCCGCGTTAAACGGAACAGTTCCCCAGGTGACATCGGTCACGATTGATGGGGGGGCAGCGGGTGTTCAAGACATTCCGTGTCATGCGGTATTGGTGTTTTATGGCCTGACCATGAATGCCCCGCCCTTGGTCGGGTTGGATTTAACGCTCGAAAATGGGTTGGTGCCGGTGGATACCGAAAAATTTGCGACGTGCACGTCGGGGGTATATGCGATTGGCGATATTTGTACGTATCCGGGCAAATTAAAATTGATCCTGTCGGGCTTTCACGAAGGGGCCTTGGCTGCCCAAGCTGTGTTTAGATATATGTATCCCGATCGGAAATTGAGATTTCAATATACAACAACGGCGAGTGACTTGCACCGGAGACTGGGGGTTTGAATGACAGCGCATTCTTCTCATTTTGGTGTTTATGCGGTAATCGTGAATGATGATGAAACAGATATTTTGTTGATTAAAAAGGCGCGGGGGCCGTATACGGGCTGGTATGATTTACCCGGAGGGTCGATGGAGGATGGAGAACTGTTGGAACAAACGCTGGTCCGTGAGGTTTTGGAAGAAACGGGATGCACCGTCACACATACCCGCCAATATGGTGCGGTGTCAGCATTATTTTCGTATGTAAAATCAGATGGCAAATCTATATTATTGCGTCATATCGGTGTTTTATATCAAACGGATATGACGGGAACGCCGATGGTTACGGGTGATGGCCAAGACAGCTTCGGGTGCGCTTGGATTCCCCTATCTGATATTAAAGAGGTGGGATTCAGTCCTTTTGTTTTAGAAGCCCATCGATTTTTATCAAATCCCCATTGATCCTGATCAGGGTTGCGTTAGACTGTTCCTCATGGAAAACTTGCCGATTGATATGATTCAAATTACCGCCTCGACCTATCGTCGATTATGGGGGGAACGATTTTATCTGATTCAATTGGGGTTTCTGCCCTTTATGGTGGCCTGGTTGAATTTTGTTGTGGTCAATGTTGTGGATCCCGATGTCACATTATTGCGGCGGGGGCTGTGGATGTTGCCCTCCGTATTGGCCGAAGGGTGGCTGGTTGCGCAATTTTTGCGGACCGTATTGGTCGGAGAACGATGGCCGATGGTGGCGCCGCGTCCACTTCCACGTCCGGTTCCGGCCTCGATTATGGGGCGGATTCGGGGTGTTTTGGGGGGGATTATTCTTTATACACTATGTTCGTTAATGATCAGCGCTGCTGTCGGCGGATTATTTACGATATTTCCTGAACTATTGGCGACCCCAACCGAACAAGCGGTTGTCCCACTTGGGGGGTCAAGTATTGCGCTTGCTTTTCTTGTTTTTTCGGTATTTCAATTTCGGTTGTTTTTTCTACATGTGCCTATGATTGTGAATGGATCTTTTGTTACCTATTTATCGATGACTCATCGGCCGATTATAAATGTACAAATGGTCGGGGTTTGGATGGCTGTTCAGGTACCGTTGCTTGCGGTTATTTTTATTTTATTACAACCTTTGATCGCGATAGGGCAAGGCGATAGTATTTTGTCGTTTGCTATTTTTTTGATTGTATCAGGATTTAGTGTTATCGGTCAGATGTTGTTGGCTATTTTAGGATCGACTGCCATTGCTCAGGTGATTACACCTCGTTTGTTTCATCGAAATAAAAATTAAAAATATGGAAGATCTTGATCTTTATATTTATGTGACGGACCGTGTGGGCATGGTTCATAAAATTCCGGCCCTATTGGGATGGCGTGTCATGGAAATTATTCGGGATAACGGCTTAGCGATAAAGGCCGAATGTGGTGGGGCATTATTGTGTGCAACGTGTCATGTTTATGTTGATAAAGCGTGGGCTCCTCGTATCCCTGCCCCGCGGGAGGATGAACGTGATATGATTATCGACTCGGCTTTGGATCCAAAGGATCAGTCACGTTTGTCGTGTCAAATTATTATGACCCAAGAATTAAATGGGTTGATGGTAACGTTGGCACCTTGAAAATGCTGCCCTATCAAGCATGTCGCAGCATACAGATTTAATTTAAATCAAGTTTGGAACCCGTTATTGGGGGCATATTAGTTTGTGTTTTTATTTTTGTTCCAATTTTTCGGCAAGATCTTTACGCCGAAATGGTTTTCCTAAAAAATCATTCATACCGGAGGCGAGGGCTTTTTGTCGGTCGCTTTCCATCACGCTGGCGGTTAATGCAATGATGCGGGTATCGCGGTTCATATTATCGGTGGTGCGGATTAAATGTGTTGCTTGATATCCATCCATATTTGGCATCATGCAATCCATTAAAATCGTGTCATATTGGGCGATACGTGCTTTTTCAACGGCTTTTAATCCATTTTCGGCAATTGCGACGGTATATCCCAATTGTTCCAAAATTTCTGTCGCGATCATACGATTAATGGGATCATCTTCGACGAGTAATACGGAACCTTTAATCGCGATAATGTTGGGATCGGGCACCGCACTTTGAGATTTTAGTTTTGTCATTGTAAATAATTTTAACAAATCAGACCGCTGGTGCAACGCATATAGAATAGGGGCGGCTGTATTTGACGGCAGTCCTGTAATATCCGAGGATCCTTGTAAAATAATGAACCGATGCCCTAATTTTTCAAACCACTCCTCAATCCGAAAGGGTGGTGTGTGAAGAAGTAGGCTTTGTCGAATAATAATAATGTCATTTGTTGTATAGGATGATTCGATTCGGTGGGTGTTTGGTTCATCCATAAAGGTAATGGATGTCACACCAATATCGTTTAAATTTTCGGCTAAAACTTGACGCATTGAATCGTCTGGAGCGATGATCGTAACGGAACGATCGATGGGGACGGTGGGCGTCAGGATCTCATTGCATAAAATATCGACGAAAAAAGTGGTACCTTTCCCTTGGATGCTCTCGACATGGATTGTTCCACCTAAAAGATTGACAAGATTATGTGTGATGGCAAGGCCTAATCCTGTGCCGCCATAATTTCGTGTGGTGGATGGATCGACTTGGGTAAATATTTCAAATACATCGTTTAATCGGTCGGCTGGAATACCAATACCCGTGTCAATGACGCTTAATCGTAAATATTTTTTATAAATAAGAGAGATATCCAGAATTACAGATCCAGATAAGGTAAATTTTACGGCGTTCGATAAAAGATTAAATAAAATTTGTTTAAGAAGTTGTGGATCGGTCGTGAGGGTTGTGGGAACGCCCGCATGGGTGCGGATCATAAGTTCGACACGGTTCATGGCCGCGCGGGGTAAATGGGGTTCAGTGGTTGTTTTTAGAAATGGATCCAAATCAAAAGTTGTTTTATGTACCGTCGTTCGTCCGGCCTCAATTTTTGCAAGATCCAGGGTGTCGTTTAAAATTCCAAGCAGAGCTTCACCGGATGAAGTAATAATATCGGTATAGCGTTTTTGAACATCATTTAGTTTTGTTTTCTTAAGAAGATCGACGGTCCCTAAAATGCCGTTTAGAGGGGTGCGAATTTCATGACTCATGTTGGCAACAAATAATGATTTGGCGTTGCTCGCGCTGTGCGCTTGATCCGATAGGGCCTCGAGCTTTTTGTTGATGTCGATCAATTGGAAATGTTGCCAATATTGGTTGCAATATCCTTGAATTTTCGCGCGGATGACGGCGGGGCGGACGGGCTTATGAATAAAATCCAAAGCGCCTAATATATAGGCCTTATCGATCATGTCTTCCTTTAAATCGAGACTTGTGATGAATAAAATGGGTCCGATTGGCCGGTTTAAAGCGTGTAATTTTTCAGCAACCATAAATCCGTCCATGCCCGGCATTTCAATGTCTAAAATAATGGCTGCAAAATCGTGTGTTTTTGCTTGTTCAAGGGCCTCTGGTCCATTGGCGCATTCGATTCCCTCACATCCCTCGATGGAGCGAATAATATCCAGAATAACAGATCTGCTGACAGAACTGTCATCGACGATCAAGATTTTAGCAGGGGGGAGGGCCACGGTCGGAGAGGTTATCATGTGGGCGTGTTTCTGGAGGGATGGCGGTCGACACTGTATCGTATCGATCTTATTCTTATTTGAAAAGCCTTGTCAGGTGCAGTGCAAAATGCTTTAAAGGGGACCATGTATAATCATTTCTAATTTCAATAAAAATGGAGTGTTCTCATGTTTTCTAAAGTGCCTGCCGGGAAAAACCCACCCGATGATATTTATGTGATCATTGAAAACCCCATGGGCGGGACGCCTGTGAAGTATGAAATTGATAAAGAAACCGATGCGTTGTTTGTCGATCGGTTTACCCATACGCCGATGTTTTATCCGGCGAATTACGGGTATATCCCACAAACCTTGGGGGGCGACGGTGATCCGTTGGATGTTCTTGCGATTTGTCATGTGCCGGTGATGCCGGGTGCCGTTCTTCGCGTTCGTCCCATCGGCGTGTTGATGATGGAAGATGACGGCGGTATGGATGAAAAGATAATTGCGGTGCCCCATGATAAAATGTATCCGGCGTGGTCACACATTACGGAATATACGCAACTTCCTAAAATTCAAATTGATCAAATCGTTCATTTCTTTACGCATTACAAGGATTTGGAACCCGGAAAATGGGCGAAAATTGGCGGGTGGTCGGATGCTGCTGTTGCCAAAAAATTGATCGTCGAGGGGCTGGCGCGTGCCAAGGCGGACCAACAAGCGGCGTAAAGATTATCAGAGAGGATAGGTCTTATTGTTATTTTATATTTTACGAAATAATAACCTTTTTAAGCGATACTAGAGAGGTCATTGTACTCCTTTCGGATATATTCTCATGTCTTCTTCACCTGTTTCTATTAAACCGGCGATCACTGCGGATGATTTTCGGTTGGCGCTTGAAAATAAGCAAATAAGCCTGAATTATCAACCAATTATCAATATGAAGACTCGCGTGGTTGAAGGGTTTGAATCCTTGATGCGCTGGACGCATCCGACGTTAGGACCGATCTCGCCAGGGGTTTTTATTCCAATTGCGGAAGAATCCGGATTGATTGTGGATGCCAGTAAATGGGCGTTACGCGAATCATGCCGGGCATTAAAACGAATTGAAAGCCGTGCAGGCCGAGACAAATATTTGTATATGAGTGTGAACTTTACACCCCGAGATTTTACAGAAGGCACATTTATTTTTGATTTATATAATATTATTTCTGAAAGCGATGTCCTGCCCAATCAGATTCAGTTAGAAATTACGGAAAGTCTGATGTTGAATCAACCAGAAAATGCTTTGTCGACATTAACAATGTGTCGCAAGGCGGGGATGAAAATATCGGTGGATGATTGTGCCACTGTTCAAAAAGATTTATCGTATTTATCCCGCTATCCAATCGATAGTTTAAAGATTGATCAGATTTATATTCGTAAAATGTTGGACAATCCCGAAACAGCGCGATTGGTGGATTGGATTATTAAAACGGCGGAAGTCATGGGAAAGGTTCCGATCGCTGAAGGGGTCGAAACCGAACTCGAGGCCGATGCGTTAATCGTTGCGGGGTGTACGTTCGCGCAAGGATATTTGTTTGCCAAACCGTTGCCGGAAAAAGAAGCAATTGATTTTTTGTTAAAATCACCTTTGCGGTGATCGTATTTAAAGAAATGTTATCCCGGACGCGTGTATTGCAATCCAGAGAGGTATCCTATCTTTAATTATTTGTGCTTTTGGCTTGTGATATGCGGGCGCGCATCCGTTGTTCTTCACTTGAAATTTTTGCCTCAAGCAACTGGGACAACAGCATTTCACGTCGTGTGATGATATCGGCCATATCGCGTCGCTGCATCAGGCGGATGGCCATTTGGGCGGCGTGGGCGCGGTCGATATTGGCTGGTTTATCCATCAGGTATGTATAAAAATTGGGGTTTTGATAGATTTTCTTGGTCAAAATTTCCATCTGGGCGTTATAACTTGCCGATTTGGATTGTTCGGTTGCACCCGTTCCCGTCAAATTTTGTCCTTCAGATGTTAAATATTCCTGGGCAGTCGCCGCGTTCATACCTAATTCCTGAAGCAGGGCTTGCATATAGGGCGCAGATGCCGCGCCGCCCCCTCCATTACTGCGTGATCCCACGAAATGGGCGAGTGTTGCGCGTGTGAGTCCCCGTTGGGCGGCGATTTTGCGGGTATCTTGAAATGCTGTCATGACAGCGGGCGATGAGGTCAGTTCGCTTGATCTCGGCGCCAAAGGGGGTAAAATTGGAAATGCACTGACGGTCGTTAGAAACCCTAAAACATCTTGCTCATCTGGTGTTATAACCCCGTCGGATAAATTAAAGTTGAGGGTCAGTCGGCTCGCAAATAGCCGTGCGAAGTCCAGGTCGCGGTTAGAGCGGGCGGCCAATGGACCTGAACAAGTTCCTTGTGTGAGGTCGCATTCACAGGCCACGGGGTTTGCATTATTATCACCAGGATTACAATACAGGTTTGTGAGATTTTTAAGTTTCCCCATTTGGTCATGATCGCTTGATGGCGACCCGTAAGAGTTGTTATTTGTTTCCCGGTTTAAAAGGACCGTATCGATTGCATTTATTTGTCGTGTCGCTGCCAAATCGGCCGAAGCGAGGGATCGCGATAATGTACCAAATCGGCATAGGTTTTCTCCTGGCGTATAATTTTGATAAGCGCCGGCCTGCAATTTCTGGGCGGATAGAATTGCGGTATTTGTCGCCATACTATCGAACATGCCTCCAAATGAGCCTGCATTTTGAAGGGTTGTCGCGGTCAGTTGCGCCGCCATCGATTTAAGGCCGGTGATCCATGTATCTTTAACGACTTGATCTGAACTTGCTTGGGCTGATGTTGCGTGCGCGGTTGCGAGGGGCGTCATCAAGATAACAATGTACAGCAAAATGATGGGAATAATGCGGGGTAGGGTCATTTCCCCCCCGTGCTATTATCCACCAAACGTTGCTGTTCATCCCGAATTTCAAGTTCGAGGAGTGCCGAGAGTAAAAGTTCCTGACGTTCCAGTGATTCAAAGATCCCTCGGTTTTGCGTGACATCAATGGCTTTCATAGCCGCAATTTGTCGTTTCACGTTGGCGGGTTTATCTATTAAATTCGTATAGAAATTTGGGTTTTGATATATTTTTTTGGTGAGGATTTCCATCTGAGCATTATAGCTGAGGCGACCGGTATTTGACGTTAAGTATGTTTTTGTGTCGTTGTCCGTCATTCCCAATTCCTTCATAACATTCGTCATATAGGGGGCAACAGATTGTGACGTCGTCGTTGAATTCCCGGATGCGCGCGCGGCGATAATCTCATTAAAACTGTTTTGGGCGAGGCCATGCAGCGTTGCAATTTGCCGGATATCGAGATACAGATTTTTATTGCCATGTCCCGCATCATTTTTAAAAATAGCGGGGGGCAATGTATCAAAGAGGTTATAAGCATAGAGGTTACTGGACAGGGCCAAAACATCTTCTTCATCATTGGTAATTTTGCCGTCTGTGAAATCAACATCCAAGGTCAAGGCACGGTCAATTGTGCGTACATAATCAATGTCTTTATTAAACCGTTTGGGGGTACTTGACGGTGCGGTTGTCGTCGCATAGCACAAATTTTTCATGAACCCATTATTATCACCTGGATCACAATAGACTCGTTGAAATTGATTATACCGTGACACTTTATCAGTGCCTTCGCCGGGGCCGCTTTGACCGCCGCTTTTTCCCATGATTCGGCTTTCGGTAATTTGGGCAAGGGATAACCATGTGGTCAGTTCGTGTTCTTGGGTTGCGGCAAGGGATCTGACATTCGTGCCGAACCGACAGAGGCCTTCGCTGGGGGTATAATCGCGATAGGCATCGGCTTGAAGTGTTTGCGAAGCAAGTATGGCATCGTTTGCTGCCATACCGTCCATCATACCGCCGATCGAACCAGTCGATTGAATGTTCGAAGCCGTGATTTGGGCGGTCATATTTTTTAACGCGGGCTCAACGTTATTGGTCCAAAGTTCATCGATAATTTTTTGCTTGTAGAAATTTTCTTTCAAAAAATTTTCTTGCGTGTCTGTAAATTTTTGATTTAACCACCAACTTTTTATATCCGTCGATTCTTTACAGGGAAAGGGGGTTATTTGAGTACTAGGGATGGTACATCTATTATGAGCATATGCCGTTTTATCTCCCCCTGTGACGAGGAGCGACGTAGCAACCAGGATCAGGATTATAGAGCAGAGTTTTTTTAAAAAAAATATCATTAATTGCGCCCCGTGATGGATAAGTTACGGTCAACATCGCGTTGGGCGGTCCGGGTTTTCATTTCGAGTAATAAGGATAACAGCAATTCTTGACGTTCTAAGGATTGATACATATCCCGGTCCTGCATCAGGCCAATGGCATCAATCGCGGCAATCTGGCGGTCAACGTTTGCGGGTTTATCCATCAAATTCGTATAGAAATTTGGGTTTTGATATATTTTTTTGGTAAGTATTTCCATCTGGGCGTTATAACTGGGGGAACCCGTATCATTCGATAGATACGTCGTGGATTCATTGGCGGACATTCCCAATTCACGTAAAATATTCTGCATATAGGTATTGGTGCTTGCCCCTCCTGTGCCCCGCGATGCGGCGGCTATATTAAAACTGTTTTGGGCAACATTTCGAAATGCAATCAATTGGCGCAAGGAAAGATATTTCATTTTGTTGGTCGCATTTTCACCCGAAAAAGAAATTTCGGTGTCACGTGTTAACACATCAGGGCCGTATAGATTACTGGCGAGAGCTATAATATCTTCTTCATCTGCCGTTGTATGACCATCAGCAAAATTGAGATTTAAGGTTTTGGGTGCAAATAAGGTCCGCGCGACACTGATATCTTTGTTAAATCGTTTGGCTGTCGTTTGGGGGGCGGTGCCACATAAAGGAGCCAGAAGACCGTTATTATCCCCCGGATCGCAATAGAGCCGGGTGAATTGATCAAACCTTGCCTGACGATCGAGGATAGGGCCGGATTCGGCGGATCCTCCCTTGGTCCCGAGTTGCCGGGTTTGACCGATCGAGGCAAGCGCGATTTGATTTCGGATTCGACCCAGATCGGTTGACGCGAGGGAGCGGACGTTTGTTCCAAATCGGCACAGTCCTTCACCAGGAGTATAGTTTTTATACGCGCCGGCCTGAAGGGTTTGAGAGGATAAAATCGAACGATTGGTGGATATACCATCAAGAATACCGCCGAGGGCACCTGTGTTTTGAACACGCGACGCCGTGAGTTGAGCCGTCATGTTTTTGAGGGCAGGTTCAAATTTGGTTATCCACCAATCTTTGACAATCAAGTCTTTGTAAACTGTATCAAGGATAAAATTTTGCATTTTATCCGAAAAAGGGGGGCTTCCCCCCCACCAAATGTCTGTGGCATTATTGGTCGCGCACCACCCTTGGGCAGTCATACGGCAATTGGCCATTGCTGCCCGCAAGGGAATTAAATTCATTCCTAAACTGAGAAGAATGAAATAGATAAGAACCTTATGGTAACGAAAAAGGGTCATTCGAGAAAACAAAATCTCATTGGGGTTAAGGGCCAGTTCGTCAGGGCTGCTTTCCTTGACGGACCTATATGCTTTGTAACAGCATATCATAATCTTAAGGTCTTCTAAAAGCCTTTTGGGGTCATCTTTAAAAAATCACATGTTTCTTTTTTGAAAGAGTGGCAAAAGAGTTTGGAATTTGTTAAGATATAGAACTGTATTGTTCTTATGATCTGTTCTTAGGGGTTACCTTGGAGCAATTCCTTTTTTATTAATTTAGATCCTGTAGATTTATTTTTATGTCATCCTCCCCCTCTCGATCGTCAAAAGATCCTTCTATGCCCCCTGCGGCAACGCCGCGTTCGATCACGCGGGGCTTGGGGGCCGTGGTTATTCGGAACGAATTTTATCGAGACGGATACCGTGTTCTTCAAAGTATTGCGATTATGCAGGCAATGATTATTTGCGCACTTGTCTTTATTATGCTGTATGTCGTTCATATTCATCAGCCTGAAAATCGATATTTTGCAACGACGCAAGATGGGCGCTTGGTGCCGATGGTGCCGCTTAATGAACCGAATTTGAGCACCCCGGCGATTACGTCTTGGGCGGCTCAGGCTGCAACCGAGGCGATGACGTTTGCGAGTCATGATTTCCGTCGTCGGATGCAAGATTCGTCGCGTAATTTTACCCGTAAGGGATATCAAGATTTTACAACCGCTTTGGCTGAAGTAGGTGTTTTTAATCAACTTCAACAAGGTGTGATGATTGTGACGGCGGCGCCCGTGGCTGCTCCTGTTGTGATTAAAGAGGGAACAGTGCGCGGACGGTATCAATGGAATATTCAAATGGTCATGGCAATTACGTATCAAGGAAGTAATGTGCCTCAATCCGAAGTACATGTCGTTGATTTATTAATTGTACGTACACCGCAACTCGAAAGCCCGTCCGGTATTGGGATTGAGCAGTGGGTGGCGCAGAAAAAATAAGGAATTTTCTTTTTTAATTTTTTCTCGATATCCCTTCATATTCAAAGAATTTTTGAAACTGTGGAAGAAACGGTGGATAACAAGGGGTGTTCTTTGTGAAAAACAGTTGCAGTGGATTCATAACCCTCTTATCCTTATGTTCAAGATTCTCTTTCTGGGGGCCTATTTCGATGACCCTAAGCTCATCATTTTTACATTCTTTTGTTTTAAAACCCTCTCGGTTTCTCACCATCGAAGCCGGTCTTGTCTTGTTTTTTGTTTTGCACCCCCTGACAGGATTTGCAGCGGATATGACGGTTCCGATCGCGGCACCGATTCCCGTTTCGGTACAACCCCCGCCAACTGCAGCGTTGGGCCCTGTATCAACCGGATCAAAAATCCCATCATTATCCGAGGCGTTGGATACGGTGCCTGGTGCAGGGGATCCTCCTGTTTTGGTTCCAAAACAAGACCCAACGACAGATTCTAAATCGACTGAACTGAAAGAACCGTCTGAACAGGGCCCGGGTATGAACTTGCCCGTTGCTGATGTTCAAAGCCCAGAACAAGCACAAATGGTGATGCGTGGGGAGGCTTTTGAGGGAATGATGAATGGCGTTTTGCCCATGAAGCCGGGCGAACTGCGCGAGGCGTTTGGTCGGATGGATGTGAACCAACAGGCGATAGAGGAGCCGTTAAAATTCCCAAAACCGGAAGTGTCGTTTACAACGATTTCATTGGATCCGGCAACAGAACCGTTGACATTTAAATTGGCAACAGGTCACGTCACAACAGTCAGTTTTCTGGATATTACGGGTCAGCCTTGGCCAATTAAAGATGTAACGTGGGCAGGTAATTTCGAAGTTAAATCATCGTCGCAAGGGGTCGATGATAAGTTTCCGATGTATCCTAATTTGATGCGGATTATCCCTTTATCTGAATATGCGTATGGAAATATGTCAATTAGATTATTAGGGCTATCGACGCCGATGACATTTACGTTACGGACGAATAAAGAAGTTGTTCAATATCGGTTGGATCTACGTGTTCCTGAGCAAGGGCCTTTTGCGATTCCGTCTGCGATGAGCGCCAGTGGCGGCAACTCATTAAAAGCCGGGAATGCATCCTTAACTCGTATTATGGAAGGTGTCCCACCCGATTCGGCGCTTAAAATGAAATTAGATGGGACGGATGGGCGTACCTCGGCGTATGTCCTGAATGAAATGCTTTATGTGCGGACACCGCTGATACTTTTGTCACCGGCGTGGTCTGAATCGGTGCGGTCGGCGGATGGTATGAATGTTTACGCCTTATCAACTGCTCCTATCTTATTATTGTCTGACCAGGGACAAATGGTCCGGGTATCGGTGATGGATATGCAAGGAAAAGATCATGACTAGTCCAAATGATGAATTTACGCCGGATGAAGATTTTGATACCGATTTGGGGTTTGATGGGGATGAGCCTGATAATGGGGTCCGTAATAATCCTTTGGTTAAAATCGGGGTGATTGAAGGTGCTTTAATTATCGTTGTTATTGGTATTTTTATGATGGGAGGATCGTCGAATCCTGAAATTAAATCGACCGTCGCAGCCCCGTCAGGAGATGTTATTGGGGGTGTCAAAACCGCACCTTCTCCTGAAATGCGTGAGGCGATTGAGGCTGTCAATAATCAACGGTTGGAAAAAGCGACCGAAGATGGAGGCAGTGTGCTTCCACTATCAACCGATCCAGGTCAAGAACAATTGCAAACGCGGGTGATAAATCCGGACGAAGATGCAGCAGAACGGCTGCGTCGTATTCAAGCAGAATATGACCGTGCGCGGGAACAAGAGCAGGCTCAGACGAATGTTCAACAACAACAAGCCGAAGCTCAGGCCCGTGCTCAAGCTGTTCAAGGGATGTCTCAGGCAATGTCGAGCTATTTAAGTTCAGCCTCGAGTTTACGCCAGCCGGCACGGATGTCTGAAATGGATGTTGCATTTTCAACTGTTCAGGATACGACGGTGGGAGCGAATCAAACGGGCACAGGTCAAGGGGCGGGAGCCACAAGCACAACAGCAGGTGCAACTGTTCCTAAAACGATTATTCCGGCAGCAACGATTGAATATGGGCAATTATTGATCGAAGCGAATACAGATGCTCCTGGCCCCGTTTTGGCGTTGATTGCGAGTGGCAAATTATCGGGGGCGCGATTATTGGGGTCCTTTCAAAAGACGGATGAATATTTAACCTTGAATTTTAATCAATTGGTGACAAAAGATGGTCGGGCGATCCCGGTTCAGGCGATTGTTCTCGACCCAGATACAACATTGCCTGGAATGGTCACTGAAATAAATCATCGGTATTTTGAACGTTATATTCTTCCAGCGGCGTCTGAGTTTGTTTCAGGGGTGGGACAAGCGCTGGCTCAGACGCAACAATCCTCAACCCAAACGGCATCATCAACAACGACAACATCAGATGATCCTGATTTTAGTGAAGCAATTGCTCAAGGGATTGGAGATAGTTTTGATGGATTATCTCAGGCAATTACGGAATCGGGACGTAAAGTTGAGCCCATGCTTAGAATTGCAGCTGGAACGCCCATTGGTATTTTGTTTACCGATGCAGTTTTGGATCAAACAAACGCGGAACGCGCCGCCGATCAGAATGTACAGGCGATCTTGAATGCACGGCAGCAGGGATTGGGGCAACTTTATATGCCAGGTTATACCCAAAATGATGGGATGACGGGATTCCAGGTCCAACCTCAAATATCGCCTTTTATGGGGACTCCTCCTTCGGTCAGTCAGGTCCCAGCGCAATAGGCTGGTTGGTTTTCTCTTGAAAACAGGCTATAATCGCGCAAGGTTGTTCTAAATATCTATTTTTTTGATTGAGAGTAAACAATGGCAAAATCGACACGAACGGGATCATCCGGGGAAAGTGGGAGCGAAACTCTTGACGATGATATGGATTTACTTGACACCGATTTAGCCGAGGGTGAGGAGTGGGATGATTCCCTTGATGATGAGGCGTTGGCCCCGGTTAAGAAAAAAGGAAAAATGTTTAACCTGGTTATTATTTTGATCGGTGTTTTGATTTTTGGGGGGATTGTTTATTCAAAATTAGCGACGGCGCCTCAACCGAATGTACAGTCTCCTGTCGCGGTAACGGACTCTGTTCCGATGCCTGAACCTTCTCCTGTATTATCTCCTGTTGCAACACCGACAGGAACGCCGTCTCCTGATACAGGGCCTTTGACTCCGATGCCTGATTTTGGTGAAGCGACGGAAGCACCTTCTTCAACTTCTGAGGGGGGTTCTGCTCCAATTTCGATTTCGGGGGTAAATATTGTCCCACCGGTGGTAACGTTAACGCCGAATGATCCGATTGTTCCGGCTTTAAATGTTGATGCAAAAGAGGGGACTGCTGTACCTTTAACGGCCCCCTCTGTACCGGTTTCTGATATATCTGGGTTATCAGAAAAAATGGCGGCGACAGTTGATTCGTCCCCACTTATTACAGAACACGTCAAGCCAGCCAACTCTGATTCATCGACTGTCCTTCCTGTTTCTACGACAGTTCCGGCGTCTGTTCGAAAAGAGATACCTGCGACCTCGAGTTTAGAGGACGTAAAAAATGAAACAGAGGGGCAAATAAAAGAATCTGTTTCTATTAAAACAGATGATGAAACATCTGCTGATGCCAGAAAAATGGCCTTGCTTGAAGATCAAGTCAAATTATTATCGGATCGGTTGGCCACCTTAGAACAAAAGGCACAGCAGCCGTCGGCATCACCTTTGGTGGACCGTGCGCCGGAAGATACAGCTTCAAGCGATATGATTGAAAAAGTTGACCCAATTAAGGATGCGCCTGTTGATAGGCCTGTCTCGAAAATAGAAAAGTTTCGGTCACGGGCTGCCCCAAAAATACATTATGTCTTACGAGGGGTCAGCGGTAATACGGCCTATGTCGCCCGGTCTCAAACGTCACCCGTGATTCGTGTCCAGGTGGGGGATACCTTGGACGGGATGGGCACGGTAAAGAATATTCAGATGAAAACATCAGGCCATTGGGCCGTTATAACCACAGATGGAACAATTTCATCGCGGTGATTTCCAAGGGTAGGCTCAAGGTCTTGCCATTAATCGTTAAATTTGTGTAAATTTATGAATTATATTTTGAAAAGCCGATCCGGGTCTTGGCAAAGATTGTAACAAAATGATACGATAAGGGGGTTAGGCTTTCATCATGCTGATTCTGTGAAAATCAGCGGGTGTGCCAAGAGTGTTTTTATTCTTGGTTCAACGTGTGTATTTAAATTTTATGGTTCCGTTGGTTACCACATTTCATTATTTTTGGACGCATGGCCGGTTGCCCATGCGGGATCGTTATTTCAGACGATCGAATGGCCAATGGCGCGTGCGTTATATTTTTCTTGGCTATTGCGGATTCTCGGCGTTACTTACCTTTACGGTATTGTCGATGTTGCCTGTTATTTCATTTTTTTCCGGACCTGTTGCGGGGTCGGATTCTTTTGGTTTTGTCCCAGCCACAGCCTTGGTTCGTGAAGATGACAGGGCGGTTGATCCGTCCAAAGGGTTGGCGGACAATCGGTCGCAATCATTAGGGGGGTTGAATGCACCGGTCATACCCCAGGCCAAACCTCCTGTTCCAATGGCGGCTGTTTTAAGTTTATTTCAAGATGCTGATCGTCAGGTTATTCGTCAAGTGGGTGCTGCAGCGGCTCAATTCGCATCCGCTGCGATTTTGTCGGCAAAAGAACAGGCCCCGGTTCGGCAGACAGATGTTTCCGAGATAAACGCAAAGGGGAAAAACTTGACGATTGCGGCCGGGGATACGTTGTCAACCTTATTGGTACGTGCCGGTCTATCCGAAGATGATACGGACCGGGCTATTCGTGCTATCCGCCCGCATGTAAGATCCTCTGATTTGCGTCCTGGACAAACGTTGAGTTTAGAACTCAGTACACCGGATGCCCCGTATCAATTTCACAAACTCTCGCTTGCTGTTGATCCAGTAAAGTCTGTTGAAGTTAAGCGCGGGTGGGGCGGTTTGATGACAGCGGCTGTTATTGAAAAGCCATTGAAAAATGATATGGGCGCGCATGTGGCAATCGTGAAATCATCGTTGTATGGGTCGGCTGCAGCGGCAGGGGTTCCAAATACAGTGATTGCTGAAGCGATTAAGGCATTAGGTCATCAGATTGATTTCCAACGAGATATTCATCCTGGCGACAAACTCGAGATTATGTATGATCGATCGGTAACATCTGATGGCTATGTCGCAAAAACTGGAAATTTAGTTTATGCGCGCCTCTATGCCGATGGGCGCGAACTGATTATTTATCGGCATGATTTTAAAGATGGGCGGGTGGATTATTTTGATGAAAAAGGGCACTCGATTCGTAAGGCTTTATTACGAACCCCAATGGATGGGGCACGATTGACATCGGGTTTTGGGATGCGGATGCATCCGTTGCTTGGGTATTCTAAAATGCATAAAGGTGTTGATTTTGGCGCCAGTACGGGAACGCCTGTGTATGCAGCGGGTGATGGTGTTGTTGAAAAAGCGTCTTGGTTTGGGGCGTATGGAAATTATATTAAAATCAAGCATAATGGAAAATTATCAACGGCCTATGCACATTTGTCACGGTATGGGGCTGGGGTTAAAAATGGGGTGCGTGTCCGTCAAGGCCAAGTCATTGGATATGTGGGGACAACAGGGCGATCGACGGGGCCTCACCTCCATTATGAAGTGATTGTGAATAATGCCCAAATGAACCCGCAATCCGTGAAATTGCCGACAACTGTGATGCTTGAAGGAAAAGATTTAACGGCGTTTAAAGGGATGATCGACCGGGTTAAACGTGAATTCCGGGACCGGACGAACGGAATGCGGTATGCGGCGGTCGATAAGTCAGTTATTCATTAAGTTTATTCGGTCGGGGTTTTCGATTTCACACTTTACATCTTGGCGTGGATTCGTAATTCTGTGTAGAGTGTATTTCTTGGCCGTCATCTTTCAAAGGGGCAGCATTTATCGTGGGTTTTTGGTCTTTCTTTGGGGTATTATCCCCTGCGCATATTTATATGGCTTTGTTAATCACACGTGCGCGGCGAGTGGGACGTGATGTATTTGGGAATGTGTATTATGAATCGCGCGCGCGGCGAGGGTATAAGTATACGCGTCGCTATGTCATTTATAAAGGCGCTCCCGATCCATCATGTGTGCCGCCCGAATGGCATGGATGGTTACATTCCCAAACAGATGTTGTTCCTATTCAAAACATGCCCAGTTATCGTCGTTTGTGGCAAAAATTACCACTGGCAAACCAAACGGGAACAAATAAGGCTTACTTTCCCACGGGGCATTTTTCGAGTGGGAGTGAACGTGCGTCCGCGACGGGGGATTATGTGGCGTGGGTACCTGAAGTATCGGTTCCTGAAATTTTAACAAAAGAACGGAAGATTTTACGATGAGACACTCACTTCTTGAAACGGCCTTGGGGGCCGTTGTTTTGGGCGCCGCCTTCTTTTTCTTGATTTTTTCATATTCAACCGCGCATCAGGGCGAGGCAAGTATGGAACGCGGATCATATCGTTTAATTGGACTGTTTGATAATGTGGGGGGATTGAAAATTGGAGATGCTGTTGTCATCAGCGGTGTCAAGGTTGGGGGTATTCGGGATATCATTTTGGATCCTCAATTGTATCGTGCCCGTGTGACGGTAGACGTGTCGAATGATATTGAACTTGCACGGGATACCTCTGCACGGATTGCATCTGAAAGTTTACTGGGAGGAAAATACCTCGAACTATTGCCGGGGGGGGCAGATGATAATTTAAAGGATGGAGATACGGTTTCCATGACTCAATCGGCGACGAATCTTGAGGATTTGCTAGGGCGCTTTATTTTTAGTGGGGCATCTGCCAAATCTGATGGTGGAGACGATCAATCTACCTCTTCAGGAAAAGGCGCGGTACCGACCGATCCACGGGTGAGCGACGATTTGCCGATGCATCCTTAAAGGATCTTCTTTTAATGTACCTCATGCGTTTTTGGACTTTCTTATTTTGTTTCTGTTTTATGATGGCACCGATATTGTCGTTTGCGGCGATGACCGATTATCCCAAGGTTCGGCTGCGGTCGCTTGATAAAATTACGGCACGTACCATGACGTTTGATGCGCGTGTGGGGACCACGATTAAATTCGGGTCGATGTATATTAAAATATTATCGTGCCAAAAACCTGATGTTGCCGATCGGAACGATGCGGTGGCATTTTTACAAATCTGGGAAATTACGCCAGATGATCTATCAAAATGGATTTTTTCGGGATGGATGTTCGCATCATCTCCGGCGCTTTCTGCAATGGATCATGCCATTTATGATGTATGGGTGATTGATTGTTTTGCGGATACACCGCCTGCGATTCAAAAGAAAAATGCTACGAATACCTTGCCATCGGGGCCAAGGATCGAAGATGTTTTGAAAGATGCTTCAGCAACGAATGGAGGGGGAGATTCTTTACCATCCACACCAATTACAAAGATTCTACCGATGCAAGGATCGGATCTTGTAAAAGAAGCTCCGCCGCCCCAATTGCGTACGCCAGATCCCCAATTGCCGCCGATGGTTGATCAGGATTTCGAACGTCAGGGTCATTAAATTGAAATAAGGCGCGCGTCGCGCCGCGCATGATATCGGCCCAGGGTCGTGGGGGTATAAAAAATGGATCTAGGCTCGTATTCTTTATATTTCTTTGAACATCCTCAACTTGTTCGGCTAAATCAATTAAAATAATACGCATAGCCCCGATATCTACAGGATCGCATAATTCAGCACAGGCAGCGAGTGTTGTTTGGCAATGATGAAAAGTTAATGCCTGGGGTAAGGGAAGTGGCCAAGTTGTATGACGCGCTGTCATTAAAAGATCATGGATGAAGGGTCGTGAAATGAATTTCCGGATGTTTCGCGATAATGTTGAGTTTATTGTATCTTTTTTTAGGATATAGGCTGGATTTCCCCCAGAAAGGTCCAGATTTGCCGCCCATAACCCAACAAGAGGGAACATTTGGATTAAATTATTGCGCATTTCGGGGGGGAGATCCGCAAAACTATTTAAAAAATGACGTTTTCCAAAAGACATAGGTGATTGTAACATAAAAAATGCGCTATGCAAAAATTGCCGCCTTTTCAGGGTCGGTCAGCTGTGGCATAACATTTTCATGCGTTTTCTGACTTCATTATTTTTGACATTGATTTCTCTTGGGTTTTTGGTCGTTATTGCCGCCGCTCTTGGGATTTCAATGTATTTGGGGTATATGGCCCGGGATTTACCCGATTATTCCGCGTTAAAAGATTATGAACCTCCGGTTGTAACCCGAGTCCACAGCGGTGATGGACGGTTAATGGCTGAATTTTCAACGGAACGTCGGGTGTTCGTCCCGATTGATGAAATCCCACCGTTGGTTATTCATGCATTTTTGGCAGCCGAGGATAAAAATTTTTATGATCATCGTGGCATAGATTATACGGCTATTGCACGTACGGTCTTTAGTAATCTGAAAGCGGTTGGATCTGGGAAACGTCCAAAAGGCGGATCAACCATTACGCAACAAGTCGCCAAAAATTTTCTTTTAACAAACGAAGTTTCGTATGAACGTAAAATCAAAGAAATGATTTTGGCGTTGCGTTTAGAACAGGCCCTTACCAAAGAAAGGTTGTTGGAACTATATCTCAATCAAATTTATTTAGGGTCTGGGAATTATGGCGTTGCTGCTGCAGCCCTTTATTATTTTAATAAATCATTGGATGAATTAAATGTATCCGAATCTGCCTATTTGGCAGCCTTGCCTAAGGGGCCAAATAATTATCATCCTGTAAAAAATCGGATGGCTGCAACCGATCGTCGAAATTACGTTATTGATGAAATGGTTGATAATGACTGGATCACAGAAGATCAGGGTATTTTAGGTAAGGCAATGCCGTTAATGACCGTGACTCGGGAAAGCGATGTCGTGCACGCCCCTTATTTTGCAGAAGAAATTCGTCGTGAACTTGCAATGCGATATGGTGCAGGTGTTTTATATCGAGGAGGGTTGTCGGTACGGTCAACGATTGATCCAGAATTGCAAAAAATGGCGGAAGAATCCTTAAAAATAGGGTTAATGACGTATGATATGAAGCAAGGTTATCGGGGAGCCTATCGCCATATAGGGATGGATAAAAATTCAGAATGGATGTCAGAACTTTCTAAAACAAAAAAACCGCTAGGGATGCCCGAGTCATGGCGGTTTGGGATCATACGTGATATGGGTCCTACAAAAACGGTTATTGCATTTGATGATAAAACAAAAGGCGTTATTTCTTTTGACTCGATGAAATGGGCGCGTGTTAAAAAAGAAGGCGATAATTTAACCGAGCCGACCCACCCCAATCAAGTATTTGCAGTTGGGGATGTTGTCATGGTCGAAGCTGATTCTGGAGTAGATGTAAAACCCGGTAACTATATGTTGCGACAAATTCCAAAAATTGAGGGTGCATTGGTCGCGATGGATCCACATACGGGTCGGGTTTTGGCGATGCAGGGGGGATGGAGCTTTAATGAGAGCGAATTTAACCGTGTCACTCAGGCTAATCGTCAACCGGGTTCGGCTTTTAAGCCCTTTATTTATTTGGCGGCACTTGATCATGGATTTACACCGTCATCGCTTGTACTTGATGGTCCAATTACTTATACCGATGCTTTGGGACGAACATGGCAGCCCGAGAATTATTCTAAAGAATATTATGGTCCATCGACGTTACGTGTAGGGGTTGAAAAATCACGAAATCTGATGACAGTGCGCCTTGCCGATCGTTTGGGGATGAACCATGTCGTTGACTATGCAAAAAAATTTGGCATCAACGATAATATGCAGCCACATTTGGCCAATGCCTTGGGATCCACCGAGACAACTGTTCTGCGGATGACGTCGGCATATGGCATGCTTGTGAACGGCGGTAAAAAAATCACGCCACATTTTATTGATCGGATCCAAAATCGTCGGGGTGAAACCGTGTTCAAGGCGGATGCCCGGACATGTGACGGGTGTGGCCCTAAAATTCGATGGGAACAACAAACAGTTCCGATTTTAATTGATACGCGCGAACAAATCGAAGATCCACGTACGGCATATCAAATGGTATCCATATTAGAAGGGGTTGTTCAGCGAGGGACCGCAACGAAATTAAAAGATCTGGGGCGTCCGGTCGCCGGGAAAACAGGAACAACGAATGAATCGCGCGATGTTTGGTTTGTAGGGTTCACTCCAGATTTGGTGGTGGGTGTTTTTATGGGGTATGATCAACCGCAATCCTTGGGGGATAAAGAAACCGGGGCGAGTTTGGCGGTTCCGATTTTTGGGGACTTTATGCGGGCAGCCCTTGCGGATACCCCACCCGTTCCCTTCCGTGTTCCGCCCGGCATTCGTCAGGTGATGGTTGATGCCGGCACGGGACGCCGTGCAAATTTTGGCGAACCTCGGGCAATTTGGGAGTCATATGTCGAGGGTACTGAACCGAGCGATCAAGGACCGCCTGCAGATGTTGTTGGGGCGGGGGGAGTTACGCAACCGAATGATCAAATTGGGAATACACAATATATGGATCCCGCGCCCTATACGCCACCACCAAAAGTTGATACAGACCCATCGCCATTCAGCGCGCCGGGGGATACGTCGGCGCCTGCTGATACAGAAGGAATTTACTGATGCCGCTTTTATGTACAGCTGATCAAATTGATGAATTACTACGTGATAAAACCGCGCGGATCCATTTTGTCGGCATTGGCGGTACGGGCATGTCAGGATATGCCGATTTTCGGGCGTTATCCGGGGCCGTGACATCAGGATCGGATCGGGGGTTTGACCAGGGTAAAAATACGCCGCAACGCGATGCCTTTATCAAACGCGGCATCACCATTTTCCCGCAAGATGGATCGGGTGTCGATGGGGCGTCGGCCATTGTAATATCTGCGGCTGTTGAAGAAACCGTGCCCGATTATGCGCGGGCCGCCCAATTGAATATCCCGATTATCTCACGCCGCGATTGGTTGTCTGCACATTACCGGGCTTATGATGCGATCGCGATCACGGGGACATCGGGGAAATCAACCGTGACAGCGATGGTATTTGAAATTTTGCGGGCCTGTGGGCGTAACCCATCCCTGATGACCGGGGCCGATTTAAAATCGTTATTAAACGACGGTCGACCGGGGAATACATTTGTGGGCACAGGTCCTTTGGTGATCGAAGCGGATGAGAGCGATAAGGGCATTGGGAATTATGCGGCGCATGTCGGTGTGATTTTAAATTTGCAACGTGATCATGATGAACCGGGAAACATGATGCCCGCGTTCCGTGCGTTTCGCGATGCGTGTGGTGGGGTGTGCATATTGTCGGATGATCCCGCCCTTGACCCGTTGCGTACCGATCAAACGATCACCTTTGGGGAGATGACAGCGGATCTGTACCGCATCACCAATATTGAATTAAAATTCAATACATCGTTGTTTATGGTGAGGGACGTGCAGGTGACCTTGCCCGTTCCGGGACTGCATAATGTGCATAACGCCGCCGCCGCGATTGTGGCGTGCGCGCAGGTGGGCGTGACGATAGCGGATGCGGCCCAGGCATTGGCCAAATATCAAGGCGTTGCGCGGCGGTTTGATGTGTTACGCGACGATCCAAATGGCGTGACCGTCATTGATGATTACGCGCATAACCCGGCGAAAATTGCCGCGGCGATCAAAACGGCGCAGGCGCGGAGTGCCCGTGTGATTGCCTATTTTCAACCGACCGGGTTTGGGCCGACACGGTTTTTACGCGCGGACTTGACCCGTATGTTTGCGGATGTGCTCCGTCCCGATGACCTGTTATACATTGCGCCTATTCCGTATATGGGCGGCACCGCGGTGCGGGATATTTCATCCGATATGTTGGTGGATGATATTATTGCGTTGGGTCATAAGGGCGTGCATTTGGTCGAGACGCGGGAGGCATTTCTGGCGGCCCTGCCGACGCTCGTCCGCTCGCGTGATCTGATCCTGATCCTCGGGGGGCGTGACGCGACCTTGCCCGTTTTCGCGCGCGATGTAGCGGGGAGTTTTACCCCTCTCGAAGCGGGAGAGGGAAGGGCCCAAGGCAACGTCTGGGGAGGGTGAGGGGGTAAAAATGTTAGACCTTCCATTTGGTTCCCGCATTGCCATCATTGGCCCGAGTAACAGCGGAAAATCGACACTGGCAGATATAATGTCGCGTACATGGAATATTCCTGTTTATCATTTGGATCAATATGCGCATATTCCAAACACGGCCTGGGTCCGACGGCCCAATGATGATCTTGCTGCCGATCATACCCGGGTGATTACAGAAGATTCTTGGGTGATAGATGGGAATTACAGTTTCCTAATGCCGAAACGGTTTGAGCGGGCCACCAAAATTATTTGGATTGATCCGTTGCCCCTATCCACCATGACCCGGTATGTTTGGAATCATTTGACTAAACCAAAAGGTCATCGTCTCGGACAATTACAGGGTGGCCCTCAAAAGATTAGTTGGGGGTTGATCCGATTTACGTTATTTCAATATCCAAAGAATCGTCAGAAATATTTAGATTTAATCTGGGATATTCCAAAAGATAAAATCATGCATATTCGATCATATAAAGAATTGGATGCATTGTATGGAACATTAGGGTTTATTTTTAAACCCTAACCCTACCCCTCCCCTTTTCAAGGGGAGGAAATCTCCTCTTACTCCCGCCGATCGTCAAACCCGGTCTGTTCCAAATCGCGGAACCGCGTGAAATTCGGATCAAAGAACATGCGTACGGTACCAATGGGCCCGTGGCGTTGTTTCGCGATAATGCTTTCGGCCACATTCGCGTGCTTGGCCAGTTGTTCTTGCCATTGCGCATAGCGGTCATTAAATTTCCCGTTATCTTCGCCGGGTTTTTGCATGGGCTCTTCGCGCGATAAATAATATTCATGGCGATAAATAAACATGACGACGTCTGAATCTTGCTCGATCGATCCTGATTCGCGTAAGTCTGACAGTTGCGGCCGGCGATCCTCGCGTTGTTCAACGGCACGCGACAATTGCGACAATGCGAGAACAGGGATTTGAAATTCTTTTGCAATGGCCTTTAATCCGCGTGTGATTTCGGATACTTCGTTCACGCGGTTGCTTTCCGATTGTTTCGATCCTGTGCCGCGCAACAATTGCAAATAATCGATGACCAACAACCCCAACCCGTGTTGCGATTTAAGACGCCGCGCGCGTGTGCGAATCGCCGAAATCGACAGGGCGGGGGTGTCATCAATGAACAACGGAATTTGCGACATTAAATGCGACGCCTCAACAAATTTTCGGAATTCGTCTTGTTTGATGGCACCTTTACGCAGCGCGTCGCTTGAAATGCCGGCCTGGTCGGCCAAAATACGTGTAGCGAGTTGATCGGCGGACATTTCCAAACTGAAAAAACCGACCTGGGCGCCTTCTTTCCCGCCACTTTCCGCATACGCCTTGGCCGCGTTAAACGCAATCACGGTTGCAAGCGCTGTTTTTCCCATCGACGGACGTCCGGCCAAAATGACCAAATCCGATCCGTGCAACCCACCCAATTTATCGTCCATATCACGCAGACCTGTGGTCACCCCCGTGACGCGCGATTTATTTTGAAATGCTTTTTCGGCAATTTTCACGGCCTCGACCACTGAATCGCGTAGGGTGAGAAATCCGCCGCGCGCGTCGCCCGATTCCGATAATTTATACAATCGCGTTTCCGCCGCATCGATGGCGTCTGTTGCCGATTCTTCGTACGTCATGGCATACGTGTCATTCACCACATCTTCGCCCAATGTAATTAACGACCGCCGCAAATGCAGATCATACAGTGTGCGGGCATAATCTTCGGTGTTGATCACGGAAATCACATTATTGGCGAGATCGCGTAAATAATCGGCCCCGCCCACATGGGTCAGGTCAGAGTCCGTTTCGAAATAGGTTTTTAATGTCATCGCATCGGCGACCATGCCGCGATCGGACAAATGGGTGATGCCGGAATAAATCCGTTGATGCGCGGGAACGTAAAAATGATCGGGTTTTAAAAAATCACCGACTTTTTCCAAACCGCGATTATCCACCAACAATGCGCCTAATAGTGCTTGTTCCACATCAATATTTTGCGGCACGGTGCGGGCGAGCGGGCTTTGTGCGGTGCTCCCCGCGCGGGCGGCCCCCGGCGATCCAAAGGACGCGGTATTCGCATTGGCAAGAGGGGTGGCAGACAGGGCGAAGGCAGATGATTCGGTCATGATGTGAAAACCCTATCAGGGTTTAAAGGGCACGGCACCGGGAAAACAATCCACAGGGTGTGAACAACGGGGGTAAGTTTGGGGGTTTGTCATCCCGGCGCAGGCCGGGGTCGAGTGAAATATCTTGTTCTGGATCCCGGCCTACGCCGGGATGACACTTTAATTGGATGATATCTTTAAAAAATTGGAGCGGGCGAAGGGGTTCGAACCCTCGACATTTAGCTTGGGAAGCTAACACTCTACCAGCTGAGTTACGCCCGCGTCCGTCATGGTGCAACAGGATATAACGGACCGTCCTTTAAAAATCAAGGGTGTCATGCCCGGCCTGCGTGGGGATGATACTTTTAGATAAGGAACGTGATCCTGTGACTAACCCATGCAATGGAACTTTACTTATCACCCGGCTCCTGATACGACTGGAGTATTCAAAGACGATCGATGGGCCTGTGTCGCGGTCGTTTGGGCCACTATTTATATATTTTGGCGATTTTTCGTGATTTTAGGGAGAGAGAATCGATGTCAGTTTATCGCACCGTTTTGGTCGGATGTTCTGTTTTAACCCTGGCGGCGTGTACCGGGTTTTCGGGATCGAAAGAAATCGAAGCTTTGAACGAAGCGCGCGCGGTGGGCAGTCCTTTTACCCAACAACTCGCGGCTGAATACCGTGACTTTGCCAATTCTGAACAAAATACGATGTTTGATTATGCCGATGCGTTGCACTTTGCGCGCAAGGGCCTCGCCGCGGCCGCAGGAGAAATTGTTCTGCCCGAACCCGTCAGCGATTGGAATTTAAACGCCGACGATATTAATGCGATGTCGGGCGCGCGCGCGCGGTTGATGGCGGCGTACGATGCCGGAGCGCGTGAAATTGCGCCTCGTGAAGCCGCGATGGCCCAAGGTCGTTTTGATTGCTGGATCGAAGCCCAAGAAGAACATTCGGCCCCACTTCCGGGCACCATGTCCTGCCAACAAGGGTTTGACGACGTGATGAATGTTTTGGAAGGTTTGGTCAAGGCGCCGGTGGATGTCGCCCCGGTCATGCCGGCCCCCGCCAATGATGATATGATGGCGCCGGTTGCGCCCATGGCAATGGATGCATCCCAACCGATGGCCACAAAAGATGCGATTTATTTGGTGTTCTTTGATTTTGATCGGTCTTCTGTCTTACCGGCCGGGCAATCGGTTGTATCGTCTGCGGTGGCCGAGATGAAAAAACGGACGGTGACGACGGTGACGGTGGTGGGCCATGCCGATACGGCGGGGTCGAAAACCTATAATAAACGCTTGTCATTGAAACGGGCGAATGCGGTCAAGGCCGAACTTGTGGCCCAAGGGATTGATCCAAAAACCATCCGTGTTGACCATAAAGGCGAAGATGAGTTGATGGTTCCAACCCCAGATGGGGTGCGTGAACCCGCCAACCGCCGGACGGTCGTGACGTTTGAATAAACAGATTTAGTAATTAGAATTTAAAAAGCCCCTGATCCATCAGGGGCTTTTTTTATGGATTTTAATTTAAGAAATAAACAGGCGGTTTTACCCCTCTCCCCCCGGGAGAGGGAGGGGCCCGGCAAAGCGTCCGTAAGGGCGCGACGACGGGAGGGTGAGGGGATATGAACTTGAAATTTTTATCCCCCCCATTCCCCCCTCATAAAAATGGGGAAAGGCCAGGGTATATGTATATAAACCTATATAGACATATAATTTGCCCTGTCCGTACTTATGGGTATGATTTTATTTGCATAAGCCGTCCATTTTTGATATGACAGTCCCATTCAATTCAAAATAAAAGTAACAGCACCCGGATGGGGTCGGCAGGAGTGTATTGAAATGGCTCTATTTAAGAGAAGAAATGCAAATAGCGTGGTTTACCCCGCAGAACAAGAAAAACGTCTTCTTGCGGATTTTATTGCTCTTCCAAATCCACCAGAAGGGGTAACAAAACTGCAAGCCCTCCGTTATATTACAGACATATTTAACCCTTCTAATGAGCGCACAAATAGTGCCTATGTTGAGTTTTATCCTGACATGGATGATACAGGCGATTTTATAGTTTCTGCCACAACCATAAAAGGCCGGAGAAAGCTGTCAGCAGAATTATGCAATAATCTAATGACACGCTGGAAAAAAAATAGGGCTGTAGAAGCTTTTTTAAAAAACTATGATTCTATGATTGACTCCTTTTTGAAATCTGCACATGACAAAGGGGTAGAACTATTAAGGCAAATGCCAAATCAGGCTTCCTCTAAGAATGCAGCAAGGGTAGAAACTTTAGATTTCACCCAGCTACCACCGGATGCCACAGCGGCTGATGACTTTGCCCGTGATTTATTCTCTGGGACTTCAGATACCCAATCAGAATCGCAGAATGGTTTTCCAGCAACAAATCCGGTGCCATTGCCGTCTGATTTAGCTCCTTCTCCAGATTTAGAGGCTGCGTTTCACTCATTAAGTGGCATGACTGAATCGTCACGTGCCGCGATTGCTTTGCCGCCGACGGATCATATTTCTGGAGACTCATCAGACAAAGCTTTATTGAGTAAAATTATAAATAATTTGCAGCTAAGTCTTGAAGGCTTATCTTTGGCGCAAGCTTTGTATATTGCGCTAAATTTTCGTCCGGGAATTTCCCCACCAGTCTTTCCTGTTCCACAAATGGGAGGTTTAAACGATGATTTGTCCTTTAATGACGCTATATCTCCAAAAATTTTCGTTGAATATGAAAGATGTATGGATGTTGTTAATTGGCGTGAACAAAATATTGTAAGTAAGCTATTAGCTTCTGAACAGGATCGTTTAAAAATAGAAACACTCATTTCTCAGGCTATAAGTATGGCCCCCGAATCCGATGATGATCTTGATGTTACGGGTGGACCCGCCGGTGTTGTCAAGGGATCTTCAGAAGGATCGACAGGTGGTTTTTTACAAATAGATCGGGTGCCAACGTTGCTTGGTGTGAATCCAGTACCTTCTATTGACGCACCGACTAAGCTTCATTTATCGACTGATATGGATGAAAATTTTCGTCAATATTGTTCAGGTCTTCCGCCTTTTCCTGAAAATCTATCCGTAGCGCAAGTTTTATATATTGCCACAAATTTTACGCCGGGATCTCACCCGATAGATTTTCCGGTTCAAAGCCTTGGACATTTGAACAATGATTTATCACCCGGTGAAGGGGTTTCCAAGCCAATTTCTGTTTCCTATGATAAATGTCAAGAGGTACATTCTTGGCGTAACCAAGAGAATGTGCGTCATTTATTTGAAGATAAAAATTATAAGTCGAGAATAGAAAACATAATTAATAATTCTATTAATAGGGCTCCCATTCTTGGAGCAGAAAATTTTGTTGGTCTAGAAAAACCAACAGATCTTACTCCTGGTTTTATTTTAGGTTCTCAGCCTTCCGAAACACAAGAAGCTATCCGAGCGGCAGATTCAGCAGCAGTTAATGATTCAGGTTTAAATGACATGAATAACGCAGATCTAAGCAAAACGTTTAGTGATGCTGCGGACGATACTGAGAATAAAGAAAAGATATCGCCTCTGAGATCCTTTATTTCGGGGGACACAAGACCGGCAAAATTCTTACGCACGGCGTTTAAATTGGCGGCGTCGGCGGGCACAACATTCGGGTTAAAACAAGCGGGCGCCTTGACTATGGCCTTTATCCCCGGTGGTCTGATCGCTGGTGCGGCGATTGGCGCGGTGGTTAGTGTTGCCACAACTCTGGCGCACGCGAAAATAAAAGGTGAATTTAATGATTCCAGTTCTTCGCCGAAACAGCGGGCCTGGAAATTGGCACGCAGCGCCGCCATGGGCGCGATTGGCGGTGCCGTGGGCGTTGATGCGGCCGATGGTTTTGAGGCATTAAAATCGGTGTGGAATAGAGTTTCTGGATTTATCCCCGGAATGGGCGGGGCACAAGAGGTCATTAAACAGGCGGCTAAAGAAGTTACGGTTGCGCCTGCTTTAATCGATCCCGCCATTGAAGCGGCTAAAAAAGCACGAGAACTCGCTCAACAAAATATAGCTGATTTAGAAGCCACTAAAGAGGCAGCGCGTATATTGAAGGAACAAGCTGATGCAGCGAAAAAAGCAGCCCACGAGGCTCGGCGTCGTGCAGCAAATGCGGCAGAAAAAATACGCATACAAAAACTTCAAAAACAATGGTCGGATGAATCCGGTATTAGAGTAAAAGAGACCCCAATTCCAGCATCACGGGGATCAGATACTCTAAATTTAGAGCCGTTCATTAGTAAGGGTAATAACACGATCCCTGTTGTGCCAACGGCATCTGTGCCCGTTTCTGTGCCGGCAAATGATGTGATTTCTGCGGCGACCGTGCCAGCAATTCCCGATACGACGGAAAGCATGGGTGTGGCTCAACTTTCTATTGAAGGAACCGGCACACTTGAGGGGCCTGTAAATAAAATTACGGCGATCAGAGAAGAACTTCTGAAACGTGCCGCGGCGGCGACAGAGAATACTGTTCCTGTTCAAATAGCCAGTGCAGTGCCCGCATATTAAAAAAATTGTTAAATAAGAAAAGCCTCGGGATCTTCCAGAGGCTTTTTTTTCGAGCAAAGCGTATCGATTTTCTTTAAGACGGCGCGACGCCAAACATGACTTCATTTTTGGTCCGGTCATAGGTGTATGTTTTTTGTTCGTCTCCGCGTGGGCTCATGAAGGCCGGGGGGGTATACCGTGTGATGGTTTTCCCGGCGGCGGCCAGTAGGTCGGTGGTTAAAACTTTGGCCGCCCGCACCTGATCACAAAACAGGGTAAAGACCGATTGTAACGCTTCCTTGCCAATTTCCATGCCCATCACAACACCCTTGACCAGGGTGGCATGGGTGGGGATGTCGGTGTTTTGGGCTTGGGCGAAAAACCCGGATAAATGATCGGATTGTTTTTTGCGCATGCCGGCGCCCCCGCCGGATCCGCCGGATGATGTGCCGGATTTCCCTTTTTTGTCATCCGTACCGTCCGTGTCGACCTGAAAATCAAAAAATGTTTCTGACTGCAGTTGCAACGGGTATTGTCCCAAATCTTTGCCGGTCAACTGTTTGCCTGATAATCCGGCCCGTACATCGATGCGGACGCGACGAGGTTCGGCCCAATTGGCAACCACGCTGTGGCTTTTGAAACTGCCGGGTTGGGCCAACGGGAGGACCAATTTTTTCCCCCAATACAGGGTTTCATTGGAAAATCCGAGGGTGGTCAGCAGGTCAGTAATGTTCAGGCGCATGGTGATAAAAACTCCTGTTTTTTATCGGTTCATCGTGGATTGTGTTCATCATGCCAGATCTGGGTTAAAGATACGTAAAATTATGGGAAAGAATAAAGGGGATTTAGAAATTGTTGTCATCCCCGCAAAGGCGGGGATCCGGCAAGATAAGGTTTATGACCTCTTTTTTGCCCTGTTTTTTACAATTTGCCTTAAATTTTACGGGATATTAATATGTTAATAATAAACTTGATTTAATGGGTGGATTTAAATTTGTTAAAAAAGGAATATTCGATATGAAACAGATTCTTCTTTTGTCGTGTATGACCTTCCTTTTAAGTGTAGGGCCGGTCTATGCCTATAGCCCTGTTGAAACATATGATGGATCGATTTCTAATGAAGAAGAGCCGGATGACGTGGCCACATCCCGTGACGACGATGATGGTTATGGGGCGGGCGATCATGTGGGTAATTCTGAAGAGGATGATGGATCAACGGTCGCTTCGGAATCAGGGTCAACGGGAACGTCCGTATCCGGCACAGGTCTAAAAACAACAGGTAGCATTGGATTAAAGTTGCCTCAAGAGGTATCAACGTCAACGTCCAGTTCAACGTCAGGGACAGGATTACGGGTCACAAGCGCCGATGCCAAGATGTGGACGGCAAAAATTCAGGAAAATTTGACGGCCAGCATGGGTAAAGCCGCACAGAGCCCTGGCGCGATGCCCGGTGCGGGCGGATCGTCACTGCTGGCGGGTCTAGGGCTTCCGACGGGGCAAATTGACAAGGCCTTGAGTATTGCGGGTAAGCTTGGCATTGACACCTCTGGAGTTAAAGAGGGTCTCGCAATGGTCGATAAGGCCGGTGATATGTCAGGAAGTATCAGCGGTATAACAGATAAAGCCCAAACTGTGATGTCAGGAACTTCGGATCAGGTGTCATCGATTGACGACGATGGTTCGGGCACAACATCGGATACAGGAAATCTCGAGATTGGAAGTACGAAAGATGAAGAATCTGCCGTTGCTCAAAAAGAAAATTCAGATCCTGAATTAGCAGGCAGTGTTGGGACAACATCCACGGGGGATCCTGTCCATGATTTACCTACTCAAGCGGTTTTAACGCAAGACACAACAGCTACCGATGGGACGAATGGTGGTAAGATTCCAGGGACCTAAAATCGGGCTTCATTTAATTTGTCATATTATTATACAAATCCTCAAGACAGTCTCTTGAGGATTTGTTTTTTTGGACAAATTTGGGGTATCCTGAAATATATAATTGTCATAATTATTTAATCGCGATTGACTTTAAGGGATAAGACCCATATTTTTATTCAAGAGTAAAAGATTCTTTTTTTTTGAAAAAGGTCTGGATCTTAAAGAATTAAAACGACGATTTTATAATTCTTGTTGTCGATTTTATGTGAGAATTTTTTTGAAAATATCCCCTCTATTTTTTGTGCGGTTTCTGCGCTGGATCTGGCCCTTATTACGGTTATGTTCTGGGGTTTCAAAAAGATGTACATCGTGTTTATTGTCTGAAAAATATATTGATTTAATCCACGGAATTTGTCCGGAATGTCAACAAAAACAATTAAAACGAGATATGCCGTTATCGGAAAATGACTCGTCTGAATTCATTCGAAATCAAAATTTATTTGATGAACGTATCAATTATTATACGCAATTAAATAAGGACCGATCCTATCATATCGCGATATTATTTAGTGGGGGAAAAGACAGCACGTATATTTTGGATCGGTTAAAGACCGAATATCCAAATTTAAAAATTCTTTTGATTATGGTTCATAATGGGTTCACAAATCCGCTTGCTTTTGAAAATGCAAAAAAAGTTTCGAACGATTTGGGGGTTGATCTTTTAACCGTTAACCATCACGTTCCGCTGTTTTTTAAGAAATTTAAAGAGGCCTTTTTAAATTTAAAGGGTCGGGGAAGTTATGGCGAAATTGACAAAGTTGATGGGGATACAATCTTTAAAATTGGAAAAGATATCGCGCGAGATCTTAAAATTCCTGCTTTAATTGCAGGATTAACGGCTGTACAGATTAAATTAATTTTTAAACGTACCGAGTTTGAAATTGAGAAAGATGGCGTTCATATGCTTTATCCTCTTGCAGTTTGGGGTGTGGGCGAAAATGTGATACGTGAATATGTTCGAGATAAAAAATTATTGGTTCCAGGCAGTGAAGACCCGGTTGCCAGTAATAACCAATTAATTGTGACGATGTGCGCGATTGATGTTTTGAATCTGGGTTATTGCAGTTTCGAGCCCGAGTTTGCAGAACTTGTTCGACAAGGAAAGGCCGATCGCAAAACATGGCTCTATAATTTTGAGATTTTAGAATTTGGTGTTAAAACACGGGCGCTTTTCCCGGAAATAAAATCCGTACTGGCACAGTTAGGATTAACTCCTGAACAAGTGATAAGGAAATAATTTTATGAAAGTCGCCTATGTTACGGGAGCAACAGGTTGTATCGGAAGAAATATTGTTGATTGCCTTCAAGAACAGGGATGGAGAATAATTGTTCTTCATCGAAAATCTTCGGATCTATCTAAATTAAAAGGGTGCGCGGTTGAATATCGAGAAATTGATTTTGGAGATGCGGATTCACTTATTCGGGCGATGGATGTCCCCGCGGATGCGATTTTTCATCCGGCGGCAAATTTGTCTCATTCGGCCCGGGATGCAGAAGTTCAGTGGCGAGATAATGTTCTAGGAACGCGCAATTTGATCGAAGCATCGTTGGCTCGACAGGTCAAACGTTTTATTTTCACTTCTACCGCGGCAACTTTCTCTCATCGATGGACGGATGAACGGTTGGCAAATAAATTAATCAAGAACAGTTACATTCGGACAAAGCGACTCTCCGAACTCGAAGTTTATCAAGGCATCGAACGGGGGCTGGATGCTGTTATTTTACAACCCGCCATTGTGATTGGCCCCTATGATAATAATAACTATAAATCGATTTTTGAGATGATGCGTAAATCTGGTCCGAAAATTATTTTCCCGGGATCACTTATTTTTTGTCACGCGCGGGATGTCGCGATGGGGCATCTTCTCGCCTATGAAAAAGGAAGAACGGGCGAGTCTTATTTGTTGAAAGGTGTTTATACAACGTGGTTAGATTTGGGCCAACGGATTGCAAAAAAATATAATTCAAAGGGGAAAATTTATACGGTGCCGGAACCTTTGTTGTGGGTTTTGGCGTTACTTGCCGAGTTTCAAGGATTCTTGACGCGAAAAACACCTTTATTAACCCGAGAAGTTGTAACCCTTATGGAAGATGTCTGTGATTTTCCGGCGATTGAACAACGGCGTGTTACTGAAGATTTGGGGTATACATCCCAATCTTTAGATCAAATGATTTCGGATTATATCTCTTGGGCCGAAAAACAGGGTGTTTAGAAAAGCTTATGATTAATGATGGGGGCTTATCTCATCGATTTCGTCTGAGGGGGCATCCTCACTTGGCGCTTGAGGACGGGTACAGATCAACACGGCGGCAAAAAAACCATCCGTGTGGTGGGTATGCGGAAACAAGCGCAAGTAAGGACCGTCGACCGGGCAGGGGGTGCCCACGGGCCAGATTTCAGAAATGGGGGCGATCCGAAATTCAGGATGTGCCGATAAAAATCGTGTGACTTGATCTTCATTTTCGTCGTGGAAAAGAGAACAAGTGGCATACACCAATCGTCCACCTGATTTAACGGTACCTGCAACTTTTTCTAAAATATCAGCTTGAACGGTCATCAGTTCTGCAAGCGTCGGTCCAAAGGTGCGCCACCGTCCGTCGGGGTTCCGTCGCCATGTGCCCGATCCCGAACAGGGTGCATCAATCAAGGTGACATCAAATGTTCCCTTTTGGCGGCGCAACCATTTGCGATTTTTTTCGTCCGATAAAGGGCGTACTTCGATAATATCGTGGACGCCGGCCCGACGAAACCGTAGGCGAGATTTTTCCAAACGTGACGATTCGGTGTCAGTCGCCACAATCCGGCCTTTATTTCCCATCATACCGGCAAGGGCCAATGTTTTCCCCCCGGCGCCTGCGCAATAATCCAAGACTTGCATGCCGGGGGCGGCACCACAGACCGTTGCAATTAATTGGGATCCTTCGTCTTGAATATCGACCAATCCTTGTTTAAATGCCGATGTGTCTGACAAAAATACTTTACCGCGTAACCGAATTCCTGTGGTGGCGTATGGGGTGGGGTCCGCCGGTACGTCTTCCTTACGTAACGATGATAACGCCTGATCCCGGGTGCATTTCAAGGTATTGACCCGTAAGTCCAGCGAAGCCGATGTCATCATAGAGGTCATGAGGCTGGCAAAGTCTGTATTTAAGGCACGAATTCGGTCCATATGTTCTGGCGGACATTCGTATCGTACATCGTCAGGCATATCGGGGGCGTTGATTTCTTTATCAAACAGCGCAGCGGTGAGGGAGATTTCGCTGTCGTCCAATGGTTCCGGACCATAATGAGATCCATCATAAATGGCGTTTAAATCGCCCTTCCCTTGTTTCTCGACCAAAACGAGGTACAACAACACCAAATGCCGGGCGTCGGGTGAAATATCTAATTTATTGCACCACCAATTCAGGCGCGCAAAATGGCGCATCATTGAATAGCTGCGTTCGGCAATATTTGCGCGGTCCTTTGATCCAATAAACCGGCGGGAACGAAAATAATCCCCCGCAATGCCGTCCATCTGGATTCGTTTGTTTGAAAGAATAAGACCAAAAAGGTCCTGGACAGATTGGATACGAGCGGCAGGGGTCATGATGCGGGGCAGAAGATCACATTGGCGCAAAAAAAGCAATGAAAACAATATCCCCCGGAATGGGGCAAACCCACCGGGGGATAATAATCAGGATAGAATGAAAGAATTAGTGCGCCGCAGGAGCCACAGGAGCCGCCGCATCAACGACAATTTTGCCACCCATTGTTTTGACTTTGGTACCATCGGCAAGTTCATGTTCTGCATCAGGGGCAGGTGTTTTGGTGCCATCTGCGGCAACAACGGATACCATATCACCTTCGATAACGATCTTTGTACCATCTTTTAAGGTTGTTTCTTTGACTTCTGCAGCATGATCAACGGCGGCTTCGGCAGCGGCAGATGCGGCGGCTTCGGCGGGTGCTGCCGCTGGTGCGGGGGCAACCATCTCTTTGTGTTCATTCGCGTGGGCCGCAACTGGGGCAATGGCCAAGGCGGCAACGGTCGATACCGCGAGCAGGGATTTCAACATGAGGTTCTCTCCAAAAAATAAAGGGGTTAAAAACGTGCAGGGATCCTGCGCATTCATACGATATCGTTAATGGGGGGGGAAAACCAGAGGAGATCAGAAAGAGTTCCCGCGACATCCCGTCGCGCCCCATTATTTACCGAAATAGAGCAAGGCTCGCGGCCAAGATCATCATGCCAGACACCAGGCCATAGACGGTTTCATGTCCCCGCGCATAACGGCGGGCGGTGGGCAACAATTCATCAAGGGCCAGATATACCATGGCGCCCGCAATAAATCCAAACAGAACGCCATAGACAAGAGGCGATAAAAATGGGGCAAGGATTGTATATCCAATGATCGCGCCGGCAGGTTCGGCGATCGCCGACATGAGGGTGGCCAAAAAGGCTGTGCGTTTGGATCCGGTTGCAAAATAAACGGGAATCGCGATGGATACCCCTTCGGGAATGTTGTGTAGGGCAATTGCAATGGCAAGTGTTATCCCGACGTTGGGGTGATCGAGCGTTGCAAAAAATGTCGCGCATCCTTCTGGGAAATTGTGCGCGGTGATGGCAAGCGTTGCAAAAAAAGAAACGCGTTTTAAATGAGTGTGGGTATGCGGATGGGTATTATTCTCGCGCGCTTCCAGTTTTAGGTGGGGATTGGGCAACAGATAATCCAAAAGGATCAAGGCCATCATGCCAACAAAAAAAGAAAATGTTGCAGCACTATAGGCAATTTTGTCAGGCCATATATTTAAAAAAGCCAAATGGGATTTCGTAAAAATTTCAACCAATGACACATAGACCATCGCGCCACCTGCGAATGCCAAACCAAAGGCAAGAAGGCGGGGGTTGGGTCCCTTGGTCCATAGAATCGTAAAGGCGCCCAACATGGTGGCGCTTGCTGCTGCTGTGCAGACGAGAAAAGCGGTCATAACTTGGGGTGAGAGAAAATCATACATAATGACGTGTTTCGATTTTTAAGACGGAATGGTAGACCCGGAGGGAATCGAACCCCCAACCAAGCCGTTATGAGCGGCCTGCTC
>CAZLPZ010000014.1:40015-41357 GCA_964561535.1 uncultured Pseudobdellovibrionaceae bacterium | reverse complement strand
GGGATTGGGGGCAGGGCATCCGCCAACCGTTCCATATCGTCAAACCGGCCTTTGCAATTCAACACCAAATCGCACCCGGCTTTTAACGTATTCATCGACCGCGTGACCACATCGCCATAGGGGAGCAACGCTGCCATATCCATATCATCCCCGATAATAATCCCATTATATCCCCATTCTTTGCGGATAATATCCCGTAAGATGGGCGATGATAAGGTGGCGGGGCCAGTGCGGTCAATTTGCGGGTACAAAATATGCGCGGTCATCATCCAGGTGTCGCGCGCGTAGGGCTGTTTTGACAGCGTCGCAAAGGGCGCAAAATCGGTGCGGGTTAATTCTTCGCGTGACACATCAACCGTGGGCAATTCAAAGTGGGAATCGGCGAGTGCGCGGCCATGACCGGGGGCGTGCTTTAAAATGGGGGTGATGCCGTGTTCCAGGTAGGTGCGGCACACAACATCACACAACTCCGCAACGATGTCGGGGTTGGTGGAAAAGCTGCGGTCGCCGATAATGTCATGCGCCCCGATATGGCGCAAATCGGCCACGGGCGAGCAATTCACGTTGACGCCCAGGCTGTTCAAAATCTCGGCAATCGCGGCGGTTGTATCGCGCAGTTCATAATGGGCGCGGTCAGGATTATCGCGGTATGTGTTACCAAACGATTCAAATGTCGGAAATGCGCGGTAATGCGGGGGTTTCAGGCGCGCGACGCGCCCGCCTTCCTGGTCGATCAGAATGGGGCAATCGCGACCTACGGTGTCTTTTAAATCGGCAATCAGCGCGCGGGTTTGGTCGGGCGTGTCGATATTGTGCACATCGTTATTCTTGCCGAAAATAATAAACCCGACGGGGTTTGCGCGTTTGAACAAAGCGCGTTCTTGCAGAGTAAGGGTCAGACCTTTAATGGAAAATATGGCGGGGAGCATGATTTTCTCCTAATCGGGGGTAAAATGTTTTGTATTCTACCGTCTTGATACCTAAATTCCTATTAAGATATTACGTTTAATTTGGATCAAGGGCCGAAGGATTTACCCAATCTTTTGGTCATCTTTTTCAATGATTTGGGTCGATTTATCGTGGGTAATTTTTTTCTGTTCGACATCTTCGTCCTTTAATCCGGCTTTGAACGATTTCACGCCCTTGGCCAGATCGCCCATGATGGTCGGCAGGCGGCCCGCGCCAAATACCACCAATACCACCAATAAAATCAAAAATATTTCCCATGGGCCGATCATTTTATGTTCCTTTAAAAAGAAATAAGAATTTCGAGAGCGCCCCCTCCCCCTCTTAGGGGGAGGGCCGGGGTGGGGGACGACACAAGAAAAATCTATCCTGATTT
>CAZLPZ010000014.1:0-40005 GCA_964561535.1 uncultured Pseudobdellovibrionaceae bacterium | reverse complement strand
CGCCCCCGCGCCCCCGCCCGCGCTGTGGGGGGGGGGGGGGGGGCGCCCCCCGACACAAGAAAAATCTTTCCTGATTTGTCCCCCACCCTAACCCTCCCCCTAGAAGGGGGAGGGGACTCTCTCAAATTTCTTGTATAGTTCTATTCTTCAATATCGCCATCTTGCATTTCTGCTACCGTATCAGATGACGGCAGTAATTCCAAATCTTCTGCGTCCTCGGCGGTATTGTCACTTGAATCATTTGCCGCACCTGCATCTTTTAACAGTTCGGCGGTTTCCGCGCCAAAAAGGTCCAATGTTTCAATGGCCGGGCGCGGGTCGAGCAAACCGGACGCGCGCAGTTCATCCACACCGGGCAGATCGCGTAGTGACGACAGGCCGAATTGATCCATAAAGGCGGGGGTGGTCATCCACGTGATCGGGCGGCCTGGAATCTCGCGGCGTTTACCGGGTTTGACCCATCCCATTTCCATCAATCCGTCAACCGTACCTTTGCTGACCGCGACGCCGCGAATATTTTCAATTTCGGTTCGTGTGACGGGTTGGTGGTACGCAATGATGGCTAATGTTTCCAAAGCGGCGCGGGATAATTTTTTCTCGTCCGTGCGTAAGGCATATAAATGTGGCGCGGCGATGTCCGATGTGCGGAAGGCATAGCGCCCATCCACATTTTTTAAGGTGACACCCCGGTCGGTGTACAGGGATTCCAGTTCGGCAATGGCCGCGCCCAAATCGGCATTGTCCGGTAACGATTTACGGATCTGATCGGTGGTTAACGGTTCAGGGGCCGCGAATAAAACAGCCTCGACAATTTTGGCGGTAGATGTTTGGGTCATGAATATGTCCTTAATTATATTATTTATATCGATCTATTGGTTTCCTGTCGCCGCCGCGGCATTCTCCGTTTTCGCACCAGGCCTGTGGAACAACCGTAATGCAAGACTGATCTGTAGGGCATTCGGTTTTTGAGTTAGCCAGTTGCCATTCAGTCATGTAATTTTTATTGATGGCATGTGTGTATTGTCCTTCGCAACATTCGATCCCAACGGGGGTACAATCCTCGTCTTTTTCGCACGTTACCCATTCGGGCAGGATATTTGTTTCATTTTCGTGGAATTTATCTGAAGAATTTTCAGTCGTTGCCGCTTTGGACAAAGTTCTTTTCTGTTCTTTTAAATAAGGCCACGCAAATACGATCAAGCCAATAGCAATGATAGTCATGAGAACATTTGAGAGTATTTTCATGATGCCTCCTTCGTGCGTGTCGTGTTTTCAATCCCGCGTACATAAATCGGTTTAAATGCGCTGTCCTGGCGCAGTTCAATCGCGCCTTGTTTGGCCATTTCGAGCGTGGCGGTCAAAAGCGAGGCAACAGATGAACGTTTATAAATGTCGTCGGCATCATTCGAATTTTTCGCCTCATCCGGTAAAAACGTTATCAACGTTGTCCACGCGGTGTGTGGTCCGGTTTTGGGCAACGCCCCCAGCATGCGCGTGACGCGTGCAAGCGCATCTTCCATTGATAAGAGATGAAATTGGGGCAATTCATAGGTCTTGCCTTTTTCTTTCCGTGCGCGAATATCCCCATAGGCCTTTAGTATATCATACAAGGTTGCCGTCCAAACGGTATTCACCTTTGCCTCAACGGGCTCGCGGTACCCACGCGCAAAAAAATCACGGCCTAATTGGGTACGGTTCATTAACGCTGTGGCGGCCTTTTGCATCGCCTCTAATCTGAGCAGCTGATAAGCGAGCGCATCGGCCATGGCCTGGGCACTCGGTTCATCTTCTGTGCTGGGTTCCTTGGGCAACAACAGGCGCGATTTTAAATAGGCAAGCCACGCGGCCATCACCAAATACTCGGCCGCAAGATCCAACCGCAATTCTTTCGCGCGGTCAATAAACACCAAAAATTGCCGGGTCAGTTGCAGAATAGAAATTTTGGTCAAATCAACTTTTTGATTGCGGGCAAGTTCGAGCAATACATCAATGGGTCCGGCATAGCCGTCAAGATTCAGCAGTAATGCGTCGGTAAGCTCCGCATGATCTGTCGGCGCAATTTGATCATCCGGCACGGGGGTATTGAAATCATCGTCCACCCATACCGGATCGGCAGAAGTCGCAGTTATGTGTTTGGTATTTATCATGTTAGATTTATAGCTGGATTCTGGGGCCAAGGGAAGAAAAAGAGAAAAGTTATGCAGATTTTTAAGAAAATTTTGGAATGATTATTGATCGTATCCGACAACGGATATCCCACTTTTTGTGGGTTTTATCGAAAGGCTAGGGCCTAATCGTTGCAGAGTGATCGGCATTGCATGACCAGCGTTTTCGGGCCAATCAATACCAACATTCTTTCCACCTTGAAAATAATCGAGGACCAATGCAACGGCCGCAAATGCCACATTAAGTGATGGTGTTGTTTTTGTGCCATCAAAAGATATATGTAATCGTTCGCATGATCCAATATATTGTTGCGTTTTCCAGGATTGATCTGAAAATTCTCTCCGTAATTCAGGGATATCGGGCCAAGGACTATGTCCCATAATTTCATTCATCATGATATCGGCAATTTTTTGGATAATGGGAATATCAGCAACATAGGATCCCTGTTCTCTGGGATAGGATAATCTGAAACATTCTCCTGGCAATATAACATATCCGATTTGTGGTGATGATCCCCATGCATCCAAGGCAGTTAAATGGTCTTTATTTATCATGGGCATGAATGAATCTCTCTTATGTTCGGGATAAGGTATTCCATAAAAATATTATTATAGATTGTTCATGAGGTTTTTTCAAATAAAAAAAGCCCCTGGAAATTCCAGGGGCTTTTTAAATATCAGTATTTATTAAGCCGCTTGAAGGGCTTTTTTCGCTTGATCCACCAACGCGACAAAGGCGTCGTTGTTGTTCACGGCGAGTTCGGCCAAAACTTTGCGATCGACTTCAATCTGTGCCTTGATCAGGCCGCAAATCAGTTGCGAATAGGTGATACCACAAATCCGAGCACCAGCATTGATCCGTTGAATCCACAACGCGCGGAAGTTCCGTTTGTTGGCGCGACGATCGCGATAGGCATATTGCATGGCCTTTTCCGACCGTTCGTGCGCAATGCGGTAACAGGTCGATGAACGTCCGCGGAAACCCTTGGCGCGTTTAAGAACTTTTTTATGCCGGGCGTGTTGGGCCGGGCCTGCGGTGACACGTGCCATTATGCACCTCCTGCGGTTTTCGCCGCGACTGTATTTTGGTTGGCGGGCTTCCGGTGCTTGACCTTATTGGCATAAGGCAGGAAGTTTTTACGGATGATGCGTGCGTCACAATCGGCCAATATAAAAGTGCCGCGTGCTTTACGCTTCATTTGTTTGGGTTTATTCATCATCATGTGACGGGCGTGGGCGGCTTTGGCGACCACTTTTCCTGTTCCGGTAACCTTGAATCGCTTCTTGGCCCCCGATTTGGTTTTCATTTTTGGCATTTTTAACTCCTTGATATAACAGGGTTTATGACCCGCGCGGCATGCCGTTTCGCCGCTTTGGGTCGGCTTTTCTTATTTGAAAAGGTGTCGGATATAAGCATAATTGGGGCCAGGGCGCAAGGGAAAAGTGCCCGAAATCCTCAACTAAACTTGCTCCACCAGCCTTTTTTCTTAGGTCCCGACGGATCACCAGAAGAACTATCCGTTGATGTTGGGGCAGTTTGTGGGGTTGATATTGTGCTAGAGGCAGTCGACGTTCCAGCCCCCGTTGTATTTATTCCCGATTGTTCGGACATATTATCCTGGGAGGGGCGGCGTTTTGCGACAAAATATGTTGCGCCCGATTTTTGTTCCCCAGTTGGCCGGGGTGTTACCACGGCCTGATTGTCTTGTACATCCTGACGGGATGGACGGGGGGTATTTTGCCCTTCAAATTCGGGGGCGCTTCCACCCCCGGCATAGTCACGACGAGGGCCGCGATTGCCCGCCCCTAAGTCTTTTGAAGCCCCTCGGTTATTATTCCGCCGGGGTCCTCTGTTATTATTTCGAGGATTGTTTTGATCACCGCGGTCTCCCCGCGGGGCGTTTGAATTTTTTTGGTCAATAAATGCCTCGCCAATGGGCGCAGAGCCTTCAGCAACGCGTTCATATTGTCCTCCCCCAGTTTGATCGCGCGGGGTACGATCACGGCCGCGGGGGGATCGACCGCCGTCACGTCCTTGATGTCGGCCACCATCGCGTTGTCCGGCTGATTTTGCCAGGTGATGTCGGCGTGGCCCCCGTGTCGGGCCCGGAATACGATCCAGATCACTGTCGGGTTCGACGTCTTGACGATTAAAGTTTTCAGCGCCTTCCGTCATGTCATCGTTGACCGTATCGAGATCGATCGCCTCTATGTCATCAGAGGGGGCAATCGGTTCAAGAGCTTGTTCCATGAAAACAGGTTTTTTATTCCGCCGCGGCGTGCGTGGGGGTGATGATGCATCATTTTGTGAGGCTTCCGTTGTATCATCTGATGAATCAATGTCATCGGCAACGATCGCCTCACGGAGGGCTTCGACACGGAATCCCGATGGGGCGAGTGATTCATCAACATTCATCATGACCTTGAACGCATAACGTTGTTCAATTGCGGCCAGCATATCCCGTTTTGAATTCAAAATATAAAGCGCGATGGCATTCGGAATATGAAGCGCAACACGCGCTGTCCGGGCGCGTACGCCTTCTTCTTCTAAAGATCGCAGGGCCATAATTGCGGCCGAATCCACACTACGAATATATCCGAATCCTTCGCAATGCGGGCATTTTTGAAATTGTGCTTCGGTCAGAGAGGGGTTTAACCGTTGGCGGGACAATTCCAGTAATCCAAAATTTGAAATGCGACTAACTTGAATACGGGCGCGATCGGTCGAGAGCGCATCTTTTAATCGCCGCTCGACTTTCATATTGTTGCGGCGATCTTCCATATCGATAAAATCAATGACCACTAACCCGCCTAAATCACGTAGGCGCAATTGACGAGCAACTTCTTCGGCAGCCTCAAGATTTGTTTTTAAAGCGGTCTCTTCAATATGGCGTTCGCGTGTTGACCGGCCCGAGTTTACATCGACGGCAACCAAAGCTTCGGTTTGATTAATAACGATATAGCCACCGGATTTCAGTTGGACAACAGGCTCGCCGATGCAATTGATCTGGCCTTCGACTTGATACCGTTGAAATAATGGAATTTTGTCGTTTTTATATTCAACAACTTGGTCGATATGTGAGGGCATTAACATGCCCATGAAATCACGGGCCTCTTTAAATCCACGTTCTCCTGATACTGTAATGTCTTCGATATCATCGGTGTAAATGTCGCGGATCGATCGTTTAATTAAATCGCCTTCTTCGTAAATCGAAGCAGGGGCAGTCGATTGTAAAGTTAGTTCACGAATATTATTCCATAGACGCAACAAATAATCATAATCGCGTTTAATTTCTGTTTCAGTGCGTTCAACGCCCGCTGTCCGTAAAATGACAGACATGCCGGAGGGGATTTCCAAAGCGCGCAACATGCTTTTTAACCGACGCCGATCTGCAAAATTATCAATCTTGCGTGACACGCCACCGCCTCGAGGAGAATTCGGCATCAAGACACAATACCGTCCAGGCAAGGACAGATAGGTCGTAACGGCAGCTCCTTTATTCCCGCGTTCTTCTTTCGAAACTTGGATCAACATGATTTGACCGCGTTTGATCACTTCTTGAATTTTATATTTGCGACGGAAACGCGCGTGCAATCCCATTGGTCCTTCTTCGGATGTATCATCGCGTTTCGGGCGTGAGCCACCATGACGCCCACCGGTTTGACCATTATACGAGCCTCCATTTGGACCACTGCGGCCATAGCGACCGCCATTGCCTCGGCGCCAGCCCCGTCGACCTTGAGATGCCGGTTGATCATGGGTGTGATTGTTCTGGCCGCTCGTTTCTTGGGGGTCAATGGATACATCATCACCTTCGATATTTGATTCTGAAGATCCTAGTTGTTCTGGATCAAAGTCTTCTTCGGTGGGTTGTTGTTCGTCTGTGTCAAAGGATTGTTCATGACCTAATGTGGGTTCTCGTGAATCATCACTTTGAAATGTATTGGGTTCAATCGTATCGGATTGAAGAGAGTCGGGTAGGGCGGCGCGTGCGGCACGTGTGCGCGGTGCACGGGTGGGCGGCGCATCTAAGGTCACTTCTTCATGGACATAACCGGTTTCATCCGCTACTAAATCGGCAGACATAACACCTTGTTGATCTGTGGATGAGGTATCTGATTCGTCTAATGATTCATCTTCTCCAGAAGAATTTTCAGAATTAAAGGAGGGTTGATCACCTTCATCGTCATCTGTATCGTCGGCATCTTCGGCGGCGCGTGCGGCTTCTTCCATTGCTTGTTGTTCGGCGAGTAACGCTTCACGGTCGGCGACAGGAATACGATAATAATCAGGATGAATTTCGGCAAAAGGTAAAAATCCGTGCCGGTTACCACCAAAATTTACAAAGGCGGCTTGAAGACTGGGCTCAACCCGGGTCACTTTGGCGAGAAAAATATTCCCCTTTAATTGCCGCCGAAATTGGCTTTCATAATCAAATTCTGTCAGTTTATTTCCGTCTAAAACGACCACCCGTGTTTCTTCGTGGTGCGTCGCATCAATCAGCATACGTTTTGCCATTTTATGTTCTTTCTTGTTTTTAAAAGGCCGGATATCGCCAATTTAAAGGGACGGGGAAAACGGGCACGATGATCTGAAGTTTTTTATATACAGGTCTTTAACGTGCACGAACCCCGGCGATTCCCGCCTGGTTATGTTCAGTTTATCACGTCGAAAAGACCCTGGAGGGGGAAACAAAAGATTAAGGGGACCCCCCAATCGTCCATTTCTGCCCGTCCGCGTTCCCAAACCCCACCACGGGGATAGATGACGCGGGTATCTTCTGGCGCGGGGAAAGAGGTTTTTATCTAAAAAACCAAAGGACCCTTCCCGCAAAACGCCCAAATCGGGGCAAAGCCAGTGTCAACGCGGCAAGGTGGCTAGCGAAACCCTTTGTCCATAACGCTATGCTAAAACCATCATAACCGTGTCGCACGTGATAGGGGTCACTATAGATGAAACAGCCAGGAACTGCAAATTATCGTTTATAGACATAATAGAATAGACACCATTCCCGTGCAGACAGAGATCCAGACAATATATCCCCGTGACACACACCCTGTTTTTAAGATATTCATAAAAGAATTAGATTCGTCTCCATGGCCTGTCCGGGATCTTGAATGTTGCCCCGTTATTTTATCTATCTCCTTGTTTTTGCGATATCTTTCCTGGCCCTTGCGGCGCCGGCCCGCGCCCTTACGGTTCAAACGATTCGGGGCGCTGCGACGGCGGACAAAACGCGCCTGGTCTTTGAATTGGACGCTATTTCCGATTTCCGAACCTTAATAACCACGGCACCCGCCACGCTGATTGTTGAGCTTCCGGCAAAATCTGTGACCGATCGGGCGGGGATGGGCCTCGGGCCTCTTGGCGTTCTGGGAGTACGTCAGACACGGCGCGGCGGACTGATGCGACTTGAATTTTCCTTAAAGCATCCCTCTCAAATTATTTCCGCTTTTATGCTTCCTAAGGATGGGGAAAAGCCCAATCGCTTGGTGATTGATTATCGTTCATGCGTTGGGGAATGCCCGGCAACGGCCCCGATCGGAACGATTGCATCTCCGTCCCCTGAACAGACAACTCCAGATCATTCGAGTCCTGAAATTGTTGATAATCCTCTTCCCACTGGGCAAGATCCGGCGGCTGATCTTTCTTCAGGGCCGCGCGTGCACACGGTTGTGATTGATGCTGGACATGGCGGTAAGGATCCGGGTGCGATCGGAGTCAACAAAACGTACGAGAAAAATATTACACTTGCCGCCGCAAAATCATTAGCTGAATTGTTAGAGGAATCAGGTCGTTACCGGGTTGTTATGACGCGGTCTACCGATCGATTTATTTTGTTGTATGACCGTGTTAAAATCGCGCGTGCCGCAAATGCCGATTTATTTATTTCGCTGCACGCTGATATGGCGCCAGAAAATAAAAATGCGGCCGGTCTCTCTGTATACACATTGTCCGACCAGGCATCGGATGCCCAGACCGAAAAACTGGCGGCGCAAGAAAATAAAGTTGATCTTTTGGCAGGCGTTGATTTATCAAGCACCGAACAAGATGTGACAAATATTTTGATTGATCTTGCGATGCGTGAAAATATGAATCAATCAAGATTTCTGGCAAACAAAGTTGTGACATCGATGAACAGTAATGCGGTGGATATGATACAAAAACCGCATCGTTATGCGGGGTTTGCGGTGTTAAAGGCGCCTGATATCCCATCAATCCTGGTCGAAATGGGGTTCATATCTAATCCGCGTGAAGCTCGGCGGTTGCAAGAAAAATCTTATCGTCATGATTTGATGCGGGCCTTGAAAACCGGTGTGGATGCGTATTTCAAGGTGTTGGAAAAACGGTGATGCGATCATCCCACGAAAAAAGCACCCACTCCGCCTATAAGCCGGGTTCTGTACGATCGTAAAATCGTGAAGACCATTCCTCTGGGATCGTTGTTACCAACGACCTCAAGCAACCAACCCGGACAGCACGATCGGCGCGACGCCGATGGACCTTGCGGTCCGACCGTCCCTATTTGGTCTTGCATCCGGTGGGGTTTGCCTTGCCCGTTCTGTTACCAGCCCGGCGGTGCGCTCTTACCGCACCGTTTCACCCTTACCCTGCAATGCCGTGGCGTCACAGGGCGGTTTATTTTCTGTTGCACTGATCCCTGGGGTCGCCCCCGCCGGACGTTATCCGGCACCGTTATCGCGTGATGCCCGGACTTTCCTCATTTCCTGGTGATCTCCAAAAGGGAATCAACATAAAATGCGGTCTTCCGGCGAAGTGGGTAAGGGAAGTTATAGCTTGTTTTTGGGGCAAAAGAAAAGATTTTAATTGACGTAATGTATATTTTTAGGTAATTTCCTCGAAAAAGGTATACTATGTCCTACAAATCCAAAAGAATCGGCACAAAAAAAACCGGCTTTCTGACCCTTACATTTAATGAACTCGACACTATAAAAGTTCAAAATGATTTTGATTTTTATTTAAAACTTCTTCAAGAAATCTTAAATCATATTCGTACTTATGGTGATCAAAGTGATAGGGATCAAAAATCTAGAGGGATGATTCTAAAAGGAATAGGAATGATTAGATCAGATAATAAATCATTATCGGATCTATCAAAGGATGCGTGTAACATAGCAAGACCATTACTTTTAAAAGGTCGTGAAAATCGAACAACGACAGTATACGTCTTCGGAGATACAGGCAGTTCAAGCCCAGTTCTTTCAAATTTAGTTCGTGTTTTTGGTCACGCCAGAATAAAAGCAAAAGAAACTGGTTTTAATTACCACTCGCGCGTTTTTGGTGGAATGGAAGATCGTTTGCGTAAATGTTTAAAACAAGAACCAGCTCCTTTTCCGTCCGCTTTGATATAGGGCGATATAGTCGCCTGATCCAAGAGCTTGGGAACAATTATCATATAAAAGAATGGATATAAGCCATCTGAATGATTTTTTAGATTGTTAAAAGGACTGTAAAACAACTTATTTTTCCCTAGTAAATGGAAAAATCTATTCTTATGATGTCGTATGTTTGATTAAAGAGACATCAGATCAATTACTTATATTCAAAAATTATTATCTTAATTAAATTTTTATTTCTATTAAGCATGCTAGGAATGTTATTATACAAAAGCGCATCTTTTTAAATTTAAAAAATATTTTTAAAAGATATTATTTACCCATATCCCCTCTAATATTTTTTCTGAAAGAAGGAATCTTTCTCATGTTCAAGAACCTAAAAGTCCGTGCGAAATTGGTTATTTTATTGCTGTTGGTCGGTATGTTGCCGGCTTTTGGAATTTTTGGGGCTTTTCAGAAAGAAAGCAAACATATCGAAGAATCTTTTTTAAAAGCCTATGAAGGATCTGCATCAAGTTTGATGGATATTATTGACCGGAATTTATATGAACGATATGGCGACGTCCAAGCATTCGGATATAACACAGCCGCGTATGATCCGAATAATTGGAAAAATCCAACGGCGACGAATCCATTGGTCGTCGCCATGAATAATTATGCGGTGGCGTATGGGTTTTATTCGCTGATGTTACTGGTGGCCCCAGACGGCACATTACTCGCCGTGAATGATAAATCCCCCAAAGGAGAATCCATTTTGACGTCGGGGTTGTATGGGAAAAATTTCAAAGATGAACTGTGGTTTAAAGATGCGATTACCGGGAACTATTTGGTCGGGCCGACGGGGTTAACCGGAACGGTCGTGGGGGATGCCCAGGTAAATAAACTGGTGAAAGATATTTATAAAAATGACGGATATGTTATTCCGTTTTCGGCTCAAGTTAAAGATACAACCGGTAATTTGGTGGGCGTGTGGGTGAATTTTGCTGATTTTTCACTTGTCGAGGCGATTATTGGTGAAATCCGGAATCGGATTATTGACAACGGCATGCAAAATCCAGATTTAATGTTATTCGATAAAACAGGATTACAATTGGTCGATTATGATCCGGCAAATCTGGATGACAAAGGAAATTTAAAACGTGATTTCGAATCAACGATTTTTAAAACGAACTTTATTGATTTAGGGGTTCAGGCCGCAAAATTGGGGTCTGAAGGAAAAACGGGCCATACGTTTGAAAATAATCCAGATTTTAATACCGATACGATCTTTATTCATGCCTCATCAAAAGGGGCCTATGGGTACCCCGGTTTGGGATGGATTTTGTTGGTGGGGGTTTCTCCGGAAGATGCATTTGTCGATATTAATCAGGCAGAGCATTTTATGTTATGGGCCCAAATTGTTGCGGCGGGCCTGTGTTTATTGGTGGCCCTTTATATTGGCCGGGTTGCGGTGCGACCACTTCAAAATGCGACACGGGTGATGGGGGAACTGACCGCGGGGAATTTAGAAGTTGAAATCACGGGTCAAGATCAAAAAGATGAATTTGGTGATGTATCCCGTTCATTAGTTGTATTTAAAGACAGTATGATCCAAACCCGTCAAATGGCTGCTGATCAGGAAGTGATGAAGGTGGCTGCGGAACAAGAACGTCGAGAAGGCATGTTAAAACTCGCCGATGATTTTGATGGTCGGACGCGTGATGTGGTGTCAGCCTTGGCCGAAGCCGCGACCAGTATGCGGTCATCTGCTGAACAAATGAACGTGGCGTCGCAACAAACCGCGCATGCCTCGACAATTGTGGCCTCTGCTGCAAACGAAGCCGATGCCAATGTGCAAACAGTGGCCGCCGCGGCCGAGGAATTATCGGCATCATCCCAAGAAATTGCAAAACAAGTATCGTCTGTCGCGCATAAAACCAGCCAAGCCTCCGAAGAGGCGACCAATACCAGCAAGGCGGTGTCCGAATTGAACGGGTATGCTCAATCGGTGGGCGAAGTCGTGGACGCTATTCGCGATATTGCGGACCAAACAAATTTACTCGCCTTGAACGCAACGATTGAAGCCGCGCGCGCGGGCGAGGCCGGTAAAGGATTCGCCGTTGTGGCGGACGAAGTTAAAAAACTGGCCATTGAAACCGGTCGTAAAACAGATGAAATTAATGACCGCGTCATTAAAATTCAGGAGGCCATCCGCAATTCTGTGGATGCCGTGAACCGAATTATCACGAACGTCCAACAAATTGACGAAGCAGCGGGTACGGTCTCGGCGGCGGTTGAGGAACAAACCGCAGCGACGGCCGAGATTGGCCGCAACGTGAATGAAGCATCGACGGGCACGCAACAAGTCAGTCAGACGATTCAAGAGGTGTCGCGGAATGCATCTGAAACCGGGCAGAGCGCAACGGGTATGTTGAAAACGGCAGAAGAGCTGTCCCAGATTTCAGCAGAGCTGAGCACTCAGATTAACAGTTTTCTGACAGAAGTTCGCGCGGGTTGATTGAGGTGACATTGCGGCGCAGGCCGCAATGTCATTCAGACTTGTCGTCCCGGCCTGCGCCGGGACGACATGATCCGAGATTACCCATACAGGCGCGAGAACCCGGCGGTAACTTTTTCCACAAATTTGGGATCGTGGTCACGCCAGTACCTTGGGTCGCGCATCATCTTACGGATCTGATCTATTCCTTTTTCGGCAATCCCAGTACGTTCACCGGCCCCTAAAGAGAGGGCGTAGGGGGTGAGGCGGGATTGCATCATATCATAGAGCATAGAAATTCCTTCAGGTGTTGCGGCCAGTGTTTTGAACAGGTCTGCGGGAAGATGTTTCTCGCCATAAGTTTGAATTTGACGCGCCGTTTCTTCCCATTTTTTGGGGCCACCAAAGATATTGATTAAATGGTCAATATCTTGTTCGGCTTTTTGATCGGTGACGAGATCCAAAATTAGGGGAACCAATCGTTCAACGGCCAAATCATAAACAGCCTGGACTTGATCTTGGGTAAATCCCAAATCATGCAAGCGGATGTTGAGGTCGGGGTCGAGGGTAATATAGGGGTTTTTATCCGTGATCACATAATCTTGGGGAGTATCGGGTCGGCCCAGATGTTTTAAGATGAGGGTTCGGGTGTTTGGGTCGGCGAAGGTGTGTGGGGTCAATTCAAATGACTTGATCTGTGGATAAGTTTCGTTATTTTTACCCCCAGATTTTTCCACAGGTAAGGCGCCTGATTGGCTAGAACGGGTCATGAACCGTTTTTCAAGTTCACAATATGATTTTAAAAGGTCGTCCACACGAATGGTTCCGGCATCTGTGTCCCAGAATTTTTCGGGTATACCTTCAGGGCAGGGGGTTTGACGAACAGGTGCGTCCGCTGTCAGGGCAGGTGTTTGGAGATTTAAAGATAAAGACATGATGATTCCTTTCGGTTCAGTTGTGAGATGAGTGAAGCGGTTGTGAAGAATTCTCTTGAATTAAATATTCCGGAACACCAAGGATTTCAGCAAGATAGCGTGCTGTATTTTGAAGTTGGATGAGGGTCGGTGCGTCATGACCAATCCGATTTAAGGCATCAATCCAGGTGAGTGTTGTTTGAATCCCCCGATGGGCATGCAGGCGTGCCATGGGGGATTGGTGGGTGATGAGAGCCGTGCGACCATCAAGCGGAATATCATCAATTTCGCCAATCTGTTTTAAAATGTCATAAAGATGAGTGAGAAGGGGGGTCAAAAGCTCGCCTTGTAATCGCCCAAAAACAGCCCCAAGGATATGTAATGTTTCGGCGCTGCGTTCGCGTACTTCTGTGGCGGTCATGCGGGGAGTGTCCAATGCGGCAAAACGATCGACCAGGAGGGCATGTCGAATTCGCGCGCGCAAATCATCCAAAACGAGTTGTGACACATCAAATCGCGCGGGCATGTTGAGGGGCGTTAACCCCGCCGATCCCATCGCTTTTGTGATAATCGTGCCGGGGGATAGTTGGATATTTGAGATATTTAAAACACCATCATCCTCGGCTTGCCAAATACCCGTTGCGGCAATGGACGCATTTTTAAGGATCAATTCAACCACCGTATTGGCACATTTGATATCGGGTAAGATTTTCATCACCGGGGATCGACCAAAAGGAATACCCGGTGTTTTTTGCCACCGGAAGATCAGATACGGTGAAGTCTCATGCGGCCGTACATAGATCAGGTCTGCATTGCTTTTTTGGTTCACGGTAAATGCCCCGATCAAATATTTCCCTTGGTCAGGGATACAAAATTCAATGATTTCAATAAAATCTTCGTCATTACTTAAACGAGATTCTGAATTAGATTGTTTGGATGGGGGGCTTTGTGAGGCTTGATCTTCTTCTAGGGGTTGAGTTGAACCGATGATCAAGGGGATGGATAATTCACGTAGGGCGGTGCATTCGGCAGAGGTGATGGTGCGTTGGCGATACACTGTCGTGAATTCACCGCGTGAATTTGCCCCTAATATAATGTCATTGAGGGGAATGGCTTCGGTGCAAAATCGGACCGGTGACCCCAAGGTGTTTGGATAAATAGCCAAGCACGCCGTGCCGCCCACGACCAGATCCAAAAAGCATTGATGTAGGTCTGTGTATAATGTGCTTTGGTCAATTTGGTTTTGAAGGATCCTCGTGCTTTGGGATAGAAGCGGCATAAGGGCTGTGCGTTGTGTATCCTCCAAACCGTGCCCAGGATCGATCGAAAACCAATTGGTCCAAGGCGGGGTGAGATAGGCAAGCAGTGAGGCGGCCAGTTGGTCAACTGCATCCGGCGCCGTGCCATCAAAGATGGCGGCACGGGCTTTGCCGGGGCTTGATAGGGTGCCGGTGAATTGGGCATTTTCAGGTAGGGTATAGGTATAACATTCCTGCCATAGGGTCATGTAATCATCGCGCAGGGCGCACGCACGGTCAAAATGTGATCGTGTGCGGGCCAGAAATTCGGCCGTTCCGTCAGGGTCATTTAAGAAATGGGGTGAAGGCAGCATCATGAAATCTCCTGTAAAGGGTGAGGGGTAAATAAAGTGGGGGTGACATGGAATAGGGATGTCACTTCGGTTGGTTTTCTGGTGATGTGCCGCGACGCATCAAAGCGCGGTACAGCCCATAGGGGGTTTGGATAAACGGTGCATTGAGCCCCAAAACCCGCTTTGCGATTGTGACACAGGTGCAAAGCAGATGAATGGACCTTGAGTACTTATGGGGATTTAAATGAATTGGAACAACGGTTAATCCATGATCTTTTAGAATTTGAATTAAATCAAAGCCGCGTGTCGCGGGATGGATCATGATTTCGAGTTGTCCATACAGCGGATCGATCGTTACAAAATGACGGGGATGACGTTGCACGACAAAGCAATGACGGAATCCACGTTTTAGGGGCCACAGCCACCGCACCTGGGGGGCATCACAAAAGACAACCCAGGTTGGAACGGGCCGAAGGGGAAGGGGCAAATCATGCGGCATTTTTATGTCCTTTTGTGGATAAGTTTTTCGAGGGGGCTTTTTTGGAACGACGCGGTGTGACCCTTTTTTTAACCGTTGGGCGGGTCATCTTGAGTTTAGGGAGGGGTCGCGTGGGGGCACGTTCTTGTTCTTTCCACCAAGCGGGGGGTGGGGTAACCAGGCCGTGGCGGATAAAGCGTTCATTCAGGCGATCGATGGCTTGATCCCATAATTGGGCGGATTGCTGTTCGGCCGGACGATTTGGGTCCGGGCGGGCATATCGTTCACCATAATATTTTAGGACGCGAAAATGTTCGATTCGTAAAAGGCGGCCCCGATACAATCGATTCAAGATATTGAGGATATCAACGGGTTCGCAAGGCCGAGGGATGGATCCTGGACGGCCCTTGCGGGCCGCACCGTCGATTTGGGCTTGGCGGGCGGCAATAAACCAGAACCAGGCTTCTTCGGTGGTGTTAAAGGGTTGTTCTTTGATTGAATTTGAGGGGAGAGGGCGAGAAATATGAGACATTTTTGATTGTTTCCATTGGGTTCTAGGTTGATGTTCCTACACCTATAACGGATTATAATCACAGTTGTCAACAATAAAATGAAAATGTTCCTATATCAAATTTGTTAGAAATGTAAGAGACTGTTCCTAGTAGAGATTCTGGCGATGGCAACATAAAAACTGTCGCGGAATTTTGGGGTTTTCAAGATATAGGAGCGATAAATGGTGATGTTGACGCATGCACAAGTGTGGGGCGCGATTGATAAATTGGCTCAGACAAAGGGATTTTCAACATCTGGTCTGGCCCGTCGGGCAGGATTGGACCCGACGACGTTTAATAAAAGCAAACGTTTTTCCGGCGAAGGTAAAGAACGGTGGCCGTCGACCGAAAGTGTCGCCAAGGTTTTAAACATCACGGACACAGATTTTGTGACATTTGCCAAAATTGCCGTGGGTGATGCAGGGTAAAATTTTCCCTTATGCATTTAAATAAAAAAAAGCCCCAATCATGGGGCTTTTTTTATGGGGGGAATAGAATTACATTCCGAATTCATTTAACAAAGCTATTTGTGCGCGCTTTTCGCGATGTGCATTAATGAGATTTGAGAATATTTCTTGTAAATGTGGATCATTTTGAATTTCTTCTCGAAGAACTCTATTATGAGGGATACACCCAACGAGATCTGCTGTTAGAAAGCAAGCGGCAAGACTCATGCCTTCTTGAGGATGTTGATCAGGGTGTAATCGTGAAAGAGCGTTATCTCTAAGCTCTGTATCTTCTTTTATTTTTTGTTCTTCAGGAGTTAATTTCTTCCGTATTTTCTTTTTTGATTTTGAAGAAGGAGGTTTGGTAATACTCTCTACGGATACTCTCGGGGGACGATATCCAGGTATGTTTCTTGATTGAGCGCAATCGGCTGCGCGGAATAATAAATTACGTACCATCATCACACCTCATTTTTTTATATAGTTTTGATAGGGGGAGGATATATCTTGCCGAGGGCTCGATGTCAAGGATTATTTATGTATAACAATGACTATTTTACCCAAAAAATGGGAATTAGATAGGGAATAACTTTTTATTCCCGGGGGATCAGTGGGCGCTTCCACCGTTGATGAACCCATAGCCACTGGGCGGGATGAGCACGAATCCACTCGAACATCGCCGCATGGGCATCCGCGACCGCATCGGCCACGGGGCGCGCCGTGCCATCGGGATGGGATAGGGGAAGGGGGGGGTGAATGATGATTTGAAACCGAACGGTACCGGGATCACGCACGACCTGAACGGGATAAACGGGCGCACCAAAACGGTGGCCGAGTTGGGCATACAAAGTTGTCGCGCTTGCCGGGATTCCAAAAAAATCGGCGTCGATTCCTTCTGTATATTTTTGGTCGATCAGGAGCCCAATTTTTTGGCCCGCCCCCAATCGATCGATGATGGCGCGCATACCGCCGCGGGATTTGGCAAGGGTGGGCAGTATTCCCTTTAACGAGCGATAATGTGTCATTAATCGGTCAATCATGGGGTTATTTGCCGCGCGGTAGATCAGGTTTAATTTGATGCCCGTCTGGATATACAAGGCCGGGCCGCAAATTTCCCAATTCGCAAAATGGCCAGCGATAAAAATGGCGGGTTTGGATAACAGGTCCGGGCTTTTTAAGATGCCGTGCGGATCAACAAGGACGATACGGGTGCGCGCAATTCTTTCCAAATGGGGATATTCGGCCATGACACGGCCCAAATTATCCCACATACCGATCAAGTGCGTATGGATTTGATCGTCGGTAAATTCTGGGAAAACCGCGTGCATTTGTGCGCGCGCGACCCGATGAATACCGGTTTTGGGGCCGATCTTGCGGGCGATAAATCCCCCCAAGGCAGAGGCTGTATCCAAGGGGAGTGCCGTGCAGATAGTCGAAAATACCCAGACGGCCGCATATTCCAAAATATGTTTAAAGTCCCGGCGGGTCATGGGGATAACAACGATTGAACAATAGCGTGCAGTTGGGCGGGGTTATCAAAGACCGCGCGCACCGGGAGGACTGAAAATGGAATATCAGTCAAGGCGCGAATTTTAACAGCATCTTTTTCCGTGGTGATGAGAGTCGCGTTTTGGGCACGGGCAGCATCAAATAATGCCGTTATATCGGGTTTTTGGTATAGATGGTGATCGGGAAAATCGCGGGTAGAGATCACGTCAATTCCAATCATTTCTAATGTTTTATAAAATTTCTGGGGGCGGCCAATGCCCGCCACGGCTATATAGTGTCGCGTGCGATCAAGTGAGGCGGCATCGGCGATAATATGCGCCGTTAAAATGGGCATATCAGGCTTGTATCTGGTAATTGTTGTGGCGGCATTTGTGGTGTCATTTCCCATGATGATACAAATATGGGTGCGCGCAAGCGCAGTGTGAATGGGTTCACGTAACGGCCCTGCGGGGATCAAATGTTCGTTTCCAAACCCAACAGCACCGTCGATAACCAAAATATTCACGGTTGCTGCAATGTGGCGGTTTTGCAGACCATCATCCAGAATAATCAAGGAGGTCCTGGGCAAATTCTGATGGATGGCGTTGATTCCTGTGCGGCGGTCGCGGGCGATAAAGGTCGGGCCGTCCGTAGCGTGGATCAAAGATTCATCACCTACCGTTCGGGGGGCGTCGTCTGGAATAACGTATTTTGGCCCGGGCGTATTTCCGCCATATCCGCGCAAAAGAACCACGGGGGCGCGGTCGGAAAATAAGGCCCGAAGGGCACGCACAACCGGTGTTTTCCCTGAACCGCCCACGGTCATGTTGCCCACGCAAATTGTGGGAATGTCGGGGCGAGTGGGCCGGGTTAGGGCGACATGAACGTATCGCAATAATCCATATATAAAGGAGATCGCGCGTAATAAGACCGGCGGGGACCGTGTAGGATCATACCAAAAATCAGGAGGAGTCATTATAAATTTGTACGCATTAACCGCTTGTGATGCAAGATTTTAATATATCGGTGATGGCCTGGCGCAAGGTGGATTTCAGGGTATCTTGTTGCGCCAAAATAAATGCGCGCGCTGATTCCCCTCGTGCTTTTGTGGGGATAGGGTTCTCAAGCAGATCCGCGATATGCGCCGATAATGCATTTGGGGTTTGAACAATATCGACGACACCTGCCGCAAGCATCGGGCTATAAATGGTTGTTAAATTCTGAATGGCGGGACCCGAGAGGGGCAGGCATCCGAATAAGGCGGGTTCAATTGGATTATGTCCGCCCCCCCCATCGATACTGAACGATCGTCCGATCATAGCAACGGGAACGCTTGCAAAAAATACCCCCAGTTCGCCGATCGTATCGATGATATAGAGATCGGTATCGGGTCTGGGTACGTGTGCCGTTGAGCGTTGTTCGGTTTTAAACGGCAGGACAGAGAGAAATTTCATGACGCTGGCGGCCCGGTTTGGGTGGCGCAGCGCAATCAGGGTCAAGACATTTGGAAATTTTTGTTTCAAATCCGCGTGCACGCGCGCGGCAAGAATTTCTTCATCTGCATGCGTGCTGGCATAGATCCAGACGGGGCGGTTTTTGATGGCAGTGATAAAATCGATTTGTGTAGGAATATGAACGGGCAAGGTCGGTGCGATAAATTTTAAACTGGGTAATGGGGTCACATATTTTGCACCTAATGATATATATCGCGCAGCATTGTCGATGCCATCTGCAAAAATATGGGTAAAGGCAGCCAAGATTTGTCGGGTGGTGCGTGGGAAAAGGCGCCACCGTTGAAAGGATCGGTTCGAGAGATGCGCATTTAATAACATCGTTGGGATATGGCGTTGGGTAAGGGCCCGGCACATATTGGGCCACAATTCTGATTCAATGCGGATCGTGGCGCGTGGAGCCCATCGATCCAGGAATCGGTTAACCCACAGGGGATGATCATAGGGGGCATATTGATGAATCGTATTATGGGGGAGGCGTTTCGCGATCAAATCGGCAGACGTAACCGTACCGGTCGTGATCAAGATGGGTAGGGTCGGGTCTATATCGTGGGCCAGCGTTGCAATGGTTAGGGCCGTCGTGGCCTCGCCCACGCTTGCGGCGTGAATCCAGAGGGGACGAATTTTCTCTTCCTTTTGAAGAGGGAGGGGAGGCGATGGAATTCCATACCGTTCAGAAACTCGCGTGGGGTCTTCTTTGCCCGCGTGGGTGCGGCGCGCAATATGTAACCAAATAAAGGGCGTGCACAGAATAATCAGAAAACGATATAGAAAAAGGGGCATAGTGGAATTATGGTGTATATTGATTCAATTTAAAAAACAGAAATGCCAACAGACTCGTCCCTCTTACAGGGGGAGGAGTCCATTGGAACGTTTACCCCTTTATTTTATAGGATTAAAAATTTGATGTTGTCAGCCTTATTTTTTTAGGGTTTAGCCGAACATTTCAAACCAGAAGGCGCTGTTTTGGTTGAGGGTGAAAATTTAATTCTGCTCGCATTGGCTTTGACATCAAAATAACATCCGGGATTCAGGCAAGCATACGACCAATATTGGGCCCCTTTTTCAGTACTTTGATTACTACCCGAAGAAATGTCAGAGGTATATTGTACCAAAACGCCGGTGGGAACCGCGTTCATTTCGCTGCATTTTTTTTCTTGGGTGCTGCCGTTGGCAGTTTTGATTGTACAAATTGGGGAATCACCCAAAGCATCGCTGCCTGTTTTTGGATTATAGGCACAAAAATCAGGAGAGGCCTTGTCAAAATAAGTGGCTGCATGGGCGCTTAGATCGGTTGTTTCTTGCATATTATTGGTATAAATCCCAGCGAGGGCTGAGGATGCTGTCGTGCCACATTTGGCAAGTCCCGTTGCATCACGAATATCTTTACCACTTGCGGCACTGGATCTGAAATAATCAAGAGGTTTTAAATAATTAAGGGTGGGGTCTGAAACGCCACACTTCATGCTGGCCCACATTTGGTTCAGGCGATCACACGCCCCATTAAAATTTCCCTGACTATTAAAAGTTGTCCCTGCAAAAATGGGGGGATCTGTAAAGTTTTGAGCATAATAGTCTGTAAATGATGTTCCAATCGCCGTATTAATGGCGCCCTTACTTGCATTTGCATTACTGACATCCGAAAATGCCCCCCCGGCGGACGCCGCCTGGTTGATTTGTTGATCAAAACAGGACAGAGCCAAGGTACTGGCTGGTTTTGTAATCACCGTTTGGTTAACTTGAATTTCGCGTTGGGTTTCCATCCACGCCTTATTTTCCAGTGTTTTATAAAAATCAGGATCACAGACTTCCAGGGCCGGATAGGCGAGGTCGGCGGCGCGCGCGGTCAAGGAGGGGGAAAAGATAAAAGATAGCGCGCACAGGCCCAAAAAACCAGGAAAATGGATACGGGAGAATTTGAATATGGAATAAAAACTTAGACGATCCATTATTTTAAATTCCTCATTAAAAATCCTGTGAGGGCACAATGGGGCACAGGAGACATCATATAGTCACTATTCTAAGGGAAAATTTGTCAAATTACCATTGTTTCTTCTGGAATCAAGCGGCATCGTCCAGATCAATCGCAAGGACGGATAAATTGACGTTATACGCGATGTCCCCGTCTTCATCGTCTTTGTACACGGTGCCCAGATATTCGCCATCAATCAACAATTCAACCGAATCACCAGCGTTGGGGCGGCCTTTTAAGGATAACTTGATATTCAGTTTTTCCTGTAGGAATTTTTGCAGTTTTTGGATTTCGTCCGTTTGAAAATTCATGAGATCAGGTCCTTACATTGTTGAATGGCAAAAGTGGCGGATGGTTATCCTCGGGGGGATTGAATCTGTCCCGTCGCGTGGCCTGCGACCACGATATCTCGTATGGTGTCGCACAGAATTTTGCGATCGTCAAATTGTTTTGGATCAACGGGGGGATGAAAGATCAACTCGATAATGCATCCGCGTCCGGCCCAAAATGTGAATAAATGGGTGGCCATGGGGGTATCGTCATCAAATGCCCAAGGGTATTTTGCGAGATCTGTCGCGCCGCGTTTTCCTGGTTTTGCAATGAGGCGCAGGGAAAAAGGCTGAATCATCAATTTCCCGTCTGTTAAATTATGGTCAAGCGCGAGGGAAAACAAAGATGACTTAAATGGCAAGATATCATAGCCATTATCTGTTGTGCCTTCGGGGAATAAAATAATACTTTTCGAGGCGCGCAAATAAGATTGCAATGAATGTTTTTCACGTAATGCATCGCGAGGGTTGCGCGAGATATAAGCCGTTTGTTGTAGGTTGGCCAAAAACCCCGCAATCGGCCATTTTTCGACATCGCTTTTGGCGACAAAGGAAGCTTCAAGCACGGTCCCAATCGCGAGAATATCAAAATGCGATGTGTGGTTTGAAATATACATGGCGGGGGTGTTTGGGGGAATCGGCGTTCCGATAATTCGAACCTGCATACCAAAGGCCCAACAGAGGCCACGGTGCCACAGCCGGGGAATCTTATAAGATAGAGGTCCTTTGGTCAGGGCGAGGATTGGCAGTTGAATGATAACTACAAGAATTGACCAGAAAATAAAAAACAATAATTTTAGGGTAAAGCTGATCTGATTCATTATCGGTCCGTTTCAGAAGATGTTTCGTCAAGAGAGGTTGAAAGGTCGTGGGCGACTTGAACATCGAAATGTTTTACGTATTTATCGGTGATCATATAGGTTGGCATGATAATACAGACATCAATTGTATTGAATTGTTCATCAATGACTGCCCCGTCTCCGACCATGGCACCGACGCGAACATAGCCTTTCAAAAGAGGGGGTAGTTTCATAAATATCCGGCGCATATTGATGTCGGACCGCGGAATGATATTCATATTGATATAACGATGGGGTAGGGCACGTGGCCGAAGTTCATCATGGGCAAGGTGATTGTGGTATAATAAGGATAATTCAGGTGCGATCGCCTGGGGGTCGGTGCCGTGTAAACTGGCACAACCAAACATCAAATCAATTTGGTGGTCCGAGATATAACGTGCGATTCCTGACCAGAGAAGTTGTAAGACCGACATCGTGCGATAGGCATCCAGAACACAAGAACGCCCCATTTCAAGAATATTCCCGCCAGAAGCGAGCAGGGCTGAAATATCAAATTCATCGGATGTATAAAATCGTCCAGCTCGGTCGGCTTGGTCTCGACGCATCAGGCGATAGGTGCCGACAACGCCCAAGTTTTGATGGGCGCGGTTGGGATCAATGACGATGAGATGGTCGGTGAAATCATCAAAATAATCACAATCTAATTTTGTCTCCGCCATTTCAGGTGTGGGTTTCGCACCAAATTCATCATAAAAAACAGCATAGCGCAACAATTGTGCGGCGCGAATTTCGGCCGGGCTTTCGGCCAGGCGGACAATCAAGGAGGTTAGGTTTGGGTCGGTCATTTTATATATAGAGGAGATTGTTCTTTCCCCTATCCTATCCGGCCTTTGCTAAAACGCCAAGGGGGAGGAATTAAGGCCTTTAATGGCCAGAATGTTCAAAGTGCAGATCGCGAAAAGGTTCAAGATCGCCCTGATCCATCGCGCGCAGGGTGGCGAGGTAATGATCTCGGATGGGACTCGATTTCTCAATCGTATCGGGCCAGATGACCATTCCGTGTTTTTGTTGTTTTAAATATATATTGGTCATTGTTCTTGCCCAACGACCATTGCCGTTTTTAAAAGGATGGATCAAGACTGATCGATGGTGCAGGCGAACTGCGCGTTCAAGGAGGGGATACGTATCGTGTTCATTCCAAAAATAAAGATCATCGAGAAGTGTCGATAGGTCAGAGGAAATTCGATACGCATCCACACCGATATTTAAATTGTATGTTCGAAATTGTCCGGCCCAATTCCATACGTCTTTAAACATTTCGTGATGAAGATTTTTGACCCAGTATAAATCAAACGGAGCTGTGCGGCGCGATATCGTTTTCCGCCCAAAATATTTTTGATAGGCAAGGGCGATATTTTGGGCCTCGGCCAGATGAATTTGGTCGTGTGTATCCTGACCGGGCATGAGGGGAATGCGTAATCCACTTAAGTCACCACCGTCTGTGAACCCGGATGTTTGTCCAATCATGTGGGGTCCTTGAAAATTTCTGTCCATAAATGTCGGGGGCTTCCCGATAAAAAACGTGCCGCAATTTCTTTTTTAAGGTTCTTACGATCTGGCGCATTTATGTTTTGTGATTCAAGGGCCGAGGCTGCGGAAACACCGGCCATAATTTGCTCGGCCAGTTGGTCGCTTTGACGTACTTTAATATCATGAATTGTTTTGATAGGGGTGGGGAGGATCGACATATCGAGGATGTCGGCCATACGCAAAACGGTATCAAATGAAATCTTTGGGTGTGTTCCTTTAAAAAATCGGTTGATGGTTGCCAAAGATACATGACTTAATCGAGCGAGATCGCCATACGACATACCGAGGGCCTGGCGGCGCGCTTCGAAGGCGTGGACGGTCAGGTTGTTTTGGGATGTGACATTGGGGTCGGTCATACGAACATTATATCACATATGACACTTAATTCAACGAAATATATATCATATATGACATATATTTCGCTGATATTATGTTTTTATTCCCCCTGCGCGGCGGTAAACCCAGGTTTGTCATCGTAATTGAATAATGTTTCAACGGCCGAAATATCCAATCCCGACCCCGCGAGTAAATCGTGGAGTGACGCGATTTGCCCGGCCGATAACCCTTGGGTATCCACCTTATCTGCAAGGATCCGCAATGCCCACAGGGACGAAAACGCCGATGTGGGCGCCGTGCCGGGCCATGCTTTCAGTCCGCGGTTGGTCAGCATTTTTAAGCTGAACCCCGTGGGCAAGGCGGGCAACACCAAATCGGCCAGTTTTGACGGCACGGTCCCGGTCCAGGCGACAAACACATCCGCCCCGATCCGTTTTTTGACCGTGGTTGTGTCGTGCGGGCGGGTTTTGATATTGACGCGTTCGGCCCCGCCTGTACCGTAATCAACAGCCGTTAATTTGACAGGTTTCTGACCCAAGCGCGCAATGACGGCCGATGTGAATTCATCGGTACCGACGCGTTTGGTGCTGGTCCCTTCTTGATAAATATCGCCGGTGTGAATACCATCTTCGATGGTTTTTAACCACGCATTATGAAGACGTGTGGCGACATCGTTTTGTCCAATGTGGGTCAGCATCATGATGGACGCGAGGACCAACCCTGATGGATTCGCAAGACCCTTGCCCGCAATATCGGGGGCCGATCCGTGTACCGCTTCAAACATGGATACATCCGGGCCGATATTGCACGACCCGCCCAAACCCACCGACCCGGTAATTTCCGCCGCAATATCAGATAAAATATCGCCGTATAAGTTTTCCGTTACAACGACATCAAAATCCTGGGGCCGCGATGCGATGCGTGCGGCGCCAATATCGACAATATAATGTTCGTTTTGAATGTCGGGATATTCGGCGGCAATGGCTTCGAATGTTTTGTGAAATAATCCATCACACATCTTCATGATGTTGTCTTTGGACATACAGGTGACCTTTTTACGGCCGTTACTGCGCGCATATTCAAACGCATAGCGAATGATTTTTTCGGATCCTTGGCGGGTAATGACTTTTAACCCGACCATCACATCGGGGGTGCGTTGATATTCAATGCCGGCATAGAGATCCTCTTCGTTTTCGCGGACAATTACCATGTCCATTTTCGGGAAATGTGTATCCACAAACGGGTGATACGATACGCATTGACGGACGTTGGCATACAGGCCCAGCGTTTTACGACATGTAACATTAAGTGATTTGTATCCACCGCCCTGGGGGGTGGTGATCGGGGATTTTAGGAAGACTTTGGTTTTATAAAGGGACGCCCAGGATGATTCTTCAATACCGCTTGAGATGCCCCGTTTATAGACGGCCTCGCCCACGTCGATTTCCTCGATTTTCAGTTTTGCGCCGGCAGCGTCGAGGATCTTTAACGTAGCGGCCATAATTTCGGGGCCGATACCGTCGCCGCGCGCGACTGTAATAGGAACAGGGGTGGTCATGATGATGTCCTTTGAAAAACGGGCCGAACGGCCCCGTGCTTGTGTCAGATTACCCCCACACTGTGACACACCGCCCCTTAAAGAGGGTTTAAAAGGAGTTTAAGAGGGGGTTAAGAGAAAAGGGGGTGAGTGCCATCCTGGATGAGCCGGGATCTTTATAGGTATAAGGACGGCAGAAAGTCCCGAATAACAGCTGTGCTGTTTCGAGGATGACACGATTGTTATAGACATGAAGCTTCTTAACTATGCATACACATCGACATTTTTGCCGTTGTTGCTGGCGGTAACGGTTTGGGCCAAAACATCCGCGATTTTTTGTTCGGCACGCGCCGCATTTTTGACAGCGCCTAAGGCAAAAGATTGTTGGGTGACAGCCATTTGGGCTGATAGTCCAGCGTCGAGTTCAACCATTTCGGATAACCTGCATTTTAAAAATATGCGACTGCCATTATAGTACATCATGAGTCTGGTTAATAAATTATAAATAAGTGGTCACGATATATCGTGACGTGTAGATGATGTGAATGAGTTGTGCATCCCTTCACGTGGACTCTTGGCAAGGACCCCCGACGCGTTTTAGAATCTGATATCAGATTCGTTTTATCGTTGGGTTGCTTTATGGGTTACGCCACCACCAAATCACCACTTGGGTCAAAAGATCATCGCCCAGCTATTATCATGCAGTTTACGGTTCCGCCGTCGCTTGATGATGTGATCGACCTTGCGCGGGCGCATTTGGAAAATCTTCCCGATGAACTTCTTGAAAAATGTCATGATTTATCTGTTCAAGTGGATGACTTTGCAGACACGGCCACGGAACAAGACGCGGGGGCCACGGACCCGTATGAATTATTGGCCGTGTTTAAGGGCGGCGCGCAAATTGCACCGGGCGTGACGATGAAGGTGACGCGCAGTGCAGATATTTTGTTTTTATACCGTCGTCCGATTTTGGACCTATGGGCCGAAGGTGCCGAGGATTTAAGTACGTTAATCCGCCAAATTATGATTGGCGAATTGGGGGAAGCCTTTGAATTTTCAGAAGCCGATATTGATGAAATGATCAGCAGGCATTATCAGGGGATGTTTTTTTGACAATTGTCATGCCGGCGCAGCCCGGGATGACATCCTTATTAAAAGGGTTATTTTTACTGCGTCCAATCATCGCATCTGCATTTTGTTGCCTTTGGGTAGCGTCTCGGAATATAGTAATACCTGTCAGGGCGATCTTGAGTTCGGCCCGTAACCTTTTCTTGGAGAATAGAGAATGAAAAAGATTTTGATGACCGCGGCAACGATTGTGGCTTTGTCCCTATCGGCTTGTACGGGAATGGATAACGGCACCGGAATGGGTAATAAGGAATTAATTGGATCAGGAACAGGCGCTGTTTTAGGCGGTTTTTTAGGGTCCAAAGTTGGTAAGGGAAGTGGTCAATTATGGGCAACGGGCGCTGGTGCCTTATTGGGTCTTGCCGCGGGGAATGCGATTGGATCGTCATTGGACAAGGCGGATGTGGCCTATGCTCAACAGGCAGAACAAAAAGCCTATGTCGCCCCGGTGGGTCGTGCGATTACGTGGAATAATCCGGAATCAGGTCGCAGCGGGACAATTACGCCGGTGCGTGATGGTCGGTCATCATCGGGGCAATATTGCCGCGAATTTAAATCATCGATCTTTATTGATGGTGAAGCACAGACTGCAACCGGTACGGCATGCCAGGGCGCAAACGGAAAATGGCAGGTTGTTCAATAAGGCTTCTATAAATTTTTTTCTTTGATAAAAAAGGGCTTCTTTGCAGAAGCCCTTTTTTTATTCGTCTTCTAAGGCAAGTTCTGTGCTGTTCTTTTTATCATTCTCAAGTTTAGATTTGTGTGCTGAATTCGTCGAAAATTGTGTAAATTGTGATATTTTCTGTTGTAATTTTTCAGGGTCAATGCCTTCCAGCAGGATATCTTTTTCTGCCGAGTGCGGAATGGCGACAATGCCACTTATACGATCTTGATGAATAATATATTCAAAAGATTGTGCAATTTGTTCAACATCTCCTTGGTCGCGTGCAATTTCAATCATGTTTTCGAAGGTTAATGTTTCGCCATTTTGAAGGTATTTAACAATCATTTCTCCGAATTTATGGATTTTGGTTAGGGGTAAAAGATAGCATTGTGATTCAAATTCGATTCGGGCGGCCTCGCTTGCCGCAATACCAACAGCATTTGCCTCCCGGTACACGCGTCCCGCGCTTTGAAGGGCGCTAGCGCACCATCCGATGAATCGGCCTTGGCAAAGGTGATCATTTTGAAGTTTGGCAATTTTAAAGAAAGGATCAGGAACGCCTTGTTCGAGGCTTGAATCGAGAGCGGTTTCGAATATTTGTTCAATCAAGCTGACATGGATAGAGTAATTATTTTGAATTCCAATAAACCCATTAAAAAAAGTCGAGATTTGATCCAGATTTTGAGGAACGATATCTGCAAACTCGCTGACCTTGTGGGCGACAGCACGTAAAAAAGCATCATCACTTGTATGAACCGCGCAGCCCAGAATTGTCGCAGCAGGGTATCCTCGCCATGCCATATCTTGGCAAATACCTGCAAATTTATTCCAAAGTTTTAATTCAGAATCTGTAACGCTTCCAGACAAAACAGAGACCAGTTCAGAACAGCGATGAAGTCGTGATTTTTGTGTCGAAAGATGTGGAAGAATATCACTGATTGCATAGGCTGTTGTTTGTGCAATGAGGGGAAAAGGATAACGTTCTGGATGAATGCCATATCGTGCTGAAATGGTTTCAAGAGCACGTTTTCGAATAGTATCCGCAAGCGCTCCTGTATACCCTTCATTTTGGGCCATTAAAACAGTGAATAAATCGGTTCTTAAATTGACACGGGTTTCACCTAAAAGATTTCGTTTAAGGTTTAATGGCCGATCCGGAATTTTTTCATTGGGGTGATTTCGAAAAAATGCGGTCAGTTCAAGCCCCAACCAGGTTTGGCGATATAATTCAAGGAGCAGTTCAGAAAAATCTTGAAATTCATCAATATTGATCGAGATGATGGCGAGATAAGCTGTCGTTGCGTTTAATCCCATCAGGGGACTGGTCCGTTTTGCACACAGGCCATGAAAAGCGGAAGGTTCATGTTCGGGAAATCCGCGTCCTGCAATGCTTGATGCAATTTTTCCGGCGGGATGTTCTAAAAATCGATCTTCCATGATCCGTAGTGTATTTTGAAGTTGTCCTTGACGATGAACGGCATAGATAATTTGGAGATCTGGATCAAAGGTGCGGATTTCGCGGGCAAAGGCAAGGGCCTTGGCCTGGATGGCTTCGAGGCTAAGATTTAAGTCATGGGTGCGGGTCGAAGATGAAACCATTGTATTTTCAGTATGCTCTTTAAAATATTAAGGGATTGTAATTTCTATAATACTTTAAACAGGGCTAGATTTTCTTGTGCAGATCGTTAGGATAGACTCATTATTTTATGCTTATTTATTTAGGGTGTTCAAGTATGTCAGGTTTGATGAAAAATAAACGCGGATTGATTATGGGTGTGGCAAATGACCGGTCTATTGCCTGGGGGATTGCCAAGGCATTGCATCATCAGGGTGCCGAACTTGCTTTTACCTATCAAGGGGAGGCACTTGAAAAGAGAATCCGCCCCTTGGCCGCCGGGATTGGCATGACGTTTATTGAACCCTGTGATGTTACGGATGATACATCAGTTGACTCGATGCTTGCCAAAATTAAAGAAAAATGGGGTTCTTTGGATTTTATTGTTCATGCGATTGCCTTTTCGGATAAAAACGAACTGGATGGCTTGTATTTAAATACCACGCGGTCGAACTTTTTAAAGACGATGGATATTTCGGTATATTCGTTTACGTCCATTGCGCAAAAGGCGGCTTCCTTGTTAAACCCCGGGGGGTCTTTGGTTACCTTGACTTATTATGGTGCGGAACGTGTGATGCCGCATTACAATGTAATGGGTGTCGCAAAAGCCGCCCTTGAGGCATCGGTGCGGTATCTGGCCGTTGATTTGGGCGGACGTGGCATTCGTGTGAATGCGATTTCAGCGGGGCCGATCAAAACACTGGCTGCATCTGGTATTGGTGATTTTCGTCATATTTTGAAATGGAATGAATTAAATTCCCCCCTCCGCCGAAATGTAACGATTGAAGATGTCGGATCGGCCGGATTATTTTTATTGTCAGATCTGGGGTCCGGGGTAACGGGCGAAGTCATGCACGTCGATTCTGGATATCATGTCGTGGGTATGTTGAATGTTGATAATGCAGGGGAGACAGCGGATCTTTTGTCATCAATGTCACCATCCAAAAATTCGAGTGATATTGAGGCCGCATAGGGCTTGGACAGGCTACAAGCCTTTCATATTAAACGTACAAAATTTTATGGCTTTGGGCAATTTATGCTTATTGTTGTGATTGGACTTTTATTTCCTTCAAATTTGGTGTTCACATCAACCCCACATCCCTGTAATGAGGGGTCCAGTTTTTCCATTAGACCGTTTTCAGTAAGCCCTCTTTTGATTTGATCTGGCGAACACGAAATAGAAAATTCATTTTTTAAATAAGGTCCATTCATTTCGATCTTTGTTGATGTGCTGCAGTAGTCGGCTGTTTTTGGCCCGGGGAGAGTGGTACCAAGAATTATTTTTGATTGGTCTTTAGGGTTATTCTCAGATGTAAAAGTATTTTCTTCCATGATATTTCCTTTCTACTTTAGAATAATCCTACCGAAAAATTGTTTTTTTCTCGTAAATAGATCTTTAATTTATCATTAATTACACCGTTAGCGCTTGAAGTTGGCTATCAGACGCGGTCACCTCGGCGTAATATCGTATTTCTTTAATCCATCCGTTATGGGCGGATGATGCCCCAGCGGAAGATCCAATAAAGAATTTTGTAAATCCAGAGGTTGGAAATGCGGTGACCGCCTCCGTTACAACTGCTGCACCATTTATTACGGCTTTTTTCGTTGGGGAAGAGTACAAAATACCAATTTTTGTTTCTGTCATATTTGTAAGACCAGCCGCTGTGACAGGCACAAATGACGCGATACCACCCATCGTTGTTTTATATTGGGTTTGGCCTGTTGCTGTTATAATAATTTCAATCATATTATTGACTGTTCCGTCGCTTAATCCAAATAAACGACCCCCACTGACAATTGATTTATTACTTTTAATAATGGACACATACCACGTTCCTCTGGCTTGATTAATTGCGGTCGGGATATCCATTATGAACGAGTCAATTGCCCGTGTTGCCGAGGCCGTATAAGTGGGGATATAACTGCTCTCATTTAAGAGTTCAACTTGATGCCCCCAAACTTGGTAAGTACCGCCGCTTATATTTGTGGTTGAGGCATCTCCAGCAGCCGTCACTGTCAAGACACGCATTGATATATCGGTTCCGATTGTCCCGTTCATAGATACACGATACCATCCATTGGGTAACGCCGTTATCTTTGCACTTGACGCTGTATAGGTTCCTGTTCCAAATAAGTTCGCGGTGCCTATCGTTCCTGTTGCCAAATTAACCCAACATTGAAACCCATTTGTTGATGTTGTATCAACGCAGCGAAACCGTACCCAATCGGTATTTCCCCGTTTTAAATGCACACTGGCCGAATACACAGTGGATGCTGTTGTCGCAAAAGTCGCACTTAATAGAGCGGTTGTCGCGGGGGTGCCTTCAAGAATAGTCTGCCCGAATGTTAACCCCATTGGATCCGTCGTGAGTGTGGATAGGGAACAGTTTGTAAGAGTCCATCCTGTTTGATAGGTGTGACTATTTAAAACAAGGTTCGTCCGTGCGTCCTCAATCAAAACACCGCGGGCTGTTCCTGTTACGGGGTTTGAATCAAATCGTGGCCCATAATACGCTGTCCCAGTTGTGGTGATTGGTTTTTTAGGTGTTGAGATATCATCTGGTTCAAACTGAAACGCGGAAACATAAATTCCATTCACGCCGTCCCCCGTCGTGTCACCCGGTTTAATGTTAAACCCTTGCGATGTTCCTGATGCTGTTCGGCGGCATATAATGCGCCACCATCCATCCCCAACGTTTTGGGATGTCACCAGCATGTGTGTTAATCCAGACGACCCACTTTCAAGCGTCACAACACCTGTTGTTAAATTAATGACAGATCTGTGCCCCGTAATGGTCGGTTCGCGCACCCGAACGCTTGTGACTTCAGCGGCCTTGGCATAGAAAGATAGGCAATAAGTTTGGTTGGCGTTGGTGGGGATCGCTGTGGATGCAACGCCCCCCAGACCATCATTGGCATTTAAAGAAATACCATTATTTGCCACAAGTTTTTTGACAATCTGACCCGATGGGCAGGATATCGGCACGGTTGTAATGGTTACAGATGCAAGTCCCCAACCTGCACCACCAGGTTCGGATCGTGCGCTCATATTCACAGGTGCCCATACCATACGTCCCGCAGAATCAAACATCATTGCATTTGTGGTGCGTATCCGCGTGAACGGGAAGTCTTTCGCCCCAACACCCGATTCATAATATCGTTGATGGGTATAGTCGTGGATCACCGTTGGGGCGATCGAATTTAACAAGTAGGTGCGTGATTTATACCAGGGGGTTAATCTGTGTTTTGTGGGTACCCCTAATTTGATGGAGAGTGATAGCGGCATTTTAATTACTCCCTTTCACTGATATAAAGAGTCCCATCAAGGGACCCTGCACGAATTCCTGAAATATATCGATCCTTGGTGTTTGGGGTGATTGCAATATCTTGATACATATTGCCGGGAATAAAATGATCGGTATTTGCCGCTGTTACAGTATTATTGCCCAGGCGGATGAAACAATCGATTGTTGCATAGACGCTGATAATATCGGTTGTTATCGAAAAGGGCGTGGATGTGCGCGTTGTTGCGGATGTTAGGGCAAGGGTGCGTGCCCCGCCATCCAGATATCCAAGGGTAGGAATGGGATATCCAGAAGCATCAAGGGGAAGGGTTGACATGAAAATTTCCTTTTTTAAAGAGGTTTAAAATAAAAATCCCCCAGCAACACCGGAAAATTATGCGGTGCAACAGGGGGATGAAAAAAGGGCGGCAGATACACGTCGCCCTTGGTTAAGGGATGTTATAGGATATTAGACCTATGCCTGTCAACCATTAGGTCCTCAGAAGTGGGAAAACATTGACAGAACAGGGTTTTTTGCGCATAACAATGGACGAAACCTACAAAAAATTGTCATTCCCGCGTATGCGGGAATCCAGAACTTTTAAAATGAACTGGATCCCCGCCTTCGCGGGGATGACACCTGCTTTATTTGGATGATTATTTTGACCAGCTTTTCCGACCTCGGCCTTTCCCCAACTCTTCTTGCCGCCTTGACGGCCAAGGGGTACGTTAAACCAACCCCTATTCAAGAACAGGCGATTCCGCTTGTCCTGATGATGCGGGATGTGATGGGTATTGCGCAGACAGGCACCGGAAAAACCGCGGGCTTTACGTTGCCCATGATTGAAATTTTATCTGGGGGGCGTGCAAAAGTGCGGATGCCGCGATCGTTGGTGTTGTCACCGACGCGGGAACTTGCCGCGCAAATCGCCCAAAATTTTGAAATGTACGGCGTGGGGTCAAATTTGACCCATGTGTTATTGGTCGGCGGCGAGTCGATGGTTGAACAGAAAAAATTGCTGAACCGCGGCGTGGATGTACTGATTGCGACGCCGGGCCGGATGCTGGATTTGTTTGAACGTGGTCAGATTTTATTGAATGATATCAAAATTTTGGTGATTGATGAGGCTGACCGCATGTTGGACATGGGGTTTATTCCCGACATTGAAAAAATTGTGTCGTTGATCCCGCCGATGTCACAAAAATTGATGTTTTCAGCAACCATGTTGCCCGAGATTGAAAAACTGGCGCAAAAATTCTTGCGTAATCCGAAAATGGTCAAGGTTGACCCGCCCGAAAGCACCGCCGAAACGGTGGCGCAACATTTGGTGTGGGTGTCAGACCGCGATAAACGCGCGGCATTGCGGGCGTTGATTGACAAAGAAGACATTAAAAACGCGTTTATCTTTTGTAACCGTAAGGTTGAGGTGGGGACATTGGCGCGGTTCCTATCCGACAAGGGATACAAGGCGGCGCCGATGCACGGTGATATGGTGCAGTCCGCACGCAACAAAACATTGCAGGATTTTAAAGACGGTAACGTGACGATCATGGTGTGTTCCGATGTGGCCGCGCGGGGCCTCGACGTCAAGGGTGTCTCACACGTGTTTAATTATGACGTGCCGTTTAACCCCGAAGATTACATTCACCGCATTGGCCGTACAGGCCGGGCGGGCATGACGGGGCGTGCCTGGACATTAGCATCTGCGGATGATTTGAAATTAGTGCGCGGCATTGAAAAAATGTCACGCAGCAGCCTCCCGATTGTTGATTTGGCCGGGTACAGTATTGCCGAGCCGACCGAAGAAGATGGCGACGCTCCCGTGACCGCGGCTCGGAAAATGTCATCGGGGAGGCATCATGAACCGCGCAGTCCCCGGTCTGACAAATCAAAATCAACAGTCAAAGCGCCCGCCACACGCGGGGCCGGACGCGCGGCGATCAAGGCGAGCGTAGCGGTTGCCCGGTCGGATGATTTGGCCGATACGTCCAATGCATTTGGGGATGATTTACCCGCATTTTTGAGGGGGTAGGGACCTTGTCTCTTCCTGTTGAACTCACCCTGACCGCGCAACTGCGTATGATCGCTGCGCGCGGGGATTTTTATACGATTGTGCATCGTGGTGACCCCGATACAGGGCTGGTAATTTTAAAATGGCGCATTCGTGATATCCTTTCTCTGTATACCCAAGAACGCGATTTTGAGGATGGGGTGTTGAAATGGCGCAAACAGTCGGATTTACTTGATGAATCATCAATCGATGCGTATATTACCCGCGCGGTCACACGCGATCCCGATGTGTGGGTTGTTGAAATAGAAACGCGGGAAAATGTTTTCCCGCTTGAAGGAACAGTCATTTAATATGCTTAACCGTGCTATCCAAAACCGTCGCACCTTTGCCATTATCTCGCACCCCGATGCGGGGAAAACGACGTTGACTGAAAAGCTCCTGTTGTTCGGCGGTGCCATTCAAATGGCGGGTATGGTCAAGGCCCGCGGTGATGCGCGCCGCGCGCGGTCCGATTGGATGAAGGTTGAACAGGAACGTGGGATTTCGGTGGCGTCATCCGTCATGACATTTACACACGGCGACATCACGTTTAATTTACTCGACACCCCGGGGCATGAAGATTTTTCGGAAGATACATACCGGACCCTCACGGCGGTCGACAGCGCCATCATGGTCTTGGACGCTGGGAAGGGGATTGAACCGCAAACGTTGAAATTATTCGAGGTTTGTCGATTGCGAAATATTCCGATCATCACGTTCATCAATAAAATGGACCGTGACGGGTTGGACCCGTTTGCGTTGATGGATGAAATCGCATCGAAATTGGCGTTGGAAGTTTCCCCCGCCACGTGGCCCATCGGGATGGGGCGTGATTTTCGGGGGTGTTATAATTTACTCGATGATACGCTTGATTTATTTGAACGAACAAAAGGTACGGCGTTGCAATCGGCTATCGCGTGCAAGGGGTTGGATGACCCGCAAATTGATGGATTTATTTCGAGCGATCAGGCACAGCAATTGCGCGATGATGTTTCAATGGTGCGATCCCTGTGCCCGGTGTTTGATTTAGAATTTTATCGTGCGGGGCATTTAACGCCGGTGTTTTTTGGATCGGCGGTCAATAATTTCGGTGTGGGTGAATTATTGCGGGGTATTGAACGGTTCGCGCCGCCGCCTCGGCCGTATAATGCCGTGCAGCGTACGATCAACCCAAATGAAACAAAAGTCACCGGATTTGTCTTTAAAATTCAGGCGAATATGGACCCGAAACACCGCGACCGCATTGCCTTTACCCGCCTGTGTTCCGGCGTATTTTCAAAAGGCATGAAAATGCTTCACGTGCGGTCTGGTAAACAAATGACAATTCATTCACCGCAACTCTTTTTGGCCCAGGATCGTGAATCGGCCGAAATTGCGTACCCCGGTGATATTATCGGCATTCCAAACCATGGGAACCTACGTATTGGCGATGTGTTGACGGAAGGCGAGGCGTTGTCATTTACCGGCATTCCGTCATTCGCACCCGAACTGATGCAGCGTGTAATTTCGATTGATCCGCTAAAAGCAAAACATCTGGGGGCTGCGTTGACACAACTTGCCGAAGAGGGCATGGCCCGTGTGTTTAAACCCACGTTTGATTCCGGATGGATCGTGGGTGTTGTGGGCGCCTTGCAATTTGATGTACTGGCCGATCGCCTGCGCACCGAATATGCGTTGAACGTTAAATTTGAATCCGCGTCCTATCATGCCGCGCGGTGGTTAGTGTCGAATGATAATGCGAAACTCAAAATATTCATCGACGCTAATACAACGGCCATTGCGTATGATCACAACGCCGAACCCGTATTTTTAGCGCGAAATTCATGGCATTTGAATGACGCCCAGGACAAAAACCCGGATGTGAAATTCTTGGCAACCAAGGTGGGGTAGGGCGTTGTCATTGCGGTGCAGGCGGAAGTCTCGTACATGCACTGGATCCCGGCTCAACGCCTTGGATGAGATTGTTTCATCACGTAAATATATTCAATTGCATCTTGGCGGTCTCGGCCATCATGGTGGGATTCCAGGGTGGGGCCCACACAATTTCAACCGACACGTCCGACACACCGTTATCTTGCGTCGAACTTTTATTGAAGGTATATTTAAACTTCTAGAGGTAAAACTTCTATTTTTCCTCCATCTTTTACAATTTTGTGCTTAGCTGCGGCAGGCATATAAGCACCCTGTCTAGCCTCGGGCATACTGGCTGGTATAGAACCATAAAAGTTTGCACGAAGCCATTCATCCGTAAGAGGCCGAGTGCTACGTTTTCTATTTACGAGACGCCTCATGTCGTCGAAGGCAGATCTGTTATTCGGGTCTAATTGCGTAACAAAACACTTACGGTCCTCATCATACTTAGCCATCTCGCCAGGCTTAAAATAATCCTTACCGACCCCGTTAGGTCCGGTATGAAATCTGTTCCTTTCAGACTCAAGAAAGTGCCCAATCTCAGCATCTAAGCTCGCAACACGGTGTTTACCAACTTCACCTCTGACAATGTTGTGTCGAGATATCTTTTCCCATCGAGTTCGTCCTTCTGAATAATACCCCGAACCATATATAACCGCGCCATTTTGATGACCCTTAATTTTGTATATTGATGCGCAGTTTAATTCATCTAGATCCAAATCTGCCGGTTCAAACATAATAAAAGAGCGAGGAGACCCAAGGGAAAACATCAGAGAGATTGAATTTGCCCGAAATTTGTAGTTATGCTCTGGCGGGTCAAATTTGTTATCTTCAGTTCCAATTGTTGTGGCGTCCAAAGCGTTCACTGTACAACGTATAATATTTCCAAGATATCCCCCTACGGGCATATAGAAAAGCACCTTACTTTTGCCCATCCAGAAAGCTTGATTTTTACCAATACTATATTTGAGACCTTCCTGGTAATCAGGATCATCCTTAGGTCCAGGATTTTCAAAAATAATAAATGCGTTTTGCCCCAAAATTATCTCCATAAAATAATGTATTATGTCTTGTAATGTAAATCTTTTACTGTAAATAAAAATAATTGTATATAAATATATTTTTTACGTAATAATTAAATTGTCATTACATATTCTCGTACGCATTCTTCGAGAGGACCTCAATTACGTAAACATATTCAATTGCATTTTCGCGGTCTCGGCCATCATGGTGGGATTCCAGGGTGGGTCCCACACAATTTCAACCGACACGTCCGACACACCGGGCACGGGGAAAATCGCCGCTTGAACCATCCCGGGCATTTCTTGGGCCACCGGGCACCCGGGGGATGTCAATGTCATTTTAACGTCCACATCCGCGCCTGTCGGGCCACTGATGATCGTAATCGAATAGATGAGGCCCAGCTCATATATATTCACCGGAATTTCGGGGTCATATACCTCGCGTAATCCCGCGAGGATCGGATCGCATAAGGGATGATCGATAGGAACCTTGGCAAAGGGCGGTTCGGCCATTGTGTCATAGGCATTGCCCGTGGCGTTGCGCACCATTTGTTCATCGGCATAGGCTTTCATTGGACCTTGTAAATGAACGGGCATCGACGGCGTGAGAGGTCCAGAAGTTGTGCCCACAGTTACGTTTATTTCATCATCTTTTTTATTAGGTTCTGCAATCATGATAACATCCTTTTGGCCTTGGTCATCGCTTCTGAGAATTGGTCAAGATCGTTCATGTTGGTATAGAGGCCGATCGAGGCTCGGGTGGTGCCCCCGACCCCCAAATGGGTGTGGAGCGGTTCGGCACAGTGATGACCTGTACGTACCGCCACACCACATTGGTCTAATATCATAGCGATATCTGACGGGTGGGCCCAAGGCACCGAGAATGAAAAGACCCCAATGCGTGGCGCCGTCATATCGGGTCCATGTATTGTAATTCCTGGGACAGTATTTAAAATATCGAATAATGCATGAGACATTTTTTGTTCATGCGCGGTAATGGTGGGCCATCCGATTGACGCTATATAATCAATAGCGGCCCCTAATCCGATGACCTCGATAATCGCGGGTGTACCGGCTTCGAATCGGGCGGGCGAGGATCGATATGTCGTGCCGGTTGGTAACACCACATGATCAATCATGTCGCCGCCACCCATAAATGGAGGAAGAGCGTTCATGATATCGGGCCTCGCATATAAAACCCCAACGCCTGTGGGTCCATAGAGTTTGTGCCCCGTAAATGCATAAAAATCAACATCCAAATCAGCCACATTAATCGCTATATGGGGGGCGGCTTGAGATCCGTCAATCAAAATTTTGGCCTGTGGGACGTGGGTACGGATGGTTTCGGTGATGGCCGGAATATCGTTGATCATACCCAGAACATTTGACACATGAGTCATCGCAACCATTTTTGTGCGGGGCGATAGGAGTGGGATCAGATCGTTGATATCTAAAGTTCCATTTTTTGTGATGGGCCAAACACGGATAATGGCGCCCGTCCGTGCCGCCGTCATTTGCCACGGAACAATATTCGCGTGGTGTTCCATGGATGTTAAAATAATTTCATCATCGCGTTGCAATGTGGCATTGCCCCAACTGGATGCGACCAGATTAATTCCTTCTGTCGTGTTATGCGTAAAAATAATATGGTCGGGGGCGGGGGCATTGATAAAGTTCGCTACGCCCGTGCGGACTTGTTCAAATCGCGCGGTTAGATCAGATGAGTATTGATACAATCCACGGTGAATATTCGCATATCCCGATTCCATTGCATGACGCATCGCATGGATGACGGTGTGAGGTTTTTGTGCACTCGCCGCACTATCTAAAAATGAAATGGGGTTTCCGTTCATTATACCAGACAAGGCAGGAAAATCGTCGCGCCATATGTTTTGTGAAACGGTCATGTCGATACCTCGCTCAACGCGAGGTTAATCAATGTGTCGATTTTTGCGGAAATGTCATCGGGTAGATTTTTAAAATCAAGTGCCACAAAGGATCGCATCAACATTTGGCGCGCTGTGTTTTCGGGGATACCGCGCGCAGACGCATAAAACAATGCATCTGCATCAATGTTCCCCACGGTAGCGCCGTGACTGCACTGCACATCATCGGCGTAAATTTCAAGTTCGGGTTTGGCGTCAATCTCGGCGGTGTTTGACAGGAGTATTGATTTACATGATTGCCGGGCGTCTGTTTTTTGTGCTCCGTGTGCCACATATATTTTGCCTTGATACACGGCGCGCGCCGACCCAGCTGCAATATTCCGAATGGTTTGGGTTGACGCACCGGATAATCCGCGATGGTTGATTTGCGCTGTGATATCCCCATGCGCGGATCCGGATAATATTTGGATCGCGAAAATTTCTGTTGCGCTGTGGGTGTCGGCATCAATTGTGATGTCGGATCGTGAAAGCCCGCGTCCCGTATGCAGATGAATAAGGTGGCACGTGGCATACGCAAGGATATTCAAATGAATGCGATCCGTAACGGCGCCGGGTGATGATATCATCCGCACATATAAACAGTGCGCGTTTTCCTCGATCGTGATGTTGATGTCGCGTGATATCCAATTAGTTGGCATGTCGTTGGCCGTCATATCATCGATCAGAATAATATTTTCGCCGCTTTTGATTGTATAGGTTGCGGTTTTTCCGTTTGTTTTAACGATGCAAGATTTTTTATCTTCGGCAACATAGGGAAAGGCAGGACGATCCAAAGGTTCAGAAAATCCGCGCAGTAACGCCGATAAATTCGTATATTTATACGCTTCGTCTTTTTTATCGG
>CAZLPZ010000013.1:0-43242 GCA_964561535.1 uncultured Pseudobdellovibrionaceae bacterium | reverse complement strand
GCCCTTTTTTATTCTCTGTATTTTTAACGCGTTATGCCCCTGACCCTGATTTGAAAAAGTTTGAGAAATCAAATGTTTTCGATTCGGCTTCTTTTTCGGCGTTCGCGACTTCTGTGTCAGCATCCAGTTTTAATTGGCGCGCTGCGGCCTCGGCCACGGGGTCACGTCCCAAGGCACGCAAGGCTTTGTGGGATGCCCGTTCCAGTTCGGCATAGGTACATAGACCAATTTCGGCCGGTGAACGGGGTCGCATTGTGGCACTGTTTGGATGGGTGCGATCGCGCACAGATTGTACGGTTGTTTTCGTGGATCCCACCAATTTGCAAATGGTATTTTCCGAGAGTTCAGGATGGTTTTTAAGTAACCACGCCACCGCGTCGGGTTTATCCGATCGTTTCACAACGGGGGTATAACGGGGGCCTTTGGCGCGTACTTTTGGTAACGGAATATTGGGTCGAATCATATGAAGGCGTGTATTCGGGTCATTTTCACATGTTTTGATATCCGCCAGGGTCAGTTCATGGTTATCGACGGGATTCCGTGGTGTAATACCGCGACCCACTTCGGCATCAGCCAACGCTTGAATTTCAATGTCATGCAGTCCGCAAAATTCAGAAATTTGGAGGAATGTGAGGGCTGTATTTTCAATAAGCCACATGGCGGTTGCCTTGGGCATCAAGGGTTTTGTAAGGTCGGCCGTTAATTCTTTGGTGCTCATGGTGTGTGTCCTTTTTGTGCACAATTGTCTTGATCGGGCCTGAACGGGTATCACCCGCCGCAGGACCCCAAATACATCATAAAATATGAGGGGATAAGCGTTTATAGGGGAAATTGGGCGAGAAAGCAATGAATAATTTAAACTGTTAACACAATTTTCCCAACATGATCGCCCTGTTCCAATGCGGCGTGCGCGGTACTTGCTTGGTTTAACGGAAATGTCGCGTGGATTACGGGGGTAATCGCTCCCGATATAACGCCGGGCCAGATATCGCGGATGATTGTATCGCGCAGCGTCGTTTTTTCGGCGACCGACCGCGGACGCAAGGTTGATCCGGTTAATGTGAGGTTACGAGTCATGATGGGGCGCAAATCAAGTGTGGCTGTTGGGCCGCCTTGGATCGCAATTGTGATGTGCCGTCCGCCAGCTGCCATGCAGGCGATGTTGCGCGCCACATAATCACCGCCGACCATGTCCAGAACGATATCAATGCCGCGGGCATTTGTGATGTTCATCACACGGTCTTCAAATTTTTCGGTGTGGTAATTGATCGCGTGCGTTGCGCCCAGTTTTAAACACGCGGCTGATTTTTTATCATTCCCGCAGGTGATGATGAGGGGAGAAAGGAGTTGGCGCCCCGGCGAAGGCCGGGGCCTCGATGTAACCGGATCCCGGCCTTCGCCGGGATGACACGTTTCCCTCAAATACCGCACCACTTGTATCGCCATCGTACCAATGCCGGATGCACCGCCGTGGATCAACACGGACGCATCGGGGGTGAACTGCCCCAACCGGATTATATTTTGATAGACCGTGAATAATGTTTCCGGGATCGCCGCGCCGTGAATATCGTCGATTGTGTCGGGCAGTGGGATGATTTGTCCCGCGGGCGCGGTTGTGTATTCGGCATATCCGCCCCCCGTCACCAACGCGCACACGCGGGTGCCGATGGGGGGTGTCGTGGGCACGGTGTTTTTTCCATGCGCGACGATAACGCCTGTAACCTCGAGGCCTGGAATATCCGATGCCCCGGCGGGGGGAGGGTATTTGCCCATGCGTTGCAGAATATCGGGGCGGTTGATGCCTGCGGCGGTAACCTTAATTAAAACCTCGTTGTCCCCCGGTGTTGGAACGGGTCGTGTTACCGGGCGTAGCACATTTGGCCCGCCGGGGGTCGATATTTCAATCGCGGTCATGGTGTGAGGAATCATTCAGTTGCCTCAATTGATTGTAATGCCGCCTCAATCACATCTGGGCCGGCGCCGTTCACTTGGGCGCCTTCGGTCAGGATACGCCGCCAGGTCCGCGCGCCCGGTTGCCCATGATACAGCCCTAACATATGGCGTGTCACGGTGTTTAACGGTAAATGCGGGTCGTCCGCACGGGCGCGGTTGATGTAATCGATCATCATCCTGGCAATATCGGCACGAGGGGGCAGAGGGGTGCCGTCCATTGTGTGTGCCAGTTCGGCAAGAATATACGGGTTGTGATATGCCGCGCGGCCAATCATCACACCGTCGAATTTTTGAAGGGCGACGACAGTGTTATTCACCGTCGTCACCCCACCGTTTAGAATGAGGGTCAAGTCCGGCCGGCGGCGTTTTAAATCATCAACGATGTCGTACCGCAGGGGCGGGATTTCGCGATTTTCTTTGGGGGATAATCCGTTTAACCATGCCTTGCGCGCGTGGACGATAAACGTATCGCATCCGGCCTCCGCCACCCGGTCGATGAACGCGTTTAAGAATGGGACGTCGTCGCAATCATTGACTCCAATACGGCATTTGACGGTGACGGGAATGGTAACCGCGCTGCGCAGGGCCGCTACGCAATCCGCGACCAAATCGGGTTCGTTCATCAAGCATGCGCCAAAGGACCCCTTTTGCACGCGGGGGGATGGGCATCCACAGTTTAAATTGATGGCGTCATACCCCCATTGTTCAGCGATTTTCGCGCAAGCCGCCAGGTCGTCGGGGTCGGATCCGCCCAGTTGCAGGATAAGCGGGTGTTCGGAGCCGTCAAAATCCAGGTGCCTTGGTTGGTCGCCATGCAAAATCGCGCCTGTCGTCACCATTTCGGTATAAAGGACTGCATGGGGGGACAATAGGCGGTGAAACACCCGACAATGCCGCGTGGTCCAGTCCATCATCGGCGCGACCGAGAGGGGGTAGGTAAGAGATTTTTTTTCTTCTATCTTGCACATAGAGGGCGTTCTAGCATATTTTATCTCTTATGTTCTTTTACTTTTTAAAAAATGATGGCGATGCAATGAAAAATAAAGGGATATTGTCCTTTTTTATAGCTGTATTCGTTTTTTTGAGCATCGTTACGCCCGCCAGCGCCGATGACGATATCGCCAAAAAATTGCCGCGGTTTGCGACGTTGGGCAAGGACGAAGTGTTCGTGCGCACGGGGCCTGCGTTGCAATATCCGATCAAGTGGGTTTATAAAAAACGTGGATTACCTATTGAAATTATTCGGGAATACGAAACGTGGCGCCAGGTGCGCGATATCGACGGAACCGATGGTTGGGTGCATCATGCGATGTTATCAGGGTATCGGAATGCGATTATTCAATCGAAACAAGATGTCACGCTTTTGAAAAAAGCGGATGTTGCTGCTGCGCCAGTTGTACGGTTGGAACCGGGGGTTTTGGTAACGCTTGATTCGTGTGATCCTGTTTGGTGCCGGGTTGGAGTTTCTGGGTTCAAGGGGTGGACGCTGCGGTCCAATTTATGGGGTGTTGATGCATCCGAACAAATCGAGTAAACTTATCCACAGTGATGCGTTGTTTGATTCGCATTGATTCGCCTTCCTAATTTTTAATTATCCACCATTTTTTCCACATTTTTCTTGGGTCTTGTCGTTTATGTCGATTGAAGCCGAGCACCTTGATTCTGTCCAATTACGTGCTGAAATGCACGGGTTATTATGCGATTATGCGCGTGATCCGGGCCGGGATGGTGTAAACGCCCTGCGCTTGTTGATGGGGCTTGCGGGTGTCTTTGTTGAAACAGCATTCTTGTTTGATACGCCGGATGAATCGCTTGATGGATTGGTTCAAAAATTAGCCCGACGTTTACGGGTGTTTCCGTCATCTGCTGATCTGCCATCTGACTTTATGCCCGCATCCTATCTTATTGATGAAATGTCAGAATTGGGGCGTGATGTCGCCCGGCATATTTTGAAACGACATACGATTGATGAGGCGCATCATTTTGCCGATATTGTGATTGATCTGGTACACCATAATATTTTGGTCATGGAATCGATTGATATTCCTCGGGATGAATCGTTGCGCATTTTATGTGAATTTTCAACGCGCGCTATGGTGCTCGAGGTTGCGGCACAAGAACTTTGTGATGTCTTGATCGATCAAAAAATGACCATGGGGGCCTGGAGTTTGGGGGATTGTATTGGGTCGTTGTCAGGATTGTCCGGGTACAAAGTTGCTGTTTGGTATCACAATACATCTGGCCGAATGTCGACCCGGACGTGGGCCCAAGCTCAGACTTTTTATAATGTGGTCGAAGTTATGACCCGGGAAGCTGTGCGCTATGGTATTGCCGGGGGGACGGATTGGCGTTTCGGTTTGCCAGCTAATGACCGGCCGGCAAATCCGCCATCTGAACTTATTTCTGGCATACTTCCGATGTGCGAAGGTTTTTTTAAGGCTGTGCGTGCGTTTGATCCTATTTTTCAGGCTACTGCGTGCGCCAAAGCGGCGGGGCGGATGTTGGCCGTCGCATCGGGGGGCGATATGCCGGAACTGGCCCCGGCCATTTCAAAACCCCTGGCCATGGCTGCGATGACAGAAAGTTATCAGGCAATGGTGGTGTGATTTCTGATTTTTTCAATCACACCATGTAGCCTTTATTGGCCTTGTAATATTTATAATCAGCTTAAATAGTTGCATTTAATCTATTAAATATGTTATACAACGGATCGTTGTATTTTTAATGCATTATGTAATTATTTGTAGGTGTTTGTATGTCCAAAAACCTTTCTCTGACTTTTGAACAATTTAGGAATGGTGTTTTGCCGGATGGGGACGTTACAACGGCAATTGGACTTTATACGGTGTTAGATCGTGTATCTCAATTATTCCATAATAATAAAGCCACTCTAGATGGGAGAAATCGATGGGTTGTTCAGGCTAAAGGGTATCTTCTGGGCGCTTCTGTTGGACGAGATGATTCTGTTAAATTTGCTGCTGTTCATGGATTGGCCATGATGATGGGGGTGGGTCATATTCTTTTTCCTAATCCACCTCAACCTGAAATAGTGGGTCCTCCGGCCCCTTTGAAATGGGAACAAGATTTGAATCGGGTTTTCGCGTGTATTGGGGATCGTGCCAATAATAATTTATCTTTTTATGCGTTAGAGGCGTCATAAGTTTACGAAATAATCATTGCTTTTTGTAAAGACGGGCGCTAGAAACGCGCATCTTCTTTTGAAAGACAATTTTAATATGCATATTATTCCTTATCCAAGTGAGGCGTTAAATAAAAAAACTTGTCGGTATGGGGCATTTTTAGATTCGATGAGTCAAATGTCATCTGCAATTACATTTGATCAGCGTTCTTTTGCGGATAACTTACGAAATAAAATTATTGAAACGGCGCGTGGATCAAATTTTTGGGGGCCAAAACCAGAAGGTTTTGATGGTTATCATCACACAAATATGCGCGTTTTTCTTGAAAATATACCAATTTCAGATACAGCAAAAATGCATTGGGTTGAAGGGCTGAATATTTTTTATGGCGTAAGTTTGATTACAGAAAATATATTGGCGCAGAATGGAAAACGGGACGTTTTATATCAGCCTGAATTATGGCGCGATTATTTGGCGGTGACGTTGGATGTTTTGGTTGAACGGTTTAACCCGATGCCGCGGCTCAGATTTGATGAGCCGGATGAATTTAACTTGGGTTGATTAACCGTTAAACTCCCCGCATAATCGGAAAATGTCTTTAATCAAATCCATGTCAACAGTTGGGGGTCTTACGCTGGTCTCGCGGGTCGCGGGGTTTGCGCGCGATTTGGTCACGTCGCATACACTCGGGGCTGGGCCCGTTGCTGATGCGTTTTTTGTCGCATTAAAGTTGCCGAATTTCTTTCGGTCTATCACGGCCGAAGGTGCGTTCAGCATGGCGTTCGTACCCCTGTATACGGACAAAAAAATCAAAGAGACCCAGGCGGCCGCCTCCGAATTTACTAATATGGCCCTGTCGTTTATGGTGGCGATTTTGCTGCCCCTCTCGGTTGTGATGATCTGGTTCATGCCGTTTGTGATCGCGGTCACGGCACCGGGGTTTTCCGATGACCCCGAAAAATTTGTACTCGCGGTCGAGATGAGCCGATTGGCATTCCCTTATATGGTGTTGGTTACGATTGCCGCGATTTTGGGGGCAGTCCTAAATGCCCATAACCGTTTTGGGCCGTATGCATTCGCGCCCGTTTTGTTCAATTTATGTTTGATTGTGTCGGTGGTCTTTACGCCGCTGTTTGATACCCAAGGCCATGCGATGGCCGCGTTTATGAGTATTTCGGGCGCGCTTCAGGCCTTATGGGTGTGGATGTATCTGCGCAAAACAGGCCTGCATGTTCGGTTTATGTTGCCGCGTTTGACCCCGGATATGCGGCAATTATTTAAAAACATGGGGCCGGGAATATTGGTCGCCAGTGTGTTCCAGGTGAATTTATTTATGAATTTATTGATTGCATCCTTGTTACCCTTGGGCGCGATATCGCATCTTTTTTATGCTGATCGGTTGTATCAATTGCCGTTTGGGGTGATTGGCATTGCGGTGGGCACTGCGTTATTACCGATGTTTTCTCAAAGTGTGGCACGAGAGGACATGGTGCAAACGCGTGACCTGTATAATCGATCAATTGAATATATGCTGGTGTTGACCTTGCCTTGTGCGGCGGGGTTGTTGTGGGCGGCGGATCCGTTGGTGCGTACGATTTATATGCACGGCGCCTTTAAACCCACTGATGCGGTGCCTGTAATTTATATTTTGATGGCCTATGCCATGGGTTTACCGGCTTATGTTTTATCGCGTGTTTATAATGCCGTTTTTTATGCCCACAAGGATACATGGACGCCGGTTAAAAATGCGCTGATCACGTCGGGCGTGAATATCCCCTTATCGTTTGTATTGGCTATTCCATTTGGGGCGATGGGGATTGCGTTATCAACCGCGGTTGTTGGGTGGGTCTTGTTTTTGCTGTTACATGTTCAGGTCGCACGGAAGGGGTATGATTTACCCTTGGATGATCGCGTTAAACGTGCGGTGCCGCGAATTTTACTTTCAACTGGATTTTTGGTTTTAGTTTTGGTAATGTGTCGTTATGTACTCGATCCATATTTTCAGGGGCCTTTGGTCCACCGCATTATCCCGCTGCTGGCGCTTGCCGCCCTCAGTTTAATCGTTTACGTTTTTTCCATTTATATCACCCGTGCGTTGCCGTTTAACGATTTAAAACGGTATTTTACCCGTAAAGGACGGGCCCAAAATCATGACACAAATTCAAACACCATTGACCCCGATTCAGGGGCATAAGAAACGGATCGTTACCGGTATTCAACCCACGGGCGCGTTGACGCTTGGGAATTATTTGGGCGCGATTAAAAATTGGACGGATCAAATTAAAACGGGGTCGTATGACAGCGTATTTTGTTTTCTGGCCGATTTGCATGCGATTACGATGCCGTATGATGTATCAACTGTTGTATCGCGTAATCGTGAAATGACGGCAGCCTATATGGCATGTGGGCTGGATCCCGCGCGCATTACGATTTATCCCCAATCTTTGGTGCCGGAACATCCGCAACTGATGTGGTTGCTCGCCACCCTTACTCAGATGGGCAAGTTGGACCGTATGACGCAATTTAAAGACAAGGCGGGAAAGAATGCCGAACGCGCGGGGCTTGGCCTGTATGCCTATCCGGTTTTAATGGCCGCGGATATTTTGTTGTATCACGCAACACATGTGCCCGTGGGCGAGGATCAGACGCAACATCTAGAACTCACGCGTGAAATTGCCCGGACATTTAATACGCGGTACGACACGCCGTTTTTCCCCGAACCCGAAACCATTGTGAACCGCGAGACAATGCGGATCATGAGCTTGCGCGACGGTACGAAAAAGATGAGCAAATCGGATGAAAGTGATTTTTCACGCATTAACTTGACGGATGATGCGGAGATGATTGCCGATAAAATTAAGCGAGCGAAAACAGATGCGGGTGTGATGCCGGGGATAATGGCCGAATGTGATGGTCGGCCCGAGATTTCAAATTTGATTGCGATCTATGCGGCGTTGTCAGGGGATTCGATCGATACGGTCATGACTCGGTACGCGGGCGCTTCATTTTCGACGTTTAAATCTGCGTTGGCAGACGTCGCCGTTGCGCATTTATCACCCATTACGGGTGAAATGCGGCGATTGTTGGATGACCCCGCCTATATCGACGGTGTCTTGCGTGATGGTGCCGCGCGTGCGCGGGCAATTGCTGCCCCGATTTTAAAACAGACGTATGAGATCATGGGGTTTAAGGTTTAAAGGAGGACGCAGAGGAAAGTGAGAGTGCATAGAGAATCCGGTTTTTCGGGCACTTGACGCATAGACTGAATTCTCTGTGCACTTTTATACTGGCAATCGCCGTTCGACCACCTGCACAAAATATTCCATCACAATCGGAATAATCGCGTCATTAAAATCGTAATGCGGATGGTGCAAACTTTGGCTGTGCGGGCTGTTGTCGTCACCGTGCGCCCCTTGCCCCACCCACATATAATTACCAGGTTTGGCGGCCAGCATCGCACCAAAATCTTCTGCGCCCATCATGGGCGGGGGCACAATGACGGCTTGATCTCCTACCACCGCGCGCGCGGCATCCATCGCTATGTCGGTCATCGCGGGGTCATTAATTGTCGGTTCATAATGACGTTGATAATCAACGGTAATTTCCATTTCAAAGGCAATCGAAAATCCCGCGCACATTTCTTTAATGCGTTGTTCGATTAAATCGCGGATAGCCGGGGTAAAGGCCCGGGCGGTCCCTGAAATATGGGCCTCATCGGGGATTACATTGGTGCTGTCGGCATGCCCAGAACCAGCTTGAATATTTGTGATACTTAATACGGCATTTTCAATCGGATCGATATTACGACTTAAAATAGTTTGAAGGGATGACACCAATTTACAAGCGGCAATTAAAGGATCATTGGATAGATGAGGCATCGCGGCGTGCCCACCTTTGCCCCGAATGGTTATGAACAAATCATCACTACAGGCCATGATGGGGCCGGGGCGTGACCCCATAATCCCCACCGGGGCATAGGGCGCGTTGTGAATCGCATAGACTTCGTCAATTGAAAATTTATTGAACAACCCTTCACGGATCATTTCGATCGCGCCGCCGCCGCTTTCTTCCGAGGGTTGAAAAATAACGTATACCGTACCGTTGAAATTTGGGTTTTCTTTTAAATATTTTGCGGCGCCCAAGACACAGGTTGTGTGACCATCATGACCGCAGGCATGCATACAACCTGGATTTTGTGATTTGTAGTCGGGTGTTCCGGCTTCAAGAATGGGCAGGCCGTCCATATCACCGCGGATAGCGATGGCTCGGCCGGATGTATTTTTAAGGCCGTCAATGCGGGCTACGATTCCCGTTTTGGCGATACCACGTGTAAAGGGAATGCCCCATTCGGTTAATTTTTGAGCCACAAAATCGGATGCAAAAGTTTCTTGAAATCCCAGTTGGGGGTGGGCGTGCAAGATGCGGCGATAGCCGCTCATTTCACCAGCGAGATCGGTAATGGAATTACGAATGGGCATAATAGGCTCCTCCTTAATATTTATGCCATCATATCAAATGGAAATTAAGGAGGGGTTTTAATGTTATGGAAAACAAAACCCCGGGTACGCCCGGGGTTTTAAAATTGAGTAAGGAAAGAAAATCCTTATGTCGTCGATTTGTCGGAGCTGCCACGGGCTTCGACATCGTGACCCGATGTACGTTCCGCGATACGGGCGGCTTTACCGCGACGATCGCGTAAATAATACAGTTTTGCACGACGCACCGAACCTCGGCGGACCATTTCGATCGAATCGATTTTGGGGGACAACAGGGGGAATACACGTTCCACACCTTCGCCATAGCTGATTTTACGGACAGTAATGCTTTCGGACAGGCCGCGACCTTCACGGGCGATACAGACGCCTTCATAAACCTGAACGCGGTCTTTGCCGCCTTCGGATACGGTCACGCCGACCTTAATCGTATCGCCGGGGCCAAAGGCCGGGAAATTCTTGTTGGCGGCCAGTTTTTCCGTTTGTTCGGCGTTGAATTTTTGTAACGTGTTCATGATCGTAACCTTTTGTTTTTAAACCCTTATCAGGGCCCGAAATCACCACCATGGCAATGCGGCCCGTTTATATTTTTATGGGCGTAAAGATGTATTGCGCGGGTTATAGCCGATTTACCCCCTATAAAGCAAGCGGGAAATAACAAGATTCCCCCCTTTTGATAGTGGGAGGATCAACCTATTCAAAACGGCGGCGTTCTTCGGTTTCTTGTTCTTCATTTGCTCGGTTTAGAACAATGCGGGCCATCAAAGTTGCCCAATCACGTCCCGGATCATTGGCAACGTTTACAACCACTGGTTTTGGAACCCGTGTATGTGGTTTTTGGGCAGCCGGGGGTTCGGGTTGGGCTTGGGGTGGACATTCGCATTGTGCTGATGCTTCAAGGGATTTGGTATCAACCCCGGGCCAAATCTCGTTGCGGGCCGACCGTAATAGGGCAGAGAGTTCCTCCATGGTCAGATCGGGTTGATCCAAAATTTCCCGGAATGTTTCCAGTTTGATATGACACGTATATCCAATGCGGTCGATGTTCAGGCACCCGCCCGATTCAATCATCATGTTATAATACCCGTTTGCTTCTTGCAGGGTATTGCGCAGGGCATGCAGGCGCATGGTGTGTAAATAATTCATAACGGCCTCCGTTGGTTTTAATAACGTGTGGCACCCCGATGTCGTTCCCTTATTGATCCGAGTTCGCGCCATTTAAACGGTGCGTCCCATGCTGGTTGCATTGTCCCGAGTCTGGTGTTTCTATCGCAAAAAAATTGGATTCGAGACGATCATTATTGAGGCTGACGATCTTTTATATCAAGATAGATCGGGAACTGCAAATTTAATTACCATATAAGTCAAAGAAAAGTAAGGAAGTGTTTACGATCGCCGAACAAAATTGTGAGCTGATCAAATAATACTTGACATAATTTTTGCGAATGATATAGTCAGCCAGGTTTTTTTATACAGGAGATCAAAATGTCCATAAACTCTTTTAATACTAAAACGTCTACCGAAAAACCGATCTCGGTTTTGGGACTACGGGATGATATTCGTTGGCCCATAGCCGTCGAAGATGTGCGTACTGCAATCGGCCGTATTGGCCAAGATATTAAAGATCCTCAATATATGGGAGAAACGACTGTTGGCGTTATGATGGGACTCAATAATGGAATTATCATCACACGAGCCGGCGAGAAGCCAATGCAATTTGATATTGATGGAGAAGCCTCAATTCCCAACACTTTCAGATTTGCAATGCGCTATTTAGGGAACTCTTTGCAAGCAGATTATCCCTCAAATCTGACTTTACTGAATTCAATCTTGGAACGCCGTTTAGGGGTGGCCTCTTCCGCACCAAGTATCGCCGTTGTTACAATGGCAACACCCCAAACCCCGGCGGTTTAACGTCAATAATCCCCCCTTTACCGCACCCCCTAATCCATCGTATCCTTTGGCCCAGAGACATCATATTTAACTCTGGAACCAAAGGATTTTTTCATGCAAAAACGTAACAAAATCGGCCTCGTGGGCGCGGGACAAATTGGCGGCACGTTGGCCTTGATGCTTGGGCAAAAACAACTGGGCGATGTTGCCATTGTGGATATCGCGGAAGGTGTGCCCCAGGGCAAAGCTTTGGACATTGCCGAGGCCAGTCCGGTTGATGGGTTTGATTGTGCCTATACGGGCAGCAATGATTACAGTGCGATTTCTGGTGCCGACGTGGTGATTGTGACCGCTGGTGTGCCGCGTAAGCCGGGGATGTCGCGCGATGATTTGATCGGCATCAACACGGGCGTCATGAAAACGGTTGGCGAAAATATCAAAAAACATGCCCCGAATGCCTTCGTCATTGTGATTACTAATCCGTTGGACGCGATGGTCGAGGTGATGCAACGCGCCACGGGGTTCAAAGACAACATGGTCGTCGGCATGGCCGGTGTTCTTGATTCGGCTCGGTTCCGGTATTTCCTGTCCCAAGAATTTGGCGTATCGGTCGAAGACGTGAACGCGTTTGTTTTGGGTGGTCACGGTGATACGATGGTGCCGCTGGTGCGGTATTCAACCGTTGCCGGTATTCCGTTGCCGGATTTGGTCGCGATGGGCTGGACAACCCAAGCAAAGATGGATGCAATTGTTGACCGTACCCGCAACGGCGGCGCGGAAATCGTCAATTTGTTAAAAACGGGGTCGGCGTTTTATGCCCCGGCGGCGTCTGCCGTGGCCATGGCCGAAAGTTTCCTGCGCGATAAAAAACGGGTCATGCCGTGCGCCGCCAAATTAAATGGTCAATATGGGATCAAAGGTTTGTATATCGGCGTGCCGGTCATTATTGGTGCGGGCGGCGTTGAAAAAATCATCGAAATTAAACTGAATGCGGATGAACAAAAAATGTTCGATCATTCGGTCGCGGCGGTAAAAGATTTGGTCGGTGCGGTCGATAAAATCGCGGCGTAAGATCGAGTCATCCCCGCGCAGGTGGGGATCCAGAAAAAGAAAAACCCACCAATCGGTGGGTTTTTTAATGGAAGAGCGGGGCCGGAGGAGCGGGGACTTTGAGGATCGAATGATCTGATGTGTAAAACGAATCTCGACCAGTTGTAATATTTGGAATCAACCCAGGCGCCACGATTGGAGTATCTGCGGTAAAAGCATCATGAAAGCTGTTCTTACGGGCGCCGGCTTCAAAACTGCCCTTTATATGGCCAGCATCTGCAACGGCGCGAGATGGAATAGCAGAAATCGGGCCGATCTGAGCATAGGCTGTAGGTGAAGTCGTTTCTGCAAAACTTGTGCGACTGGGTTTTTGACCTGTCACAACCGGCGCGGGTAAATCAAAAGTATTATCTTTTTCCGGAGCCAGAACGGCCGATGGAGTATTAGATGATGTATTAAATGCAAATCGACATGATACGCCATTGTCAAGATACATGACCTTGCCGTGTGCATCTTTGATGGCGATGGGGTTCTGTATGGTGGCGACCGGACCATTTGGGGGGGTAAGATTCGCAAAGGCGCTTTGGTATATAATTTGTTTAAGAGCCCATGCCACTGGATCTTTTTTGAGATCTTCATCTTTTCCATTATCTGAAGACGTGCCGTGAGTAAAGGCTTGGGCTTGAATCTTCCGGTCTCTTTTTGAATTTTCTTCTCTTATATCGCCCGCTGTGGATACGGATAGAGAAATATCGCGCGCGATTTTTTTCGCACGGGCTATATCGCGCTTGTCAGGATCTTCTTTATTCGTATATTCGTTCACCATATCCCTATTGTATCAAACTCAACAGTCCGACATGTATAAAATTCGTTCTATTTTTATAGGAATATATGTTTATCATTTCAATTTAAATCCTGTTTAAATCTAATGGAGAGCCCTTGAATTTGGGGGCAATCCCCTCCACATTAATCTCCATGACAAAAACATTGCCCCTTCCTGTCCTCCCGCTGCGTGATGTGGTGGTTTTCCCCAATATGATCGTGCCCCTTTTTGTGGGACGGCCAAAATCGGTCCTTGCCTTGGAACACGCTTTAAAAAACGGGCGCCAAGTTTTGATGGTCACGCAAAAAGATACGGCCAGTGTCGAAAGTGACGCCGACGGTTTATACACGGTCGGCACGATTGGCACAATTTTGCAAATGTTGAAATTGCCGGACGGCACGGTCAAGGCATTGGTCGAAGGGGGAAAGCGGGCGCGGCTGGATTTATTTCGCCAAACCGACCCATTCCTCGAGGCGGATGTTGAACCGATTACAGAAACGCCGATGACGGATAAGGATCCCGAAACGGTGGCCCGCGCGCTGTTGTCGCAATTTGAATCCTACGTTAAATTAAACCGCAAGATCCCCCCTGAAGTTGTTGTATCGGCGGGACAAACAGACGACCCGGCGCGTCTTTCGGATTTGATTGCGGCGCATTTGGCCATTAAGATTGAAGATAAACAAAAATTGCTCGAGGCGATATCCGTTCAAACGCGTATCGAACAGGTCTATGCGCACATGGACGGCGAGATTGGTGTTCTTCAGGTCGAAAAACGCCTGCGGACGCGTGTGAAGCGTCAAATGGAAAAGTCACAACGTGAGTTTTATTTAAACGAACAAATGAAGGCCATCCAAAAAGAATTGACGGATGGTGAAGACGGCGCATCGGGCGAACTGGTCGAACTGGAAAAGAAAATTGTTCAAACGAAGTTGAGCAAAGAGGCAAGGGAAAAGGCTGTTTCCGAACTTAAAAAACTGAAAATGATGCCGGCAATGGCGGCGGAGGCCACGGTTATTCGCAATTATCTCGACTGGATGATCGCGGTGCCTTGGAAAAAACGGACCAAGATCAAGGGCGATTTGCACGCGGCCCAAAAAATTTTAGATACCGATCATTTTGGTTTGGATAAGGTGAAAGATCGGATCATGGAATATTTGGCCGTTCAAAACCGGGCGGGCAAGGTTCGGGGATCGATTTTGTGCTTGGTGGGGCCACCGGGCGTTGGAAAAACATCGTTGGGGCAATCGGTGGCGCGCGCGACGAATCGGAATTTTGTACGTGTAGCGTTGGGAGGGGTGCGGGACGAAAGTGAAATTCGGGGGCATCGCCGTACCTATATTGGGTCCCAACCGGGTAAAATTATTCAAGGAATGAAAAAGGCAAAATCCAGTAATCCGTTATTTCTATTAGATGAGATTGATAAATTGGGGTCGGATTGGCGCGGTGACCCGTCATCTGCTTTACTTGAAGTTTTGGATCCTGAACAAAACCACACATTTAATGACCATTATCTCGAAGTGGATTATGATTTATCGGATGTCATGTTTATTTGTACGGCAAATACATTGAACATGCCCCAACCGCTTTTGGACCGGATGGAGATTATCCGTCTGTCAGGGTACACCGAAGATGAGAAACTCGAAATCGTCAAACGGCATTTATTGAATAAACAAATCAAGGCATCGGGGTTGAAACGGGGTGAGTTTGCGGTCACGGATGATGCAGTACGCCATATCATTCGGTTTTATACACGCGAGGCGGGCGTGCGCAGTTTGGACCGCGAATTGTCGAAATTGTGTCGGAAATCGGTCAAAGATATTTTGATGAACAAAAAGACATCTATTCGGGTGACGACGGCGAATCTTGAAAAATTCTTGGGCGTACCGAAATTCCGAATTCATGAAGTGGATGATGCAAACCGCGTGGGTGTTGTCAATGGTCTCGCCTATACTGAATTTGGGGGCGATTTATTATCGATCGAGGCGGTCACAATTCCGGGTAAAGACGGCAAGGTCACGATGACGGGGAATTTAAAAGACGTCATGAAAGAGTCAATTGTTGTCGCCGAAATGTTGGTCAAATCCCGCGCCCGATCGTTAGGGATTGATTATAACGTTTTAAAAGAACTGAATATTCACGTGCACGTGCCCGAAGGGGCAACGCCCAAAGATGGCCCGTCGGCCGGTGCTGCGATGACCACCGCGATTGTATCTGCGATTACCGGCATTCCCATTCGGCGCGATATCGCAATGACAGGCGAGGTGAACTTGCGCGGTTATGTCACTGAAATTGGTGGATTAAAAGAGAAACTGCTCGCGGCATTGCGCGGCGGTATTAAAACCGTTTTGATTCCTAAAGATAACGAAAAGGACCTAACCGAAATTCCGGCAAATGTCCGAAAAGGGTTAACGATCATTCCGGTGGCGACAGTGGACGAGGTATTTATCCATGCACTCACGATCCAACCCCAACCGCTGGTGGGGGATTCGGATGATGATATCGCGTTAACCACCGCCGGGGGTACCGAGGGGCTTGATCAAGATCGCCCGACGATTCATTAACAGTTGACATAATATTATATTCTGGTAAGATCTTTCAAATTAAGAAGCACCCGGCGGGTCTGGGGGCATCTGTGAATATAAGAGGGATATAAAATGTCAGATTATAATAAGGGTGGATGGAGGAGACTTTTATCGAGGTTATTTTCCCGGTCGTCGGCGCCCCCGGAATCTGATCCGCGTGATGCAAATAAAAGGGATCCAAAATTAGAAAAGGCTTTGGATCAGGTATTTATCCGAGCGATAGGCGAGAGCGTAAAATTATCTGAAAATTGCTTGGCTGTTTTGGATCGCCGACTTAAGATCGAGTTACTTGATGTTATTGATAAGAATTCATCAAGTAGATTTGACGAGAACGCAATTGATCGGCGTTATGGAGTTTCTTTTTCTTGGGTATTACCACAAGTAATTGATAGTTATAAAATCATGGGCGAATTGACGTCGCTTTTCCCCGCATTGGATAAATTGATGATGGGATTGCTTGATCGAGGTTATGTGGGGTCGGCGGCGGCAATTGCGGAAAAATATGGGGAAACATTATCGGTTGTTATGCGACCAGAAATTGAAGATAGTAATCCAGGAGCTTTACGCAAATATCTTTTAACAGCGGAGCAGCGGTTTAAAGAGATAGATCCACCGGGTTCAGAGCGTTTGCCGGAATCTGACAGACGGAAGGTAATTAATATTTTATATGATAATATGCAGATATCTTATATAGAGTCTCTTCCTAATCTCCCCCCGAGTGAAGTACATAAAATGTTAGAAGTTTGGAGTACATTAGCTTCGTATGTTTCCAGAAGATTGGGGGTTTCTGATGTTCCCCAGCCAAACGGTCATTGACCGATATCAAGGTGATCGTCGATAAATCTCGTTACGCTTTTCATCAGAAAGAGAGGGTATTTTCATGAACCACCATCATCAAAAAATTCTGCAATCTTTATTTGCACATCCCATCAGCGCGAACGTGAATTATAAAGATATCACCCATTTATTTACTGAACTGGGGGCCGAGATGTCTGAAAAATCGGGTAATCGCTTGGAAATTTCCTTGAATGGTCATACATTTTTTCTGCACCGTCCGCATGGGCACGCGCTGCCGATTGATGAAGTGGCCCAGGTTCGGGATTTTCTGGAACTCTGCGGTGTAACTCCTGATACTACGGCTGCAGCGTAATTATACCGTAATTGTACTGAATCAAAATCAAAAGATTTTTTGTCACATTGCGCAACCGACTCTTGGGCAAATTATCCACAGGTGTTAAACTGGACCAGATGATTCGATGATTCTTTCCCAGGGTTATGATTATGAATATTCTTACCCGCATGGCGTCTGGTTCTCTCCGCGCTTGCTTTTATACCCTATTGATGACGACCAGCGCGATGATGGTCGTATCCTCCCACGCGCAGGCGGGCCCAACTTGGACGTTGACCAAGGTGACCGAAGGAAATCGTGGCCCCTATTGTGCGGTCAGTCGCAAAATCGATAACACCATTATCACGGTGGGGCGGACGGTCGCCGGGCAATCGTCGCTCGCGATTGAATTGCGGGGGGCGACGTTGGACCCAACGCGCGTGTATCGTGTGGGGATGAAGCCGGGGGCTGCTGAACGGGTTGAAATTGAAACGAAACCCTTAAATGCAACGACGTTTGTGCTGAATGTAGATAAAGTTGTTGATTTATCGGATGGATTTTCAAAATCACCGACCCTTCAATTAAGATATGACGACCGGACGATGGCTTTGGTTCTGACCGATTGGTCCGGCGCATCGCGGCAACTGCAAACGTGTTTATCCTCGTTACCTGGGGGGGCGAAAATTGCTGCCGACCTTGCGACGGCTCCCTTGAAATCGGCAGTTGTTCCGATAAAAGAGACCGCAACAACAAAAGCCAATGTGGATTCGACCGAATATACCGAACGTATCGGATCCTTGCTCGAGGAGAATCGGCGTTTACGGGAAGACGTGATGACGATGCGTGCGGCAACAAATGTCCCGAATACCAGTGAATTGGCAAGTGAGCGTGATACCTTAAAGGTGCAGGTTCAGGATTTACAAAATCAATTAAAAGCCGCGCAAACTGACCGTGCGATAAACGCAACGGTCAAGGAAGCAGATCAAAAAGCAGTGGGGGATCAAGTGGCGCGGATTGCCGCATTAACCACCGAAAACACGACCTTAAAGAAACAAGTAATGGACGCGGAAACCCGTGCGGCCCAGGCACAATCAGGTATTGATCAGGCTGCGGCGCGTGTTCGTGCGGCAGAAGAAAAGGCAAGTGCAGCGACGGCCCAGGCCGCATCTGCGGTGTCTAAAGTTGCGACACCAACGGTGCCATCAATGGACGCCGAAAAAATGGCCTTAAAATCCGAGCGTGATAAATTGGTGCGTGAGAATGTTGAGATGCAAAAGAAATTGGAATCGAATATCAGTGATGTGATTTCGACCAAAAAGTTAGCCGACGAAATTGCGCGGTTGCGCGTTGAAAAAGATACGCTTCAGGCAAAATTGGATGCGGGTGTTCAGGTGGGGGCGCGTGTCGCCGCGACAGGGGGGCCTGGAAATCCTGCATTACAGGCTCGCGCCGATATGCTTGAATCGGAAAATACAGCACTGAAGGCCCGGATGACGGTACTTGAAAGTCGGGATAAGGCCCCGGATATGGTGGATCTGCAAAAACGGTTGGAATTATTATCGGCCGAAAATGTAAATCTACGCGGTCAATTGGGAACGGCACGAACCTCACCCAGTGATATGCGTGTGGCTGTTGCAGCCGAAGCGCCGCTTCGTCAACAATTGCGGGATATGCGTGGCCTGAATGAACAGCTTACCGGAAAGGTTTCGGAACTCACAAAAATTCTTGATCAAGAGCAACGTACGAATTCAACCGAATTATTAAAGGGGGCGGATGGTAAGGTTGATGTTGAAAAAACCGTCCGTCGATTAGAAGAATCAGAGCGTGAAGTTCAACGGATGATCATGACGTTGCGTGATACAAAGACCCAATGTGAGACAGAAAAAAAACAAATTGAATATATGTTGTTTAATCCAAAATTGGCAAATGAAGGCCAAATTGCACTTTTGAATTCACTTGAAGATCAAATTGCTGCTTTGCGTGTCGATAAAGGGGTCTCACCTCAGTCAGTGGCCGCCATGTGTGGGGTTCCTGTAACGATGCCGGTGGCTGCAGGGGCGTCTTTGGGCTCCCCTGTTGCGTCTATACCGCCGATATCAAATGTATCATCCATTTCCAGTGAACCTCTCACGGCTGTATCAGCGCCTGTTCAAGATGGGGGATTCATACCGCCCAACGAGGCTGCGGGTGTCTCTCGTGTTTTAAAACAGGCTGGCGTGCCGGTGACAACACCGTTTAACCCGATTGCTAAAAATCCATTTGGAACGGGGAAGGGGTGGCGATTTGAATCTGGGGATCTCGCGGGGCTTGCTGTCGTTCAAGATCCCGTGAAACCTGATGATTTTGATGATATTGTGGCCCGCCAAATGAAAAAATTAAAATCCGGATGTCGTGGCGATTTTGCATCCACGGCTGCAACGGCGACGCGCACGGTTTTGGGCTTAAAATACGCGGCCTATGATGCGGCGTGCATCGCGGGCGCGAACAGTACATCGGCTGCCGTTCTGTTTTATCAAAAGAATGGCGCGTTGAACGTGATTTCGATGGAAGCTGCCCCGGATGATATGGGTCGTGCGATGGACGCGCGGGATCGGATTATCGGTGTTGTCGGCGGGGAATAACAAACGTAGTGCTATCCCGCTATAGGCCGAGATTTAGATAACAATAAAAATTGGATTTCGGTTCGAGTTTACCGTTGCGAAGATAGGGGGGCGGGGTTATATTTTCCCCGTTTTTCCTCAAAAATACCCTTTACCATTCTTGCGGGCTGATCTAACCTTGTGTCCAGAATTTTCATTGACACAAAAGGAATCCCGTTATGTCTTTTTCCGCTCTTGAATCCACGTTTTTATCCGGAACGAATGCCGATTACATCGCGGCTTTATATCAAAAGTATCTGACCACGCCGGATCAAATTGATGCCAGCTGGCGGGTATTTTTTGGGGATTTGAATGACAATGAGCGCGCTGTTCTGTCCGATTTATATGGTGCCAGTTGGACGCCGAATAATAATCGTAAAGGCCAAGGGTTTTATGGCGTTGAAACCGGTGACAGCGCGGTAAAAATTGTTAAAGGACAGTCCAATCAGGTCGCAAATCAAATCGATCGATCTCCTACTCTGGCTCTCCCTCTTTCAGGGGGTGGAGAGACTGCATCGGTGCCTTCCGATATTTTAAAATCTGCGGCGCGCGATTCGATCAGTGCTCTTATGATGATTCGTGCTTTTCGCGCGCTTGGACATTTCCAATCCAATCTTGATCCCCTCGGGATGATGGAACGTCGTCATCATGATGAACTGGATCCAAAACACTATGGATTTTATGATGCTGATATGGATCGTCAAATTTATGTTGGCGGTGTCTTGGGGATGGAATATGCGAGCCCACGCCAATTGGTGGATGCGTGCCGTCAAATTTATTGCGGTACGATTGGCGTCGAATTTATGCATTTAATGGATCCAGAAGAAAAATCATGGATTCAACAACGCATTGAAGAACCACGAAATCATACGGATTTTACGGTGAATGGCAAACGCGCTATTCTTGAACGCCTTACCCACGCTGAGGGGTTAGAACAATATTTACACATGAAATTTGTGGGGACAAAGCGTTTCGGATTAGATGGGGGGGAGGCGTTGGTTCCCGCGATTGATCAAATTATGAAACGCGGAGGCCAGTTAGGCGTCAAAGAAATTATTATCGGTATGGCGCATCGCGGTCGATTAAATGTGCTGACGAACGTTTTGGGAAAATCCTTTACCGCGCTGTTTTCGGAATTTCAAGGGACCCCCAGTACGCCGGATGATGTGATGGGTTCGGGGGATGTAAAATATCACATGGGCACTTCCAGTGATCGTGATTTTGGGGGCAATACCATTCACTTATCGCTTACGGCGAACCCTTCGCATCTCGAAATTGTGAACCCAGTTGTTATTGGTAAGGTTCGTGCGAAGCAAAAACAGCGGAATGATAAAGATTATACGCAAGTTTTACCGTTACTGTTTCACGGGGATGCTGCGTTTGCAGGTCAAGGGCTGGTCGCGGAAACATTGATGATTTCTGAAATTCGGGGGTATGCCGTTGGGGGAACGATTCATGTTGTTATTAATAACCAAATCGGATTTACAACGATGCCACAATATTCCCGTTCAGGTCCCTATCCAACGGATGTTGCAAAAATGTTGGCGGCACCGATATTCCATGTGAATGGTGATGACCCAGAAGCGGTAGTGCATGTGGCGCGTATTGCAACTGAATTCCGCCAAAAATTTAAAAAAGATATTGTGATTGATATGGTGTGTTATCGTCGTTATGGTCATAATGAAGGGGATGAGCCTGCTTTTACACAACCGTTGATGTATCAAAAAATTGCGACGTTGCCATCGACTCGTGCGCAATATGCAGATCGATTGGTTGCTGAAAATATGATCACGTCGGATGAACCTCAAAAAATGATGGAAGCATTTTATGCCCGTCTCGATAGTTCATTTGAAGCCGCAAAATCATATAAACCAAACAAGGCTGATTTTTTAGAAGGGGCGTGGACGGGCCTGAAAACGGCCGGGAATGATGATCGACGCGGGCAAACGGCGGTTGATGTCGATACCTTAAAACGTATTGGTCGTGTCCTGTATGCGCCGCCGGCAACGTTTGATGTGAATTCGAAAATCAGTCGTCAGTTAGATGCTAAAAAAGCGATGTTTGAAAGTGGTGCAGGGTTTGATTGGGGTACCGCCGAAATGCTCGCCTATGGGACTTTGGCGGATGAGGGATTCCCCGTACGCCTGTCGGGTCAAGATGTAGGGCGGGGCACCTTCTCGCACCGCCACGCCATTATGTATGATCAAAAAACAGAAGAAAAATATATTCCGTTGCAACATGTGCGCGCAGGGCAAGGGGAATTTGAGGCCTATGACAGTCCGTTATCCGAATGCGCGGTACTTGGATTTGAATACGGTTATTCATTGGCAGATCCAAAAACATTGACGATTTGGGAAGCCCAGTTTGGGGATTTTGCCAATGGTGCTCAGGTGGTCATTGATCAATTTATTTCATCGGGTGAAACGAAATGGCTGCGCATGTCGGGGTTGACGTTATTGTTACCTCATGGATATGAAGGCCAGGGTCCGGAACATTCATCTGCGCGGTTGGAACGGTTCCTCCAAATGTCGGGTGAAGATAATTGGCAGGTGTGTAATATTACAACGCCTGCGAATTTTTTCCATTGCTTGCGTCGTCAGATGCACCGTGAATTTCGAAAACCGCTCGTCGTCACAACGCCAAAATCATTATTGCGACATAAATTGGCGGTATCGAAAATGTCGGATATGACGACGGGGTCGTCGTTCCATCGTATTTTGAACGATGATAACGGGGTCGTGATGACCGCGGGACGCAATATCAAACGTGTGATCATTTGTTCCGGTAAAGTGTATTACGATTTATTTGAAGAACGTGAAAAACGGGGAATCAAAGACGTTGTTATTTTGCGTTTGGAACAATTCTATCCGTTCCCTGCGCGTGCGATGGCAGATATGCTTAAATCATTTCCTGAAGCCGATATCGCATGGGTTCAAGAAGAGCCGAAAAATATGGGGGGATGGTTCTTTGTTGAGCCGTTGATCGAAGATGTCTTACGCGACATCAAACACAAACCATGCGCCCGGCCGCGTTATATTGGGCGTATTGCGGCGGCGTCCCCCGCGACCGGATTATTGAAACGTCACCAGGCTGAACAAGCCGCGTTGGTGAACGAAGGGTTGAGTATTTAATGTGGATAGAGACTATTTATAGATCTAAAGAAATGGTCCCATTTGGGGCCATTTCTTTATGAGGTTACCGCCGCATCTTCAATCATTAACACCGGGGTTTCGCGGCCTTGCCATCGATCGATGTTCAATCGCCCCAATAAATGCACTGGGCGGTCCGCGGTTCTTTGCAATAACATGCCTAACTCTGTGCCCACTTGGCGGAACGCCATGGCTTTGACCGATGGGCCGCCCTCGATGTCTGTGATCATCGCGCGCAAATGCGACACGCCAATCACATCAATTTTTGCGATCCTCACATTTGGAACAATAAAGAGGGGTTCTTGATGTTCCATGCCATACGGTCCCAATTGGTCGGACAAGATCCGCGCGGTCGCTACATTTAATGTACGGACAAACGCCAATGAATCGGCGGTTTGTTCAGGCGTCGGGTCGATGTCGACACTCAGGCGCGCGCCCTCATCCCGTACAAATTGTTTGAACCCCGTGAGTTGTTCAGGGCGTAGTGAGAACCCGCCGGCCATCGCGTGCCCCCCACCTTTGATTAAATGACCGGCGGCCTTGGCGTTTTGGAAGAGTGTTGCGATGTTAAATCCCTTGACCGATCGGCCTGATCCGCGCGCCTCGATTTCGCCGTCGCCGCGTTTGGCGTATGTCACAACGGCCACGGGTTTATTGTATTTGTCCTTTAGCCGTGTGGCGACCAAACCGGCTACACCGGGGTGCCAGTTTTCATGATCGACAATAATGACGGGGTGTGTATCCAATCCTTGTTCTTCAACGATTTTTAAGGCATGGGCCACCGTTGCTTGTTCAATCTCGCGACGTTTGGTGTTGCACTCATTGAGTATTTCGGCCAATCGCATGGCTTCGACCTCGTCGGTTGATGACAATAAACGTGATCCCAAATCGGCCTCGTGTACCCGTGACCCCGCATTGATACGGGGGCCCAATCCAAACCCAATATTCATCACGGTGATGGGATCTTCATCTTTTATTTTGGATAGACGGGCAAGGGCCGCAAGGCCCACATTTTGTCGGGCGGACAGGGCGGGTAACCCAAATCGGACAAATAACCGATTGGGTCCGGTCAAGGGGACCATGTCACAAATGGTACCCACGGCCACAAGGTCCAACCAATTTTTAAGCGGTGGTTCGGTGATCCCGGTGCGTGTGTAAAACCCATTGGCCCGTAAGGCTCGATTGATGGCCACACAAAATAAAAATGCAAGTCCTGCGGTGCAAAGCATCGTGTATCCACTGGTATCATCGTTGCGTTTCGGGTCGATGATAAATGTTGCCGGCGGCAAAGTCGCTTCGGGTTCATGGTGATCGAGAATAATGATCGGAAAACCGGTGTCCGTTACGGGGGCCAGGATATCATGTGCAGTGATTCCACAATCGCAGATTAAAATCGCATCAGCCCCGCGGTCGCGTAAACTGAACAAAGCAGAGGTGTTCGGGCCGTACCCTTCATTCATGCGATCGGGAATATGAACGAATGTTTTGATATTTAACGCGCGAAAAAATTGGATGAGCAACGCGCTGGACGTGGCGCCGTCGACATCAAAATCGGCAAAAATCCCGATGGTTTTATTTTGTTGCACAAGGTCTGCGATAAACGCGGCGGCGTCCGACATGTCGGTTAACCGTGCGGGATCCGGAAAATCACGCGCGAGCGTTGGTGATAAAAAAGCGTCAACATTATCGGTGGGTAATCCGCGTGCAATCATCAACCGGGCCAGAAGTTCTGGCAGGTTTTGCGTTTGCATTAATCGTTGGACATCGTGGTCATTCACGGCCGGCAGTGACCAGCGTACGCCTTTGATTGATTGATTGAGATAGGGGGTAAAAACAGTCATAATAAGGCTTGTTTTAACACATAAACGCGGATCGCGCTTGATAAATTTTGCTCCCCGCGCATAGCGTCAATTTGGGCCACCAATGCAGCGAGTGCGGTATTGTCCCGCGCGGAGATTCTGTTCAACGCGTCCCAAAATTCGGGTTCCAGTGTGATGCTGGTCGCATGGCCATTAATGGTGAGGGAGTGTTTTTTCATGAGTATTAATCAATTACTATAAATTCTTCAAAAAATAAAAGCATATTCTCTTTATATGTGCCTTCTGTTTTAAAAAATCTAAGATGTTCTTTCCTCCAGTAGTCAAGGCTAAGGTCTCCTTCACCTTCCTTAACAGCTTGGCCTTCATTTACTTCGTTAAATGGTATGATTTGAGTTTTAGTTATTTTAATTTTACAAACATCCTCACTTTTACTGTCTTGGACAATAAAAATTTCGCCAACATCTGGATAGGATAAATCAGGGTTAAAGGCCGAGCAACTAGCTGTTTTTTTGCCATTTAAAACTAGTAATGATAATTTATCTTGATGGTTTGGTGTGTCTCCGAATTGTGTTGATCGTATTAAATTTTTTGGTTGGCTCATGCGGTGTTTCCCTTCATCCTGCCCTCCCCCTGATAGGGGGGAGGAGTTTGTCGGCATTCGGATCTCTTAATTTTTATTTATTCCCCACCATATCTTCCGGTTTGACCCATTGGTCGAATTGATCCGATGTTAACAACCCTAATGCGATTCCGGCTTCTTTTAATGTGCTTTCATCCGCGTGCGCTTTTTTTGCAATTTTTGCGGCGTTATCATATCCGATATGGGGGTTCAAGGCCGTCACCAACATCAAGCTTTGTTCCATCAACCATTGGATGCGCGCGGTGTTGGGTTCGATCCCCACCACGCAATGTTCGACAAAGGACCGTGATGCATCGGCGATCAACCGGATTGATTGCAGCACGTTATAAATGATCACGGGTTTGAAGACGTTCAGTTCAAAATGACCATTCGATCCGGCGATTCCCACGGTTGTGTTATTCCCCATCACTTGGGCGCACACCATGGTCATGGCTTCGCATTGGGTTGGGTTGATTTTACCGGGCATGATCGATGATCCGGGCTCGTTTGCCGGTAATGAAATCTCGCCAATGCCCGACCGCGGGCCGGATGATAATAACCGGATATCATTCGCGATTTTCATGAGTGACACGGCGAGGACATTCAACACCCCGGATACCTCGACCATTGTGTCGTGCGTGGCCAACGCTTCGAATTTATTGGGGGCGGTCACGAATGGCAGACCCGTAATCCCCGCCACGTGGCCTGCGAATTTTGTCGGGAAACCTTTTGGGCAATTGATCCCGGTGCCAACGGCCGTGCCGCCCTGGGCCAGTTCGAGAACGCGCGGCAGGCATGCATTCACCCGTGCAATGCCCATTTTGATTTGGTGAGCATATCCAGAAAATTCCTGGCCCAAAGTGATGGGGGTTGCATCTTGCAAATGCGTGCGGCCAATTTTGATGATGTCCATAAATGCATGTGTTTTGTCATCCAACGCGGCCTGTAACATTTCCAAAGCGGGGATCAGTTCATGCACCAATTGTTCGGCCGTTGCGATATGCATTGCGGTTGGGAAACTGTCGTTACTTGATTGTGCCATATTGACATGATCGTTTGGGTGCACGGGTTTTTTGGATCCAACTTCGCCGCCCATCATGTCGATCGCGCGGTTCGAAATGACTTCATTTACGTTCATATTGGTTTGCGTCCCCGATCCGGTTTGCCAGACGACCAAGGGGAATTCACTGGCCAACGTCCCGTCGATTACCTCGTCACATGCCGACACAATCGCATCGGTCAGTTTGGCGTCCAACTTACCCAGATCGGCATTCGTCATCGCCGCTGCTTTTTTCAAAATGCCGAACGCACGGATCAGAGGGGCCGGCATTGTCTCGCCACCGATTTTGAAATTCTCGATCGATCGTTGGGTTTGTGCCCCCCAATAATGATTTGACGGTACATCCACTGGACCCATCGTATCGGTTTCGGTGCGGGTGGGTTGTAGGGCGGTTGCAGGCAGCGGGGCAGAAGAAGTCATGAACGATCGTTTCCTTATAATATATAAATGATAAAAGGGCCGGAAATACTCTATCAAAATGCATTTGATATGCCCATAGGGGATTATTATAGGCATATCTACCTATAATATGTCATATTATTTGGAATATTCTGACATCCTTAACCCAATCCAAACCACCTATATTATAGAATATAAGCATATCAGAGTGCAGTGCAATAAAGAGCCAGGGGGACGCGATGTTCGAGCCAATGGATATTAATAATATTAATGACATGCCGCATAATCCAGAATTGGATGGGGCGGGCGAGCCTATGGCCTTGTCATCCTCGGTTTTATCTGCGGAAGATTTGGTTGCGCGGGCCAAGGCATCCATTTTGGCCGTTGGGGCACATCAAGAACAAGATCCATTCGATTTACCGTCCTCACCATCCGAATCGCATCATTTTTCGTTTCAGGAATTGAAACCAGAGCAGGAATCGGCACCGTTTGTCGCGCGCGCGGCGGATGAACAGCGAGCCGAACCGCAACAACGGGTCGAGCCGAGCGGTTCCTGGGTCAGTTCATCTGTTGCAGGAATTGAAGATCAAATGGAAGCCGAGGCTGAAATTAAAGTTCGGGTGAAGACGGGCGATTTGCTTTATACCCGTGCCGATTTAATGGTGCGGCGCGACAATCATCTCAGTGCGGTGGTGGACGGCGTGTTACTGGACCTTGGGATGATTAATGTTGATTTGATGAATGCCATGGCCCTCGCGCACCAGGTACACGTCAGTGCGGGGCATTATCTGGGTGGCATTATCGAGCGCCGCGTCCCGTTGGTGCATCAATAGAGGAATATGGTGTAACAATAGAAACCTTCCCCCCGCTTTCGCGGGGATAACGTGGTTCTATCTTGATGTCTGATCTTCCTTATGCCAAACTCTTTTTATGTTTGATGATCCAGACCTTACCCCTCAAAAACAACCGAAAAAGCCGCGTGATTTATCGGGCTTGTCGATTGATGATCTGAATAATTATATTGCAACGTTGAACGACGAAATCGCGCGGGCGGAATTGGAACGTGGGCGAAAAAAAGCTTATCTGGATGGCGCCGCGGGCTTGTTTAAAAAAATATAAATTCTAAAAGAAAGACAAAATGATGACCTTAAAAGGACGCGTGGCATTGGTCACTGGATCAACATCCGGTATTGGATTGGGGATTGCCCGTGCACTTGCCAATGCGGGAGCAGACATTATGTTGAATGGGTTGGGGGACGGGACGGCGAATGAAAAAATTCGGGCGGATCTCGCCGCCGATACAGGGGTCAAGGTTGCGTTTAACGGTGCTGATTTATCACGCGATGATCAAGTCAAAATTATTGACGACACGATCGCCAAATTGGGGCGCATTGATATTTTGGTCAATAATGCGGGAATCCAACACGTGGCACCGATTGATGAGTTTCCGGTTGAGAAATGGGATTTGATCCAGGCCTTGATGTTAAAATCACCGTTTATGCTGATCCGTGCGGCGTTACCGCATATGAAACGTCAAAATTGGGGCCGGATTGTAAATATTGCGTCGGTGCATGGTCGTGTGGCGTCTGTGAATAAATCGGCCTATGTTGCCGCAAAACACGGGCTGGTGGGGTTGTCTAAAGTTGTGGCGCTTGAAACGGCGGGCACAAGCATCACCAGCAATTGTATCTGTCCAGGATTTGTTTTGACGCCGTTGGTTGCAAAACAAGTGGATGCGTTGGCCGAACGTGAAGGGCTGGCATGGGATGATGCACGTGCAAAATTATTATCCGAAAAACAACCCAGTAAAACATTTGTCACCCCGGAACAACTCGGGGCAGCGGCGGTATTTATGTGCAGCCCCGCGGCAGATGAAATGCGCGGTACAGAAATGGTGATTGATGGCGGTTGGACCGCCCAGTAAGAACAGCAGAATGTGATCCTGTCCTGCGCTTGGGCGGACACCCAGAACTATCGTTATGCGCCAGTTTTTTGGACGAATGTTGATGTCGTCATCGGTGCAGGTTTTGAAATTGTTGCCGGTGATGGGATGGGGGCGGGGCCAACGCCCGCAGGAAGACCCGGGAAATCAGGTCGAACGTATAACCCCCGTTGCGCCTCGAGCGGTTTGAATTTATCGGTTATCCCAATCGTGGTTTCCGCCCCGCCTAAAAATAAAAACCCATCTTGTGCCAGTTGCGCATTCATGCGAGCAAAAATCTGACCTTTTGTTTTTTCATCAAAATAAATTAATACGTTTCGACAAAAAATAACATCGAATGTCCCTAATTTTTTCATGTCATCGAGTAAATTAAAGTAATCGAACTTGATCATCTTTTTCAATTCATCCGATATAATCCATTTGTCGCCGTCTTGTTTGAAATATTTGACCAGGTGGGTAATGGGCAATCCGCGTTGAACTTCAAACTGTGAATATGCTCCGGCACGGCCAATTGCCAGGGCATCATCACTGATATCCGTGCAAATCATTTCGACCGTAAATCCTTTCCACAGGGCATTTTTTTCAAGTAAGGTCATGCCGAGTGTATAGGGCTCTTGGCCGGTACTCGCCGCGGCGCACCAAATTCGAATTTTACGAGCGCCCTTGCTGCGCGCAGCAACCAGAGCGGGTAAGACGATGGTTTCAAAAATTGTAAATGGTTTTTGATCGCGGAAAAAGGAAGTTTCGTTTGTGGTCATGGCCTCGATGATTGCTTTGACCATTTTGGGATCTGGAAAGGACCTTAATGCAATCGCCATCGAATCGAGCGTTTGATGTCCCCATTCTTTGGCAACTGGCGTTAAACGTGAATCAAGCAAATAAGTTTTATCCGGTGTAATCACAATTCCGGATTTTTCGTAGAGTAAGTCCCGATAGAGATCAAAATCACTAAGTTTTATAGACATAAAAAATTCTTCCTTTAACGCATCATAATCGTACGGTAAATCAATGGGCCCAGATCGGCAAGAGGGAGTACAGAATGGCACAATCCCCCCATCGCCACGGCGCCGGGCATCCCCCACACAACAGAGGTCTCTTCATTTTGGGCAAATAGGCGTCCTCCTGATTCGACTAGTTGTCGGCATGAAAAAAAGCCATCTGATCCCATGCCAGTCAGAATAACGCCCAAGACTTTATTGCCGTAAATCTCGATTAATGATCGCATCATGGGGTCAACGGCCGGGCGACAAAAGTTTTCAGCAGGGTTAGTATTCAGGCGGATGACAGGCTTTCCCTCTTCCATCTTGATGGTCATATGAAATCCGCCGGGTGCAATATAGGCACATCCAGGTTCAAGGGTCATACCTTCTTGGCCTTCATAACTTTTAAGATCGGTATTTTTTTGAATATGTGTCGCAAGCATAGCGGTAAAGGTGGCAGGCATATGTTGTGTAATCACAATCGGAACGTTTAGTCCTTTGCAATGTTTTAAAACTTCGAATAGGGCAGGGGGGCCCCCTGTTGAACTGCCAATGGCGAGGATGGCTGGTTTTCCAGTATAAGCCGTCTTAAGATCACGTAATTGGAACTTTCCTCCAGAGGTAAATTGGGGGATTTTTTCGCGTGGTAAATTTTCTAAAGACGTCGCTGCTGCGTTTTCTGTGGAGTTTTGTCTTGTCGCCAAATTTGTTTTGCGGCGTGCCGCAGCAATAGCAATTTGTTTAACCATGTTTATCAATGTTGTTTTAAAATCACTATCACTTGCCAAAATTTGTCCGGCAGCTGTTGGTTTTGCGATCGCGTCTGTTGCCCCCATTTGAAAAGCTTTTAAGGTAATATCTGCATTGCGTAATGATAAGGTCGAGCACATAAGAACTTTTGTTTTGGGCGATGCTTTGATGATTTGAGGCAAAGCTGTGATGCCATCCATAACAGGCATTTCAATATCTAAAATTAAGATATCGGGGGTATGGTCTTTGGCCATTTTAACGGCAATTTCACCGTTGCTTGCTGTTGCAATGACCTTAATCATAGGATCTTCTTCAAGGACGCGGGTCAGTAAGCCACGCACAACAGCTGAGTCATCCGCCAACGCGACGCGGATAATTTCAGGGATAGAAGATGATATCGAAGAGGAAGAGGGCACAGTCATAAGGTGCTTTCAAATACAGAATAAAAACTGATAAAGTTAAAGAACGCCGATCAGCAGCAATTTATTCTCGACGATTTCTTTATCGAACGGTTTCATAATATATTCGTTTGCCCCACTTTGCATGGCTTGCATGATATGGGACATATCATTTTCGGTTGTACACATGACAACTTTCGGTATGCTGCCGTTTGATAAGGCACGTAAGGCCTGAAGAAATTCAAGGCCATTCATATTCGGCATATTCCAATCAAGCATGATCAAATCAGGCATTAATTTTTGGACAGAATCGAGGGCAAATTTCCCATCCTCTGCTTCGTCACAGGTAAAAGAAAGCTCTTCAAGGATTCGGCGTGCAACTTTACGGACCACACGGCTATCATCAACAATAAGACAAGTTTTAGATGACAAAATAGACTCCCTTTTTATAATAGTTTAGCTTTTTTCAGAAAAATAACCAATACCTTGAAGAAGTTTTGGAATATCGATGACAACAAGAAGTTGTTCAGACATACGATAAATACCATCCGCGACATCCCGGAATTTTGGATCAAGTGTACTGGGGTTTTGTTCGTAATCTGTCATAGATAAATGCATAACCTCGCCAACACGATCAAACATCAAGCTGTAAAGTTCATCTTCATATTCGACAACAATGCTCATTGATTTTTGATTTGGGTCAGTCGGGGGAAGTCCAATGCGATGGCGGACATGGATGGCCGTTACAATGCGTCCGCGTAAATTCAATGACCCTGCAATTTCCTTGGACGCCAGAGGAATCCGAGTCATCGATTGGACATTTAAAACGTCTTGTACTTGAAGGATAGGAAGCCCAAAAATTTGATCATTAATATAAACGGTCAATAATTCTGTTGTATCAGCAGTACTGACCTGATGGGGGTTTGCGATTGCAAGAGAATTTGATGTCATGCGGCGGCTCCTTTTTGAGAGAGAGCATCGGTCAAAGATGTCAAAAGTGTTTCGCGATCAAACTTGGCGACATATTTATTAAATCCCATTTGATATCCATGCTCAATGTCTTGAGGGGTGGCATGCGATGTTAGGGCTACGATGGGGGTGGTTGCCCATCTGGATCCATCTCTTATTTTTTGTACGAATTCGAGACCGTCCATTTCGGGCATTTCAATATCGGATATGATCAGGTCAAAATCGGCGCCGTCCTCACACAGGGTTATAGCCTTAAGCGCGCTGTCTAAAACTGTCACGTCATACCCTGCAATCGTCAAAATAGGGGTCAGCATATTGCGAAAAAAAGGACTATCATCGACAAGTAAAATACGGCGTTTCATCCCGTCAATATTGCCGCCCTTTGATGAGAAAAAGGCCTGGTCATCATGGTTTTTAAACCAGTTTTGATCCATTTTATGAAGGTAATGGCCAACATCAATAATATCTGTAGCTTTGCCATTAATCACGGTTGAACCTACAAATCCAGGCCGATTGGAATCAAGCTGAATATCAAGGGATATTTCAACGATATCGATAATTTCATCGACAACAATTCCGAGTGATCGGTCACGATCGGCAAATACCAAAACGGATTTTTGTGGCAGGTCCATATTAACATTATCGGTCAGGGGCAGAAGCGGCATTAGCTGACCGCGATATTGGATCAGAGCGCGCCCACCGGCTTGTTCAATATTTGATGTATTAATTTGTTCCAAACGTGCAATCAATGCAAGTGGAACTGCCATCGGTGCACCATCGCCCGCATGAAAAAGTAGAAGAGATGTTATTTGTTTTTTATCTTTACCATCATGATGATCTTTTCCTTGACCCGCATTAGATAAATCAACTTGTCCCATTGTTTTGGTAATGCCAACGGGGTCTAAAATCATAATCACATTTCCATCACCTAAAATGGTATTTCCCGAAAATACAGTGATATTTTTGATGATTTTTGAAACCGGTTTCACAACAATTTCTTCGGTATCGTAAACATTATCGACGATAATGCCGAATTGGAATCCACCGACCTGAGTCACAACAATATATTTTTTAGAATCGCTGAATGATTGTAAAAGGCCTGCGGTTCCCGCATGATCCCCCCCCAGATTTAGAACTTGTTCAAGGGAAATCAGCGGAAGTAATTTGTTACGTAGCCGAAAAAAAGGTGTCCCGTTGATCATTTCAATCTGGTTATCGCCTTTGGTGGTCGTTAGGACCAGTTCGCGGACGGCCAGTTGCGGGATTGCAAATTTTTCACCCGCCGAACCTAAAATCAAAGCATTCACAATCGCAAGGGTCAGCGGAATTTTGATGGTAAAAGTTGATCCTTTTCCTTCGGTTGATTTCATTTCAACCGATCCGCCGATTTTTTCAATATTGGTACGCACAACGTCCATTCCCACGCCGCGTCCCGAGACTGATGTTACTTTTTCGGCTGTTGAAAAGCCGGCACGGAAAATATATTGGTGGATCGCTTGGTCAGGCATATTTGCAATTTCAGCTTCGGTAGCAAGCCCATTCGCAATAATCTTATTTTTAATTTTTTCAAGCGGTAAACCTTTACCATCATCTTCAATTTCGATGATGATGTGCCCGCCCTCATGATAAGCGCGGAGTACAATCGTCCCGAGTTCAGGTTTCCCTGATTTTACGCGATCTCCCGGCTGTTCAATGCCGTGATCGGCTGAATTACGGACCATGTGGGTCAAGGGATCTTTGATCATATCCAAGACTTGGCGATCAAGTTCTGTTTCTTCCCCAACCATTTGGAGATCAATTTTTTTATGAAGTTCTTGGGCCAGATCTCGAACAATGCGGGGAAGTTTTGACCACGCCGTGCCAATAGGCTGCATGCGTGTTTTCATAACCCCTTCTTGAAGATCGGATACAACATGATTAAGGCGTTGCAAGGGGCCTGAAATTTCTTCGTTATCTTTACGTCCGCGTACCGTTTGCAATAATTGGTTCCGTGTTAAAACAAGTTCAGATACCATTGTCATCAGGTTTTCAAGAACGTCAACATTCACGCGAATAGATTGTCCAGCGATCGCCGATTCTTTTGTGTCTTTTCCGCCCCCGGATGCCGCCAGGGCTGCCGAGTCCGCCGAGCCTGTGGCGGTGGAGGCTGATGCAGTGGGAGAATCTTCTGAAGATACGGGGGTTGGTTCTGTGGCGGCGGCCTCAGATTCGGCTGCGGCGCGTTCTTGGTCGGCGACATTGGGGAAATGGATTTCTTCGGTTGATGCTGTCGGTGGGGCTGTATTCCCCGCGGCACCGTCGCGGCCCTCGTATACGGCATCGAGTTTAACGGTCAGATCATTATCGTTTCCTTCGGGTTCGTGGCCGTTCATTTCAAGTTCGGCGAGTAAATATCGTACACGATCCAGAGATTCAAGAATCAAGGATACATAGGGGACCGTAACTTGAAGGTCGCCATCACGAAACCGCCCGAGCACATTTTCGGCGCGGTGGGCTACGGTTTCCAGACGGGGAAGACCCAAAAATCCACACGTTCCTTTGATCGTATGCATCAGGCGAAAAATATTGGATAACAGATCTCGATCATTTGGATTTTGTTCTAAACGAATAAGGTCGTTATCAAGAGCCGAAAGGCTCTCGTTTGTTTCCGTCAAAAATTCAACGATTAAATCATCCATGCTGGATTCTCCAGAAATCAAAGAGGAACGTTCCGTATATACAACTCTAGTATATAGGTGCAGACCCTTAACAGTTGATGAAAATGCGAGAATGATTACATGCAGATCGACTTATTTTATAAATAAGATTTCATAATTATACCATGGACGAGATAATTTGCCCATCTTCGAGGTGAATAATACGATCGGCAATATCCAGAATACGATGATCATGGGTGACAAGCAGGATGGTTGTTCGATGTTCCCGGGCTAATTTTTTTAAAATTGTGACGGCTTCGGCGCCATTAACTTTATCAAGAGATGCCGTGGGTTCATCGGCCAGAATTAGTTGGGGATTTGACACAAGCGCCCGGGCAATTGAGACCCGTTGTTTTTGCCCCCCGGATAATTCATGGGGCCTATAGTGAAGACGATCCCCCAGCCCAACATTTGAGAGGATTTTTGTGGCCCGCGCGATGCGTTGTCGTTCGGATAGGCCTGAGCGTAATTCAAGTGAGAGGCAGACATTTTGAACAGCGGTTAAACTTTCAAGTAAATTATGGTTTTGAAAAATATAACCGATTTTCAAGCGTGTTTCGTTTAATTGACGTTCAGAGGCCTTAACCAATTCTGTACCCATGACTTGGATGCTGCCTTGCTGGGCGCGGCGTAAGGCCCCAATCAGAGTGAGAAGGGTGGTTTTCCCAGATCCTGACGGCCCGGTTAAAATAATGATTTCACCGGCCTGAATGGTCAGTGAGATATTTTTTAAGACATGATATTCAAGATCACCCGATCCGAATGAAAAATTGAGGCGGCGAACGGAGACGAGATTTTCGGTCATTTAAAACATCTCCGCGGGGCTGGCTTGACGCAATTTGCGGATGGCGATAATGCCGGATATTGTGCACATCCCTAATGTGGCCAAAAAGACCAAAATAATTTTGGATGTTGGCATAGGCATCTCGATATAGATTTGATTTTCGGAATAAGCATAGAGAAATTTTGAAATAAAGAATCCAGGAATAAACCCAATCACAGCAAGAATAGTTGATGAGGCAAATACGACAAGAACCAAATAAAAATGTCGATATCCCATGGCTTTCATCGTTGCAAATTCGCGAATGTGATTGACGATATCTGTATAAAGAATTTGGTAGACAATCACCATGCCAACGATCAACCCCATGATAACGCCGAATCCAAATACAAATCCAATGGGTACCATCGTTGTCCAGTAATATTTTTCAAAAGAAATAATATCGGAGCGGTCAAAGACATTAACGTCATTTGATAACAGATTCTGAAGTTTCTTCTTAGTGGCTTGAATGTCGCTTCCAGGTTTTAGTCGGATAATCCCCAGATTGACTTGATCTAAATTTCGGTTTGGGAAAATGCGGATAAAATTTTGATCACTTGTAATGACGTTGCCATCGGTTGAAAAAGAAGTACCCAGAAGGAAAGTCCCTAAAATTGTTAGTTTATAATTATTGGCCTCGATTGAAAAAGGGCCATTTTTATCAAATAAAGTTTCAATGGGGCCAAATTCAGGTCGGGAGAGTCGATCAAAAATGATGGTGTCTTTTTGGTTGAGTTGATTTTTAAATTTGATGACCAAGGGATTATTAAAAACTTCTGTTTCTGGGGCATATCCATAGAACATAATTGTACGTTTGATAAATGTTTCAGGATTACGCCAGGTTGCGAATGATAAATAAAGGGGCGCGACATCGATGACATCGGGACTGGCATAGGCACGCATCAGTTCAGATCGTTGAAATTCAACAGTGCGCCACAGGGCTTCAGTCTGTTTATGTTGAACAAAAAGATCACCTTTTAAGTCCTGAGGGATAAGTGTCATGCTCGCGTAAAGTGAGTCTCGAAATCCCAGTTGCATAAAAACAAGAATACAGGCAAACATCACACCCAAAATGGCGGCAAAGAATTTACCTTTTTCAAAAATAAGTTGCCGCCATGCAAGACGAAAGGCAAAGAAAAATGATGAGAGGCCGATCACATCAGCCTCACACTAACTTGCAATTTAAGCATGTTTTTTAGGGGTTCAGGTGTATCGGGCCCCAGTTCGATGCGTACCGGAATAACGCGTAAATCGCGTGACGCCAGGGGGTCCGTGTCGATTAAATTATTCTTTTGGACCATGTGGCCCACTTCGTACACTTTTCCAGCCAAGGGTGTGTCGAGTCCCGGTACGGTAATTTCAGCTGCCTGTCCAATTGTAACACGGGCGATATCTTGTTCGTATACTTCGGCAATGATATCCAAATGATCTAGGTCTGCCATTTCAATGATTCCCTTTTCACCGACCCGTTCGCCGGCACGGGCATGAACGGTAAGGACAGTGCCATTAATAGGGGCCACAACGCGAGATTGAACCATTTCTTCTTCGGCCAATACCAAATTCGCGCGCGCCGCCTCAATTTCAGATTCGATGGATTGAATGTTTGCTTGGGCACGTTTGATATCCAGTTGTGCTTTTTCTTTCATATTGATCGTAATTGCGCCCAAGGATGCATCTTTGATCCGTTGATAGTCATTTTTGGCATAGTTTAAATTGGCGTTTTCGGATCCAAGTTGGGCTTGAAGACGCGGAATATCCTTGGCAATTGAATCGCGCTTGGCCAGTTTTCGACCGTAATCACTGAACACGGCGATTGTGTCATTTTTATGAAGAACATCCCCTGTTTCAACATTTAACTTTTCAATGCGCGCACCGTCAGGTCCAGCATCATGTGAGATTCGTAAAATGCGGGACCGGGGTTCGATATACCCAAGTGCGCCAATTCCAGATAGGGATGATGACGAGTCGGGACGAGATATGGTTACTGGCGCCGCCGCTGGGGTAGAGGACATGTTTTGAGATTTCTGTGATGTTGATATCACAGGGTTTTTTTTGGCCGTCATGGGCATTAATGCTGTATAAAAATAGGTTCCAAAGCCTGCAAGGGCAACAGCAATCAGGACTAAAAGGGTCAGGCGCATGGGATATCCCTTGAAAATCTGTGGTTCATCGGCCCAAAAACAGGGCGAAGTTTAAGGAGGGCGGACGATACATCATACATTTACGTCCGTTAAGATTTGGTAAGGGATTGGGGTAGTAGTATTTTTATTAATTCGTTACCCTCGCGCAGGCGGGAATGGCGCTCGGGGTTAAAAGGGCGTTCTTAAAAGTTTTTTAAAGTTATAAGGAAAATATGATGGCTTCTTTGGTGTTATTACGGCATGGACAATCGGTGTGGAATGCCGAAAACCGATTTACCGGGTTTACCGATGTGGAACTCTCATCACAAGGTCGGGTCGAAGCCGTACATGCGGGCACAAAAATAAAGGCCATGGGCATTCGGTTTGATGCCGTTTTTACAAGCACGTTGCGTCGGGCCTATGAAACAGCAGAAATTGCGATCGGTGCATCGACCCCGTTGAATGATCATCTTAAAAACGCCGATGGCACATGGGGATTTACGCGAGATGATGATTTACGCGAACGGGATTATGGGGATTTAACAGGGGCTAATAAAGATGAGCTGAAAGTTCGGTATGGTGCAGATCAGATTCAAATTTGGCGGCGTAGTTATGATATCGCTCCCCCCGGGGGAGAAAGTTTAAAGGATGTGGTTGCACGCGTTGGTCCTTATTTTGATACGCATATTCGGTCCTTATTGATTGCAGGGAAAAATATTTTGATTGCGGCACATGGTAATTCGTTGCGTGCATTACGCGTTCATTTAGGAGAAAACACGCCGGAGAATATCGCAGAATGTGAAATTGCGACGGGCGTTCCGATTGTGATGGAATGGAAGTAGTGTCATCCCAGCGTAGGCCGGGATCTCGGGAAATAATCGCTCTGGGTCCCGGCCTGCGCCGGGATGACACTTGTGTTTTTTGGCTATTTTCTTACTGCCGTTGCAATTTATCTAATTCTCGTTGGAGTTCCGCGATTTGTTGCCGGATGACCGCGATTTTTTCAGGTCGTGTGGCGGGTCGTTCGGCCTTGTGTGCGGAATGTGACCCATATCCTTTGGGTGTTGAAAAATCATTTGTGCCGCTTGTATCATCCCCGCGGACTTGAAACGGGGTCATCGCGCGGACTGCATTTTCAAACATGGCAATATTTTTCTTTTGCAGATCCTCAAGGGCATGCAGGCCCGGGAACATGCCGCCCATTCCAATATTTGTTATGGATTTATTCATCTGGTCGCGAAAGGTTTCTTGTTGTTCCGAGAGGGCATTCATGGCTTGTTCCAAGTAATTGGGGACAAGGCCCGTCATCTTGCCGTTATAAAACCCAATCAACTGCCGCAAGAAATTGGTGGGTAGTAAACTTTGATCGGTTTTCGATTCTTGCTCGGCAATGATTTGGGTGAACACAGACCGCGTTAAATCTTCGCCGGTTTTGGCGTCAATCACGATAAAATCATATCCTTGTTGCAACATTTCGCACAGATCTTCGAGTGTCACATAACTGCTGCGGCCGGTGTCGTACAAACGACGGTTCGCATATTTTTTGACGATGGTGGGTTTGTCTGTTTTTTTGGGGGTGGGAGACATGAAGGTCCTGAATATATATTTAAGGCGTTTAAAAATTGTCATACCGGCCAAATTTGCCGGGGGAGTATTTGTTATATGAAACGACTATACCACAAAATTGCGGCGCAGCAAAGTTCGACTTGTGAGGGGGCATAAAACCGCGTAAAACAGGGGCATGGTTAAACAAAAACGTGCGACATATGAACGCCCTGGTCCGGATCATTTGTGGATTCATATGATTCAATCGATCTTGTATTCGGGCGTGCAGCAAACGAGTATAGAGGTGCAGCAAAAAATCGCGGCGATGATCGTCGGTATTCAAAAATATCAACGATGTGACGTGCCGCCCATCAGGCGCCGCATGACATCGGTGTGGACATCGGGGGTATCTCGTTTGCTGCGTGTACCAGGGCGACGCACAGCGCATGCACGGCCTGTTTTATTGATCCCATCTTTGATTAATGGCTGGGAGATTTTTGACATTTTACCCCATCGGTCCTTTGCGCGATTTTTGGTCGCATCGGGGTTTGATGTTTATATCCTGGATTGGGGGGATACGGCGGCGGATCCGGATGTTACAAGCCTGGATAAATTGCTGCGCGATCGGTTGGCGGCTGCCGTTGGAAATTTATCCGAGATATCCGGGCAGAATGTCGTTGTTATGGGGTATTGTATGGGAGGGGTGTTGATGGCGGGCGCGATGCCGTTTATGGCCCATCATATTGCACGCGCGGTGTATCTTGCTACGCCTTGGGATTTTCACGTGGGAGATCCTCAGCTCACACATTTAGTTCAAGGATGGGTGCCCTCGGTTGGGTTGTTGTTGAATACGACCCCTGTATTGCCGAACGCCCAGGTCCAGGCATTATTTGCGATGATTGATCCGGATATGGCCGCCCAAAAATTTGCGCGGTTTGGGGCGTTGCGGGCGAATGACCCCGAATTTTTAACGTTTATCGCAATCGAGGATTGGTTGCGGTCGGGGCGCGATTTGCCGGGACAATTGGCCTATGGGTGCTTGAGGGATTGGTATATTCACAACAAAACCGCGCAAGGAACCTGGAGCGTCGCGGGGACGCGGATCACGCCGGACGTATTGCGTTGCGCGTCGTCGGTTGTTGTCGTGCCCCAGCGGGACCGATTGGTCGAACCGCAAACGGCGCAGGCATTGTTTGATATCATCGGACCCGGGCATGCTGTGTGTATGACCCCCGATATTGGGCATATTGGTATGATGAGTAGTGTTCGTGCCGAGAAATTGGTGTGGCAGGGGTTGGTGAGGGAGTTGAAATAGATCGAATGAGGCATGTCCTCCCTCTGAAAGGGGGAGGATTATATTGTGCGTGCTTTCGCACGCGGGCCCCTTTCAGGGGGAAGGATTATTATTTACTGCACCGCAACATGAGCGAATCCTTGCTATTTTAACCGGTGCGCCTTATCTAGAATGCGCGTCCTGTCCATTCGATTCCGATCGGTTTTTCTCATGTCTATTCCTTGTCTTGACCCTGTTGTTATTGTTGCTGCGCGGCGTACGGCCATTGGAAATTTTAATGGAGCTTTGGCGGGGTTATCTGCGTCAGATCTGGGCGCAGAGGTTTTACGTGCGGTGCTCGCCGATACGGGCGTTGCGCCAGGCGACATTGATAATGTGATTTTGGGTCAGGTCTTAACGGCGGCCGCCGGGATGAACCCCGCGCGCCAAACGGCGATTAGGGCCGGTATTCCGTATGATAAAACCGCGATGACAATTAATCAGGTCTGCGGGTCGGGTTTGCGGTCGGTGATGTTGGGTGTTCAGGCCATTTTGGTGGGCGATGCATCGATCGTGATTGCGGGCGGGCAAGAAAGCATGAGCAATGCGCCACACGCGGCTATTTTGCGGTCTGGCATTAAAATGGGCCCAGCAACATTCACTGATACGATGGTCCATGACGGACTATGGGATATTTTTAATGGATATCATATGGGGGTCACGGCTGAAAACGTCGCCGTCCAATTTGGCATTACACGGGCGGATCAAGACGCGTTTGCGGCAGTGTCTCAACAACGCGCGGAGGCTGCGCAAAAAGCAGGAAAATTTAACGATGAAATTGTCCCTGTTTCGATTAAGGTTAAAAAAGAAACGGTGGAATTTAAGGTTGATGAATTCCCTCGTGCGGGCACCATGGTCGAAACATTGGCGGGGTTAAAACCCGCGTTTAAAACGGATGGGACGGGCACAGTGACGGCAGGCAATGCATCGGGTATTAATGACGGTGCGGCCTTGGTCATGTTGATGAAACGGTCGGAAGCCGACAAGCGCGGGTTAAAGCCACTCGCGACACTTACCGGATGGGCGACGGCGGGCGTTGATCCGTCGGTGATGGGCACGGGGCCGATTCCGGCATCGAGGGCGGCATTGGCGCGGGCCGGGTGGGAAGTCTCGGATCTGGATTTGGTTGAAAGCAACGAAGCATTTGCGGCCCAGGCGATTGCGGTCACGCGCGCATTGGGACTGGACCTTGAAAAAACAAATGTGAACGGCGGTGCGATTGCCTTGGGACATCCCATTGGCGCATCGGGAGCGCGGATATTGGTCACGTTATTACACGAAATGAAACGACGTGATGCCAAACGCGGTCTTGCGACGTTGTGTATTGGTGGCGGGATGGGAATTGCGTTGTGTGTGGAGAGAGAATGATGCAAAAAACCGCTTATATATTGATTGATTTCATCAATGATATTGTCCACCCCGACGGTAAAATCGCGGGTAAGGGGTATGCGGCGTTTGATCTTGAATTTAAGGGGTTGGATCATGCGGCACAGTTATTGGCCCATGCGCGGGCCAACAATGATTTAATTGTTCATGTGCGCGTGGGGTTCTCGTCTCATTACGCTGAATGTCCCGAACAATCCCTGTTATTCGGGGTGGCCAGAAAATTCGGCGCATTTCAATTGGGCGCGTGGGGAACGGAATTTCATAGCGCCGTTGCACCACAACCCGGCGAGATGGTTGTGACGAAACACAGGGTCAGCCCGTTTTATGGTACGTCGCTGGATTTAATATTGCGGAATAATGATGTAACCCATGTGGTGATTGCGGGATGTGCGACGGACATGGCGGTTCAGGCCGCCGCGCGGGATGCACATGACCGTGATTATGCGGTGAAAGTCGTTGCGGATTGTTGTATTGCGGCCAGTCGTGATGATCATGATGGCGCGTTGCGTTTGATGTCAAAAATCGCGCAGGTTCAGAATTTTTTAGATGTTTTAAAATCTAAGGCGGCATAATTTTTAATAGATGGGTGAAACATGACAAATAAAACAGCAATCGTCACTGGCGGGACACGCGGGATTGGCCGGGAAATATCCAAGGCGTTGATGGCGGCCGGGTATACAGTGGTCGGGACCTATCACGGAAATGAGGCAGCAGCGGCGGATGCCAAGGCTAAGGACGGGATTATCCCGATTAAATTTGATGTGTCTGATTTTGAGGCATGTGCCGCGGGTGTTGCCCAAATTATTGAAAAATTCGGTCCAATTTCAGTTTTGGTGAATAATGCAGGGATTACGCGCGATGGGTTTTTGCATAAAATGACACTCGATCAATGGCGCGCGGTTTTATCAACGAATTTGGATTCATGTTTTAATATGTGCCGCGCGGTTGTGCCTGGCATGCGTGACCAAAATTTTGGTCGTATTATCAATATTTCATCTATAAACGGACAAAAAGGACAGTTGGGACAAACCAATTATTCCGCGGCCAAGGCGGGCATGATTGGGTTTACCAAGGCCTTGGCTTTGGAAAACGCGGCCAAAGGGGTCACGGTGAATGCGGTATGCCCCGGTTATATTGAAACTGACATGACGGCCGAGATGAACCCGGATGTCATTGCCGCGATTGTGAAACAAATTCCAGTTTCGCGTATGGGAAAACCATCGGAAATTGGGGGGATTGTGGCGTTTTTATGTAGTGATGCGGCAGCGTATATCACCGGTGCAACCCTGTCGGCCAATGGCGGACAGTATATGGTTTAGGCTCTATTCTCATTCTTAACTTTTAAATTTGGATAGGAAGTATGAGAGATTCCCCTCTCCCCTTGTGGGAGAGGGTGGCACGCCCAACGGGCGTGACGGGTGAGGGGGCAAAAGAAATTCTTGTTTCTTGATATTTACCCCCCTCTCTCGGCTCGGCAATGCCTCGCCACCCTCTCCCACAAGGGGAGAGGGAAATCCCCCGGTCGATCAACTGATCTTTATTCTTATTTTTATTTCATTTTCTTTCTCTATCTTT
>CAZLPZ010000012.1:0-43263 GCA_964561535.1 uncultured Pseudobdellovibrionaceae bacterium | reverse complement strand
CTAAACACAGGAATATAGTCAAGGAATAAATGCGGTAATATTGTTGCGTTTTTATACCCTCACCCCCCCATTCATCCTCGCTGTGCTTGATTGAATGGGTCCCCCCCTCTTCCAACGGGAGAGGGGTAAGGCCGCATGTTCAGTTTGGCACGGGTTTCGCATTGTCTTATCTGCCGCCCCTATTGTGTGGGGTGAGTAAAGGATAATAATATGACCAAAATAAATTCCTGCGCCGTTCGCCCTCTTACAATTCGGATTGTCACCGCTTTGATGCTGTCCTTGTGCGTGATGATGACATCCACCGCGCCGCAGGCCGGAACGACCACCACGCGCATCAAAGATATTGTGGATATCGAAGGCGTGCGGGATAACATGTTGGTGGGGTATGGTTTGGTCGTGGGGTTGAACGGCACGGGCGACACGTTGAATAACTCGCCTTTTACGCAACAATCTTTGATCGCGATGCTCGAACGCTTGGGTGTCAATATTCGGGGGCAACAATTGAATACCGGGAACGTCGCCGCGGTGATGGTGACGGCAACGCTGCCACCTTTTACGAACCAAGGCGCACGGATTGATGTGTCGGCATCTGCCCTGGGGGATGCAAAAAGTTTACAAGGCGGGACGTTATTGGTTACGCCGTTGATGGCCGCAGATGGTCAAGTATATGCGGTGGCGCAAGGGCCGTTGATTATTTCAGGATTTACCGCCGGGGGGGCCGCGGCAAAAATTACCCAGAACATTCCAACCGGGGGGCGCATTCCGGAAGGCGCATTGGTTGAACGTGAGATTGATTTTAAATTGACGGATTTGCCGTCTGTACGGTTATCTTTGCGTAACCCTGATTTTACAACGGCGCGGCGGATTGCACGTGCGATCAATGGATATTTGGCAACACCAGTGGCCGAAGCGCAAAATGGCGGGAGTGTTGTGTTAAAACGCCCTGAAAAATATCCCGGTAATATTGTCGATTTAATTACAGATATTGAAAGTTTACCCGTACAACCCGATCAAGTGGCGCGCGTGGTCGTGGACGAAAATTCAGGAGTTATTGTGATTGGGCAAGATGTACGATTATCGCCATCGGCCATTGCGCAGGGGAATTTAACAATCAAAATTGCGGAAACACCCGAAGCCTCGCAACCCTCGCCCTTTTCTCAAGGGGGGAATACCGAAGTTTTACCGCGCACGGATGTGAATGTGAATACGGGGGCAGATGTACGGCTGGGCGTATTGGATACGGGTGTCACCTTGCAGGAATTGGTGACGGGATTGAACCGCTTGGGCGTGGGGCCACGTGATGTCATTTCAATTTTACAAGCCTTAAAGGCATCCGGCGCCTTACAAGCCGATATTGAAACGCTTTAAAATTCTATAGGAAAGGGTAAAAAATGCCGGGTCTTGTGCCATTAACATCATCGTCGTCGACCGCCCTCTCTGGCGTCGTGTCCGCCACGCGTGATGAATATATGGCGCAGATTAGAGCGGGAAGTGCGGCCAATCATTCTGGGGCAGGGGGCACACAAAATGAAAAAATAAATGCCGCCGCGCGTGATTTTGAGGCTGTGTATTTGGCCGAAATGATTAAGCCGATGCTGGAGACGGTTGAGGTGAATGATGTGTTTGGCGGCGGTAAAGGTGAAGATGTGTTTCGCGGGATGCTCGCCGATGAATACGGAAAAATTATGGCGCGCGCCGGTGGCATCGGACTTGCATCACCTGTACGAGAGGCGATGATCAAAGCTCAAGAAGCCGCAAATGGACAGAGATAATAAAAGAGAAGGTGTGTCACAAAAAGAGGAGATCAAAGATATGAGCCAAGAAAAAACAGGATCGGACGCCGTTTTAACGACGGAAGATCAGATGAATATCTCATTACGGGTCAAGCGGTTGGAAGAAACAACGCAGGCCTTGGTTATTCTTATTCAGCAAGAAACAGAAGCTGTTAAAGGGGTGAATATTAAAGTTTTTGGGCAGCTACAAAATATTAAAAACGATCTTTATGAAATTTATAAATCTGATATTCAGGCATTATTGGCCCATAAAACAAGTTTAAAGGATTTACCAAATACAACAAAAGAGAACTTGCGTCGACTGGAACGTGATTTATCGAATGTTCGGGTTGAAAATTCTTCGGTTCTTGATCGTGCTGCTCGTGGTTTTTCAAGGTTACGTGATCGAATTGTTCATGTTGCACGAGATACTGTTTTGCGGCGTGGCGCTCAATATGGATCGAATGGTGTTTTAACCGTACGTCCCAACAAAGCGATTTCAACGGGCGTTTCTGAACGGGCCTAATTTTTTTAAGATCGGAATTTTAAAATGACATCTTCTGTAACAAATTTGTATACACCAACATCCACTTCTGGTCAGGTGCCCGCAAAAAACAGTGCCGTATTTGGGGCCCCGCAACCCTCCGGTGATTTTTTGGCGATGTTAATGGGGGCCTTTGGTCAAATCACGCCAACGCCCGTTGCAAAAATGGGAGATAATTTGATTACAGAAACATTTTTAACGCCCGTGGCTACTGGTCCGGATGAAGGGATTGTTTTAACGGATCCTGTGATTGATGCTGGAATAGAAGGTGGGTTAAATACCGAAGGTATTACGGAGGAAAATCTGATTCCTACGGATGCAAAGTTTGGTTTAAATTTGACTCAAAAAGCGACAGATGAGAGAGCAGGGGTATTAAAAGATTTTCATACGCAAGATCCTGTGGCTCCTGTCCTTTCTTCTGGGGCTCTTTCGAATGTCCCCCAAGATAGTCTTCTTGGAGGAGTTCAAAATAATTTAAATATTACGGGTGTTTTGGCAATTAATTTGGAAAAAGTTCAAAATACCTCTGCCGAATCTGTCCCGGTTGTAACGGCGGTTGAAAATAATGCGGATCTTCCTTTGGGGGGCCCTGCCCAATTAAAAGCATTTCTCTCTGAAGGAGGGACTGTACCTTCAGGAAAAATGAATAAAGACATGAATAGTTTGAAACAAGCGGTTCCGATAAAGGCGGAAAATCAAATTTTTTTCCAAACCGATAATAATGGATATAGCGCAAACTTTCTGGCTGCTAATGATACGTATAAACCTGTTTTAATCGAAGAAAAATCCGCGCAGGGGGATTTGAAATCATCAACCATATTAATGTCAGATCAATCGATCGATATTTTAGCAGGCTTGGATATTAATTTAGATTTAGATATTCAAAATGCGAAAGGAAACGAAGCATCGCCTAGCATTGCATCGTCTTCACAAGCCGGTGGACGAGGGGAAGTGGGGGTAACATCCGCCGCGCATACGACAACCCAAGCCGTTATCCTTCATTTACAATCGATTGCTCAAAATCGTGATACACGATCATTTACATTGCATCTTGACCCACCTGAACTTGGGAAAATGCAAGTAAAAATGAGTTATGGTCGCGATAAATCTGTGCGTGCAGATATCATGGTTGAAAAATCAGACACATTGCGGTTAATGGAGCAGGATTCGAATAATTTAAAATCGGCACTTGAAAATACAGGATTACAGATTGATCCGGGGTCATTGAATTTTTCATTGGCAGATCAAGGAGCCTTTGAACGTTCAGATTCAGATGTGTTTATGACACGTTCGAATAATCAGAATGGCAATGATGTTGGACAGAGTGATGACATCGCTGGGTTCGAATTTAAATCAAGTGAAGAATGGAGCGTTGATCCATCAACGGGGATTACACGCTATAATATTGTCGTATAGAAAATAGGGAAATTTAAATTATGACTACGGTATCGACAATCAGCACGTTAACAAATGATGCACAAAAAACAAATGCGGCATCGCAATCGCTTGCGGGTGATTTTAATGATTTTTTGAGATTGCTGACCACCCAACTTCAAAATCAAGATCCATTAAGTCCCATGGATTCAAACGAATTTACAAATCAATTGGTTCAGTTTAGCCAAGTGGAACAACAAATTAATAGTAATCAGAAATTGGATTCATTGTTGGGATTACAATTGTCATCGGCTACATCTGTTGCACTTGGGTATGTCGGGTTGGATGCCAGCTATATTAGTAGCGAAGCATATTTTGATGGAACATCACCCGTAAAAATGACGTACTCACTGGCCGAAGCATCGACCAAAGCGACAATGCGTATTGTCGATGAAGCAGGAGATACGGTTTATACAAAAGATGTAAGTGGAGCGGTCGGTAAAAACGATGTGACATGGGATGGTAAAGATAGTGCGGGCACAGAAATGGATTCGGGAACGTATACCGTTTATGTCGATGCTTTAAATCAGGATGGTAAATCAATTACATCGACGATTGTTACCGAAGGTCGTGTTCAGGGGATTGAAATGCAGGATGGAGCGATCATGTTATTGATTGGAGATCGTGCTGTGTCGATTGGAAATGTGTTGAATGCTAAAGTGCCTCCAGCAACCCCACCTGTTTAAGTTATAGATTAAGGTTATTAAAGTTAAAACAAACGTATAGGAGATAAATTTATGAGTTTATTTGGTTCATTATATACAGGGGTTTCTGCGTTATCCGCGCAATCTCAATCGACAGCGATGATTTCGAACAATATTGCGAACGTCAATACAACCGGTTTTAAGCGGTCGGAAGCTGCGTTTTATTCTTTGGTAACGACAGAAGGTCGGTCATCTCGGTATTCGCCAGGGACCGTTGCCGTCAACCGTATTCAAAGGGTTGATCAGCAGGGACCAATTCAACAAACATCGTCATCTACCGACGTTGCTATTTCAGGAAACGGATTTTTTCCAATTAAACGATCACCCTTAGACGAAGCAGGTCAAGAATTTCTCTATACGCGAAATGGATCTTTTTCAGAAGATGCATCTGGGTTTTTGCGGAATACAGCTGGATTTTATTTATATGGTTGGCCATTGGATACAGATAATAATATTCCGGCTGCATCAGGTGATTTATCATCCTTGCAACCGGTTGACGTTGCCTTCCTGGGGGGATTAACACGGTCTACAACATCGGGAGAGCTTGCGATTAACCTGGATGCTCAAGAAACAAGTTTGAATAACGGAACATTGGTGGCGGGTGTTCAGGTTGGGGCGGGGTCTTTTACAGGGTTACCAATTCCACAAACAAATCCTGCTGATTTTACACGGGCTTTACGGGTATATGATACGTTGGGTGAGTCACAGGATTTGACATTTCAATTGCGTAAAATTATTGGACCGATGGCAAATGCGGTGACAAACGTCACGGTAGGACTTGAACGATCAACAACATTGACGAGCGTTGGAACGATTGCGGCCGGGAATACATTTTCGGTGCAAGCGACAGGCACGGCAGCTCAGACATATATTGTAGGCGCTGCGGCAGGGGTCGGGGAAATCCGGATTGATACAATTGGAGATTTAATGGATGAAATTAACACGGCGTATGGATCAGGCGATGAACTTGATGCGAGTTTAACACCAACGGGTCAGTTGGTTATTCAAGCAAAGACATTTACGGATAGTTTAATTCTGGATGATTTGACGGGAACCGCACTTTTTGGGTCCTTTAATTTTCCAAATCCAACATCGCCGGCAACGATTGAAACCTATGTACCGTTTACGTTGGATGGTTCGTCGGCACAATCTGCAACAAATCCTTATGGATTTTCGTCGACCGATCGTAACCAGGCCGATTTTCCAACGATTGCCGACTCAACGGTGCCAAATACGCGCGGCTGGTGGGAGATGACGGTTCTTTATCCCAATGGCGGTGTTGTGACCAAGGGGTTAATGAATTTTAATGCGGATGGATCGATTAATGCATCGCAAGATGCGAATGCAAATATTGATATTGAACTGACGGATTTAAATTGGGGGAATGGTTCCGAACCTCAAGATATCGCTATTGATGTGACGCGTTTCTCACAATTTGCCGGAAATTATAACGTTATTTCATCCGATCAAAATGGAGCTGAATTAGGGCTTCGAACCGGAATTTCGGTGGATCGTGATGGTTTTGTTATCGCGCGTTTTTCGAATGGGGCGTCTGCAAAACTTTATAAAACACCGCTTGTAACATTTTCGAACTCGAACGGATTGGCTGAAGTTTCAGGGACAGCTTATTCCAAGACGGAATTATCGGGCGAGGAAAATTTGCGTGAAGCTGGAAAAGGCGGTGCGGGTTTTCTTGAATCATCAACGGTTGAATCATCAAACGTCGATTTGGCCGATGAATTTGCAAAGTTGATTGTCACTCAGCGGGCCTATTCTGCGGGGACAAAGATCATTAATACGGTCGATCAGATGACCGAAGAGTTACTGAACCTGAGGTAATCCAGAATGGGTTATTAAAGCCTGAGGTTCAGCTGGCCCGGCACCAATGACGATCGAGAATCGATCCGAGGTCCGGGCCAGTCTTTTTTTATGAGTTGATTTTTATAATATATTTCCAGTACCCTGAATATCAAATGTCAAAGAAATTGAAACAAAAACAGAATTTGGGTATTTCTGATGATCGTCCAGCACGATCATTGGAGATCGTTATGGATTTTGATCTTTTATATCCATTGGATCTATTAAATCTAAAGGGGCTACGTCAAAGCGATATTGATCAAAATAGTTTAGATCAAGCCATAGAATTTTGTAAAAGCTCTGATTTTGATCAGGCGATTGAGTTATTGAAGCCTCAATTGATAAAAAATTCAAAAAACCCCGATTTATTAAATATGATTGGTGCCTTGTATCTTCAATTAAGAAATCCAAATGTTGCAGAACAATATCTAAATCGGGCGGTACCCTTTGCACCTCATTGTATGTATTTGATCAATAATCGAGCTTGTGTTTTTTTATTAAGAAAAGATCCAGTGAAGGCGCATCAAGTTTTGATGGCAGGTGTTAAAAATGGGTTAGTGCATTGGCCAGAATATTTTTATAATTTGGCACTATGTTCTTGGCGTATGGGGGATCCAAAATCGGCGCGGTCTTATTTAAACAGAGATAATTCAGTCCGAGAATTGAAGGAGAGTGTTTTATTATTGGCAATCCTAAACGTGGAATCTGGAGCCGTTGATCAGGCAATCACAGATTTGAAAGATTGTGTCAATAATTACCCAAGTTTCTTATCAGCTCATGGATATTTGGGAATGTATCTTTCTTTTTCAGGGGATTTGGCAAATGCCTCTGCACATATTTTGAAAATGATTCATCAGAATATGGATGATGCATCATGTCGCACATTATGGATTAATGTCTTTCAACATGTAAGATTTAAATCGTTTAAGCCAGATATAGTAGAGGTACTCAATCGTGTCCTGTCTTATCCAGGTGGAAATGTAGATTATTTGACAGCCGTTTGGGAGAATCAGCTGACTTATTGGGTTGTTTTTGATTCATTGCCAGAAATTAATTATCTAACACCATCGACCAAAATTGAGAATTTTTTGACAGAGATTTTAAAGGCAGGAATATCAGATGATCTTCTTTATCAATCTGGGTTTAATTTATTGTGCCTGGGATTAGAAAGATTAATTAATAGATCTTACGTATTTGAAATTCTTTTTAAAAAGATCAGGGCAATTTTTTTAAATCGCCTTTGTGTACAAGAGTCAGGTCTATCGGATATTGAACGACGTTTTTTAAAAGCATTGGCAGTTCAAAATTGGTCAAATGAATATGTTTATGATGTAACACCAGATGAACAAAAATCTTGTGATCAAGCTATTGTCTATATTAAGGCTCAAATTAAGAAAAATAATATTCCGGTTGATTTAATTTTATCTGTTTTATGTTATCGCCCATTGCTTTCAATTTTAGATTTAAAAAGCGCCCAGAATCTTGCCGGTCATAATGTTTTAGGGTTTTTTGTAAAAACCCAAGTGATGGAGGTGATGCGCGAGCAAGTTCTGGCAGAAAAAGGGATTCCATCGTTGACGTCAATTCAAGATGGTGTATCAAAACAAGTCGAACAAATGTACATGGAAAACCCATATCCGCGTTGGAGCGGTGTAAATTTTTCAGGCTCCACGAATTATTTATCACTTGCTCCTCGTAAAGCTGATCGTATTCAAATGTTGATTGCGGGTTGTGGGACAGGACGTCATGCCTTGTATGTGGGGTTAGGGTATCGAAATACACAGGTGACGGCGATTGATTTATCGCGGCGGTCTTTGGCCTATGCTAAACGTAAAACAGATGAAATGGATATTAAACATATTGATTATATTCAAGCGGATATTTTAGAACTTGGGGATTGGGATCGTCGTTTTGATGCCATTGAATCATCAGGTGTCTTGCATCATTTGTCGGATCCTTTAAAAGGACTAGACATATTATTAAAACTACTTAAGCCCGGTGGGACGATCAAATTGGGTCTGTATAGTGAGATTGCACGTCAGGCGATTGTTGCCGCTCGCCTGGATATTGCAAAACGCGGTGTACGACCGGATGTTGAATCTATTCAGTCATATCGAGCCGAAATTATTCAGGCAGGCCCGGATCATCCATTGCGAGGATTATTACATCGGAGTGATTTTTATACACTATCTACCTGTCGAGATCTTATTTTCCATGTTCAAGAAACACGTTATACGATACCTCAAATCGCTCAAATTTTGGCGGATCGTAGATTGATATTTCAAGGATTTAACTTGGATCAGGTGGCGATGAGTCAATTTAAAAAGGCCTACCCACATGAGGGAGCTTTGTATGATTTACAAGCTTGGCATGATTATGAACAAAAACATACGCAAACTTTTCAGGGTATGTATCAGTTTTGGGCAAAAAAATCTTTCTAACATTTTGTTTTTTAAATAAAATGTAAAAAAATTAAGAGCAGCGTTATTTTTGTTCACCGGTCTTTAACGAATCTGATAGTATCCTTATTGAAGGTGGCGGGAATGCCATCAACTATACATCTTAACACCCTAGGAAAGGATCAAAAAGATGGCAGACGTCGTCCTCTCGGCCGCATTACGTAGTAACTTGCAGGCTCTTCAATTAACACAATCCCTTATTGATACCACCCAATTGCGGTTGTCCACCGGTAAACGTGTGAACAGCGCGCTTGATAACCCCCAAAACTTTTTTGCGGCGCAATCTTTATCGAACCGGTCATCCGATTTAACCCGTTTGCTTGACGGGATCGGCCAATCGATTCAAACCGTTAAAGCTGCAGATAAAGGTACCTCTTCGATCACCAAATTGGTCGAACAAGCCGAATCGTTGGCAACCAGTGCTCGTGAAACAGCGAGCTCGGGTGAAGTCGTTGCCGGTGTGACCGGGACCGCAAACCTGAAGGCAATCGATGATTTAACCACAGCAGGGATTACAGCTGCAGATACATTGACCCTCAGTGTGTTTGAAGATGGTAACGATTTCGTTCGCGTGAATGATGCGAGTGCCGCGGCGGCAAGTACGTATGTGATTACATTTCGTGCCGATGGCGGTATTACGGATGATGATGAAGTCACCTCGATTGAAGATTTGGTAAATGTGATTAATGGTATTCGTCGGAATAGCGACAGCAGCCAAATTTTTGAAGCAAAACTGGACAGTGAAGGTCAGTTGGTTGTAAACGCCAAAGAAGGATACGGTTATCGTGCGGTATTCTCGGCAGAACGTGTGGCCACAACGTTAGGTCTTGGTAAATATGTCGGAAACGCTGAAGCTCTTGATTCAGCCTTGGCGGCGTCGGCTCAATTTGGTTTTACGGCGTCGAATAAAGTCGAGCTTGAGTCCTTGGCCTTTTCCGATAACGGAACTGGGGCTACGGCAAAACGTGGGACAACATTGACCGCCTTACGCGATGATACAAATGCTTCTCGGTTTAATGGGGATAACGCAGGCGATGATATCGTCGTGCGGGTTCAATTGGCCGATGGATCACAAAAAACGTTTGATGACGTTTTGAGTGGTACAACAATTGATGCGGGTACTGTTGGGCAGCTGATTGATAATATCAATAATAACACGACGGTAAACCCATTTATTAAGGCCTCTTTTGACGAAGAAACCGGTCAATTTAAAATTGAATCTTTGGATTCACGCGTCACGGGTGTCATCGTCGGGGTTGACGATAACGCCGGTGGTGATGCGGTCGCTAACTTTGGTTTCGGGGCATTTGCGAATACTTTAAACAGCGGTACAACTCAGATTGATATTGATGCGCCTGGTGGTAACGCCCGGACTGAAAATATTTTGTTTGCCCAAGGTTCTGGTGAGCTCGCCAGCTTAAAGAGCCAGTACGTTGGTTTGTTAGGTCAAATTGATGAATTGGTGGATGACTCCGTTTATGCCGGTGTGAATCTGTTGGATGGGGATACTCTGAAAACTTATTTTAACGAAGATCGTTCCAGCTTTTTAGAAACTGTTGGATCATCTTTAAAAACAGGTGATTTGGGCCTTTCAACGGACATTAGTTTTGGAACAGTTACGGCTGCGGATAGCGTTATTACTGATGTTAAAGCAGCTTTGGAAGCGGTTCGTAACTTTAGTTCGTCACTTTCCAACGATTTGTCGATCATTCAGACCCGTGAAGAATTCACAAAAGGTTTGGTTGAAACGCTGAAGGAAGGGTCGGATAAACTGACACTTGCGGATCAAAACGAAGAAGGCGCGAAATTGCTGTCGTTGCAAACCCGTCAATCTCTTGGGATTACGGCGTTGTCACTGGCATCACAAGCCCAACAGGCGATTTTGCGGTTGTTTTAATCGTTCTTGGGTGTCATTTCGGCGCAGTCCGGGATCGCGTTCAAATAAAAACTTTTCGAGACAAAACCCGGGGCAGAACGCCCCGGTTTTTTTTGATTGTGCCATCTTGGCGCGGGCTTAAACCCTGTAATATTCATATAGCCACTCTTCCTAAAATCTTGTACGATGGGCCCATGAAAATTGAAGGTCCTTCTAAATCGAATACAACATCCCCTGCACGACGGGCCGGTATGGCCGCGAGTGGCGGGCTGGATCCGTCTCTTTTTCTGGGATTAATGGGGGCAGGGGATATTCATGATGTTTCTGCGACGTCGGCCACGCAAAATATTGCGGCATTGGATGTGTTATTAAACGCTCAATCGAGCGAAGATCCGACCGAACGGGCAGCCCGCAAACGCATGACTGCGCGCGCGAATGCTATTTTAACCACACTTGATGATTTGCGTATGGGGATGTTGACGGGGACATTGACTGTTGGCCATATGATTGATGTTGCCGATGTTGTCGCGGGTCATCGTGAGAAAATTCATGATCCACATTTAACGACGATCCTTGATGAAATAGATCTGCGGGCTCAGGTCGAAATTGCAAAATTATCTATGATTCGGGAAGATGAGATTTAAAGTCGCTTGTGTATAGGCTTGATTCCCCTCTTGTAAGGTTCGATTTTGCGCCATATAGTATTTTAATATTTACGCCGTTTTCCGGAGTCGTAGGATGGTCAGTTCACCAAAAAAAGGGGTGGCTAAATTAGCCAAACCAAAACAGAAGGTTAAATCTGTTCCCAAAGCACGGGTTAAACCGGCTCTACCTAAAACGGGGCCGAAAAAATCACCTACGGCAAAATCGGTCAAATCGAAACCGAAGTCTAAAGTTGTTACTAAAAAAGTTGTTGTTGTACCGAAATCATCTTCGGCATCGTCGCTTAAGAAAACTATAAAATCATCGGGGAAACCACTGGCCAAGCCAACGGTGAAGGCGGCGGATAAATCGCAGAAGGCCAATGTCACAAAAACCCCGGTAAAAGCAAGCAAATTGGTTCAAAAACAAATTATTCTGCCAGTGAAATCGAAGCAAATTCTTCCAAAAAAATTGGAACCTGCTGTTCCGTCTAAATTACATTCTAAAAATATAACGAGAAAGCCTGAGACGTCCCCTATGACTGCAAAAGTAAAAAAAATACACATAAATGTGCCTGGTTCTGTGATTGTATCACCTGATTATGTCCCGCGCGATCGGGAAGAGTTTATGAACCCCGTGATGCTTGAATATTTCCGTCTCAAGCTTTTGAAGTGGAAGATTGAATTATTGAGAGAAGCCGAGAATACGGTTCATGACACATTGCAGGGAACGGAACTTCAAAAGCCAGATCTTGTGGATCGGGCATCTGAAGAAACCGACCACGCACTTGAATTGCGGACCCGTGATCGGGAACGTAAGCTGATTTCTAAGATTGATGAGGCTCTCTTGAGGATTGGAGATGGGTCTTATGGTTATTGTGAAGAGACAGGCGAACCGATTTCGGTGGGACGATTGGATGCACGTCCGATTGCCACCTTGTCAATCGAGGCGCAAGAACGTCATGAACGTAAAGAACGTACACAGCGGGATGATTAGGCTTTAGCATTCCAGGGATGATACGTTTTTTTATGTCTTCTTTTGAATATTGACAAATACTTCTTCAAATCCCGCTCGAGCGTCCTCGTCACTGGCGGTTGGACGGGCGAACGCGGCACGTATCATCACAGTATCTGACATTAAATATTGAATAATATCAGTATATTCTGGATTGTATTTTAATAAATGTGTGATCAAATCGATCCGTGTCCAGCTGGGAGTGTTGGACGAATCGTTGGCAATGGCTGGGGGGGTAGACAACACGCTTATGATTGTTTGGCGTAGGGTATCGCGTGTTAAGTCACCCAAATCTAAAAATCCAATTTTTTCATCAACTTGATCGAATATATTCGGGTGATTGATGAGCGTTGCAAGCAGCACATCGCCCCCTTGAGTTTGGGCCATTCCTGCACGAGCGATCGGTCGGATGGTTGGGCTAGAAGTAAAGGAATTCTTATAATTAAACTCGGTACCATCGTGCCGGAATCCCTGTTTGTATTTTTTTTGGTCTGCTCCAGTATAGTTGCGTGGTTGGGATGAGAATGTTTTGAACCGTTCGCGCATTTTATTGCGGAAAAAATTTTGGTAATGATATTTTGTTTTAGGGTCAACGATTCTTGCGGATAGAGCGTCGATTTCGGCGTCCAAACCAGCACGATCCTCAGGGTTGTTTAATTGCCGCGCGTGGGAATGCAATTCCCATAAATATTCAGCTAGAGGCATACCTGTCGCCAAAATTGACTGGAAGGCGACGACGCCTTTCTTCCCGATTAACGTATCAGGATCTTCGCCGTCTGGTAAGAATGCAATACGGGCGGAATGATCTGGTTTAAGTAATGGCAACATGCGATCGGCGGCGCGTGCTGCAGCGCGTTGCCCCGCAGGGTCACCGTCAAAACACAGAATAATCGTGCGTTCTGGACCTGGAATTAATTTCCAAAGTAATAAAATTTGGTCTTCTGTGAGTGCTGTACCTAAGGGTGCGACGGCTCCGGTCATACCTGCCTGGTGACAAGCAATGACATCCATGTAACCTTCGACAACGATAATGGGTTTTTGGGCTGTAGCTGCTGCGCGGGCATGTGACACAGCATAAACCGTTTTACCTTTTTGAAACAAAGGAGTCTCGGGCGAATTTAAGTATTTAGGTGGTTTAAAATTTGGATTTTTTGGAGGGCGCAAATGGTCGGGCATAGCTCGGCCCCCAAACGCAATAACCCGGCCACTGCGATCCATGACTGGAAAAATGACACGGTCGCGGAAAAACGCGTAAGGTGCACCGGTATTTTCCCGATGTTTCATGAGTCCGCCTTCAATTATTTGGTCTTCTGTAAACCCTTGATGTATCAAATGTCGGATCATCGCCGCATCATCATCAGGGGCAAATCCCAATTTAAAGTTTGATATGGTTTCAGAAGTTAATCCACGTCCTGTTAAATATTCATAAGCATCACGGTTTTTGGGCAGAATAAGCTGATCTTGAAACCACTGCGTTGCGCTCTCCATTAAAGTATAAAGCGTTTTTTGGGTTGCGGCGCGTGTTGCATCTTCGGGCGAAAATTGAGGCATTTGTAATCCGGCTTCGGTGGCCAAGCGCTCAACAGCTTCAGGGAAAGATAGATTATCATAACGCATTGAAAACCCAAAAATATCACCATGGGCGCCGCACCCAAAACAGTGGAAAAATTGCTTGTCATCATTCACATAAAAGCTGGGTGATTTTTCTTTATGAAACGGGCAGCATGCCTTGTATTCGTGCCCTGCGCGCGTGAGTTTCACACGTCGACCGACAAGGTCAGACAGCGCGATGCGCGCACGAATATCATCCATAAATCGAGGGGGAAAAGGGGTCATGGTTTAAAGAGTGGCAGGGGTGCCTTAAAAAGGCAATATGTAACAAAAATAGGCTTATAAGCATAAACCATATAATGTACATTAATATTTAACATATCTAATGAGATAATGCTTTATATACATGACTTATCATATTTAAAATACAAGGTCCGCATGACATTTATTGAAAAATACTTATCTTATTATAGTGATGCAAAAGAAGTGCTCTCGCTTTTTAGTAATCAATATGCCATCACCCCTGCCTTTACGTTGGATCAAAAAGAATCAGCCTATCGGTTAAGACATAAAATTTATTGTCATGAATTAGGGTATGAACCTGGGAATGCTGATGAAATTGAACGAGATGTGTTTGATGCAATTTCAACTCAGATTGTTCTTCATTTTAAACCTTTGAATACATCGATGGGGTGTGTACGATTCGTGCACGGACGGTCAAAGCAGGGACCTCAACGGTTACCTATGGAAGAAGTGTGTGGGGATTTAATAAATCATGATCTTTTGTTAAAGATAAAAGAGAGTGGCCATAATTATGCTGAAATTTCGCGATTAGGAATTGATAAAAATTTCCGTCAAATGGGGCGTATGGACCGATCCAAGTTGAGATCGCCAGTGCGTGCGTCGTGTGCCCTAGTCGCGTTGTTATTGGGTGTTCAAGCGTATGCAAAAATGAGCGATACGAAATATCTTGTGGCAATTGTTGAGAAAAAATTATGGAATACAATGAAAAAAATTGGGATTCCAATTACACCGATGGGCGAAGCCGTTGAACATCGTGGAAAACGGTTTCCGATTATGATGGACCGCGATGAAATTGAAAAGATCATCCCGCTCCTGATGTGGCCTTTGTATAAAAGTGTTCAAAAAGATATGAAAAAATTGGGAGAGCTTTATCAAGATCAGGAGGATGAGACATATCCTGCGGCGGATAATAATATTACGGAAATAATTACACCAAGGTCGGCTCTCCGCTAACTTTAGATCTAAGTATAATAAAAAATAGATTGTTTGATTATTTTATGGCTTTCTGTCATATTCCCCCTTGAAAATCCTGTCGTTTTTGACGAAATTGTCCTATGTTGATGGAATCCTGATTTGATTCGGGGTGCTTGTTTATTGTCTTTTGCATGACCAACATAGGGGTTGATGCGGGACTTTAAGATTTTTTGCGACGATAAAGTGGCGTTCAGGTGAATGCCCACGATTATTTTTGTCATTTTTAATTTTTGATTGTGTAGAAAAATATGGCCCTGCCTAAAAAAGAACCGGTCTCCAAAATAAAGAAAATCAAATCAGCTCCTGTACCGACAGCTTCGGCCGAGGATGTGCGCGAAAGTTCTTCGACTCCGAAAGGATCATTGCAGACGATTTTAAAAAAACTGATTGCTAAAGGTAAGGATCAGGGGTTTGTCACTTATGATGAATTGAATGCGGCACTGCCGGCCCAGGAATTTTCATCCGAACAAATTGAAGACGCAATGGCGACGTTGTCAGATATTGGTATTCAAATGGTGGATGGGGATGCCGAAGATTCAGATGCCCCGGCGGCCACGCCTGAAAAATCCGCCGACGAAGAATACGAAAGTGGCGGGAATATTAGTTCAGATGATTTAGGTCGTACTGATGACCCGGTGCGTATGTATTTGCGTGAAATGGGCACGGTTGAATTGCTGTCGCGTGAGGGCGAAATTGCGATTGCGAAACGGATCGAAGCCGGGCGCGAAATGATGATTGGTGGATTGTGTGAAAGTCCGCTTGCAATTGAATCGATTATTGCCTGGAACGAGGGCTTGAAAAAGGGCAACATTTTCCTGCGCGAAATTATCGATTTGGATGCGACTTATGGGTCAGATGCGGCGGCGGCCGATGATTTTGAAGAAGAAGAAGAAAAGCCCGAAGGCGAGGTCGGGGCCGAAGGCGCCGATGAACAAATCGTTACATTATCGGCGATGGAACAAGAACTGCTTCCCCAGGTTCTTGAAAAATTCGACAAGATTCATAAAACATATAAAAAACTCCGTAAATTTCAAGATGAACGGATCGAGATTATTACCAAGGCAAAGGAACCTGAACCGGCTCTGAATAAGAAATATGACGGTGTGAAAGCCGAAATGGTTCTGCTCATGAACGAAGTGCGCCTGCACAATGCGCGCATCGATCAATTGATCCAACGTCTTTACACGACCAATCGCGAACTGGTGGGCCTTGAAGGAAAAGTTATGCGGCTTGCCGTTGAAAACGGGGTTAAGCGCGAAGAGTTTTTGGAAAACTGGTACGGGCATGAACTCGACCCTCGCTGGTTTGTGCGCATCAAGAAACATACCGGCAAAGGCTGGATCAAGTTTATTTCAAAACATGAAGACGACGTTAAGGCGTTGCGTGATGAAATTTCCGGATTGGCCGAGGAAACTGGTCTGCCGCTCGCCGAATTTCGCCGCATTGTGCAAACCGTGCAAAAGGGCGAACGTGAATCGAACCGTGCAAAAAAGGAAATGATCGAAGCGAATTTGCGTTTGGTGATTTCGATTGCGAAAAAATATACAAACCGTGGGTTGCAATTCTTGGATCTGATTCAAGAAGGAAATATTGGGTTGATGAAGGCGGTGGATAAATTTGAATATCGCCGCGGGTATAAATTTTCGACATACGCCACGTGGTGGATTCGTCAGGCGATCACGCGGTCAATCGCGGACCAGGCGCGGACAATTCGTATCCCCGTGCACATGATTGAAACGATCAATAAATTGGTGCGCACATCGCGCCAAATGATGCACGAAATCGGGCGCGAACCGACACCTGAGGAACTCGCCGAACGGTTGCACATTCCATTGGATAAAGTGCGTAAAGTGTTAAAAATTGCGAAAGAACCGGTGTCTTTGGAAACCCCAATTGGGGATGAAGAAGATTCAACATTGGGTGATTTTATTGAAGACAAAAATGCGTTGTTACCGGTGGATGCCGCTGTGCACGCGAATTTGCGCGAAACCACCACGCGCGTTTTGGCGACATTAACCCCGCGTGAAGAACGCGTACTGCGGATGCGGTTTGGGATTGGGATGAACACCGACCACACGTTGGAAGAAGTGGGCCAACAATTTAATGTGACTCGCGAACGGATCCGTCAGATCGAAGCGAAAGCATTGCGCAAATTGAAACATCCGTCGCGGTCGCGTAAATTGCGGAGTTTCTTGGATACTTAATATCGTCCTCCCCCTGAAAGGGGGAGGTGTCCCACTCGAGGCGGACGGAGGGGGTGATATGACTGGTATAGGATATCTGGAAACTTTCGGTCTGATTAGCGTTGCCCTGGCCGCGTGGTCATTTCTTGTCTATTTACGTTCAATCTTACGCGGTGAAACACGACCTCATTTATTTACGTGGATTTTGTGGGCGTTACTGACGTGGATTGCGTTTATTATCCAAGTGTATGCGGGCGCGGGGCCGGGGTCATGGGCAACGGGTGTTGCCGCGATGTTAACGACAATCATTTTATTGTATGCCATTTCTTATGGGGATCGGGATTATAAACGATCAGATTGGATTGCGTTTTGCGTTGGGTTATGCGCAATTCCGTTGTGGCTGATCACGAAAGACCCCACGGCATCGGCCATATTAGTTACGGCTATTGATGCGTTTGCCTTTTATCCAACCATTCGGAAATCATGGGCAAAGCCGCGCGAAGAAAGTATATCAGGGCATTCCATCTCGATGCTCAAACATGGATTTTCGGTTGCGGCGATCCAGTCACATAGTATTGCAACCGCCTTGTATCCAGTCGTCTTGTTATTGATGAATGTTATTCTTGTGTCTGTGATTTATGTCGGGCGGCAAAGAGGAAATTAATGCCGGATCCCCGCCTTCGCGGGGATGACGGTCTTTTATTTTATTTGACTCTTCAATTCATACAACCGCTCGAGCGCTTCACGCGGGGACAGGGCGTCGATGTCGAGCGCGGTAATGGCATCAATCACCGCCTGCGTTTTTGGCTCGACCGCGGCGCGTGCGGGGCCAGCTGTAAAATCAAATAACGGCAAATCCCCCGCCAGTGTGTCAATTGCGCGTTTTTGATCGCCCGTGCTTAACATCGTCATGATTTGATCGGCGCGTGTGGTGACCGCGACCGGCAACCCCGCCAACCGCGCGACATGAATCCCGTATGACCCGGCGGCGACACCGTCTCGCACCTGGTGTAAAAACACGACGTCACCTTGCCATTCCTTCACCTCCATTGTTGCCAAATGCACGTGACGCAAACGATCATGTAAGGTAGTCAGTTCATGATAATGCGTGGCAAACAACCCGCGGCATTGAACGATATCGTGTAGATATTCCAATGTTGCCCAGGCAATGGACAGTCCATCAAACGTGGCCGTGCCGCGCCCGATTTCATCTAAAATCACGAATGACCGCGCGGTGGCTTGGTTTAAAATCGAGGCCGTTTCAACCATTTCGACCATGAATGTCGATTGCCCTTTGGCCAGATCATCCGCGGCGCCCACGCGGGAAAAAAGACGATCGACCAATCCGATCGTTGCGGACGATGCAGGTACAAACGACCCCATTTGCGCGAGGAGAATAATCAATGCATTTTGCCGCAAAAACGTTGATTTTCCAGCCATATTCGGACCGGTTAATACCCACAGGCGTTGACCGTCGTCGATATGCGCGTCATTCGCGATGAAGGGCGTATTGGCGGCGCGAAGCGCAGCCTCGACTACCACGTGCCGCCCGTCCCGCACATCGAACGTATTATCATTGCGCATGGTGGGCCGCGTATAATGTTCGGTAACCGCCAATTGGGCCAATGCCGCAACGACATCAAGATGGGCAAGCGCCGTCGCCAATTGAACTATTTCATCCCGCGCGTGCAAAATATTGCCGCACAAATCTTTAAAAATTTGCATTTCAATGGCAAGGGCTTGCGCGCCGGCCTGCATCAAACCACGTTCCAACCCGGCCAGTTCCGTCGTCGTAAACCGTGTCGCTGTGCTCATGGTTTGGCGGTGAATGAAATCAGCTGGGCGCGCAAATAAAACATCGGCACGTTTGGATGATACTTCGATATAATATCCAAGCATATTATTATGGGTTATTTTTAATGTCTCAATACCTGTGTCTGTCGCATATTTTTGTTGAAGGGCGGCAATACGGTGTCGACCATCATCGCGTAGGGACCTTGCTTGATCAAGCGCGGTGTCATATCCTGCCCGGATAAATCCGCCATCATCTTTTGTCGCGGGTAACGTGTCGGATAACGCCGCCGATAAGGTATCTTGCAAAACCTGCGTATCGGGGGATTGGTGCAATTGCGCTATAATATCGGTGATCGCAGAAGGAAGATCGGGTTGTATGTGCAAATGAGTGTTGATGGTCGCAATCGTTGCTAATCCATCGCGCACGGCTGCCAAATCACGCGGTGCCATACGATCAAGCGCAATACGTGCCAGGGCGCGTTCAATATCGGGGGCTGATTTTAACGCGTTGCGCAACATATCGCGCAACGGCGCTGTGCCAACAAAATATTCAATCTGATCTTCGCGTGTGGTAATGGTCACAAGATCTCGTAACGGCGCAGAAATCCACCGTTGCAACATCCGTGCGCCCGCCGACGTTACGGTACGGTCGATGGTGTGAAGCACACTGCCAGCGCGGCTGCCCGATAATGTTTCCGTTAATTCCAAATTGCGCCGCGTCGCCCCGTCAAGGTGCAATAACGTATCACCCATAACGCGCACGGGGCGGGCGATGTGCATGACTGTTGTTTTTTGTGTCCGTTCGACATAATCTAATAAGACACCGGCCGCTGTCATTTCGGCAATATCAAACGCCCCGAATGCATCGATTGTATGTGTGTCGTAATGGGTGTTTAATCGCCGTGCTGCATTATCTGAATCAAATAGACTGTCGGGTTGTACGTGCACAGCGCGATCATAGAGTTTTAATGTACTTGCTATGTCGGGTTGGGTATATAGCCGATTGGGAATAAGAATTTCACGTGGAGCGAGCCGCGCGAGTGTCCCGGCCAACGTGTCCCGTGTGACTGATTGGGTCATAAACGATCCGGTAGACAGGTCGAGCCATGCCACGCTCATTTGTCCCCGTATTTGCGTGACGGCGGCCAGATAATTTGGGATTCGGGCGTCGAGTAAAGTTTCTTCTGTAATGGTTCCGGGAGTGATGACGCGAATGACCTCGCGGGTGACCAATGCTTTGGCCCCGCCGCGTGTTTTTGCTTGTTCAGGGGTTTCGGTCTGATCACAAATTGCGACATGGAACCCATGTTGTATAAGTTTTGCCAGATAGGATTCGTATGAATGCACGGGGACACCACACATGGGGACATCGGTATCGTCATGTTTACCGCGCCGTGTCAACGCGATGTCGAGCACCGGGGCCGCCGCCCGTGCATCATCGAAAAATAATTCGAAAAAATCGCCCATGCGATAAAATACCAACGCGTCGGGGTATTGTTTCTTAATACTCCAATATTGCGCCATCATGGGAGTGGGGGCGGTCCCCTTTTCCTCGCTTGCGGGGAGAGGGCCGGGATGAGGGGGAGAGGAATCAGAGATATTCACGTTTTGGTGGACGGCGTTATTTTTTTCCATACTTATTTATAGGGGGCTTGGGGGTGTTTGATAAGAAAAATATGTGGAGTTAGGTTTAAATAGAGGCGGGAACGGAATTTATACCTCTTTTATTATAGAGATTCTCTGCAATTTCTAGTCGTTTTATAACCGCGCTCATGGCGTTTTCGTTTGCCCTATCTTGGGCTTTGGGGTCCAAGGTTAAACATCCAACAGGTATCGAAACATTGGTAAACTGTTTTGTAAGAATGTTTGAAATGGGTTGACCCGATTCTAAAGAATCTAAAAAACTTGACGCGCTGATCCGGCGTGTATTCGATGAATCCATAGCGAGTGGGTTACAATCTCGGATTGGACCTTTTCCATGATATTGGATGCCGGGTTCAATGTGTCGAATATGTTCTTGGGATTCTTGCCCTCGTAAAATATGTCGTGCACGTGTCATTTCTTGATCATATATACCATGGGCCATATGAATGTGATGCCCAGTTATGTGTAGATGTGCATATTGGATCGCTATAATCGTTCTGGTTACACCGTCAGCAATAGGGGGCGTTGCACGTTGGGCAACGGCTAAATTTGCTCTCAGCATATTGCTGTGGCACTCGCTTGATAATTCAGATGACCGTAATACGGTCATCTGATTATTTAAATTTAAACCTTTTATCGCTGCAGAATAATCAGTAGAAAGTTTTTGTCCGGCCTTTAAAGTCTCGTTTGAATGATGATGTAGCCTTAACGGGTGATCACAAATCAAAAGAACATGAGGATGATTGGATGGGGGTAACCCTAATAAAATTTCGATTGCTTCGGCCGGAACGGTGGCCGCGATCTCGCCATTATCGATTGGGAAAACAGGGATTAAAATGGGTGATGGTAAAGCAAGATCTATATTTGGTGGATTGGCCGTCATTTTTACACACTCCTATAATTTTTGTGTCTGCGTTTGTCCGGGATTAATTTTTGGGTCGACAGCCGCATACGATTTTCGTAACGCGATCATTATGACTGCGCCCTAAATGGCTGATTCTGCTTTGTCCCTGAGGATGATTCTGTCCTTGAGGAATAGCGGCGGATTGTCCGGGTCGTTCGGCCAGCAATTTTCTTAAAGTCTCTGCATAAGTTTGCATTTTTCTCTCACATTTTTCCCGCCCCTGTGATTTAAACTTGGGTTGGGATTACGTGGGGGAAAAGGGAATAAAAACACGAAAGCCCAACCGTTTTTTGGGGAGGCTGCGTTTTGTCGATTTGTTGGGGGTATTTAAACCGTTATGACCAAATCAACGCGCCCCGGTGGTAAACCAGGTAAACGCGTTAAAATAAAAAGGGGCCAACATTGTGTTCATGGAAATCATATAACCATAAGCCCAATACGCTCGTCAAGTAAATGTTTTTGTGTTGTTTTTCAAATACTTGTCATCTCGGAAGGCCCGCAGGGCCTATCCGGGACATTTTGCAGTTTTTTCTCCTATATATCAGAAGGTCCTGGATAATGCCTTTGGCGTTTTCGGGATGACATTTTTCTTTGTCTTTTTTGTGTAAAATCTAGTTGCGTTGCAGCGCAAAACCCTCTATAAAACAGTCAAGTTTTTGGCCGACGGACCAAGGAACTCGGGTGCATGGTGCACTTGTTCTGCCGTCGCACCCAACACAAGGAATACATGATGAAACAAGATATCCATCCCGATTACCATGAGATTACGGTTGTGATGACCGATGGTACGGAATATAAAACACGCACAACGTGGGGTAAAGCTGGGGATGTGATGCGGTTGGACGTTGATCCAAAAACGCATCCGGCGTGGCAGGGTGGCGAGGCCAAGGTCGTTGAAAAAGGCCAGTTGAAAAAATTCGAAGGTCGTTTCGGGTCATTCATGTCGGGTGGTTCTGTTACATCGACCAAAAAAGAGGACAAAGGATCGAAAGGTGGCGCAGCGTCGTAATTACATTGCCCGTTTCAATATGCGCCGCAAACAGACGGTGGCGCACACGGCCCTCTTTTATTCTGTTGATTCTGTTCAAAACCCCGTTGTCCTTAACGGGGTTTTTTATTACGGGAGGGCGGGGCGATGAATGGACGGCCGATATTTATTCAAAAAGATTGGTTGGAGGCCTCTCAGTCTGGTCAGGAGGATCTATTTACATGTCAGTCAGTGATCAACCTAGCACTTCTTACTTATGGTGATATACCACGTAAAATGATTAGCATGGCAAGCAGCCAAAATGTGCCTGAAGCATTGAAATCTTTAAAACGCGCGCTGTCCTTATCTTCGATAGAAGAGTTAAGAAGTCAAGAGATTCAGGAAATTGCGATAGAGTCTTATTCTTTGCTAAGGTTAATAGGTTGTTCCCCTGAAGATTCTTCATTGGGTTTTTTAGCGGCATTGATAAAAGATACCTTTCATAAGGTAATGGCTGGAAGTGAAATGGAAATTGGGAGTTTATATACTCAAATTTCAGAAGATTACTCGCTAGTCGTTGCAAATGCGCTCTGTAATATGGGGTTATTTGGTCTAGATTTATCAAAATCAAATGGAAGTGGGCAAAAAAACACCCGTCATTATATTGATTCAATTGGAAAACCTATTGAGGGGCGGGATCAAGAAAGCTTTGAAGCACAGATTTTACCCTTAGTGGTAACATTTATAGAGTTACATCGTGGAAAAATAGCTGGGTATAGTTTGGAAGATCCCAAACAACTTTCGCTTTATCGAGCACTCCTTGCTAGTCGTATTGATGATGTTCGTACAGGTCAGCCTAATTTTTTAACGTTAGATTATTTTTCAAAACATACTCCTGAAAAAAATGTTTTTATACCAAAGATTTTATAGGCATTTTAACGTGTTGAATATACTGCCTGTGCTCTTGTTTCAAACGCACTGACCATCCGCTTTATGGCCTCGTGGAAAAAAAGGCCCATTAATCCCTGAAGAATCGCATTTTTAAATTCGAAATCAATATCAAAATGAATCGTGGTTGTGCCGTTGTTATTGCCCACAAATCGCCAATTGTTCGACAAATATCGCATGGGGCCCGAGATATATTCGACCTGAATGGTTGGGGTATTGGGGGTTTTTTCAGTGGTGAGAGATGTATGTAGATTGCGGTTGAGCGTCACCCGTGATCCGAATTTTTCGCGGATAAATTTATATCCAATGATCAAATCGGCCAAGAACACATCTTCTTTTTCACGGGTTGTGATGCGGCAATCCAAACACCACGGCAGAAATTCTGGATACCGTTCAACATCGGCCACCAGATCAAAAAGTTGATCGGGGGTATAGGGGAGGATTTTTTGTTCAGTGTGTGTTGGCATTTTAATTTTGTCATCCCCGCGTAGGCGGGGATCCAGCATATATGAGTTGGTTTAGTAATAAAATATTTTAAGTGATAAGACTTTTTTGCCGTTATCCCCGCCTGCGCGGCGATAACGGCTGTCTATGCGGAAAGTTTTGCTGCACGCGCTGCTCTCATCTCCTCGAAATCTTCCCCGGCGTGATGTGACGACCGCGTTAATGGTGATGATGACACCATTAAAAATCCTTTGGCGCGCGCTATGGCGGCCAGATCATCGAATTCGTCAGGCGTCCAGAACCGATCAACGGGTGCGTGTTTGGGTGTGGGCTGCAAATATTGGCCAATGGTTAAAAAATCAACATCGGCTGCGCGCAGATCATCCATGACTTGGGCGATTTCATCGCGACTTTCCCCCAACCCCACCATTAATCCTGATTTGGTGAAAATAGTTGGGTCGATTTCTTTGACCCGTGCCAGCAATTGCAACGATGTAAAATAGCGTGCGCCGGGACGAATGGTTAAATATAATCGCGGCACGGTTTCAAGATTGTGGTTAAACACATCGGGCCGCGCATGCGCGACTGTTTCAACCGCGCCCGGTTTATTTTTAAAATCGGGGGTAAGAATTTCAATCGTTGTGCCGGGGGATTTAAACCGGATCGCGCCAATGGTTTTTACAAAATGTTCCGCGCCGCCATCATTCAAATCATCGCGGTCAACGGATGTGATGACCACATGTTTTAATCCTAATTTTTCGGTGGCAACCCCAATGCGTAAGGGCTCCATCGGGTCAAGTGCATCGGGTCGGCCGGTTGCAACGTTGCAAAAACTACACGCCCGGGTGCATATCTCGCCCATTACCATGAATGTGGCGTGGCGCTTGTTCCAACATTCGCCGATGTTGGGGCATCCGGCCTCTTCGCACACGGTGGTTAGTTTAAATTGCCGGGCTATGTCACGTGTTTCGTTGTATATATCTCCTTGAGGAGCTTTAACCTTGATCCAGTCGGGTTTTTTGCCCATGGGCTGGTCCGGTCGTCGTTGTTTTTCCGGGTGGCGTTTTGCACGGTCAAGAAGGTCGGGGTTGGTCGTCATATTGGATCCATATTTAAAAAGAACAGGGCGAATATGCACTGATCCGGGGTTGGTCGTCAAAATCTTTCGATGCTGCGGAGCAGGCATCTAAGGAATTAAACCACAAATATGCTGGCGAGACCCAAAAATGCGAAAAATCCAACGACATCCGTAAAAGTGGTTAAAAATACGGTGGATGATTCGGCTGGATCGTATCCTAATTTATTTAAGATCATGGGAATGATCGCGCCAAAAAACCCGGCGACAATCAGGTTGATGACCATCGCGGATCCAATAACCCCACCTAAAACAGGATCTGAAAACCAAAACCAGGCGAATAATCCGATGATGATCGCAAAGGCAATACCGTTTAACGCGCCAATCAAGGTTTCCTTGAAAATCGCTCGCCACATATTTGTTGACGAAAGTTCGTTTGTGGCAAGGGCGCGTACGGCAACAGTTAAGGTCTGGGTGCCGGCATTGCCGCCCATGCCAGCCACAATTGGCATCAAAATGGCGAGTGCCACGACGCGCGATAACGTTTCTTCGAAAAATGAAATAACATAAGCAGCCAAGATGGCTGTCAGTAAATTTATAAACAGCCAATAAAACCGAGATATTGTTGTGGCCTTGACCCCACGATAAAAATCACCATCTTTAACCCCATGGATTTTTAAAATATCCTCTTCGGCTTCATCTGCAATAACATGCACAATATCATCAACCGTAATGACCCCTAATAATCGACCATCATTATCAACTACTGGGGCAGAAGTTAAATCTTCGCGCTTAAACAGGAGAGCGACCTCTTCTTGGTCCATATCGGCTGGGATAGGATAAGTTTCTTCGATGGATAATGCGTCTACTTTTTCAGATCGTCCCGCCATAACGAGGCGCGAAAGGGTCACTTTACCGACAATATGATGGTCGGGCGTAATGATAAAAACATCCAAGAAATGATTGGGCAGGGTACTTGCCGCTGCTCGAAAATAATCGAGTGTTTTGCCCACGGTCCAAAATTGGGGGATTGCGACGACTTCGCGTCGCATCAATCGTCCGGCGGAATCTTCGGGGAAACTGAGGCCCTCTTCGATGGCCAGGCGGGTTTTGGATGACAGGTGCCGGATGACATCGGCACGTGGTTCGTGATCAAGTGATTGAATCAACCCAAGGGCATCATCTGATTCCAGTTGGTTAATTAATGTCGCAATGGTACGTGCTGGCATGTGTTTTAAGATGCCAGCTAGAACATCTTCCTGGATATAGGCGAAGACATCGGGGTCGAGGGCCTCGCTGTGGTGTGCGAGGAATTTTTCACGCGTGGTCGGATCAACCTTTTCGATATATTCGGCAATGTCCGCGGGCGTTAAATCCGCCAAAAGGCGCGCGACACGTTCATGACGGTCGCGTGACAGCGCGCGGGAAATGTCAAAAATATCACCATCATCAAAATCAACAATTTCTTCTACGTCGTGGTCATGGACGAGATCTGGTTCATGCCTTTCAACAGTTTGGGCCAGGGAATTTTGTAATAAAAATGCAGTTGTTCGACCTGATTCAATCGAATCAGGGGGAGGGGGAGAGATTAAAATGTCGTCATCAGTATGATTCATGATTATTTTAACTTACTTTATCATGAGTGATGAAAATGCCCAAGAATAAAGGTCTGAATTCGACATTTTTATTGGATCGGTTTAAAAAGGTCGTTATAGTCATGACATGAATAAATCGCTGGAACTTTTTGACTCTGCCAAAGTCGATGGGAAGCCTACTTTGGGGCAGAGACCGTTGGCAGATACTCTGCGTCCTGAAACACTGGGAGATGTGGTGGGGCAGGGGCATTTGACCGATGTAGGGGGTATTTTATCAACCTATATAGCTGGCGGCGTATTACCTTCGTTAATTTTGTGGGGGCCACCGGGGTGCGGTAAAACCACGATGGCCCGAATTTTGGCGCAGGGGTCGGGGTTGCATTTTGAACAACTTTCCGCAATTTTTTCTGGCATTGCCGATTTAAAACGGATATTTGAAACGGCCCGCATTCGGGCGCAAAATGGGGTGCGGACATTATTGTTTGTTGATGAAATTCACCGTTTTAACAAGGCTCAACAAGATGCGTTCCTACCGGTGGTTGAGGACGGCACAATTACTTTGATCGGGGCTACAACCGAAAATCCCTCATTTGAATTGAATGGGGCTTTATTATCCCGTACACAGGTCGTTGTTTTAAAACGCCTAGATAGTGCGGCGTTGTTATTATTGCTTGATCGCGCTGAAAAATATATGGGTCGAACTTTGCCACTGACGATTTCTACACGAGATACGTTGTGCGCAATTGCTGATGGGGATGGTCGATATTTATTGACGATGGCTGAACAAATATTCGCACAGTCCAAAATATTGGATGAAACAGAGCTTCTGGTATTGGTCTCACGCCGTCGTCCATTATATGATAAAAGTGATGATGGGCATTATAATTTGATCAGCGCCTTGCATAAATCTGTGCGGGGATCAGATGTGGACGCGGCACTTTATTGGTTTTGTCGGATGCTCGAAGGGGGAGAAGATCCGCGTTTTATTGCACGACGTATCGTACGGATGGCAGTTGAGGATATCGGTATGGCTGACCCGAATGCATTGATCGTAACTATGAATGCATGGGAAGCCTATGAGCGAATGGGAAGTCCAGAAGGGGAACTGGCTTTATCGCAAGGCTTGATTTATGTCGCAACGGCCCCAAAATCGAATGCAAATTATATAGCGTATAGTACAGCGCGAACGGCCGCGCGTGAGCATGGATCATTAATGCCGCCAAAGCATATTTTAAATGCTCCAACGGATATGATGAAAGATCAAGGGTATGGTGAAGGATATATTTATGATCATGATATGGCGGATGGGTTCTCGGGCCAGAATTATTTTCCGGATATGATGGTACGTACTCGATTTTATACGCCCGTTGAACGTGGATTTGAACGCGATATTTTAAAACGAATGGATTATTGGGCGGCATTACGCGCGCGGAAAGAAAAATTATGACACATGAAACAATTAAAATTTCTTCTGATGATGATGGACAACGATTAGACCGGTGGTTACGCAAAAAACGTCCGGATCTTCCTTATGTATTGATTCAGAAATTATTGCGTAAGGGAGTTGTTAAAATTGATGGAAAGCGTGCGAAGTCTGATGCACGGTTAACGGCCGGGCAAGAGGTACGGGTGCCACAAATTTTGGAAGATGAAACAGGGCGTTCGCGCGCGAGCAGTGCGGCATTAAAAACAAATTTAGAACGTACCGAGAATCATCCAAAAATTAAAGTTCTATATCAAGATGATACGTTGCTTGTAATCGATAAACCCACGGGTCTCGCGGTTCAGGGCGGATCGGGGTTACGTGTGCATTTAGAAATGTTACTCGATGATTATATCGTACATGGTGTACGTCCGCGTCTCGTCCACCGGATTGATCGTGAAACATCCGGCGTTTTGATCCTTGCGCGCACGGCGGCGGCCGCACGACATTTAGGTGAACAATTTAAAGGTCGCGATGTTTTTAAAACATATATGGCATTGGTCTCACCTATTCCCACGCGGTTGACAGGTGTTATCGATGCGCCGATTGGGAAAGTGATGGCAGGAACTGATTTAGAAAAAATGCAAGTCATGCGCGAGGGAGACCCCGCCATTACAAAATATCAAGTTCGGGCAAAGGTGGGTACAAAAGATGACGAAAAGATTATCCCTGCAGCATTGATCGAATTTTCACCTAAAACGGGGCGTACGCACCAAATTCGCGTTCATGCGGCGCATATTGGGTGTCCATTATTGGGGGATACAAAATATGGAGGTGATGTTGAATTGTTGCGGAAAATAAAGGTTAAACCGCGGGTGATGTTGCATGCGGCAGGGATTACCATCACACATCCTAAAACGGATGAGACCATGACGTTTGAATCACCGTTCCCTGATGATTTTTCAAAATCGATTCAGAAAATTGGGCTCGAATTAAAGGTCTAAATTGTCTTTTTTGTACAAGTGGAAATTCAGTAAAAATAATTTGATTTAAAAAAAGGAATTCGTGATGTCACGTCATTTTATTTTTAAAATTATCTTTTTAATGACGCGGTGGATGATTCGTTTGGCGGTTGTAGCAGGTATTTTATTGTTTATTGCGACCTTATTTATGGCAGGAATTGGTGGAAATGGGGATATTTCGAAAAAAAGTTTAGAACAAGTGATTGGGGGTATGACAGGGGTACAGGCCACCGTGCATGATTTAAAAAGTTATCGTGTATTCCCCGAATTAAAAATGGATTTTAAAAATATGACGGGGGTATTAAATCTAGAAAAAACTTCAGAACAAGTTTTTGTGCGTGATACAACATTCCCAGATGTGATTTTAGAGCAGGCTCTTTTTATCCAAGACTCATTTCAAAATCTGTGGGGTGGCCCATCAATTGTGACCGCATCGTTTCAGAATTTAATCTTGAGACCCGGTATTCTAGGTCCATATGCGCTGCATTTGCGGACCGGGAATATTGAAGGGCCGGTCGATGTTACGACCCAAAGACCTGTAGCAGCGTTTGTGATGATGGGTGATTACGGCGACGAACCTGTCATTATACGCATTCCATTATTGGCGCATGCGGTCGGAAAAAAATGGTATTATCAGATCGATGGAACGTCGGTTGTATCCATTAAATGGGGAGGGTTTTTGGCTACAGGAAAATTAAATGTTCAGAAAAAAGCGATTATTTTCGATTCACTTGATATTAGAATTTCGGGGCATGTGTTTTCGGGCTCGGTGATTATTCCACGTGGAAAAATTGATAAAAATTCTGGAATTGCGGTATTCAAATTAAAAACATCGACATCGGATATCCCTCATATAATCCAAATCGATCAGTTTTCTGACATCGTAAAGGCTCATATTGTGGACAAAAATCCAAGTCTTCTTCAAAAAGATTCATGGAGGATTATGGTGCGTGAACTTGATAGACTTTTAAAGAAAAAGCGAGCTGGGGGGGCTTCCTTCTGAAAGAGAAATTTCAGTTAACGCCGTTCGAATAATCGTTCAATATCCGCAAGGGCCATTTTAAAAAAAGTTGGACGTCCATGATTACATGTGCATGCGCTGGGTGTTTCTTCAATCTGCCGCAGTAATACATTCATCTCGTCAATATTCAGAGGGCGGCCGGCACGTACAGCATGGTGACAGGCTTTGGTCGCTAGAAATGAGAGTATGCGGTTTGATAGGCTTTCGGTTGATCCGGTTTCAAGAATTTCATCAGCGAGATCTGTCAGGATTCGTGGCAGATCCAGTCGATCGGAAAGTTCAGATGGGACAGATCGTACCATCACACAATCAGGTCCAAACGAGTCAATTTCAAGGCCGTGGGTATATAATGTCTGGGTGTGTTCTAAAAGGGCATTGGCGCGTATATCATCTAGGGTAATGATATCAGGAGATAATAGGCGTTGGGCGGGGATACCCGTTTCTTCTAAAAATTTTTTATATCGTTCGTACATTAATCGTTCGTGCGCGGCATGGGCATCGATAATGACCATACCGTCTAATGTCTGTGCTACAATAAACATATTGTGAATATAAGCGCGTGCGAGACCTAATGGATAGGATGTAGAAAAGTTTGTGTCATTTTTTTGGGGTTCTGTATCGACCGATCGCAGGGAATGTTCTGGTAAAAATAAAGAAGTATAGGTATTGGCCGTCGAATCCGATAATTGATTTGGGGCAATAGAATATGATCTGGTTCCTCCTATGCCATAGTCGCGCTGATAGGACATACCAGAATTAATTTTTGAGTCTAAGAAATTTTTTGTTTGAAAGGCGTCAAACGAACGGGCTGATGCGTTGATATGTTCGGCTGTTCCTTGGTGTCTCGACAGGCGCGTACGAATGCTTGCAATCAATAAATTGCGGATGCGGGCGCTATCGCGGAATCGTACCTCAGATTTTGCGGGGTGCACGTTCACGTCAACGTCTTCTGCTGGAAGGGTAATGAATAAAAGTGCAACGCCGTGTCGATCATGGGGAATAATATCTCCGAATGCAGCCCGAAGGGCGCCCAATATTGTCCGGTCTTTCACAGGCCTATTATTGACAAATAAATATTGGTGATTTGATTGCCCTTTGTGGAATGTAGGGTTTCCAATTCGTCCTGTAATTTGCACGGATTGATCTTCAGCCATAATAGGCAAAGTTTGATCGTGAAATTCAGCGCCCATGAGGGCGCGCACGCGTGAGGCAAGTTGTGATTCATAGGATCCATCTGTAACACCCACATGAATGACGCGTTGATCATTATGTGTCAATGAAAACGCAACATCGGGCCGCGCGAGGGCAAGACGCACCACAACATCTTTACAGGCGGTGTATTCTGCGGGATCACTTTTTAAAAATTTTAACCGCGCGGGGGTTGTATGGAATAAATCAGATACCTCGACCCGTGTGCCTGTGGGGTGTGCGGCGGGGATTGCCTTGGTTATTTTTCCATTTGCTGCAGTGACTTGCCACGCTGTATCAGCCCCTGGTTGCCGTGATGTCAGGGTTAAATGCGAGACAGAGCCAATAGAGGGCAATGCCTCGCCTCGAAAACCCATTGATCGAATATGAACCAAATCGTCATCGGGCATTTTCGATGTGGCATGGCGTGTCAAGGCAAGAGATAAATCATCAAGCGACATGCCACATCCATCGTCTGTAACACATAAATATGTTTTCCCCCCCTGTTTAATGACAATATCGATTGTACGGCCTCCGGCATCCAGGGCGTTTTCAACCAATTCTTTTAATGCAGCGGCGGGGCGTTCGATTACCTCGCCGGCAGCGATTTGATTAACAAGGTGATCGGGTAAAATTCGAAGGACAGGCATATCCGATATTTAGCATAATTTTCACTGGAGAGGGGAGAGAGTTTTAGGCTCTATCCTCATTGATTTCGTCTATTCTGCGCCGTCTATTTCTTATGAAAAGGATCTTGAATAGTCCCATCCAGTTTTGTTTGGGTCAGGATTGTGTTGGTCAAATTCGCACGGTCAAGGTTGGCGTGGGATAAGTTGGCATAAGATAGATCAGCACCGCTTAAATCCGCATCGGATAGATTTGAGCCAGTCAGTTGGGTATAACGTAAATTGGCACCCACCATTGAGACCGGTTTGATTTTATGATTTGGATCATCCAATTTTCCGAAATGAAGGGGGCCCAAATTGGACCCCGTGAGGTCGCATCGTGACAAATTTGCGCCGTCCAAAATACTGGCCCGAAGATCCGATCGGGACAGATTGCAATCTCGAAAGTCTGATTCTTCAAGAGATGCATTTTGCAGTTGGATCCCTTTTAAGTTCAGATTTAAAAACGTTGCTTTACGGGCAATAAGAGCGGTTAAGGTATAAAGCCGCAGATCGACAACCTGACGTAAATCATATCCTGACAGATCCAGGCGGGTGCCATTTTTTCCAACAGATGAAATCCACATCACATGTTGGTTGATCAATTCTTCTAAATTATGCTCGCTTTGGTTAAAAACGGCCCCCATTGTATCGGCTGTTTTAATTGATCCTTCGTCATTTATACCCGACGATTCAATTTGTTCTAAAATTGTCCCGTTCATCACCGTATTTTGTAAATTACAATTGCGCATGTCCGAACCCGATAAATCGGTTTGGGATAAGTTCGCGCCCTTAAAGTTTGCTTTCCGCAGGTCGGCGCCTCGGATCATGACGCCAGATAAATCAGCATCTGAAAAATCAGCAGATGCCGCCCGGACGCCCCCCAAATTGGTGTGGGTCATGCGCGCGCCGGTAAAGGTCGTTTTGGGGGCATGCCCTTCGGGGGCATCGCGTTCGATTATTTGTCCATCATTGCCGCGTTCTAGAATTTTGCCTTCCCGCATATCGGCGGATGTCATATCAGCATGGGACAGATTGGCCCCCGCAATATAGGCCCCGCGAAAGTCGGCCCGACGGAAAATGGCATTTTCAAGGTTGGCCTGTTGTAGGTCACATCCGTAAAAAATAGCATTCGAAAAATTGCCACCGGTCATGACGGCACCCCGTAAAATGGATGCTGTAAAATCGGCTCCTGTCAGGTCGCCCCCTTTAAAATCTAATTTTTGAAGATTTTTGAACCGGAGTAATGCGCGTCCCCCGCCGGGTTTACCACGCATGAACATGCCGTGCTTGAGGATGATATCATCCAGCTGACTTTGGGTAACAGGTTCAATGGAGGTGGGAAAGGACACGAGCGATATTATTCAAAAAATGAGTAATTTGACAATATAGAGTATAGGGTTTGTTTGAACAGGTCGGCAAGTGGGGATATGAAAGTTTGTCCTTATATTACCCTTCAAAAACCCGCCAGAGCGTTGCGGTGGATGAATCTGTCCCCTTGCCTCGAGTTTGGATCAAGTTTTTGGCCAATTTTTTACCCAAAAAAACGCCAGGTTGGTCAAAACTGTTTAAATTCCAAATTGTGCCTTGAACAAAGATTTTATGTTCATAAAGAGTCATTAACATTCCTAAATGATAGGGGTCTAATTTATCAATCGCAATAAAAATGCTGGGGCGATTTCCGGGGCAGGTGGTCGCTGGATCGTCTGTTTCCTCTCCTATCATTAAGGCTTGTGCTTGGGCGACGGCATTTGCGCACAATTGGCGATGATGATCGGCCCAAGGGTGATCATGGGTGCGTACGGCGATAAATTCAGTTGGAATTGGATTCGGCCCCTGATGCAAGCATTGAAAAAATGAATGTTGGGCGGATGTTCCGGTCGATCCAAACACGGCGGGCGCCGTTGCAAAATCAATCGGTTCGCCGTCGCGATCGACTCCCTTCCCATTTGATTCCATATCAATTTGTTGAATATAGGCAGGAAGGTGAGCCAATCTTTCGTCATACGGGAGGATGGCAAGGGCGCGGGAATCGCAAAAATTAATGTGCCAAATACCGCATAATGCCAATAAAACAGGAATATTTTGTTCCAAAGGGGCTGTTGCAAAATGACGATCCATGGCGTTAGCGCCGTTTAAGAAATCACGGAACCGATCGAATCCGATCATAAGGGCACAAGCAAGGCCCCCCGACCCCCATACACTGAACCGGCCCCCAATGTAATCCCAAAAGGGGAATAAATTGGCTGTCGGCAGACCCAATATGTCAGCCGCCTTTGGATTTGCGGAGATGACCACCATATGTTGGTGTAAATTTTCAAGCCTTATACCGCTGTCGGTTAACCATGATTTTGCCCGCGCGGCATTGGCCAATGTCTCTTCTGTTGTGAATGTTTTTGAAGAGATCAGAAATAAAGTACGTGCAGGATCAAGAATTTTAAGCAGGGGAAAAAGCGCTTGACCGTCAATATTCGATATAAAGTGTGCGCGTATCGTGGGGTGGTGAAATGCGGATAGGGACGCGGTGGCGAGGTGGACACCCAAATCTTGTCCTCCGATGCCAATATTGACGATATCGGTGATGGCTTGCCCTTTGTGTCCGGTCCAGGCGCCGGATCGAATTTGATCAGAAAAGACGCGCATTTGATTTAAAACTGCATGAATATCGGGCATAATCGATCGCCCCGACAGGGTCACCAAGTCATTTTTGGGACGACGCAGGGCCGTGTGCAGGGCAGGCCGATTTTCGGTTGTGTTAATAGCCGCGCCGGCAAACATTCGGTCACGCCAACCGTCAACGTTTTGGGTGCGTGCGAGGTTAATAAGAAGTTTTAATCCGTCTGCATCGATATTCGTTTTTGAAAAATCCATTAATAGACCGGGTAAAGTACGATTCATGCCGGTGAAGCGTTGTGGATTAATATCAAACAGCTCAATAATTTGACGGTCTTTGACGGTGCGGTAATGTTTTTCAATCTTTTTCCAAAGGGGGAGTGTCGTGGGATTGGGCATGGAAAGGGCCTTGGTTTTGGAGGGGTTAGAGGCAGTATGACCACCCCCTTATCGTATCTTGATTTAGATGATTCGTCGATCTGATTCGCGATTTGGACCGTTTTGGGGACCTTAAATCCATTTTTTAGCAAAAATATAAAAATATTTTTTGCAGGTGCGAAGAGGTGTTTTTAAGGTAAGAAATTTTGCGTTTAATAGAAAATTTTGAGATCAATTTTTTTTAAAATAAACGGATCAAATAGAAGGAATGTGGTAAATAATATATATGGTATAAGGATAAATCTATTCAGGATTGTTTTTAGGATATTTGAAAAAATGTTTGTTGAGTATCGCGTGCGGGGCCAAACGTGTCATCCAATGTGTTGCAAAAAAGACGCGCGGTGGGGTTAGTTTTGGCCGATGCCCTAAAAATATTTAGAAAGTCTTTAGAATTTCCGTTATAATATTTTTGTATCATGTTTCGTGATACACCTTTCACAATTGATTTTATAACAAAACCTTCTGAAGGAGACTCTCATGCCTGTAGCCAAAAAACCAGCTGCTAAAAAAGCAGTTAAAAAAGTTGTAAAAAAAGCGGTTAAAAAAACAACCGTGAAAAAAACCACAGCGGCGAAAAAACCAGCCGTGAAAAAAACAGCGGCGAAAAAACCAGCCGTGAAAAAAGCTGTTAAGAAAACAGTTGCTAAGAAAAAATAATTAATCATTTCTTAAATGAATTTAAAAAACCCTGCTGGGATGAACCCGCAGGGTTTTTTTATGGGGGATGAAGAAATGACAATAAAGCCTTTTCTCCCCCTTTTAGGGGCTTTTAGGGGGCGGACCTCTGTATGTTTTCTATTTCTTCTTTTCGACCGATTTTTCGCGGTCCAGGCGTTTTTTTTCTGCACGTGCATCAATAATTTGGGGGTCATGTTCAGGTGTTATCCCCAACAGGTCTTGAACGGTTCCGGTTTTTGTGTCTGCATCAGCCGCGGTTTCAGAATTGATGACGGCGCGGATATCCTGCGGGGCTTGATCGGCGTCTGTTTTTCTTAATAAAAGGTTTTCAACCCGAGAGGCCCCCCCTTTGGATGGAGTGGTCTGGCCTAAAAGGGCGCGTTCGGCCTGATCGGTGGGGGTTTCATCCTGGGGACGTGGCGCTCCGGGTACAGGCGGGCGCAGGGCGTAATCAGGGGGCAGTTCCAGCGGGGCACGCAATACAACATCAAAGGCGTCTGGCGCACGCCGTGACAGGCCTAATGTCTCTTTTGTGCTATTGCACCCGGTAAGGGCGGCAACGCCACACAGCGTGATTAAAAAGACGGCAGGAGGGCGGATCATGATGTTACCTTGGGTTTATAAAAGAATTCATAAATCAAAAGCCCGATCATGCCCATCACAATTGCGCTGTCTGCGACATTAAAGGCCGGGTAATGGTACCCAAAGGCATGAAAATCGTAAAAATCGGCAACGGCGCCGAATCGCATGCGATCCCATAAATTACCACATGCTCCCCCAATAATCACAGCGAGAAGCAGCCGCAGGGGCAAAATGGGCGTACGGACCATCCAAACGGCAAATCCAACGATAATCGTCCCCAAAACCGCCATCAGGATGATGTTTCCAGATCCCGCGGTTCCGCCATTAAAAATTCCAAAACTGATTCCTTCGTTCCATACCATGACGGCATTAAAAAAGGGAAAGACATCAATTTGCGTAAAGGGGTATCGGGGCAGATGGGTTGCGGTAATCCAATCCCAAAATCCCCGTCCACCGACCCATTCGCCTGATAGGGCCGGGCGGATAATGTGTTCCAGCATCCACCATTTCTTGATTTGGTCAATCAAAAACACAGCAATGATCGTGTCGATCGCCAGAGCAAGATGGATCAAAGGGTTGAGGGGGAAGAGGCTTTTAACGGTCATACACCGGAATCTTTCATCGTTAAGTAATACCGCACGGCCTCGGCGTCACGGGGGCTTAGGTCTGGATAGTCGGGGTCGTTACCTACGGTGCCTAATATTTTCCAACACCGTGCACATTTTTTCCCTGTGGCTCGTCCAAATATAACGGCGACACCCGGTACATCGGCCAAGGTAAAGGCATCGGAGGGGGCATCCTCTGTCATTATTGTTGCCGTAGATGTGATGGCAATTTCGGCAATATCAAGATTTGTGATATCCGCCCCACGCGCCGCGTCCAGATAAATGATTGGCGAGGCTTCAAGCGATGATCCAATTGTTTTATTACCGCGGTGCGGTTCGATGGCCGCCGTAATGACTCGGCGGATATCACGTACGCTGTCCCATTTTGTGGCGAGTGTTGGGTTATGCCATGTGGCCGGGGGGGACGGGAACGTGACGAGATGAACGCTTGTGATACCCACACCCACTGTTTCCGGACGCGCGTCCCAGGCTTCTTCGGTCGTAAATGATAAAATCGGTGCAAACCATGCGCACAGATATTCAAACAAAATCGCCATGACCGTGCGGGTTGCACGGCGTTCGAATAAGTCGGGGCGGTCGCAATACAGGCGGTCCTTGCGGATATCAAAATAAAACGCCGACAAGTCAAACGCACAGAAATGATGCAGGCGGTCGATTAAATCATTATAAGTATAATTGCGGATGTCAGCGCGGATTTTGGTGTCCATATCGGCTACCCAATGCAGGACCAGGCGTTCGAGTTCTGGAGCGGTTTTTAAGTCGGTGTCTGTTACACGTTCATCGGCTGTAAACCCATCTAACGCGCCTAATAAAAATCGGAACGTATTGCGAATGCGGCGGTACATATCGGACGCACCATCGAGCATCACCTTGCCGATACGAATATCTTCGTTATAGTTCGAGCTGATAGCCCACAGGCGCATGACATCGGCGCCATATTTCTTGATGATCTCTTCTGGGGCAATACCGTTCCCTAATGATTTTGAAAACTTTAGACCTTTTTCATCTAAAACATAGCCATGTGTTAAAACGTTTTTATAAGGTGCGGTGCCGCGTGTGCCGCAGGCAACGAGCAATGATGAATGGAACCAGCCGCGATGTTGGTCAGATCCTTCGAGGTATAAATCGGCGGGCCAACGTAATTCCGGACGATCTTCCAAAACAAATCCATGGGTCGATCCAGATTCAAACCATACGTCCACAATGTCGGTAACTTTTTTATAATCGTTGGAATTATAAGGCGTTCCTATAAAAAAATCAGCGTTGGGGCGGCTGTACCATGCATCCGACCCCTCGGCCTCAAATAAATCAGTGGTGCGTTTTAAAACAGTTAAGTCGCGCAAGGGTTCGCCTGTCTCAGCATGGACAAAAAATGATAACGGTACCCCCCAGGCGCGTTGGCGCGAAATGCACCAATCGGGACGGCTTTCAATCATCGATCCAATCCGGTTTTGCCCTTGGGCCGGGATAAAGCGCGTTTTTGAAATGGCATCCATGGCTTTGATCCTCAGATCATTTGTATCCATCGAAATAAACCATTGCGGCACAGTGCGGAAAATCAGCGGCGTTTTTGACCGCCAGCTGTGGGGGTAATCGTGTTTCACTGTGCCTTTGGCCAGTAATCCGCCAATCTCGTCCATCGCCTTGATCACGGCGAAATTCGCGTCTCCCAGTTCGCCCTTGTCGGTATAGACCGATTTTCCGGCAAAAAGGGGAACGTGGGCGCGGAAAATGCCGGCATCATCAAGGTTATCGGTAATTTCTAACCCTTGGGCCTTGCCTAAATAAAAATCATCTTCGCCATGTGCGGGGGCAACGTGAACGAACCCTGTTCCTGTATCATCGGTTACGAAATCAGCTTGAAGGACAGGGACATCAAATTCATATCCCGCACCGCGTAAGGGATGCCCACAAATAACATTTTTTAATTCGGTTCCTTTGAATATTTTTCCGGCGGTCCAGGCTGTGATTTTGGCTCTTTCTCGAACATCATCGGCTAATTTGGTGGCAAGGACAAACGTGTCGCCCACATGCGCCCGTGATTCATCTTCGACCTCGTTAACGGTATAAAGAGCATAATCAATATCAGGTCCAGTCGCGATGCCACGGTTGGATGGTAATGTCCACGGCGTTGTCGTCCAAATGACAATGGATGATCCGGCGGGAACAAAGGCATTGCCTGTTGTTACGGGGAATTTGACCCACACGGTGATGGATTTGTGATCTTTGTATTCAACTTCGGCTTCGGCCAGCGCGGTTTGTTCAACGGTTGACCACATGACGGGTTTCACCCCACGATACAGGCCACCATTTAAGAGGAATTTGTGAATTTCACCAGCAATCCGGCTTTCGGCATGGTTGGTCATGGTCAAATACGGATCTTTAAAATCACCGACCACGCCAATGCGTTGCAAGTCATCTGATTGTACGGTAACCCAATGGCGGGCGAACGCCCGGCATTCAGCGCGAAATGTCAAGGCATCAACATCGTTTTTGTCTTTCCCCTCGGCCCGGTATTTTTCTTCGATTTTCCATTCGATGGGTAATCCGTGACAATCCCACCCCATGACCATGGGGGCGTCATATCCCATCATCTGCCAAGATTTATTAATGACGTCTTTTAAGGTGTTATTGACGGCATGACCTAAATGCATATTGCCGTTGGCATAAGGCGGACCGATATGCAGAATATATTTCTCACGGCCTTGCGATTGCGCGCGCAATGTCGCATATAAATCCATATCTTGCCATTTTTGGACAAAGGATGGTTCGCGTTCGGGTAAATTTCCCCGCATGGGGAATTCGGTTTTGGGCAAGAATACGGTGTCGCGATAAAATTCTTCACCGGTTTTGGGAGGGGTCGCGGGGGCAGGAGTCTGGGTCATAATCTTTATCGTGATAAAATGTGAGTCCGTTGATTACTCTGTTCTAGCAATTTGCGCGCGGAATCGCAATCTTTCTTCATCTGGGCGATTAAACCATCGATCGTGTTAAACCGTGCCTCGTCACGTATCCTTTGAACCAGTTGGACCCTGAGGGGTTTATCGTACAAATCACCTGAAAAATCCAGTAAATGGGCCTCAAGTAAAACGCGTGGGGTATGAAACATGGGGCGATGTCCGATATTGATCGCGGCCTTATACCAATTTGGGGATGTCATCCCTATGGGGTTGGTCGGTCCTTCAACTTTTACAAAGGCGGCATAAACGCCGTGTGCGGGCGACAAAATATCCCCCATATCGATATTGGCGGTTGGAAATCCTAATATTTTCCCCCGCTGATCCCCCTGTTTAACAATCCCTTGAATGGTATAGGATCTTCCCAATAAATCATGCGCATCATCCAGTCGACCCTCTTGCAATAAACTACGGATTCGGGTGGATGAAATGGGAATTCCAGCATGATCCAGAACCAATGGGACTTCGATCACCTCAAATCCCGCTGTGCGCAGGGTGCCGGCATGGCCCGCGCGGTTATGGCCAAAATGAAAATCAGTGCCGATCACAATCGTTTGGGCATGCAGTTGATCGCGTAAAATGTGTTCCATAAATGCAGTGGGGTCGAGGGCGGCAAGTGCCGCATCAAATGGCAACGTAACCACAGCTGTCGCGCCTGCAGTACGCAATTGTTCGGTTTTTGTGGGTTGATCCGTGATTAAAAACGGGGCACTTTCAGGTCGGAAAAATCGCCTTGGGTGGGGAGAAAAAGTTAAAACCAGAAGCGGCATATTTTGCGTGACGGCGATATGGTGCGCGGCCTTCAATAAAACATGATGCCCACGATGGACACCATCAAAATTACCAATGGCAACAACTGTATTTTGGCCGTCCAAGGGGAGTGGGGAATCAAAGAGGGGATGAATCATAGGGAAAGGTTCTGTTCTGCTTTGTTCGGCGTTTTGGGGACAGGATGGGGGATCAAGGATCCATCCAAAACAGCCTGAACCAAACCATCGCGGATACCTGCGCTGGATACGGTGATGGTCTGAAGCTTTAGTTGAGTGATAATGTGGGTTAATACAATTCCGGCAACGCCTAATCCTTCGGCGCGTTTGGGCTCGAGATGATAATCTTCGGTTAAAATAGCGGTCATTTCCGCGCGGGGTCGATCGGTTAACCAGGTCACCATATTTTGAACAGGACGGGGGTCGAGGGCCATCCCCTGGACATCACCGGCCTTTTCTCCGGCGCGGGTTTGATACAGTTTTGCCAAACTGCGCCATGATCCTCCAATGACGTACAGAGTATCTGTTGAATTTAAATTATCGGGTCGTGTCAATAAATGGGTGTCGATGATTTCACCCATGGCGCTGGTCATGGATAACAGACGCAGGGTGCCAATGGGCATGCTGAACGTTGCGCCGATTTTGCCGGCTGATACGCGGGTCAGTTGTAAACTGCCTCCGCCCAAATCGGCAACGATGCCATCGGCATCTGGGATTCCTTGCAACACACCACGGGCACCGTAAACACCTTCATCATGTTCAGACAGAATTTGAACATCCAGATCAAATTCCGATTTGATCCGGGAAATAAATGCTGGGCCGTCGGATGCGCGCCTTATGGCTTCGGTGGCAACGGCAATAATGCCAGCAACTTGTAGGCTCGGGTTACGCACCATTTGGCAAAACCGGTCGATCGTTTTGATGGCGTTCGTGACACCTTCAGGGTACAAGGTGTTTGTTGCGGGGTTTAATCGCCCCAATTCGCACAGCTCGACGGCCTTTGTGGTAATGTCTAATTTCCCGGACGCGTTTTGACGATACACCGTTAACCGAACAGCATTTGACCCAATGTCAAAAATTGCGAGGGGGAGAGGGTTATTCATTTCTATTTAATCCGGATCAAGGGAGTCCGGCGCGATCAAAGAGGTTACAGAATTATTCGGACGACTATCGCCTGTCGCGTTCGGAAAGTCCAGAGTAAGGCGAGGAGGTAAAGGTTTCCCCTTAAAAAGGTATTGACCTATTGTTGAGGTCCCCATAGCCCAACGGGCTTTTGGACTGTTACAAGAAAGGGCGGCGGTGATGTCTCCGATTGAATTGCTGGCCCGAAATACCACGGTGCTTAGACCATTGACGGATCCTGTTTTCGCAATAATTTCGGTACCGGGATACCCCAAAAAGGGGTTTGTATTTCGGGTGACTAATCCGCCAATATCTTGGATAGGTTCCATAAGTTTTTGGCGTTGGAAATCTGGAATCATGGTAAAAATAAAATTAAAGAGTTGGGCGGTTTCTTTCATACTCGCTTGGTGACCTGGACGATCTTCTGGTTTTGTAATTCCACGATTGCACTTGGCAGCACTGTTCATGCCGCTTGGGTCTTCTCCGATAATTCGAACAGAATCTTGATTAATTTTTGCAATTTCTAAGACTTTACGGACGAATCCATGAAAAGAGTCGACCTTGAAAATTTTCTTCAGGCGGTCGGTGAGAGGATGGCTGACGGGGTTTGCCGATACGGCCAGTAAGGCATGAATGGCGCCTTCTGGCGTCAGGCTTATTTCACGAACATTTTCTCCGGGGGGGAATGTTCGTGGTGTGCATGATTCATCATGCAGAATTTGCCCGGCCTTTAAATTGTTCGGCGCTCTAAAAATGTAGGGGGTTGCTGTTAATTCGGGTTCATTTGATTTGAGGGCAATCAAGGCCCCAGCAACCGTCCATAACTTGGTTAAAGAAGCTAAAGCGCGCGGTTTATCCCCATGATTATTTTCTAAAACAATGCCGGTTGTGTTATCAATGACATAAACACTGTCGCAGACGGGCGCCATAATTTTTGAAGTAGTTTTTTTTGTTAGGGTTGGTTTCTTTTTGGGGATATTTGCGGCGGACGCGGACGTTCCCATTAATCCAATGGCAACAACAGTTGCCCCGATGACGGGGTTAAAAACGTGACGCAAAGAGAACAATGGGGATGGTTGAAATTTCACGGACAAAAACCTTTTTACAAGACATAATTATAAAAAGGAGTGAGGTCAACAACAAACGGAGCGATCGCGCAGTTATAAAATCAAAAAACCCAACCTTATGACAGGTTGGGCTTTCGAAACCAAGCGGGTCGGGGTGATTGGCGGGTGAGTCCGACCACGTCTTGGAAACTTGTAGGATCATCTCGGCGAGGGTATTTTATCCCCGGGGGACGTTGTCATCCCCGCGAAAGCGGGGATCCAAATGCTTAATTTTTCTTATGCGGCGGTAATTTTTTCTCGTCAAATTCAACATGCATGCCGCGTTTCCCGGTGGTCGCATTTACCGCTTTTGGATCATATTTGCGGAATTTCATTTTTTCCGTGATATTTTTCGGGTTTTTTTGAACGT
>CAZLPZ010000011.1:41232-44148 GCA_964561535.1 uncultured Pseudobdellovibrionaceae bacterium | reverse complement strand
CAAAACTACTAAGAACGGATCGTATCTTCCCCCCCCAAAATTGCCAAAAGATATTGGGTTATTTCCCAAAGTATTTGACTCCGAAAATGTCATCATATTATGATCTCCACTTAAAAATGAAAATAAAAACCCTCCTGCAAAATCACTTGTCTTTGCAGCTCCACAAACAAAAAAGCCCCAGAAAACTGGGGCCTTATTTATACGCGCTCGTCGTCAGCTTTTTAAACAATCCCTTGATCAAGGGCTGTTTAATTTTCTTAATAAAAATACCACCGGCTGACATCTGTGATCTCCTTTTTTAGGATGAAATCAAAATATATTAAATGCATTTAAATGCAATAATTATTTCACTATAATTCTAAAAACGAAATAAAATTCTAAACTGAAGATGGCTCAACCTCACATAATCTCACATACATACCTCTGTAAAATGAACGGCGATCACCAATATTTCCCCGTGGATCGTTTCATCTTGACTCTCGCACCGCGCGTTCGTTTTAACTATACTGATTTCAAATCATCCTCGATCACAAAGTTGACTTCATCATGACTTATCGTTTTCCTACCCTTTTGGCCCTATTTTTAACCGCCGCGCTGGCCCTGACCCTCACCGCGTGCCTACCCAGTTTTGGCGAACGGTCCCCGACCGTATCGGCTGTACCTCTCGCGGCGGCGCCTGTGACCGAGACCATTCACCTGTCGATGTTATTGCCCCTTTCGGGCAAAAACGCCCCGTTGGGCGAGGCATTGCAAAACGCGGCAACCCTTGCGATTAGTGATCTCAATGCCGCCGGGATTGAAATTCAATTTGAAGATACGCAATCCACCCCTGAAGGCGCAAAAATCGCGGCGCAAAAGGCCGTTTCTGAAAACGCACGCCTTGTCCTTGGGCCCATTTTTGCGGATGACGTCCGCGCGGTGCGCAGTGTCATGGCCACCACCACCATTCCCATGATTGCGTTTTCAACCGATATGTCGGTGGCCTCACTTGGAACCTTCATTATGGGGGTCTTGCCCCAGGATCAGGCGCGACAGATTGCGGCGTTCGCCGCCGCGCGCGGTACCCGCAACACCCTCATCATTGCTCCGAATGACCCTTATGGCCAATTGATGGTCCATACCTATTCCCTGACGTTCCGCGGGGCGGGCGGCGGTATTACCGGACCCTTATTTATAACCCCCACCGATACAGATGAGATTTTGTCCACCAAAATTACGGGTGTCCTTTCATCCGCCGCGGGCGCCAAAATCGATGCCATATTCCTTCCCCTTCCCCCTGCCCGCGCCGCAAAAATTATCGATACCGTGACACGGTTCATCGGAACAGACCGCCCAATCATCCTGGGGACCGGAGCCTGGGACGAGGCAAACACAACAGAAGCCCCTGCTTTATCCGGCGCATTTTATGCCGCACCCTCATCCGAATTGCGTACCCGATTTGAACAAACTTATGCCCAAAATTTTGGAGCAACACCCCCACGTTTGGCCGCGCTGTCTTATGATTCGGTGGCCCTTGCCATTACCTTGGGACGGACATTGGGTCCAACGGGATACACCTTTACATCGCTCACAAACAGCAGTGGTTTTTCAGGAATCAACGGCTTGTTCCGGTTTAAAACAGACGGTACCGTTGAGCGCGCCTTATCTATTATGACCATCCAACAAGGTGGTCCACAAATCACGGCCCCTGGCCTTGCCGCCTTTACACCGATCTCACGATAACACTGCGTGTTATCGCAATATAAGAACAATGGTGCAGTGCAAAAAACACTTGCACCCCATCTTACATACAGGTATATTCAGAGTGTTGTTGTTTCATTTGCGTTGCACTTCAACCTATGGTTAAGATAGGGCACGTAAAGGATCTTCCCTCCTCCTTTTAAACGTAAGGATATCAAAATGCCACCGTCATCAAAAAAACCTTCTTCCAAATCCTTCGCCAAAAAAGCAGCTCCCAAAAAGAAACCTGCTGCAAAATTTTCATCCGCACCAAAGGCTGCTGGAAACGCGAAATCCGCTCCTTTATTTGGGGCAGGCGTTTGGCCGAATGCTGGATTAAACACGTTTACCTCTGCTACCACACCCAAAAATATGGAGTCATTTATGAATAAGTCTCAATCCCAATTCGATGCCCTGTACAAAGATCAAGGCGCCGCCTTTAAAGAAGCGATGGAAGCCTATTCCAAAACCGGGAAAGTCACCACCGAACGGATGCAAGAGTTCATGAATTATTATATGCAATTCTGTCAAAATTATTCAACCCAACAAGCATCCGCCCTACAAACCATGATGACTTGTAAAACCGCCAATGATGTGGCTGAAGCACAAAACAAATTTGCTCAAAATAACTTTAATGAAATGATGCAAGCTTTTACGAAATTCACCCAATTTGGAATGCAATTTGCGTCCGAAGCATTCGAACCATTCGGTGACCAATTCGGCAAAGCCATGAAAAAAGCAACAGATACAATGGCTGCTTAATTTTTTTATTAAAATCCTTTCTTTTCGGGGATATTTATGTCTCCGTTTTCTCAAAGGCCCTTGGACCCCTCCCTCCTTGGGCCTTTGTTTTTGACTGATTTTCACCTGCTTTGACTCAACATTTAAAATCGTTCGTGATACAATGAAAGTAGATCTTTTTTAAGCAAGGAAATTCAACCTATGCCGAACCGGTTTAACATGATTCTACCCCCTCGCACCGGTGTCCCCATACGGGCGGAATCTGACGACCCTCGAGGGAAACAAAACAACCAACCAGGCGTTTTGTTAAAGCCCCGAGTCCAAACACGCCGGCCATCCTTATACCGCGTCGTTTTGATGAATGACGATTTTACTCCAATGGAATTCGTCATCCAGGTATTGGAACAATTTTTTAACAAAACCAAAGCCGAAGCCACAGATATTATGCTCCACGTT
>CAZLPZ010000011.1:0-41222 GCA_964561535.1 uncultured Pseudobdellovibrionaceae bacterium | reverse complement strand
CGTTCATCGACGCGGTGTTGGCGTATGTGGGATTTATACATTTGAAGTTGCGGAAACTAAAGTCGCCCAAGTTCTTGCTTTTTCAAAAACAAACGAACAACCTTTACAATGCCTGATGGAGCGGGAATAACAAACATGCTCTCCCGCACCCTTGAACAAACCCTGCACCGTGCGTTGACCCATGCAACGGATCGCCGGCACGAATATGCAACGCTTGAACACTTGTTACTGGCCCTTACAGACGATAACGATGCACGCGCTGTGTTTAAGGCCTGTGGCATTGACATTGATACCTTAAAGGAACAAATCACTTCCTATATTGACACCGAACTTCATCCTCTCGTCAATTTAGGTGCCGGTGATGCCAAACCAACAACCGCCTTTCAACGGGTATTGCAACGGTCTGCTATTCATGTTCAATCGGCAGGTCGACAAGAAGTTACCGGAGCAAATATCCTCGTTGCTTTTTTCTCTGAACGCGAAAGTCACGCTGTCTATTTTCTTCAAGAACATGACATGACGCGTTTTGATGTCGTGAATTATATCTCGCACGGTATTGCCAAAATCAATCCAACAGAATCAGGAGGAATAACACCCCCAGAGGGCACCGATTCACGCGACGAAACAACAAAACCAGTAAAAATCGGAAAAGAGGCTTTAAACGCCTATTGCACCAATTTAAATATCAAAGCCAGCTCTGGAAAAGTTGATCCCCTTATTGGCCGCATGACAGAAGTCGACCGCACGATCCAAATCTTGTGTCGTCGATCAAAAAATAATCCTCTATTCGTCGGCGATCCTGGGGTTGGTAAAACCGCAATCGCCGAAGGGCTTGCCCTTAAAATTACACGCGGACAAGTCCCGGATGTTTTAAAAACATCTACAATTTACGGATTAGACATGGGGGCATTGCTCGCCGGAACACGCTATCGTGGAGATTTTGAAGAACGCCTTAAACATGTTCTCTCGGAACTGAATGCCACACCGGGCGCGATTTTATTTATTGATGAAATCCACACGATTATCGGGGCAGGTGCGGTGTCAGGCGGTGCAATGGATGCAAGTAATCTGTTAAAACCCAGCCTATCAAATGGCACGCTACGATGCATGGGGTCGACAACGTATAAAGAATACCGCCAATATTTTGAAAAGGACCGCGCGCTTGCCAGACGGTTCCAAAAAATTGACGTCGCTGAGCCGTCTATTGACGATGCTATTAAAATTTTAATGGGTGTTAAGCCGTATTACGAAGAACATCACAAAATTAAATTTACGACGGGGGCCATTCGCGCCGCAGTTGAATTATCAGCACGTTATATTACCGACCGAAAACTGCCGGACAAGGCAATTGATATGATCGACGAGGTCGGCGCCGCCCAAATGTTGCTCCCTGAACCTAAACGTAAAAAAACAATTACCCAAAAAGACATCGAAGGAATTGTGGCCGCCATTGCACGTATACCATCCCAAACAATTTCACGTGGAGACCGTCAGGCTTTGGCCACACTCGAGACCGATTTAAAACAATTGGTATTTGACCAAGACGACGCCATCACCGCACTTGTGACCAGTATTAAACTGTCCAGTGCTGGGTTACGCGATGCCGAAAAGCCGATCGGGTCCTATCTATTTTCGGGACCCACAGGGGTTGGAAAAACAGAAGTCGCTCGACAGCTGGCCGCGACATTGGGTTTGGAACTGATCCGATTTGATATGTCTGAATATATGGAACGGCATTCGGTGTCACGACTGATTGGATCGCCCCCCGGTTATGTCGGATTTGATCAAGGTGGCTTATTAACAGATAAAATCGATCAACATCCCCATTGTGTTTTGTTGCTGGATGAAATTGAAAAGGCCCATCCCGATTTATTTAATCTTCTCCTACAGGTGATGGATTACGGCAAATTAACAGATAACAACGGGAAAACAATTGATTTTCGGCATGTCATTTTAATCATGACTACAAATGCCGGCGCATCCGACCTGACACGTGCCTCTGTTGGATTTATGCATGATGCCCACACGGGTGATGATATGGTCGAAATTAAACGCCTATTTACCCCAGAATTCCGCAATCGACTGGATGCGATTATTCCATTTCATGCCTTAAAAACAGAAACTGTCTCACGTGTCGTTGATAAATTCATTATGACGCTCGAAGCCCAGCTATCGAATAAAAATGTTACCATTTCACTCTCCGACAAGGCCCGTCTGCATTTAGCAACAACAGGATACGACCCTCAAATGGGGGCCCGGCCTTTGGCACGCGTAATCCAAGAAAAAATAAAAAAGCCATTGGCCGAAGAATTATTATTCGGAAAATTGCAACGCGGTGGACATGTATCAATTGATTTTAAAGATCCAGATCTAGCATTTACCTTTACACATGACGGAAAAAAATCAACGAGGCATCAACCTGCATTATTACCGCCTTCTGATTATTCTCGTACCTCTACTGATCCGATTTCATAACCTGGCAATCACATGACCAAAAACCCGCAAACCTCTTCTATCACCTTATTACTTGCAGATCGTCAAGAGGTCACACGATCAATGGTTGCCTCACTTTTGACAGCCCAAGGATATCGTGTTCTTCAGGCGATCGACGGGTCGTCCGCAATAAAAACAATTCAGAATAACACGGTTGATATCGCTATTTTTGATCCCGTTATGACCCCCACAGATGGTTTTGAAATCGCAAAATATATCCAAGGATTACATCTTGGCATTCCATGTATTCTGATGGCATCTGAACAAACATCAGATCTACTTTCCTATGCACGATCAGTTGGGGTCCAACATATTTTATCAAAACCGGTTGATCCAGCAAGACTTCAGGTATTAATTTCACAAATCCTAACACGTGCCAATAAAACAAAACCCGCAATTACATTCAGCGTTACGCAAACAATTCCCTTTTCAAGTGAAGAACTTATGCAACGGGTTATTATCCTAGCCCGAAAAAATTTTGATTCTGGATTTGGTGGGCCATTTGCGTCTGTCGTTGCCGACCCTAATGGCTATTTAATTGGTGAAGGTGTCAATTTAAAATCATCAAGGTTTGATCCCATCTCACACGCCGAAGTCATGGCCATTCGCAAAGCTACAGAAATGTTACAACAACCACATTTGGAAGGGTGTTCAATCTATTCGACCTCCGAACCCACACGCCTGGCACGCGCATTAATCGATAGTGTCGGGATTAAAAATATTTATTTCGGTCTACGTCATCAAGAAGTCCAAGAATTACGCCTGCATCTAAACCCCGAACGGCAAACCACCCCCAAAGCCCCGGATGTTCATCGTCTGTGTGCTGATGATGTAGCCGACATGATTCGTGCATGTTCGTTACCCCCTACAGGGCAACGGAAAGTGTCGCCGGATCGCCCATAATTTGCGCATGATACGCATGTGCCATCGGCAAGATCTGATCCATATAAAACCGCGCCGCCGCTGTAATATGTGAGGGGGCATCGGGCACAATACCCGCCCGCGCCATCATCACACCACCCATCACCACGCCCATTAACTGCGCATACGGCATCGCCAGCGCGCCGCCCGAATCTGCATTTTCTGTTGCAAGTTTCAAAATACGCGCAGTCGCCATTTCAACCATTTTTAAATAAGATTCAGTTGTGTCTGCCCAATACCCCGCTGCACCGATCTTTGCCCGCGCATCAACCAGCCATGCATCCACACTCGTACCCCCATTGCGTGCGACCTTACGGAACACCAAATCCATAGCCTGGATCCCATTCGTTCCTTCGTATATCGGCAAAATGCGCGCATCACGATAAAATTGCGCTGCACCTGTTTCTTCAATAAATCCCATACCCCCATGCACCTGGATCCCGAGTGAGGCAACCAAACACGCAACATCAGTACCAAACGATTTCACAATCGGAGTCAAAAATTCAACACGGTCTTGGGCGGCGCTGTCCCCTACCGCTGCACGGTCAAGATTCACTGCGGCGTCATACGCCATCGCGCGGGCCGCCAACGTATAGGCCTGCATTGTTAAAATCATGCGTCGTACATCCGCATGTACCGCAATTGCTGCATTATCAGCCCCGGTCCGAATATCTCGCCCCTGAACCCGTCCACGCGCATAATCCATCGCCGCCACCGTTGCCCGCTCGGCAATGGCCACCCCCTGCAACCCCACCGACAGGCGCGCGTTATTCATCATCGTGAACATGTATTTCAGGCCGTCATTTTCGACCCCAACCAATTCACCAACCGCCCCGCCCACATCTCCAAATTGCATGGTACAGGTGGGTGACGCGTTAATTCCCAATTTATGTTCGATCGAAACACACATCACATCATTGCGTGTCCCTGGACCACCATTTTCCCCCACCAAATACTTTGGCACAATGAACAAAGAAATTCCCTTTGGTCCCGCAGGCGCGCCATCAACACGCGCCAACACCAGATGAATAATATTATCGGCCAAATCATGTTCGCCGTACGTGATAAAAATTTTCTGACCAAAAATTTTATACGTTCCGTCGGGTTGCCGCACGGCACGCGTTTTAATCGCACCCAAATCGGACCCGGCGCCAGGCTCTGTTAAATTCATCGTCCCCGTCCATGCACCCGATACCATGTTCGGAAGATACATTTTTTTTTGCGCGTCCGACCCGTGATGCAAAATCGCCTCGACTGCGCCCTGGTTCAATAAGGGGCACAGGCCAAACGACATATTCGCCGATTGCCACATTTCTTGGATCGGAAATGTCGCCGCCCACGGTAACCCCTGCCCTCCAAATTGTTCGGGGAACGGCACAGCGTTCCACCCGCCATCACGATATGCCACGTATGCATCGCGAAACCCCGGCGCCGTTGTAACCACACCGCCCGTCGCCCAAATCGCGCCGTCTTTATCGCCCGAGTGGTTGATCGGCGCAAGCACGCCCGATGCCAATTTTCCGGCCTCATCCAGAACGGCGTTTAACGTCTCAAGATCTAATTTCTGTGCCGACGGTGCGTCCACGTACCCCACCACGTGGCGCAAAGTGAACATCATATCGGCAATCGGCGGGGTATAAGGGAGCATTTTTTACTCGTAAATATAATTATAGTGTTTGAATAACTTTACGTACCGTCTCGACGATCCGCGCAATCTCGTCTTGATTCATCACAACGGCGGGAGAAATCGCCATTGAATTTCCGGTAAAGCGCACCAATACCCCGGCTTCGAAACATTTAATCATCACGGTGCGTGGCCATTTATACGGATCATCCGCAGGCCCGGCTTCAAAATCCAGCGCGCCCAAAATCCCACAATTGCGAATATCGACAATACGGGACAATCCACGCAATGAATGGATCGCGTCTTCAAAGGGTTGCATGATCGATTTGGCGTGCGCGTACACACCCTCATCGCGGATTACATCCTGCACCGCAATCGCGGCGGCGCAGGCCAGGGGGTGACCCGAATAGGTATAGCCGTGCATAAATTCGGTAAACACTGTAGGCCCTTGCATGAACGCATTATAAATCGCCCCCGTCACGAACGTCGCGCCCATCGGTACCGCACCGTTCGTTAATCCTTTTGCGGCACAAATGATATCAGGCTTGACCCCAAAATAATCCGCACTGCTCGCCGATCCAAAACGACCAAACGCCGTAATGACCTCGTCAAAAATCAACAAAATACCATATTTATCACAGATCGCGCGGATGCGTTCCAAATATCCCACGGGCGGCGGCAACACACCCGTTGACCCGGCCACAGGTTCAATAATCACGGCCGCCACATTTTCGGGATCGTGCAGCAACAAAATCCGCCGTTCCAAATCATCGGCCAAATGCACTCCCCATGCGGGCTGCCCGCGCGAAAATGCGTTATGTTCCAAATTCAACGTATGTGGAATATGATCGGTGTTCGGCAATAGCGCCGCGCCAAATGCTTTGCGGTTATACGACAGGCCCCCCACCGAAATGCCACCAAACCCCACCCCGTGATAGCCCCGTTCACGGCCAATTAAAACTCGGCGCTGTGGTTGACCTTTTGCCTTATGGTACGCAAGTGCAATTTTAAGCGCGGTATCGACAGACTCGGATCCCGAATTTGAAAAGAAAACATGATCAATATAATCCGGCATCGCCTCGACCAAACGATTGGCCGCCATATACGCCGTGGGGTGACCCAATTGAAACGCATGTGCAAAATCCATCGTATCGATTTGCGTCTTCATCGCGTCCTTGATTGTCGGATGGTCATGTCCCACATTCACACACCACAATCCGGCGGTGCCGTCCAGAATCTCGCGCTCCTGTTCATCGTAGTAATAGACTCCCTTGGCCTTTGCGACGATACGTGGTGCCGCTTTAAACATCCGCTGCGGTGTAAAGGGCATCCAGAAAGCATCCAGATCATTTGGTGTTTTTGTAAAATCATAGGTCATGAATTTTGCTCGATACTATTAAGGAAAAAGAGATTGAACGATCATCAATTCTCTATCATATCACGCCAAATGTTAAAAATCTGCGAGTGTCGCAGCGAGTAAGCGATATGTCGAAACATCAATGTTTTTAGGTATTATGTGATGTTGCGGTGCGGTAAAACTGGTCCGTTTTCGTCCGCGCGTATATAACGGGTCATAATGAGCATTCAGTAAATCCATAACCAACTCGGACCAATTTTGAGTATCCACCCACCTAGACCATTGGTCCAATTTCTCCCGCGCATGCATGGATCGCAACGCTGTCAACCGTTCATGTAATATGTCCGGATTATTGATCAAATCTGCATAATCAGAAATTAAATAGTCTACGCGCGCATGACAGGGAGGGGCAATATGCACGCGTCGCGCCGACACCATCGCCGTCATCAACGCATCAGGTAAATGGATATTTCCGATGCGCTTACTTTCAGATTCGACCCAGACCGGACGTGACGGATCAAATGAGGATAATGCCGCATAAAGTTGCGTATCAAAATTTTTGCGCGACGACGGCACGCCCCCCCCCACGGGACCGCCCAGAACCGATCCCTTATGTCCCGCGAGATATTCCAGATCAAGAACCTGCGCGCCAAGGTCGGCCAAACACCGCAACAACAGTGTTTTTCCCGCCCCAGTAGGACCCTCAATCACGTTATACTGGAAACCGGATGGCAGGGTTACAAGTGATGCAATCACATGGCCACGCCATGCCTTATATCCGCCATTTAACCGCGCCGCATCCCAACCAATTTCACGTAAAATAATTTGAAACGCGCCTGACCGTTGCCCGCCGCGCCAACAATACACAAGCGGGCGCCAATTTTTGGGCTTGTCCAAAAATTGCATTTCAATCGCCGATGCAATATTTCGCGCGGTTAAAATTGCGCCACGTTTACGGCCCGCAAAAGGGGAAATCTTTTTATACAATGTCCCGATTTCGGCCCGTTCTTCATTCGATAACACCGGACAATTAATGGCACCCGGCACATGGTCTTCCGCAAATTCCGCCGGGGACCTCACGTCGATGATCGTATCAAAGGCGTTTGCAAGGATATCTATCGGGTTAATAGAATAATCTTTCATACCATATATCTTAACTGCCTTTGATAAAAAACCGGCGGGAGATGTTGCCACCGCCCGCCGCAAAGTGAACAAAACCGGTTTCAGGAGACTCTCACATCAAATGAATCCGGCAATTTCTAAAAGACTCTCTACGGAAGATTGTCATCCCCGCATGGGCGGGAGTTCCAGTTAATATTAAATGATTCCGGATCCCCGCCTGAGACCGGATGACACCTCAAAAATCACGCGACTTTTTTTAAACCCGCCATCACGCGACTCCAAAATCCTTTGGATCCCGCGCTGTCCCCCCGGTGCGATACGCCCATATCCGACCCATGACTTACGCCGCCGTTATTCTGGTTTTGCGATTGTTCTTTTAATTTCTTCATACGTTCCTCAAGAGCAACGCGGCGCGCGGCCTCACGCACGTCACGCTCTTTCAACTCCGCCTTTAATTCCTCAGCCTGTTTTTGACTGTATTGCGACGTCAACAAAACTTGTTGAGCTTGTTTTTGCCACGAATCGCGTTGAGATTTTATATCTTCGACCTGTTCTTGGGCCGTGTGCAATTGGTCTTCCAGAATACGTATCCGCATTTTTAGCCGCTCGGCTTCCAACATTTCAGCCGCGCGTTGTAATTCTGCCTTAACCGCCTGCCCCATATCCATCGGTTCGTCATCGGCCACAACAGGACCAAAAACGCGCTCTAATTCGGAAACATCGATCACACGACGACCCGCCGAGTCAATTTCATATGATAATTTACCGGTATTCATCGCCCGCTGAATGGTCGATTTAGATCGACCTGTTAAATCGGCGGCACGTTGTGGACCAATCTTGGACATGGACAAAACCTCCCCCGACGTGACGTTCAGGACCTGAAAAGAAAAACAATTGAGCGAATATGATGTTTTATACCAAAGCTCATGCGGAACCTCAAGCGAAAGCTATTAAAATATCCACAGGAGGCTATGCTTAATATTCAAGATAATCCTCCCTTTGAAAGGGGGAAGATAAACCTCACTACGCCGCTTTAACGCCGTGGTTTTTGACGTAGAGTTGCGCGAGCCGCCCCCAATGGGCACCAGACATCATGGCCGCATAGCACGCCCCAACCCACCCTTTTTTACGCCATTCCAGGTATAACGCATCCGGCAATGCCCCAAATTTAGCTTCGTCAATCATCCGAAACCCGCCAAATTTCAATTTCTGGCCATTCGGCAGAGGAATATCAGCCTCGCGCCCCACCAAAATACCTGCATTATGCAATGCCAACCCAAATTCACGCGTTTGCAATGTCGCTGCATGAAATGATTTACAAAATTCCAATGCATTATTCGTCATCGCTGTGGGGGTGCCGTCGGCGTTAAACACCTTCATCTCGCTCGCACGATCAATCACCGCTGGAATATCATCCACACACAGCGTTAACTGATCTGTCTCTTTAATTTCGGCAAACAAAAAGGGATATCGCCGAATATAAGACGGAATATACGCGGCTGGGTCAACCCAGGCGCCCTTTTGGTCAACATACAAATTCTCGCCCTCGACCAGCCCCAACACAACCGCCGGGGTCGCCGTGGCGTCGGGTGAAAATACAATGGGGTAATAATGGCACAATTGTGGAAATTCGATGACATTCACCGGCACCGCATGCGTTTTTGCCGCAAAGTTCAAATTAAGTCCCGCCCGGATCGCCATATCGGCATGCCGCTTGGCATCAATGGGGGTGGGGTTTGTGTACAAAAGCGGTGTTTTTGATGTAGGAGCTTGCGGGGTGGGCATGATGATTTTTCCTAATGATTCGATGATCTTTGAAAACATTAGCGCGGAATAATCACTCATGCAACGGGGGGATAAAAAATAACCATTACCGGAAAAACCGTTTTCATCCCGACCCTTTAAATTCCAAACCCTTTGTCAACAGCTGTAACGCCATGTGCTTTTATCATGCCTCTAAAATTAGTCATAAGGAAATCTTGGTCTTGACGTGTAATCTCGGTACCAACGAACCGGCCTTTATACTGTTCTTGAATATCAAAAAGAGAGTTGATAAGCTTTCTACCCCTCTCGATTAACCTTTGTCCCTCGTTCGGTATCAGCCCCTTACAAAAAGAAAGTTCTCTCGATAATAAACCTATTTTTTGATCAAATAATAATTTTTCGATTTTATCGCTTCCCAACCCCACCAACAACACAGCAACCCTTCTGTCATCACCATAATACAACGCAGTCCATCCACTCTCATCTGCCATTTCCAAAAGATTGCCCCGTTGGTCAGGAGAAAATCCTTCCAACAATTTTATTGCCTGGTTGAGATCCGCATAGTGCAGAGGAGTACGAAGTCCCCTATTTTGAGTCATTAAAATAGAAAACCGATTCTCTAGGGTACTCTGCGATTCCATCAATTGTATGGCAACGGACGCAGAAATAAATTCGATTAACATATTAAATTATCCCGTTCTTAGTTTACAAATATAAGCCATATACGTTTTATTTTTACTTATGTCAACGACTAAGATCAAATTAAAAACCCAATAAAGTTTCATCAAACGACGATTGTAAGGACAATAACAGCTCTTAAATTACTTCAAATTTTATGCATTACGACAATCGTTTCGACTTTTATCGAAAATTAAAAACCTGTTTATCGCAAATGAATAGGCTGGGGGTATCCAAAACAAAAACAAAGGGTACACACCATGATCACCACGTCTTTTGCGCGTTTATATGATAATAATACGGAAATGCCGGCACCGTTGGGATGGGCCAGTGCCACGCCCACCGCCGCCCAAAATAATGACCCAGAATACAATACGGCCTTTGATCCAGAAAATTCTCGTTCTGGTTCACTCTCTCAAAAATTTGACCGTGAATCACGGTTAAGCAACGGCGCGTCCGAAGACGGGCAGTTGGGAGAAGTTATCCTCGACTCGCTTTTTTCCATCGTATTTCCGGGGCTTGCGAGCATTTTTTCACCTTTAAGTGCACTGGATGCCGTGGATTTATATGACCAAACACGTCAGGCATTCCGCCGGACGGCGCGCCCTGCCCTGCCCCGCCGCGCGGTGGCGTCTGGTCCGGCCACGCGCGGGAAATTCCCGGCAAAAAACCGCCCCGCCCCGATGGTGCAATCCAACCGCCGTACAACGTCCGGCCCCGCATTAATGATGGGATAGAAAGAATCTTTCCTCTGGAATGGGGAAGATTACCGCAACCCCTGCTCTAAAAACGCGGCGATTTGGGATAACGCAATCCGTTCTTGGCTCATCGTATTCCGGTGGCGCACGGTGACAGTGCCGTCGGTCACGGTTTGATCGTCGATCGTAAAGCAAAACGGCGTGCCAATTTCATCCTGACGCGCATAGCGTTTCCCGATATTTTGTTTAATATCCAAATCCACCGCGTATTTTTCCCTCAGGTCCATATACAGTTTGGTGGCGATTACCGGGTGTTCACCCTTGGCCGTCAACGGTAAGATCGCTGCCTTAACCGGCGCAACCGACGGTTTGAAATTCATATACATCCCCGATGGACGCGACGAGTCAACCGTGTATGCTTCGCATAAAACGGCCAGCGTCGCCCGCGTCAACCCCGCCGCCGGCTCAATCACATGCGGTTTAAAGCGACGATTATTGATCTGATCAAAATACTCCAACTTCTGACCCGAAAATTTTTCATGTTGCGTCAAATCAAAATTCCCGCGGTGTGCCAGACCTTCTAATTCACCAAAATTCGGATCTGTAAATGGATATTTATATTCCAAATCAACGGTGCGTTGGGAATAATGCGCAAGATCAGCTTTTTCTATTTCATGCAAATAAATATTTTTTGTATTGATCCCCAATGCCGCCCACCATTTTTGACGTTGATCGAGCCAAAATTCAAACCATTTTGGCACGTCTTCTTCTTCACAAAACCATTCAAGTTCCATGATCTCAAATTCACGCGACCGGAAAATAAAATTACGCGGCGTAACCTCGTTGCGAAATGCCTTGCCGATTTGCGCAATTCCAAACGGCACGCGCGCCCGGCAACTGTCGATGACATTGTTAAAATTCAGAAAAATCGGACCACACGTTTCCGGGCGCAAATAAGCCTTATTATCCTCCCCCGCCGTTGCGCCCACATAGGTGTGGAACATCAAATTAAATTGACGCGGTTCGGTCAAGGTTCCAGGTTTCGTGGCGTCAGGTCCGATGATTTCCTCTAATGGACTCTTGTCCAATGTTGATACTTCAAGATTTTCTGAAAGATCCCCGTTTGTGCTTACAAATTTTTTTAACACCCCAAATTTTTTCAATCGTTTCTCAATATCCTGATTTGATGTTCCTTGAATAAAGGCAAATGCTTTGACAGGCTTATCATCAATGTTCAGGGTGTTGCCATCTATTGGCGTTAGGGTGAATACATGATCCGCGCGGTAACGTAATTTCGTTTCCCGGCAATCCACCATGGGATCGGAGAAACCACCCACATGACCGGATGCTTCCCAAGATTTTGGGTTCTGAATAATGGCGGCATCTATTCCATAGATACTCACCGGTTGCCCATCCGGCCCAATCGGGGGGCATTTAACCATGGCCTTCCACCATAAATCCCGAATATTGTTTTTAAGTTCAACGCCCAAGGGCCCATAATCCCAAAATCCGTTAATCCCGCCGTAAATTTCAGACGCCGGAAAGACAAACCCCCGACGTTTGCATAATGATACAATATCGCGCATTTTGTCAGTCATGGTGTACGGCGCAGAAGAGGGATCGGGTTTCAGAACGGCGGAGATATCAGTCATCATTTTTCCTTTAAAAAACAGAGTGATCCCCGCGCAGGCGAGAATAACACCAATATTAACGGCCGATTGAACCGATTTTCAGGCCCCGCGTCAAGAAAAACAAATAATTCTTTCGTTTTTTGCCCGATTTCGATACGGTGGAACGTATGATCATCTTAACACACCTCGCCGCTGCCCCTGATATGGCCCGTTTAAAAAAACTTGTACGCACACTCGATTTTTCAAACGATTCCGAATATTTACAAAAATGTCTTGAAGAATCAGGTGAGCATCGTGCCGTTCTGATTGCCACGCATCTCGGCATCGATGTCGGTCTGTGCGTCATCAATTTCACACCTCTTTACCCCCTGTTTCAAAAATTACATATTCCGGAAATTCAAGATTTAAATATCCACCCTGATGCCCGCGGAATAGGCGCCGGCACCGCCTTGGTCACTGCGGCCGAAAATCTGGCCCGATCACGCGGCTATACCGATATTGGAATTGGGGTAGGATTAACGGCCGATTATGGCCCCGCGCAACGGTTATACGTTAAATTAGGGTATATTCCCGACGGTACCGGCATTTCGATCGCAGATCAGGCCGCCCCCCTCCGCCCCGGCGATATCCGCGCGATCGATGATGATGTATGTTTGTATATGGTAAAGTGCCTATAGAGCCGTGTCATCCCGCCGCAGGCCAGGATCTGGTGAAAACCTGGACTGGATCCCGGCCTGCGCCGGGATGACACTTACTTTACCTAAACTAACCTAACCCTTTGTCCCTTCACATCCATCTCGAACACAAATCGCGATTTTTCGATAAGATCGCGGCCCATGGCGTCATACCGCCAACCTTTGGCCAACACCGATGTATCAAACCCGTTGCGCACCAAATCATCGATTTCATCGGTTGATGCCATCATCCGCGTGGCCACGCCCAATTCGCGGGCCCGCATTTTGACCATCAATTTTAAAATATCAATCAACAATTCTTGTTCGTCATGAATCGGTTTACGTTTGGGGAATCTTGGGCATTCAGAATCCGGCACGGCCAACCCGTCAGCAATCGCGGCCAATAATTCCGGCCCCAACCGCCCCTTGACCATCCCCTTATCAATGCCGCGAATGGCCATCAATTCATCAATCGTGCGCGGATGATGTTGGGCAATTTCGCCCAGCGGTTCGTCCTTGATAATACGCCCACGCGGTATATCGCGCACTTGGGCTTCACGTTCACGCCATGCTGCCACTGACCGTAACACGGCCAAATCGCGGGGCTTATCCGATTTTATTTTAACCCGCCGCCACATATCATTTTCGTGAACCGTATACGTATCAGGGTCAGATATCGCCCGCATTTCATCCACAACCCAACCCGCGCGTTTTTTGGCGTCAAGTTCAGTAACCAGCGCGTTATAGATTGGTTCAAGGTGCAACACATCACCCAAGGCATATGTCAGTTGTCGGTCAGTTAGCGGCCGGCGCGCCCAATCGGTAAATTGCGATCCCTTATCCAATTGATGGTGTAGAATTTCACGGGCCAGTGTTTCAAACCCTGCCTGTTCGCCGTGCCCCAACACAGAGGCTGCGATTTGCGTGTCAAATAACGGCGTTGGGACCTGACCCGTTGCCTGAAATATAATTTCTAAATCTTGTCGCCCAGAATGAAATACCTTGACCATGTTGGGGTCCATAATCGCATCCCAAAATGGGATCAATTCCAAGTCATCCGACAGCGCGTCAATCGCCACCGGATCTCCCCCGGGGATCTTCGCCTGAACCACACATAGTTGCGCATAATACGTCCGCTCACGCAGGAATTCCGTATCCAGGAATATCACCTGCGCGCCACGTATGGTGTTCACATAATCATCAAGCTCGAATTGTGTCGTGATAAAAGTCATGGATCGCAGGGGTAGCATAAAGGAGAGAATGGGAAAAGGCTGAAAATATAGACGCTTCTACTTGGAATATTGATAATTTTTTTTAATTTTCGTAATTCTACATTTTGCCACTACTTTAGTGGGGAGACCACTATTTTATGGTAAAAAATGAATTTTCCAATTCAACCTTATCTTAAAAGAATATCGTGCACGCGACCTTCACCACCTTATAGAAAGGAATATAAACATATATTCTATCACGAGTCAACCCTCTTTTTTTCCCTTGTATCCTTTTACCAGACAGACGAGAGTCAATTCATGACTCCCTTCCTTTAGCCAAAGGTTCATAAAATGGCCAAAATAACGCTGGAAACGACATCTCGCCTTGAGGTTTTTGAAACCCCTTGGGCCCCGGGCCCCCGCGACAACCGCGGCAAAAACCTGGCCATCACCTATGGCTGGCACAACATTGCCGATATGGGCGATGTGATGATCGCGGCAACCCCCCGCGGGATTTGTTTTACCGGATTCACTGTTGACGGCAAACGCATGCGCGCCGAAAACCGCCTGCATGATTATTTCCCCGCGGCAGATATTTCGAAAGATACGGATGCCACCGCCCCCTATGCAACGGGGATTGGGGATATTTACAACGGAAATAACACGTGCCACCCCGACGAAAGTCGGGGTCCAGACTTGATCGATATTAAATCTGGATCCCGGCTTCCGCCGGGATGGCAGACTGTATCTTCCCTCTCTATCTCCCCCCTCCCCCTTGATTTATACGGCACACCGTTTCAACTCTTGGTATGGCGAGCCTTATTGAATATTCCGTTTGGAAAAACGGCATCCTATCAAGACATCGCTCGTACAATTGGCCACGACACCGCCGCTCGCGCGGTCGGGGGCGCCGTGGGGGATAACCCGATCTCGATCCTGGTGCCGTGTCACCGCGTGATCCAATCGAACGGCAACATCACCAATTATGGATGGGGCACGCCCAAAAAGCGGACGTTATTAAAAATGGAAGAGGTCGCCGCATGAAAACCGTTATCATTGCCAGTACAAACAAAGTTAAAATCGACGCCGCACGCATCGCCTTTACTTCCATGTTTCCGGGACAAGAATTTACCTTTATCGGCTGCGCGGCCCAATCAAATGTGCCCGAACAGCCGATGGGATCGGATGAAACATTGCGCGGCGCGCAAAACCGGATTGCGCATGCCCGCGCGTTACACACAAGTGCCGATTATTGGATCGCGTTCGAGGGCGGCGTTGAAGAAACCGGAAGCGCGGACGCGCCAGAAATGACATCGGTGATTTGGGTGACATCCACCAACGGTTCGGGCCGGATCAGCACGTCGCGGTGCGTGACCTTTGAAATCGCCCCACCGATTGCCGATCTGATCCGCAGCGGGATGACATTGGGCGCGGCGGATGACAAGGTCTTTAACCGCACCAATTCCAACCAACAAAACGGCGCGATTGGGATTGTCACTCATGATGCCCTGACCCGCACGCGCGTCTATGCCGATGGCGGGATTATGAGTTTGGTGCCGTTTCGAAATCCGGAGTTATACGCAACCGAAACGACACAGGAGGCCGCATGAAAACCGTTATCGTCGCAAGTACAAATTCAGCCAAGATCGAGGGATTTCGATTGGCATTTACCCGTATGTTCCCGGATGAGACATTCGAGTTTCAATCGATCAAGGCAGAATCGGGTGTACCCGACCAACCCGTGGGCCGTGATCAAACATTACACGGCGCGCAAAACCGGATCGCACATGCCCGCACCCAGGCCCCCACCGCCGATTATTGGGTCACGAACGAAAGTGGGGTCGAAGATGTCGGTGCTGATTTATATATCGTCAACTGGATCGCCGTGACGGACGGCATTACCTTTTCAAACACCTTGACTGCATCGTTTCAATTGCCGCCCCGCGTGGCCGATTATGTCCGGTCTGGCATGGAAGTGACCCAAGGATTCGGGGCGGTATTTGGCCCAGCCGCCGCCAAAGATGGTATTGCCGGCATTGGACATTTATCGGCCGGGAATATTCCCCGTGCGGAACTGATCGCCATGGGGGCCGTGACCGCATTAATCCCGTTCAAAAATCCAGATTTGTATTTCGCTGATCAAGATGTCGCGACAAAAAACCAATTGCAGCTTTACCCCTCTCCCTCTGGGTGAGGGGGTAAATTCCCCAGTCGCTCCATTTTTTAAAACCGTCTTTGCTGCATCCTTGTGGATAATCCCCCCGTAAACACCGAATAAATTTGACAGATTTAGGGTTTTTAGGCAAAAGTAAGGGCACTTTTCATCACCCTACCCTTGCGCGTCAAAGAATATTGGTATTCTTTGATCTACTGGAGGACAACATGTCCAATAAAACAAGTCTGAACAAGGCGTTATTCCTGACCGCTCTCGGTATAATTGTAATTGCCGGGGGATGGTATTTAATGGAAAAGAATAAACATCAAAATCCCCCAACCGGATTAGACCTAACGCCATCGACCGAATTATCTTCCCTGACTCCCGGCGAACAAACATTAATGAGTGCGGCGACCTCGCCCGTAACCGTGACCCCGGAAACTGGAAAAACAACAACCGTCACGCCCTCTTCCCCAAAAACCACGCCGGTCATGGAACCAAACGGCACGTTTTTAGGTCGCGCGGACGCCCCAGTTCAAATCATTGAATTTTCCTCCCTGACCTGTACCCATTGCGCCCATTTTCACAATGATATCCTAGATGAATTCCGCGTAAAATATATTGATACGGGTTTGGTTCGCCTTGAATTCCGATCATTCCCTTTAAATAAACCGGCGCTTGATGCCACCTTATTATTAAACTGCCTGCCGAAAGATCGATATTTTCCGTTCATGTCTATGCTCTATCAAACTCAAGATCATTGGGCATTTTCAAATGAATACATGACATCCCTAAAACAAAATGCGAAACTCGCTGGATTATCAGACACGGGCATTGATACATGTTTAAATGATAAAGGCGCGGTTGAAAAACTGGCAACCCAAATCAAAACAGATGCGGAAAAATATAAACTTGAATCAACCCCGACCTTTATCATCAATGACGGAAAAACACGCGTAAACGGCGCCTTACCCGTATCCGAATTTGCAAAAGAAATTGATCCGTTGTTGCCCCAAAATCCTCAAAAATAACTCAACCCATTTTACGACCTATTTATAAAATAGAAAGCCTATCCTCATCATGATTAAGTTTGAATCAGTTACCCTCTCTGGATTTAAATCGTTCGTCGATAAAACGGAACTGACCATCGCGCCAGGACTTACCGGAATTGTCGGCCCAAATGGGTGCGGTAAATCGAACTTGGTCGAGGGGTTACGGTGGGCGATGGGTGAAAGTTCGGCCAAGCGTATGCGCGGCGGTGACATGGATGATGTGATTTTTAACGGCACATCCACAAGGCCCGCACGAAACTTTGCTGAAGTCGTTATTACCCTGAATAATGGTATGCATACCGCCCCCGAACCGTATGCGCCATACGACCAAATTGAAATCTCGCGCCGGATTGAACGTGAAAATGGGTCAACATACCGCGTGAACGGTAAGATCGCGCGCGCACGTGACGTCCAATTATTACTCGCTGATACGATGACCGGGGCGAATTCGCCCGCGTTGGTGTCCCAAGGAAAATTGACGCAAATCATTACGGCTAAACCCTTTGATCGTCGCCTAATTTTAGAGGAATCTGCCGGAATCACAGGCCTCCATGCCCGCCGACATGAAGCCGAACTGCGGTTACAAGCCGCCGATAATAATTTAGCCCGGTTACAAGATTCCCTGGGTGCATTGGAAACGCAACTTACCACCTTAAAACGTCAATCACGCCAGGCCGAAAAATATCGGGTCATCACCGATGAAATCAAACAACTAGAATCGGTCATTGCTGCGCTCGATTGGTATAAGATTGTTCATCAAAACCAACAAGACCGTCATGCGTTTATGCGCATTGAACAAACCGTAGCAGACGCCTTGTTATCTGTCACACAACTCACTCAAACTCTTGATTCCCAAACCGTTGAATTACCATCTTTACGGAACAAAGCCGCCGAATCCGGCGCCCGTCTTCAAGCCGTTACGATTGAATTACGTACCCTTGAGAATGAGAAAAAACAAATCCAAGAATCAATCACCCAAGCTCAGGCGGGGCTATCCCAAATTGATCAGGATCTCGCGCATGACCAACAACTTATTGCTGATGGACAAGGGTTAATGGCGGCCTTGTTCTCAGAAGAGAAACAGTTACAAATCGAAGAAGAACAAAACGATGGACGGTTACCCGTTTTGGAACAAACGCGCGATGCGATCGCCATGAAATTGGATCGTGATTCAAAAGAACTTCAATCTAAAACACAAACCTTGATGGGGATTGATGCAAAACGTCAATCGTTAATCAATCAAATTAAATCTGACGAAACGCGTTTAGAATCAAATCGGGCACGATCCGACCAAACCCGTGCCCGCCTATCGTTATTTATGAATGCACAATCCGCCGAAACGTCTGATGACCTTGAATCTCAAATCAAAACATATGAGGCAACCCTTCAAACATTACAAAATTTGGTCACCGATCTGAAAGCTAAAACAAAGAATGCAGAAACGGCACTGAATGCCGCGCGGGCCGCGCGTGACGAAAAACGCCAAATGGTTATAACCTATCAAACCGAACGCAAAACACTTGAAACATTTTTATCTCAAGATGATATGAATTATACACCGGTCCTTGCCGATATTCAGGCCGAAGCCGGATTTGAAACTGCCCTCGCCAAGGCCTTAGGGGATACATTATTTGGATCGATGGATGAACAAGCCTCGATCGTGTGGCGTGGGCATGAACGTATATCCCCCCCTGCATTCCCCACAGGCGTTGCGCCCTTGGATGAAAAGGTCAAAGCACCGCCGGCTCTACACGCTGCACTGGGGTATATCGGATATGTTAGTGACCGTGAATCAGGCGATGGCGCATCAACATTCTTGGCACCGGGACAAACCATTGTTTCTCTTGATGGTTATTTATGGAGATGGGATGGCCTGTTCATTAAACCATCGGTCAAGGATCGTCAGGCGATGATTTTGGAACATAAAAACCGCCTCGCAACCGTCATAGAAAATTTGGAACGTGCCGAAATTAATTTATCAGCCGCTGAAAACACTTTCCTACAATCTGACATTACCCTTACTTCTGTCCGCATATCAGAACAAGAAAATGATTCTGCCTTACGTTCAACGCAATCAATATTGAATGCCGCACGTCAAGAATTCCAGCGTAAACTTCAATCTGATCAAGCAAGCGCGACGGAATACGCACGCCTTACCGAACTGTTGAATTTAATCGAACAAGATAATGCAGAACGTGCTTTGGCTCTTGATGAATTAAAACAAGATTTATCCTTACTACCCGACCCTGTTATTTCGGGCCTCGCATCTGATGTTTCAACCTTACGGGATCATGTGAATGCGGCACAAATTGAATTGCGGGATGCAACATTAGCCGTCGATCGATTTTTACAGGACAGCTCACGTCGCAAAGCCCGGTTCCATGGAATTGCCGACCAACGCGTATCATTAAATAACCGCACAGCACGGGCCCAAGATCATTTAAACCAACTGGGTGATCGTCGCATACAAATGAACGAAAAACTTGAGTCTTTAATTGCAAAACCAACCGATTTATCCGAGACAATGAATATATTAATGTCTCGGTCAAGCGATCTTGACGCCCAAAAGAAAATTGATTCAGACGCGTTACAGCTGGCTGAAAATACCGTTATTACGCTTCAGCGTTCTTTAAAAGAATCTGAATCAATTTTAGCGCAGTCGCGTGAGGAACGCGCCGGTATCCAAGGTCGGATCGAAATGCAAGCAGAACGATTAACCGCCATTGAGTCCGAAATTTTAAGTTTATTTCAGCTCTCTCCTCAGCAACTTTTTGAATCCGCAAATCTATCATTTGATACGGCTGAAAACGATCTTTTATCTATTGATCAAAAACGCTCACGTAAAGAAAAGCTGGCCCGTGACCGCGATGCAATTGGGCCTGTCAATCTGCGCGCAGATGTCGAGGCTCAAGAAATTGAAATCACGCTCAATACAATTAATTCCGAACGCGATGATTTGATCAAAGCGATCAATGAGCTGCGCGGTGCGATTCATACAATTAACATTGAGGCACGCGATCGGCTAACAACAGCTTTCGATACAATCAACACTCATTTCAAAGATTTATTTACACGTTTATTCGGCGGCGGCGCTGCACACTTGCAATTGATCGAAGCGAATAATGATCCATTAAGTGCTGGACTTGAAATTTTTGCGCAACCTCCTGGAAAGACATTGCAATCTATTTCCTTATTATCAGGTGGCGAACAATCCTTAACAGCGGCTGCGTTGATCTTTGCGATGTTCTTGACCAACCCCTCGCCTATTTGCGTTTTGGACGAAATCGATGCTCCCTTGGATGATGCCAACGTTGATCGTATTTGCCATTTATTGCGCCATATTACCGATATTTGTGGCACTCGATTTCTGGTGGTCACCCACCACCGGTTGACGATGGCAAAAATGGATCGTTTGTATGGTGTCACGATGGGTGAAAAAGGTGTATCGCAATTAGTATCGGTGGACTTACAACAAAAACTTGATTTTCTTGAAGCCGCGTAAAAACGATTCCTTCCCTTTCAAGAAAAAAATTAGCTACATGTAATTCCTCAATTATCATCCACTTAGGTCCAAGACTTTTTTATGACCGATCCTTTTTTTACCAATTCTGACTTTCCACAATCCTCTTTGGGAGATCTCCCTTCACGCCACACAGACCCCCTATCCGCTGCTGAACAAGCCCAGATTAAATTATTACTGGATTTAGAGGAACAAAAAAATCGTGCCCACCGCGCGGGTTCAAAAAAATGGAGAAAAACATTGAAATATATGTTTATCTCATGGACAACACTTGGATCTTTCGAATTATTCGGGGTCCCCTATGCCGGTTATGGCAGTTTAGCAATTGGGTTTTTATACGGAATTACACGGCCAGTTAATCATGTCGAATGATCCCTTAAAAACTTTAAATGACCAAATTATGGCGGCGAAATCCCATACACGCCGACAAATACCTTCAACCCTAAATTCTTCGGATCGTACTGAAACAGGCCTATCATCCGGCATGCGCGCTGGCACCGAATTTATCGGGGGTATTATAGGGGGGATATTATTTGGCGCCTGCGCCGATTGGATGTTTGATATCACACCGTTTGGATTGATCACGGGCGTGATTTTAGGCGTGACGGCCGGATTTTATGGGGTATATCGTTCGACAAAGTAATTCTTAAGATCTCTTTTAATCTTTACAACTGTGGAATCTTACACAATTCATTCTGTGCCGCCTCGAGTTTCGAAAGCATTCGATTACAAATAAAATCGACCATAAAATTAATTTCGACCGGGTCTGGCTTTTTATACGGGTCTTTCAAGGTAGCTTCCAAAATCGAACTCATTAACCGAACCGCCTCATGTTTATCGCCATTCGCCCCATTTAAAATCGCAGGCATTTGTTTTGCCCAATGCGGCATATCCTGTTGGGGCAATGCCGCCAGTTTATACGCAAGTTGCAACCCACGTTCATGATCCCCGCGCGCATGATAGGCCTGATACGTGGCTTGGGCCAACCAACGCCATTTACCAGGGTATGGTGCCGATCCTGCACGTTCCAAATAATCAACAACAGGACCCAATTGCCGTTTTGGATCTTGGGTTGCCCCAAAATAATAGGCCGCAAGATACGGCACATAATCAGACCGTTGATCCAATGCGTGCAACACATTAAACCAATGGCCCAATCGGGTATAATCATACAGATACAAGGGTGTTGATTGTCCCGACGTATTTCCAATGACCTGAAGTTGATAGGCCATATTTCGATATGCCAGTTCCCCGTCACCTAAACCCAAAAATGGAGCGGTTGTAACGGACGGCGCCGGCGGCACGTTCGGCCAAATGGGTTGCATATGACGGGTCACCGCCCACAAAGACACAGACGCGAACACCGCCACCGCCAAAACAGCATAGGCCCCATATCGATTAGAACTGACGACGGACAAGATCCACCACCGCGGCCGATAAGACCAACAACGCAAATACACCTGTTTGAGCAAACAAGAACAGAAATCCCTCATGGCCCTGGGGACCATAAATCAACCACGATGACTGGGTCATTAAATCAAACCGGGGGGTAATCATCGAAATCACTTCCGTAATCGGCCCCAAAATGCGGCCGCCCCACGTCACCGCATGTTCATGAATAATGCCCAACAACTGTCCTGTCATACGCGCCAATACATAAAACCCCAGTGCCGCCAATGTCGATAACGTCGCCGACGACAATACCATACCAAAAAATAAGGCGACAAAGGCCATCAACATTACTTCAAAAAATAAGCTGACCGTCCAAATCCCGTGAAACCAGGACAAATCATGGTATGCCAACGCGGCAATCGCCCCCCCCGCCAATACCGCCAACGCCGCCGATGTCACAGCCAAGGCCGCCGCATGTGATAATAGAAACGTTACCCGTGATAAAGGTCGCGAAAGTAAATATTCAACATCCCGTTGCGCAAACGACCGTTGCATATAAAATGTTGTAAACAAAACAACCGCCAAAACGGACAAAACACGCAACCCCCCCGCCGTATAGACAATAACAAATTGTGACTTTTCAACAATGGCGGCATCCCCCACAAACAAAGACAACGACACCGTCAAAACGGTTAGCGCGAGGCAAGCAAGCACCAACCGATCCTTGATTGCCGCTTTCAGCACATAAAAAACAAGGGGGATATTTAAAATCATGAGGGCCCACCGCGATACGGGAGATTAAAAAGGAATCAAAATATAGGCCAAATTATAAAAGATACCTTACTTTTGAACAAGGATGGATATGGGGCACATTTTCTGGTTTGAGCCGAAAATACAGCATATATACAGATCATTTATTGTATAAATAATATCTTATACAGTATATAATAATATTATATTGTATTATAATCACATATATTTTTCATTTATTTAATATACAAAAAACAAGTTATAATAAATATAGAAACACATATACATAAAGAATATCTAAAATTAACAAATAATTAACTATTTTATCTTAAATTAAGAATACACAACAAAGGAGGTTTTAGATGACCACACTTTCCCGCTTACGCCTGCGCCGGATGTTCAATACCCGTGCCGAACGTTTCCGCCGGTGGTTAAAACTGTACCTGCAATCCCCCGACGCACGCGCCGCAGCCTTACATCAAAACACAGGAAATGGGCCGTCCCCAGAGCTCAGCCCAGATACCCTGCACCGCCTGTTCTATATCTGGGCCCGCCGGAATGACCCGGATGCGTTAAAAGAAGACGAAACCGCTCCGAAATTGATGATGGTGTAAAAATTAAGATATAATTGCGGCCCCGGCACAAGCTGGAGCTTCGATATTAAGGAACTCTAGTTTTTACCGGGATAACATCATTTTCTATATTATCGCAACGCCTAATCCGTCGCACCCTACCACACCGAAAACAGTACTTTTTTCATCCTGATTTTGATACACTCGATTTGTCATCGGTGCCAATCCTTGGGCCGGGATAAAAGGAGAGGAGAAACGCGGCCCCTGTGGCGCATCGTTCCCCCTGATACAATACGAAACGTTACACAAAGAAAGGTGCATCATCATGGCCATTCAAGACAATCAGAAAACAAAATCTGCCAATTCTAAATTTATCTCCCGCGCGATGGGAGAAAAATTACTAACCCCGTCCCAAGAAATCGCCGCGGCAACTGCATGGCGCGACCAGCACGACGACCGTGCCTTGCACACCCTGATCACCGCACATGAACGATTGGCCATTGCCATTGCCCATAAATTTCGGCACTACGGATTGCCCATATCTGACCTGACCCAGGAAGGCATGGTAGGATTAATGGAGGCTGCAAACCGATTTGATCCTGCACGCGGCGTACGATTTGCGACCTATGCCACGTGGTGGGTACGCGCCACAATACAAGATTATATTTTGCGCAATTTATCCATTGTGCGATTGGGGTCAACGGCGCAACAAAAATCATTATTCTTTAATCTCCGTAAATTACGGGCCCGGATTGATGGTTCGGCAGACGGCGGCGGTGATGCGGATAAAACACGCGCCGAAATCGCCGCCACGTTAAACGTATCCGTCCGTGATGTGGAAGATATGGAACAACGATTGGGTGCGGGCGATCGGTCCCTCGATGCCCCAGTTTCTGCTGCGACCACGTCATCTAGCGACGCAGGAACAACAGAATGGATCGCCCTGTTATCAGATGACCGACCCAACCCAGAAGACGTCGTCATTGGTATGCGCGATTCACAAACACGATCGCTTTGGCTTAACGAAGCGCTGGGTACGTTATCTGAACGTGAACGCACCATTATTAAACACCGGCATTTATCTGACCATGCAAAAACATTAGAAGAATTAGGGATTACGTTAGGTGTAAGCAAAGAACGTGTCCGCCAAATTGAACATCGTGCCATGGAGAAATTACACGATGTAATGCAAATACATGTTTAAATTAGGAAAATTAAATGATGTTTTACCCTCCCCTTTTTAGGGGCAGGCAGACCTCGCTATATAAACCCTACCATTTCTGTCATATTTATGTCATAAGGTCTCGGTCAACTCGCTAATAGGCCGCGTATCATATGCTCACCATTTCAAATCTAACCTATCGTATCGGCCCCCGTACCATCATTGAAAACGCAAGTCTGAGCGTGACAGACGGATGGCGCGTGGGGGTTGTTGGCATTAACGGCGCCGGAAAATCAACTTTATTTAAACTTATTTCTGGCGAGCTTCAGGTTGATGGCGGATCCATCAGCATGAACTCGAAACAGCGTTTGGGCATGGTGCGTCAAGATATTCCAGAAACCAATACCCCTTTAATTGATTTGGTCATCAGCGCCAATGAAGAAATGGCGCAGTTATTACGCGACGTCGATACAGAAGAAGATGGCAATAAATTGGCCGATATGTACCAACGCTTGATTGATATGGATGCCTATAGTGCCCCATCAAAAGCCGCCATGCTACTCGCTGGGTTGGGTTTTAAAGAAAGTCAGATGACCGAACCCTTTTCATCATTCAGTGGCGGATGGCGGATGCGCGTTGCCCTGGCCGCAGCGCTATTTGTCGAACCTGAAATTTTACTTTTGGATGAACCCACAAACCACTTGGATCTTGAAGCCATTATGTGGCTTGAAACGTATTTGTTATCATACCCCCATACATTAATGATCATTTCACATGACCGCGAGCTTTTAAATAAATGTATTGACCACGTTATTCATGTCGATAAAAAGCAGTTGACGCTCTATACCGGGAATTATGATACATTCGAGCGCGAACGCGCCATGCGGCTGGGTTTGCAACAAAAAATGCACGAAAAACAACAAGCCGAACGTGCACATATTCAACAATTCGTTGACCGGTTCAAAGCAAAAGCCAGCAAAGCCCGCCAAGCCCAAAGCCGGATCAAAGCTTTAGAAAAAATGGATATTGTTGACGCCGTAATTGCCGATCGTGCAGTTCGATTTGTATTTCCGAACCCCGATAAATTACGCCCCCCCATGATTTCCATTGATCATGCCGACATTGGATACAGCGCAGATAATCCAGTATTATTCAATGTCAATGCGACCATTGACCCTGATGACCGCATCGCTTTATTGGGCGCGAATGGAAATGGTAAATCAACATTAATGAAATTGATTGCCGGAAAACTGGGGGTCATGAAAGGCCATATTCACCGATCTGGAAAATTGCGTATTGGGTATTTCTCACAACACCAAACTGAAGAACTGGACGTCAATTCGACACCCTATCAAGAAATGTTCAAGTTGATGCACGCGAAAAACCCGGATGTAAAAGAACCTATTGTACGTGCAAAACTGGGTGCCTTTAAATTTTCACGCGATCTTGCCGATAACCGCATTGCTGATTTAAGTGGGGGTGAAAAGGCTCGACTCTTATTTGCCTTTATGAGTTTTGATGCGCCGCATTTATTATTACTAGATGAACCCACAAACCATTTGGATGTGGATGCCCGCGAGGCATTGGTTCAGGCTTTAAATGCATATGAAGGCGCAATCGTCATTGTCAGCCACGACCCCAACATGGTCGAACGTGTAGCCGATCGGCTATGGGTCATTAAAGATGGCGCATGTTCCAATTTTGATGGTGATTTAGATGATTATCGTGCTTTTACAATTGAATCAAGACGCGCCGAACGCAAGAAGGAAAAACAATCAAAAAATTCTGTAAATGATTCTGGAAAATCTCTATCGACATTAAGCATTACACCCCAAAAACGATCTATCGATCAAGAACGTCGCGCCAGAGAGATCGAAAAATCAATCTCACGTTTATCTGCCGAGAAAGCAAAACTGGAACATCAGATGGCAGAGCCTGAATTCTATACATCCGGCAAGGATACATCAAGCACCCAAGAAAAATATGCGCGAATCGTGACTGATTTGGAACAAGCCGAAGTTAAATGGCTTGAGACACAAGAAGGATAACACCGTGCGCGCATCCATCACCACAGATGTTCTTGTAATCGGGGCCGGTGCTGCGGGTCTGATGTGTGCCCAAGTCGCTGGATCACGCGGACGATCTGTTACTTTAATTGAACATTCCGAACATATTGGTGAGAAAATTCGTATCTCGGGCGGTGGACGGTGTAACTTTACAAATATTCACACAAGCCCTGATAAATATATATCAGCCAATCCCCATTTTTGTAAATCTGCCCTAAAACAATATACACCCAATGATTTTATAAAAATGGTCGAAACCCACGATATTGCCTATCATGAAAAAACATTAGGACAACTATTTTGCAATGACACCGCCCAAGATATTATTCGAATGTTGATCGATTTGTGCCGAAAAACAAATGTTCAAATCCATACAAGGACAACCGTCGACGCTTTGTCAAAAAATGTCGATGGGACCTTTATGGCACGGACAACAATTGGGGATATCACAGCCACATCTGTGGTTATTGCAACGGGTGGACTATCAATCCCAAAAATTGGAGCGTCAGCATTTGGGTATGAGATCGCAAAACAATTTGGATTAAATATTATTTCGACACGTGCAGGATTGGTCCCCTTAATATTCGACCCTATAATTTTGGATCAAACAAAAGATTTAAGCGGTGTATCGATTGATCCCATTGAAATTACAAGCGAGGGGAGAAAAATATTTCATGAGGCGATGTTGTTTACACACCGTGGAATCAGCGGCCCGGCAGTCCTTCAGATTTCATCATATTGGAATATCGGTGAACATATTACAATAAATCTGCGCCCTGATCTTAATATACCAAACTGGATAAAAGACCAACGCCGCGCTCATCCAAAATTAATGCTTTCCACTATCTTATCGACGATTTTACCAAAACGCCTTGTCGATAAAGTCGTCGTCGAACTTGCCCCTTTGCCTGATCGATTAGCCGATTTTTCGGATAAAATAATTGATAAAGTTTCGACACGACTTCAAAAATGGATCATTAAACCATCTGGAAGCGAAGGGTATCGCACAGCAGAAGTCACATTAGGTGGCGTGGATACCACCCAGATTTCTTCCAAAACGTTTGAAGCAACGACTATCCCTGGCCTATATTTTATTGGCGAAGTCTTGGATGTGACCGGCCATTTGGGGGGATATAATTTCCAATGGGCATGGTCATCGGGTTGGTGCGCAGGACAAGCGGTTTAATACAAATTGCATCCCTCCGAAAGCGGGAGGACAGCGCCTCTCTTAACCTCTAATTCCGCAACCGATATCCTGTTTTAAAAATCCAGGCGATTATCATCGAAAATGTCACAGAAAAAACGATAATCATCGTAATGCTGATTTGAACAGGAATGTCCGAAACCCCATAAAAGCTCCACCGAAATCCACTTACTAAATATACTACTGGATTAAAATAAGATAATTTTTGCCAAAATTCAGGCAACATATGAATTGAATAAAAACTTCCCCCCAAAAACGTCAAAGGGGTGACCACCAACAAAGGGATCAATTGTAATTTTTCAAACCCGTCAGCCCAAATTCCAATAATGAACCCCAATAAACTGAACGTCACGGACGTCATGATCAAAAAAAATACCATCCAAATAGGATGTAATATATGAACAGGAACAAAAAAATATGATGTTGCAAGGACAATCGATCCAATTAAAATTGATTTACTTGCAGCTGCCCCCACATATCCAATCACAATTTCAAGTGATGATATAGGCGCGGATAAGACCTCATAGATCGTACCGCTGAACCGAGGGAAATATATGCCGAATGATGCATTCGCAACACTTTGTGACAGAACAGTCAGCATAATTAAACCCGGTACAATGAATGCCCCATAACTTACACCGTTTATATCAGCCATTTGGGATCCAATCGCCGCCCCGAATACAATAAAATATAGCACCGTTGATAACACAGGTGAGGCAATGCTCTGCCCAATCGTCCGCAACGTACGGCCCATTTCAAATTTATAAATCGCACGGATCGTATGAATATTCATTTTACACTCACAAGTTTTACAAAAATATCTTCAAGTGAACTTTGCCGCGTGCTGAAATCCCTTGTTTTAATCCCATGATCCCGCAACATATCTAACAAAGCGACCATGCGGTTACCTTCCACTGTCGGATCATATGTATAGACAATTTGGAAACCATCCGGTGACAATTTTAAAAGAAAATCAGATAAAAAATCAGGTATCATCCGCAACGGTTCATATAAATCAACGACCAGCTCTTTATTACCCATTTTGGACATTAATTTATTTTTATCCTCGACCAGCATAATTTTTCCCTTATCTATAATTCCAATACGATCAGCCATTTCTTCGGCTTCTTCCAAATAATGGGTCGTAAGAATAATCGTTACACCATTTTCTTGAAGTCGACGTACCTGTTGCCACATGGATTTACGCAGTTCTACATCCACTCCTGCCGATGGCTCATCAAGAAAAAGGATGGACGGTTCATGCGATAATGCTTTGGCGATCATAACGCGGCGCTTCATACCGCCTGATAACCGTCGAATTTGTGAATCTTTTTTATCCCACAAAGATAAATCTTTTAAAATCGTTTCTATATAATTTGGGTTCTCCGGTTTTCCAAATAAACCTCGACTGAAACATACTGTATTCCAAACAGTCTCAAATGCATCTGTGGTCAGTTCCTGGGGGACAAGACCAATATAAGACCGGGCCTGACGAAAAGCTGTAATATGATCATGACCAAAAACATTAATTGTTCCGCCAGTAACACGCAAAATTCCACACATGGCACTGATCAACGTGGTCTTGCCTGCTCCATTTGGACCCAAAAGTGCGAAAATCTCTCCCGGACGAACATCGAGATTCACATGATCCAAGGCTTTCAACCCCGTACCATAAGTTTTATCCAAATTACGCACCGAAAGAGCAAAAGTCATAAAATACCCAAATCTAATATGTTTAGATTAATCAAGTTGTTCTTTATATCGTCCTATTATAGATTTAATCAAGAATATGAATAAATTTTTATAAAACTATTTTTCCATCCACAATTGTAATTTTTCGATCTGCGATATCTGCAAATCCTGGATCATGAGTCACAACAACAACCGACCTCCCATGTACATGGGCGAGATCACGTAAAATTCCTTGAGCCACTTTACTGGATGCTGTATCTAAATTTCCCGTTGGCTCATCCGCCAAAATCAAGGCTGGATCATTGGCCAACGCGCGCGCAATCGCTACCCTTTGATTTTGACCTCCAGACATTTTTTTGGGAATCTTGTGTGCATGTTCATTCATTCCAAAATCGCTTAAGATTTGCATAGCCCTAACATGAATATCAGAATCACTATATCGGTTTAACCGACGCATTGGGATCATGACATTTTCAAGCGCAGAAAATTCTGGTAACAAAAAGTGTGATTGAAAAACAAATCCTAATTTTGATAGGCGCAGATCAGCTACAGCATCTTCTACCATTTTACTTGTGTCGACACCCCCAATTAAAATGCGGCCAGCCGTTGGTCGATCAAGTAGCCCGAGTAAATAAAGTAAGGATGATTTTCCAGATCCTGATGGCCCCACAATTGCAACAAATTCGCCCGGAAACACCTGAACATTTGCTTGTTTAACCAATGTTGCAGGCACATCCCCCTCCAAAGTCCGCGAAACATTTTCGGCAATCAAATACGGTTCAGACATCATGTCCCTCCCCGTAAAATATCAACAGGCAGAATCTTTGCTGCCTTTCGTGCGGGTAACCACGCGGCAAGAACCGAAGCCCCCAGCGCAAAAGACGCCGCAATTAAAAATTGCGCTACTCCCCAATCAATCGGCATATAGATCACAGAACCACCTGGTGGCTTAAATTTAATTTGCATCAATCCCAACATCAACCCACATCCCATGGGAATCCCAAAGGCAACACCTGCTATACCCAATATCATCCCTTGAGCAAGAAAAATTGACCGGATGTCGGATGCATGGAATCCCATTGATTTTAAAATCGCAATATCCCGATGCTTTTCAATCACAACAGTTGAAATAATATTATAAATGCCAAATGCTGCAACAATTAGAACAGCACTGACAACAGAATACATGATCATATTTCGGATCGCGAGTGTACTCATCAAATCTTCCGTAGCCTCTTGCCATGAAACAGATTTGTAACGAATTTTCGCTTCAATCGTTTTTGAAACAGCTCGTGCAACTTGAGGATTATCCAATTTAATAATCATCGTATTGGCCCGATCTGGCCTGTTCATCATGGCTTGAACCCGTTTTAAATCCAGGAACGACTGAGAAAAATCATAATTAGACCGTCCTGTACGAAAAATTCCTACAATTTTAAAAACACGCACCTGCCCTGTTGATGACACAAGCGTGATATTATCATTTAAACGGAGCGAAAATTGACGCACCAATTCTGCCCCCACAATTATTCCTCCCCGATCACTGATTAATGATTTGACCGATCCTTCTGTCATATAATCATCAATCGTCGTAATCCCCTCGATCTCGGATGGAATCATCCCATTTAATACCAAACTTGTATCTTGTCCGGCATAATTTAATATAGCCTGTCCCGACAAAACAGCCGCGGCACGTACCCCTGGAATAGTCCTAATTTCTTCAAGAATTTTTTTATATCCCCGAATCCCACGTGTTTCAGATTGGGGCTTGACCCCGCGTACTTCAACCATCGCATCAGGATTCAATCGTTCAGCAGGTTGAAACGTCGAAGTTCGAAATTCATCTGAAATCGTAATATGCGGGCTGTTATCAACCATCCGTTTGATAAAGTCATTTTGCGACCCTTGCATTAATGACGAAATCGCCAAGAAAAAAGCCGTACCGATCACAATACCCGACAATGACACCAAACTTTGGCGTCGTCGTGCCCATAAATGGCGTAATGCAATCGAGATAAGAACATTCATTATTTTGTCTTTATACCAGATCCTCTGCCTTGAGGAGACAATGCACGCATAGTCACGGTTGCCCCAACGATTGGAGCAGATTCTTGATCTATAACTACCCAATCATTTAGAGTCAGACCCGAACGAATTTCAACCTGCCCCTCGGCACGTGCGCCAGTCTCAACGTGGATTTTTGCAATTTTATCTTGGCGTACAACAAAAACATCCTGATCTTTTACCGCTGTATCTGGGATCAAAATCGCTTCTTTTTCCTCTCGGATCATAATGTTTGCCTCGGCGGTCATCCCAATCATCAATTTTGTCTTTTCTTCCAAACTAATTCGAACCCGGTAACTGCGAGATGTCGCATCCCCCTTGGGCGTAATACTTTGTACAACCCCTTTAAACACATCATTCGGGAACGCATCCGCACGTATGAAAACCGATTGACCGGGTATGACCAGCATAATATCTTCTTCGTCAACTTCTGCAGAAATTCGGTACCCCTTAAGGGATGATAACCACAATACAGCCTGGCCCGCTGGGATCAATTCACCAATTTCACCGTCGCGCCGAATGATCTGACCGTCTTCGGGGGCAATTAATTTTAAATACTCTAAATTCGCGTTCGCTTGGGCAACATTGGCCCGTGCGCTGTCTAGCCCCGCTACTGTTTTATCAAAAGCCTGTTTCGAAATGGCACCAGATTTCATCAACCCTAGTTGACGATTATATTCTTTTTGAGCAAGATTCAACGCGGCTTGACGATCGACCAGAATATTTTGAAAATCTGAATCTTCAAATTGTGCCATGACCATACCTTTTTGAACGGCCTGGCCTTCATCCACAAACAAAGCAGCCAACCGCGCGGTCTGACGCGGCGCTGCAGGAATAGTCACAGAAGGTTCAACAGTTCCTGTCGCATAAACCGCAAGCACTACCGGCCCGATATGAGGATGCATAACTTCAACCGCTGATGTTGGCTTAAATGCGATTACTCCTGCCCCCACAAATGCGGCCAAGATCACTCCACTTATTATCAAAGCCTGAAATCGCATATCAAAAAACTCCTTATAAAAATTATGCTTTTCGTTATTAAATTTATTGCAACAATCCTCTTAATAGCTGCTTACCCAAATCTTCTGGAGTCCTAGGCGCAGAGGATGGTTCCCCTGCCCCTGCGGCATCAGCCCCTACCGTGTCTCCTTCGGCCGCATTTGACCCCTCACCCACAATTGGACCCAATTTATCCAAAAGTTTTCCTTTTAATTTTTTCTCAATCTTGTCCTTAAGCACATCGGTCAAAATTGATTCCGCATCTAACTTGTATGAAGGCGCTGTGATCGGCCCTGTAATTCGAATCGGGATATGATTGGCCGTCCGGTCAGGAGTACCGTCTCCAACCAAAACTGTATAATCAACCGTGCCCGTTACAAGATTCACAGTACCATTACCAAAAGTATGCATTTTTGGGCCTTCTAATATCAAATCATCGTTTCGGAACACACCGTTCGATCCAACCCACGATCCTTTTATGCCCGCGAAATAAAGCTGATCCGCACCAGAAGGTGCAATTTTATGTGTCTTGTAAATGGTAATCGCCTGATTAATCAACGATGACAATTTCCATTTATGAATCTCGCCCTTTTCAAAATTCATTTGAACAATTCCTGACGCACTCTGTTTCAATGCGCTTATACTGTTCCCCACCATTCGTAAATCAATATTTCCACGCCCGGTGCCCGACAGATAATCCTCGCCCATTTTTGCGGTTACAATATCACCTACATTTGAATCCGACAGGCTTCCCTGAACCGACAGAGAAGGCACTGCGCCTGCTGCATTTAACCGAACCTGAGATTTTATTTTACCGTCATAAAAATCAGCTGTGATCGGCGCAACTTGAATATCCCCAGCTCGGGCCGAAATTTTTGTTTCTAAGTTTTCAAGTTTCAAGCCACTGGCCGTTACGTCCGTAATTCGAATATCACCCTTCAAATTCAAAAACCTTAAAACCGCCACCGGGAACAAAGATTGATTCCGCGTTGTGGATGCCTTTTTTACTACATCGATTTCAGATCTCCCGGACACTAACACTCCACCAGACGATCCAGTTCCTTTTGACATTTTATCCAAATTGACGCGCGGTGATGAAACCGAAAATTCAATAGCAGGGGTTGCGAATGGCCCCTTGATCGTTGCTTTTCCCTTAAAATCTGTTTCCAAAAATCGTAAAGCAAAATCAGACACCGCCATATCAACCGTACTTGCCTCAATATTCATCGTGCCGTCGACCTGCAACGTTGTGATCGCCTCACCTTGTATTGCCCCGCCATGGGCACGTATATCAATTGTCATTCCATCAGTTGTGATTCTTTTATAATCATTTGAGACCATTGTCGCACCAGACATCCCAACCTTAATGGTCATGCCATTCGTTTGTGCAGTCATATCAAATGTAACCCGCGTCGATACGCCGGGGGTAAAACTTGGTATCGTTATATTCAACGGGTCAATTTTGGTAATCGTCCCAGCTTCACGGTCATCATATGTCACACCTGCGTTTGTGATTTTAACCTGGCCTACCTGGATATCGAGCGATGGATTCGTCTCCGTTGATGTTTTTCCTTTTACAGGGTATTCAACCGCATGCTCGGTCATTTCTGTATCTGGACGAAATTCTAAATTAGTTTTCCCCTCTTTAGTCTTGATCACATGAATTTGCGGATGGTCCAATAACATGGTCGTTAAATGCACTTGACGATTCAATAGCGGTAGGATTTGAACACCGACTTGAATTGATTCAAGAGTAAGAAAAGGTTTATCCCCAAAACCTGATGGATTTGACAACGTAATCCCCGCGGCCGTAAAACCCAGAATGGGGTACATGCTGGCCCGAATATCACCTGAAATTGTTAAGTTTCGACCCGTCGCTTGTTGAACTGCACTTGATATCTGACCTTTATAATCATTTGGGTTTAACGTCACGAGAAAAACAAAGACCCCGGCAACCGCCAAAACAACTAACCCCAAAACAGCCAAAATACTCCGCAAAACCCATTTCATCACAACAATCCTTTCTCTGAAAACTGTATCAGAGTGTACAGGAAGACTGATTTTTCTGCTATACAAGAGATCGCGACAAAATAGCCGGATCATACCGCCCCGAACAATTTCGGTTAAATTTCTCTATTGATATGTCCATTTACAGGAATTTTTATCTTTTAAACGCGAATATCCCCCTAAACCTCTATTAAGTGAGATTTGGGGCCGACCTGCTTTGGTTACTGGATTATATTTTTTACGGGAACACGCTCTGAATATGATTGTATCGGAGATGTAGCCCCAAGACGCGCAAACCACACAACATGCCCAAGATCATTTTCCTGGCCTAAAAATTTTTTAAAGTACGTGGTTAAAGAAGATGCCTTGCGTTGTAAATATGGCGCATTTGTAAATTTTATGCCCATCGCATGATATCGTGAAAATATAAGGGGCGAATAGAGCGGTTGTGATACTAGCCCCACAGCCGTCAACGAAAGCCAAAAACGTTGTACGGAACGGCCCGCCATAACAAAATCATCGGGTGTTTTTGGCTGCTTATCTGCCAAAATAGCAACTTGTCCTGCACAAAAATAATTCGGAATAAAATCTAATTGAAACGCTGTCGTCATATGACCCATCATAAACCGTACAAAAAACCAAAAGCGATTTTTTGACCCCAAGAACCATTTTACAAAAGGCAACATAATTCTGGGCATTCCGATTCCTTGCGCCGGAATACGATCTGGGCTGTGCGTCGCATTCGCCCAATCAATTGTTTCTTGATGTGTTTTAAAAGATTCCGGGGCCGCATAACGAATACATCCCGCAAGAAAAGTGAGGTAAGCACCTCTTAAACGTTTAGATCCTTCAAACCAAATAAACCGATAACCAGCGGGAATATTATTCTCAATCAATTTCTTTTGTTCTGATGTCATTTGGATCCGCTTATAAGGGAACCGATTGGTCTTACGCTGTTTAATATATTCGAAAAGTGTTTCATGCCGAGGTTCGGCCAAAGGGAAGATTTCAAATTTATAAACAGGCGCAACATCACCACGATCAGAAGATTGTGATTCAAGCTGAACAAGGGGCTCATACCCTCTTTTAATCGCCGCAATACAGGCAGTTTCAATGAATGTCCCCAAAGCCATATGCGTTGAGGCATGGTCCAAATCAAAAATAGTATCTTCACCATAAACAACTGTCATCAAACATACTGTCGGCGATAGTGGAATGATGCGCCAAGGTTGTATATTATCGCCACTCGGCGCCCAAATGGCCTCCATAAGAATAGTTTCTAGGGTATTTGTAAAAGGCGCCTGAACTGCCTCAATTGGAATAGAAGGAAATAATTTTGCACGTGGGGGCACGGTTATGGGCACAGGCGCATATTTTTCCATAATAGACATTTGAACATCTTCCGACTGTAATGACTTTTTCATATAATAAGAAGTACTATTCATAGTTTATACCTATATGTCGCCATGTTCAAGTTCTTGATACTTCTAATGATACTAAATATTATGTAAAATTATATAAATATCTTTCACACTTTTAAAAATGAAAGATAACGTTTTCTAAGAAAAGGAGATTATCCCTTTGGGGAATCAGTGTGCCGAAACAGGGGCAGTGACCAACGGTTTTCCGATGGTCCATAAATAATCAAAAATCTTGGTTTGCGTTTTTGTATAGGCCGGATTGTCAATGATCCAGGTCTCTGCCAAATCAAACATCATCATCACCGTATAATCTCCAATGACATAGGTTGGGTTGGTATTTGAAAAAAATGTACGCGGGATACCACGATAGCGGTTAATATCCCCTATCACGTAATCAGGAGACAAATCATCAACTGTAATCACCCGTTCTGTCGCTCCCAGGGCATAAAAATCTTTAACGGCTTGCACGGTCTCCTTAAATGCATCTGGCCCCAGCAAAACCGGCTCGACACCATAAAGGAGGGTTTCAATTGTGCCCAATTCTTTAACTTTATTTAAAATAAAAGTACGTGTATCTCTTGCAAAATTTGGTCCCGAAATAACCTGAATTCGTTCTTTACGTTTACGAATACCATCTTCAATAAATTCAATTCCCGCTTCATTGAAAATTTTCTCAATCGCTTCAAGGGTCGTAAAACTTGCCCGACTTTTACCGGTTTCAATATCGGTCAACGCACGTTGCGTAATATCGATCAGATTGGCAAGATCTGTCTGGGACCATCCCAACATCCCCCGGGCACCACGTATTTGTTGGCTGGAAATCATTTAACGTAAAATTCCTTGCATTTACCTTTTGCTTTAGCCTATAGAAAACATACTCAATTGCCAAGGTGATAATTTTATGACAACGAATGATATTCCGCCCTGCCCTAATTCCTTTTCTTTCCTTTTAAAGGAAGTTCAGGAAGGCCGATTGGTTTTTGGCTCAATTTTTACCCAACACGGCGTTGCGGGATCCGCCCTTGCATCCGTCTTACGAAAACAATCTGATATAATCGTCAATGAAATTGATGGGGTGATGTGTCGTCCAGGGCCATCAGGCAGTCTGGGAACCATTGACGATATGTACGATCGACTTAAAGAGATTTACCTCACTCATCTTGATGCAAATCCAACCGTTACCCCTATCAAAATGGTCGTAAAATTCATGGGAACATCATGGCCCCCCACCGAAACCGCGGCCAAAATATTTAAATTGGGAACCCCCCTCTTTATGACTCAACATCCGGCTCTGTGCATTGGTACGTATTTACAACGAAGCTGTGTCTATTTTCAAAAATCTTTTGAGAAGAATTTTATGAACCCCGAAGCTGGGGATATGGACCAGATTAAGATAGCCCTTAATCTGGGAAGATATGATCATTTATCTGAGGACTTATTACACGGAAATACATCATACTATCGTGATCGATTTAATCCATTCCTCGACTTTGTGAATAGGGGTGCCCCCGGCCTCGCTGGCATCCTTGGTTTCGTCATAGGCGAAAATATATTAGAGAATGGGAATAATCGCGATTTCGCCGTTGAATTTAACAGTGTCTATCGGTTTATGAAGGAATACGCAGATCTAAATCCCAAAAATCCCGTTCATGTTTTGGACGGTACCGCATTTCAAAGTCGGCCTGATTTTTATATCGACCAAATCGTAAATAAGATTTGGTCGTTCCCCCCGAAACCGGCTGAACATGACGGATCAGAAACCGTCATAAACGACTTTGACGATATTAAAGAAGGGCCAAGAGCTTTACTCTCTGAAATTATGTTTGGAGACACCTTTAAAAAAGGTTTGGTTATACACCCCCCGCACGAAAATCCTTTACCACCGAAATTTTTCCCCGAAGCATATAGGGAAATTTTAGGTGATCTTGTTATAAAATATTATGCAACTTTGGCAGATACGATGCGCCCATCGTCAATTTTGCCTTACCCAAAAGAATCAGAACTTCCCGATGATGTATCCCCATTGGCGCGCTTTAATTGCCGCCTATTAAATAATCCGGACGGTAATATATCATCCTTTCTGAGTCACGTATTCCAAACGCTGACAAGCCCACTGGATCTTGCCTATATAGGGTGGGCATTAAAGGGTGTCGCCCATGTTGTGACAAGACGGTCGGAACCTTTGGACCATTATTTACGAGACAATACTCCTTAGACTCCATCCCCTCCGGGGAAACCCTCATCCCAATATGCTATCTTTTTCGAGCTATCCACCTAAAATGATGGTTGAAATGACACATAACTTGATAACTGATACACCAGTAAGGTACATCATAACGATATTAAAGAACCAGAACCCTAAATAGAAAACTTAAGTAAACTTAATGAGCTTTGAAATTTTCCTTGCTACCGCCCCGGGCCTTGAAGGCTTACTTTACGACGAAGTCCGCAGCAAAGGCTTTAAACATACAAAAGCGATCCCAGGCGGTGTGACCGTCGAAGGCGGGTGGCCGGAAGTTTGGCGTGCAAATTTATGGATTCGTGGCGCGACGCGAGTCCTTGCCCGTATTGATCAATTTCAAGTATTACACCTTGCGCAACTTGATAAACGTGCCCGCGAGACACCTTGGCGTGACATTTTTAATCCAAGGATCCCTTTTCGTGTCGAAGTGGTATGTTCAAAATCCCGCATCTATCATGAAGGTGCCGCTGCCGAACGGATCGAGAGGTCTATTACTGAAACACTAAAAGCCCAACATTCACCGGATGCGGAAATAACGATCATGGCGCGCATTCACCGCGATATCTGTACGATCAGCGTCGATACATCTGGTGAATCATTATACAAACGCGGCTATAAGGAATCGGTCAACAAGGCCCCGATGCGGGAAAACATGGCGGCTCTTTTTCTGCAACAATGTGGATATAAAGGGACTGAACCTGTTTTTGACCCAATGTGCGGTTCAGGCACCTTTGTGATCGAGGCTGCAGAAATCGCAGCTCGCCTTAACCCAGGGCGGGCCCGGCATTTCGCATTTGAAAAATTTGTTAATTTCGATTTGGCTGCATGGGAGAAAATGCGTGGCGTTGAACGACAAACGTCACCGGATTTTCATTGTTACGGCAGCGATAGAGACGCGGGTACGATAAAGATAAGCACCGAAAACGCTGACCGTGCCGGTATCGCAAAATTCACAAATTTTAAACAGAATACAATCAGCGATATTGTTCCGCCGACCACTGTCCCGGGCCTTGTCATTGTTAATCCTCCCTATGGCACCCGCATCGGCGATAAAAAAAAGCTTATGCCGCTTTACCAAACACTAGGGGAAGTATTACGCACTCGTTTTTCTGGATGGCGCGTGGGCATTATTACGACCGACATTGCCTTGGCAAAGGCAACCAACTTGCCATTTTTGCCGACGACAGAGCCCGTTCAGCATGGCGGCCTTCGCGTAAACTTGTTCCGCACAGAATCTCTTATATAAGAGAATAAGCTGGTTTCGCTTATGGCTGTGTGCGCAGTCATGTACTAATGATTCTTCTTTAATTAGACCGTCCCGTTCTAGTAAATCACTTGCGTCAATAATATTCTATTACTTGACCTCCAACATCTTATTCCCCGACGTATAATTCCGTAAACCACGATTAAAAATCATCACGGCAAAGAACATATAAAAGACCGCTGCACCCCCAATGATAGTCATTTTAGGCACATCAAAATTTCGTATAGCCTCAATCGGCAGATATGCCACAAATCCTGCGGGAATAACAGTCAACAAAATAATGCGCACGGCCATCCCAAACCCATTATGGGGATAGGTTGAAATACAAATAAAGCTTTCAATCAACTGATCGGTCACGCGGTTTCCTTGGGCCGCAAAAAACGGCAGGCAATTTATTGCCAAGGCGGTTGCCAAAATAATTATCCCCGAAAAAACCCCGAGCATGACCAAAATACTCAATTCAAGGGGGGTATAATGCCCAAAATAAATCCAGATGACTGGCGCGGTGATCATATCCCCCAGGCCCCCTGCACGACTTTCCCGGAACAGAATACCCATCAACGGATGGCGCGGGCGGCCCAGATAAATATCGAGTTCCCCATCAACAATCGACCGCCCCAAATCCAACGCTCCGCCACACAACAGAAACGCCAGGCCGAAAGAAAAGGCTGCTAAGCCGTACATGGTGGCCACATCGGCCAGTTCCCATCCCCGCAAGCTTGAGAAATTCGAGAAATAAATGACCCAGACCATAAAGAACATGATGTTTTGGATGAACATAAAAATGCTCAACGACCAAAACGCGGCTTTATTCTGGGTCGCGGCTTTTAACGATGCCGGGATCAGAAAGCTGGCATAGTGAATGTTATTTTTAATTTGTTGCCACATATTAATAACCTCTCTTCAAAATATGGCGATACGCCAGATGTTGCACATAGAACGCAACCACAATCATAGTTGCGAGCCAGAAGAGCTGAACTCCAAAACCAGATACCATATCCGCAAGGCTTGGATTAAAAGCAATTTTTCCCGGAATGTTCAACATCGCTGGGTAAGGTGTGAAGCTGGCCAGTGTTTGCATCCATTGAGGGTAAAGTTGCAACGGCAAGATCAGGCCACCCAACAAGAACGCACATTTCTGGCTGATCCACATCGCGGGGCGGGCGTAAGGTCCCCAGACCTCAATGAGTGACAGAATAAAGCAAACAACACTATTAATGAACGTCCCTAAATAAATCGATATCAATAAAAATATGATTTGGGCAAAGTTATAAGGGATGGCCTTTGTAAAAAAAATCCCCAGAATAATTCCGCCTGTCAAAAACACCAGTGACCGAATAATATTGGCACCCATCAACGTACAAATTCGCATCCTGAAATAGGATTTCGGACGTTGTAAGCTAGCCAAGAACTGGCCGCCCAGGATATCTCCTCTCACTTCATGAAAGTTACCGCCACCGCCTGCAAAAGTGACAATCTCGGTCACG
>CAZLPZ010000010.1:0-47834 GCA_964561535.1 uncultured Pseudobdellovibrionaceae bacterium | reverse complement strand
ATGGCAGCAGACTGTAAATCTGCCCTCTTCGGAGTTCGAAGGTTCAAATCCTTCCTCCACCACCATACATAAGAAGGCAAAGCCCCGCAGGCAAAACGCGCCATTGGTGCGTAAATCCTGCCTCTTCACAGCCCTTAGGTCGCTCATAATCTACATCTACAAACAAATTAGCAACATGTTGGGTTTGAAAAATCTGGCAATCCCGCCCATTGTTTTTTGATGTCGTTTATAATTTCTGGAAACATTTTATGCACCTCACTCATATGTTCGCGAACTTGTTTGATTTCCTCCGTATCCTTGTCTGCCCACTCTGATAATAATTGGTAGGACAATAGGGCAGTTCCAAATGGGTCATGACCACTATGCATATCCTCCCCAATGTCTCTGTAGATCCCATTAATTTCATCACGTAGGCGGCCTATTGCACGCTTAGAAATATATTCCGCCTCCTCTAAGGCGCCATCGAAAAAGGCTTGGGCCATATCGGGATATTCACGCAGAGATACAAGAGTTTCGTCATTCAAACGGGGGACAAATCCCTCAAGAACAGCCGCGCCAAAATATTTACTCAAATCATGGGTGGACATTTCCGGTGTATCAAGATGTGTCACGGCGTCTGAAGTTTCTCGTACAAGTCCCACCGATCCAAATATGTTGGCCAATCTTTTTTTCGACACAGCTTCGCCAAACTCTCTCTCCCCTTCTGTAATGGTCATCTGTGCCATTGAGCGTTCAGGAGTCAATCGACAGAGAGTCGACATCGCATCACTGCAGCCCCATTTATTAAGCTCACTTGTTCTCATAAGGTGTTGATAGACTGAGCTGCTATTAAAGACACCGTTAATTTCTCCCACCAAAGCCATGCTTGGAATTTGCGTTATCCATCTTTTGTATTCTTCCGACATCATAATCTCCCCTTCGTTAAAGTTATTTTTATATTACATAATCAAATTAAAAACATAATAACATGCTTATATGGTTGTTTGTACATCTAAAATGATCTATAATAAATCATTTAGGGGGCAGAATGATTACTGTGCAACAAGTGCGGGCGGCACGCGCCCTATTGGATTGGAAACAAAGCCTACTGGCCACGGAAAGCGGCGTGTCTTTACCGGCCATTGCCCGCCTGGAACAGGGCGTTGGCAGCCCCCGCACGTCAACGGTTGAGGCATTGCAAAAAACATTTACTGAAAACGGCATCGAATTTTTTGGAGAAAACGGTGTCGATTTAAGACGCGAACCATTCCGAATTGATGTTTATGAGGGTATAGATGCCATGCACAAAATATGGGATGACGTTGTTGTTACCTGTACCAACAAAAAAACAGAATTTTTAATGAGCGGAATGGATGAACGCCGGTGGATCAAACTTTATGGCGATCATGTGGGGGATGAAATGAACCGTCGGTTCAAAGCAAAAATCAAATCACGTTTGCTTATTAAAGAAGACGATCATCTGTGCATTGGATCAGATGACACCTATCGATGTGTCCCTAATATTATTTTTGGCCAAACCCCCTATTTTGTATATGCCGATCGCTATGCATTGATCCATTGGGATCCTTTACGCATTGTCCTGATCCGCAGTCAAAGCGTCGCCGATACGTTTCGCAAGCAATTCGAATTTAATTGGGAACTTGGGGCACCCGTTCAAAACCCTAAAATTCTCTATCCATTATTTACGGATTAATCATATCTGGAAACATGATTTTTTAATGGCGGAACCGGTGGGATTCGAACCCACGATAGGTTTAACCCTATACACACTTTCCAGGCGTGCGCCTTCAACCGCTCGGCCACAGTTCCGTATTGATATAATCTGAATTAAAGTCAGATAGCTTATCGGTGCGCACCATATCCTTAAAAAATAACCGATGCAAGAGGTCCTGAGATTTATAGCCAATACACCACAAAATGATCTTGCATTCCCCTTCTTTTCCTTATGATCAAAACCGTGTATCGTCCGACGCGCAAAGCGTCGTACCCGTCCATAAAAGTACGTCAAAAAGGATTTTTCGAATGATCGATACACGGCCAAAATTTCTTGTAATTCGTCCAAAAGATCGGTGGGACCGTACCCGCGATGTCCTGGAACCCCAGGGCGTTTCCCTTATTTTTACAGATGTTTTAACATATATCCCAACACACACCCCGCTTATCCCCTTAACCGGTGTCAAAGGTGTAATTATCACCAGTTTACGCGCGGCAACGTCTTTAAAAGACATTCCAATGGCTTTATACGCGATGCCCCTTTTTATTGTCGGGGTTGAAACTGCAAAACAACTTAAAGATCAAGGATTTACAGGCCACCAAACAATTGCTCCCACCGCCGAGGATTTAGTTCCCCTGATCAACACCGCCTCAGACACCCGACAAACGTATCTTTATTTACGTGGATCCGATGTTGCCCTTCAATTTCATAAAGTTATCAAATCCCATATTATTCTCGAGCATATATCTTATCGTGGCTTACCCAAAAGTGGCTTGTCTGATGAAGTCATGGGACATTTACGAACTGAGCATATAAAGGGGATTTTGTTTTTTTCCAGAGAAAGTACGCGGGCGTTTTGGGATATGGCCGAACGTTCCGATTTAATACCTTATTTCTCCAAACTGACCGCTTTATGTTTAAGCCCAGCTGTGTTAGGGTGTCTGCATCCAAAATTTTTTAATCAAACGATGATGGCCCCAACACCCGACTTGGCAGGTATGGGGCAAGCGCTTTGTCTTTATTTGCAAAAAACACAGGAGGACACATCCATGCCCGAAAACGCCCCTACCCCTGTTGATTCAGACCTTTCTCTTAATATGATTGCCAATGCAGATGCAATCATTGAACGATTTGGCGGCATTCGTCCCATGGCAAATAAGTTAGGGGTCCCCGTCACAACCGTTCAAGGATGGAAAAAGCGTGGCGTTATTCCCGCGAACCGCGCGGCGCTCATTGAACAATCCGCCCAAACGCACGGACTTGAAACAACTGGCCTGATCCATATTGTTTCAGGGGATACAACCACGCGCATCACAATGCCGCGGCTGATGAAAGAACTGAAAAAAGAAATTTTATCAGAAGCCCCCCTCCAAATTATCGAGAATGTGGATTTAAAAAATTCAGACGACATCATCCCCCATTCAATAGATCAAAAAGAAATTACTGACCAAAATAAAATTATCCCATCCGATTTAGAAAAAGAAATTCAAAAATTATTAAATGAAACAGGATCATCCGATGATCTGAACCCAGATTCAACTCGATCAAACATCGATATAAAAACACCTCTCCCGACCTCACTTTTATCCCCGGATTCCAATTCGCCACAAGACTCTAAAAAAACAGCTAATCCAGATCCCATGATAACTGCACAATCCCCTTTATTACCTTCTTTTAACCGACGGAAGATTGATAAAATTGCACGTGCAACCTGGCTTGCCGTTATTTTACTTGCAACCGCTATTATTATTGGACTTATCGCCATGACGCCCGGGATTTCATTAATAAAAAATCAAGACGCCCGCCTCAAGTCATTAGCCACAGATATCGATCATATGAACGCAGAATTATCAGCCTTACGAAATGAAAATGCCCTTCTCTCTGGCCTTGTCCCCCGTGATTTAAAAGACCAAATTGATTTGATTCAAAACCGTGCGAAAAACATTGAAAAAACCGTGGTTGATTTGGGCACTGAAACAAAAGCCCTTACCCAAGGGGTTATGGGAAGCGAGCCTCAATCTATTGAAGGCCGCTTATCACAAGTCGAAACAAAATTAGGCGACGTTACAAAAACTTTTGCGTCAGAACATTTGGCGCAATTTGTCATGCATTTGAACCGGATTAGGTCAGAACCCAATGGCCGTGACACAATCGAGACCATGGTCCGTACATTATATGGCGCTTTACCAGTCGATATTACACCCGCCGAATTTGATAAAGTTTTATCAAATACTGTTCGGTCAACACCAGATTTTTTGCCATTGTTAAATGGTTTTTCGAACATCGAACTCCATCAGGCCCTATTGATCCTTGTGCTCACCCATATGCGCGATGCTATGACGGGCGACCGCGTGGCCTTTACACAAGATATTCAATTGTTAAATTTAATGATGCCGGATCAGAAAAAAATATTATCTCCCTTTGACGATCTGTCAAAAGAAGGGATTCGATCGGTCGATGGTTTGAAATCTGATTTTCAAGTGATGTCTGAAAATGTGAAAACAGCCCTTTTAAAAGATAAAACAATGTCATGGACAACCCAGATTTTGGCTTATCTGCACGAAAGAATTCGCATTGAACGAAATGGCATCGCCTTAACTGGTACGAAAACGCAACATATTTTGGATCAGGCGGCGCAAGATCTTGCCCAACAAAATATCGCCGGATCCGTACTTGCCCTGCAAACATTAAACGGGGCCCAAGCCGCCAAGGCAATGGCGTGGATTAAAGATGCTGAAGCACGAATCCTTGCGACAAAAGCAATGGACGATTTAACAAAAACCATCAGCGTTATGATTTCCCTTGACCCGTCAACAACCAATCTGATCGAAGGCCTATCCCCAAAATCTAATCTGAACGACATGACAAATGGTGTTGCGAAAAGTTTAGGGTCTAGATCCTAAAGTCCAGAATCGAGACTAAATTCAAGTCAAAATTCTGTACGCCCCTGACTTTTACTAGTCTGGTGCTTTGAGTATAGACCCCCTGCCACGATCCTAGTAAGATAAGAAGGATGATCGTTTGATATCGAAATCCTGTCTTTTCACCCCTAGAACACCTTAACCTTTTGCGGAATACCTAAAATCCATGCGCGCGCTTCGATTACTTTTACAATTCGGGGGCATTTTGCTTCTCGCTGTTTGGGTTATCTCCCAAACTGGTACTTTTGAAATAAATTTTGGAGTATACCATTTAGCAGGGGACACCCCATTTTTAGCATTAGTAACATTACTCGCTTTTATTATTTTACTCTTTTTGCACCGCTGTTATTTATGGGTTTTGTCTCTTCCAAAAATTTTAAAACACCGTCGACGTGAAATTAATTTACGCCAAGGACATACCGCCCTTACCCGAGCCCTTTCCGCTCTTGTCTCGGGCGATCATACCCTCGCCTATACCCAAGCAACACGGGCACAAAAATTATTACCTGAATTCCCGTCCGTCCCAAATGCTTTGCTAGCAACAGCCGCCCACCATACGGGTCAACCACTTGTTGCCCAACGTGCCCTTCAAAATTTATTAACATCCGAAGCACGTGATTTGGGGGTACGTGGCCTGATTCAAGCGGCACTTTCTGATAAAAATTGGGTTGGAGCCATGACAGTTGCCCGTGAAGCATTTTTGGAATCTCCTAAAACGGCATCTGTTGCACGACTTTTATATGACTTGGAATGTCAATGCGGTGCCTATGCAGAGGCTTTAAAACGTCAATCCTTTCTTATAAAACGTCGGGTCTTAAGCCGTGAAATGGCTAAAACAGACGCAATGATGTTGCATACAGCTTTGGGACGAATTGCCTTGCGTGCAGGAGATCACCGATTGGCCTTATACCATGCACGACGCGCGTACCGTACAAACCCTGCCTTTACGCCAGCAGCGTGTGATTTAATTGATTTATATCGAGGATTTGGCCGCACCTGGGCGGCCATGCGCGTTTTGAAACGGTCATTTGTCTTGAACCCTCACCCCGACTTGATGGAACGTCATGAACAAATGGCGCCACAAACAAAAAATCTAGCCCGACGATTAAGATATCACGAAAATTTCTTAGCCCTATGCCCCGCTTATGCCCCTGCGCAACTTTTACTCGCGCGTGTTGCGATGGAGGAATCTTTATGGGGCGAGACCCGCGCTTATTTAGCGGTTGCCGAAAGACTGGGCCCCACCCGTGCGTTCTATCAATTTCGAGCTCAATTTAACAGTGAACAAGGCGACCAAAAACAAGTTCAACAAGATCTGGAACAAGCAATGATTGCGCCCTCGGATCCTGTATGGTACTGCCGCGTGACGCATAAAACATTCGATACGTGGGAACCCCTGGTCATGCCAGAACATTTGTTTGGAACGATCGTATGGGGAGTCCCTGGGGATCATATCACCGAATCAAATCGCCTCCCCTTACAAGGCACCTTGCAGGGCGGCATCAACCGTATTCTTTAATAAATACGCAATTGTCATGGGCCCAACGCCGCCAGGCACTGGGGTGATTGCGCGTACTATATCAACGACATCATCAAACACAACATCGCCGTGTAATTTTTGATCAACCCGGGTCATACCCACATCGATTACAATCGCACCAGGTTTAACATGATCGCGTGTAATCAATTGAGGATTGCCAGCGGCGACGACCAAAATATCGGCCTGGCATGTGATATTTGCCAAATCCCGAGTCTGTGCATGAGTTTGCGTCACCGTTGCGTGTGCATTCAGTAAAAGTTGTGCAACGGGTTTTCCAACCAATACGGATCGCCCCACAACAACCGCGTGCATTCCCGCGATATGAGGTTCGATCGTATGAATTAAATGCATGACGCCTTGAGGGGTGCAGGGAATAAACCGTGGACGTCCGGACATCAATAATCCTAAATTCGCAGGATGCAACCCGTCTACATCCTTGTGCGGTTTGATACGTTCCAAAAATAGTGCGGGTTCCAAATGTTTTGGTAAGGGTAATTGCAGCAAAATCCCATGTACCATATCATTATCATTTAACGTATCAATCAAGGTATTCAGTTCAGAGGACGTGGCCGTTGCGCCCAATCGATACACATGGCTTGTGATACCAATTGTGGCACACATTTTTTGCTTGCTCGACACATATAGTTGAGACGCAGGATCATCACCAACCAAGATAACGGACAAACCCGGCGGGGCGGATAATTTTGATATTTGTACTTTTAAATCATCCGTCAGATTTGACGCAATCTCACGTCCATTGATCATGGCGGCCGTCATTTAAACAAGCACACGCCAAATAATGGATTGCAAAAGTTGTAACCCAATAATCACAACAACCGGCGACAAATCAATACCGGCAATGGGCGGAATAATTTGACGGATGGGGCGATAGAGCTTTTCCGAAAACCGGGTCAGGCTGTCGACCAAATGACGGGCCTGAAAATTATTAACCTTTAACACCTCAAACGCGACCAGCCAATGAATAACCACTTGGGCGAAAATAATAAAAATAAGAATATTAATCACAGTCGTTAAAATCTGGGCGATCAGGAACATACGGAACCTCGAATAGGGTTTAGAAAACAGAACTAAGGGTTATTATAGAGTTTTAGGGGACCAGAGCAAGGTTTGAATTATATAATACGTAACAATTCTGACATATTGGCGCGGTCTTCTGCACTTGAAATAGGCGCATGGTCGGCATCAAAAACGACAGAACCATCCTCAACAAACGCATAGGCCCGTGATGTAATATCATGCGCATCATTCATAGGAATAACATGATAATGAACATGCGTTACCCCATATCCCGCAATCACATTCCCGACTCGCTCGGGTTTTAATACTTCGCGCATTTTATGTGCAATTTTTTGACCGACAATCACAATATGACTCGCCAAATCTTCTGGGACATCCATAAAATGATCTATGTGAATTTTTGGAATGACAAGTGTATGCCCGGGTTGAACGCCGCGTAAATCCAAAATAGCCAAAACATGGTCATCTTCATAAACCTTAAAAGACGGAATGTCGCCCTTAATAATTTTACAAAAAACACAGGTTGCATCATAACTCATGATCATCTCCTTTGAGTTGCAAAATGGCGAGCATCGCAATAATCGCCGTATCGGCGCGTAAAATATGATTGCCCAATGAGACGGGCTGCACGCAAGGGGCCTTTTGGACCCATTCTTTTTCATCTGCAGAAAAACCACCTGCAGGGCCCACCAAAATCGCACAATCACGTCCATGAAACACCGCCCGCGGTAATGCTCGAATCAACGGCGCGATTGCGCGTTCAACCCCAACAAACACCGTACAATGATCATTCCATCCGGATAATTTTTGATCAATGGGCATTAAATCGTGAAGGGTTGGAACCGTTAACCGTTCACATTGTTCCGCGGCTTCGATTATTTGGGCGCGGACACGTTCATTATTTATTTTACGAATATCAGAATGATCGGTCACAATGGGATGCAGGTCAGTGGCCCCCAATTCAACACATTTCTCAATGACAAAATCCAACCGATCTTTAACCAAGGGGGTAAACATAACATGCATGCGTCGTGACGGTGACGTTTGAGGTCGGATCATGGATAAGATATTTAAATGCGCGCCATGTTTTAAAAATTCTTGAATTCTTCCCTGCATTTCGCCGTCACGACCATTAAAAACGCGGACAAAATCCCCGGGTTGGCATCGCATCACATTTTTGAGATAATGGGATTGCCCGTCTGAAATATCGACGATGCCCCCCGGAATAATCGCGGCGTTCACATATAAACGCGGCCAATGAAAGTGTTTGTCCATGATGCATATCACGCCACAAATTCCCCCCGGAGACAAGTCTGATTTACGCCCCGGCGGATGGATCGACCACTATTTACCTGAACCCTCTCGCCCTTATGCCTATCTCATGCGCCTCGATCGTCCGATTGGAACATGGCTGGTATTATTGCCCGGATGGTGGAGTTTAGCACTTGCATTTCCGAGGAATCCAGATCTTGTTAATATTTTGTTTTTGATGACTCTTTTCGGAATAGGCGCCTTGATCATGCGCGGCGCAGGATGTGTTGTAAATGATTTATGGGATCGTGATATAGACGGCAAAGTTGAGCGCACACGAACGAGACCCTTAGTGGCCGGTACCGTGACCGTCCAGCAGGCGATTATTTTTTCATGTGGCCTCAGTTTAATCGGATTATTTATTATTATTCAAATGAACTTGGCCGCAATTATTACTGCATTGTGTTCAGTCCCACTTATCATTTTTTACCCCCTCATGAAAAGATACACATGGATCCCCCAGCTTTTCTTAGGATTTACATTCAATTTTGGCGCGTTAATTGGATGTGCTGCAATGACGGGCGGTATATCTGTTGCAGCAACATTTCTTTATATTGCCGGAATCTTTTGGACACTTGGATATGACACCATTTATGCGCACATGGACAAAATGGATGATGAAATCATCAAGGTTAAATCAACAGCGCTTTTACTGGGATCACAAACGATTCCCGCCATTTCTGTATTCTATGCGGGATCTACATTTTTTTTATTTCTGGCCTTATATCAAGGAGCTGCTAGTTTAATGGTGCTGCTAACCATCGCTGTGATTGCTGCGGGATTTATCTGGCAAATACGCCAAATTAATATTCATGATCCCGCGCACTGTCTTGCATTATTTAAAAAAAATCGCGACCAGGGATTACTCATTCTGGCCGCGATCATAATATGCGTATATATGGCCTGAGACCTGCCATAGAATTTGTCCTCAACCATTTTTAATTCAAAATCCTTTAATTCAGGACAGGCCCTAAATCAATGATTTAATTTTTTGAACTAATACCATCGCCATTGTCAAATCTTTTAAACCCGTGCGTTTCATATCCGCAATCAACATCATGCTCTCTGCCCCCTTGGCGCCACCTTGTTGTACCCATATATCAATATCATCTTTGTTTGACGGTGCCATAGACAAGACGGTGCTGGCCAAGCCTTGTTGAACATGATCGAGTTCGCGCGCCAAAGATTGCGCTGCAATCTTGTGCCATCGATCACCCCTTTCTAATGCATCCAGCCCCGATCGAATTGACGATAATCCAAAGACATCTCCGATTTGAATATATATTTTTGCAATATCGAGAAGCGATTTCTTTGATTGCTGAGATAATGTCAAAACACCCGGAGCCTGAGCCAATTTCGTACGAATTGCCAAAAACCGAGCTAAAGAATTCGGGACTTTTGCATCAGAAAAATACTTAAAGCGTTTCACATAGGATTCATATTGAACTGAAGACAATACAGATTTAAGCGTTTTATCTGAGATTAAGAGATCTCGATATTTCTCAATCTGCTTTTTCCAATTTTTAATTATCTTATCAATTTGAATGCAATCACCTTGTTCAGATAAAAACCAATCGACCATGCGTTCAACAAGTTTCGATATTTCAAGAAACGCCAATTGCTGTACATTAAAATCGGAAACTGATTCTAGTGCCTCGATATCTGACCAAATTTTTGGTAAATCAAAAATCATACAGACAGCAATAAAGGCGCGAACAACGGAAGCCGCCGATACATGCCATTCCGTCATCATTGCACGAACGAACGTTGGCCCTAACCGGTTTACCAAAATATTGGATACAATGGTTGCTGTAATCTCACGTTTTAAGGGGTGCTTTAAAATATCTAGTTCGTATTTTTTCTGAATAGCACGAGGGAAATATCCAACCAACCATGAATTCAGTTCAGGACGATCGGGAATATCCGATTCCAATAATGCGTCACGTAAATAAATTTTTGCATATGACACCAGTATCGCAATTTCAGGACGCGTTAATCCTTGTCTTGCCGATAGTCGTTTAGCAATCCGTTCATCATTCGGTAAAAATTCAAGGGAACGATCTAAAACCCCCGCTTTCTCCAAATCTTGCATAAAAATTTGATGCTCTGGTAAATGATCAGCGGCTTGAGCCCTGATCAAGGAAATCGCCTGTGTTTGTTGGTAATTATCACTCAATACCAGGGCAGCGATATCATCCGTCATCGATTTTAAAAATTTGTTCCGTGCAGAAAATGTAAGAGGTGCCTTTTCTTTTTTTGTACGCTCCATAATCATCGACATCAAAATTTTTAAATTCACTTCGTGATCTGACGTATCTACTCCAGCAGAATTATCAACGAAATCAGCATTCATCAGAACGCCATGTTCAGATGCTTCGATGCGTGCACGTTGCGTAAATCCTAAATTTGCTCCTTCTCCAACCACATAAGCGCGAATTTCATCTGCATTTACCCTTAACCCATCATTTGACCGATCTCCTGCATCACTATTTGTCTCCATCGATGCTTTCACATATGTTCCAATCCCTCCCAAATACATCAAATCAACCTGAGATTTTAGTATGGCCGTGATGAGTTCTGGAGGAGAAACTCGAGACTTTGTAATATCAAATCGTTTTTGAATTTCAGGTGTTAAATCAAGAACCTTATCTTTGCGCAAGAAAATGCGCCCACCTTTTGATAGTAATTTTGTATTATAATGATCCCATCCCATTACACCTTTAAATAAACGTTGCCGTTCGGCGAATGTCGTTTTAGGATCAGGCGCGGGGTCACAAAAAATATGTGAATGATTAAAAGCCCCGACAAGACGGATGTAAGGTGACAGTAACATGCCATTTCCAAACACATCACCTGCCATATCACCAATTCCTAAAACATCAAAAGGCTGGGTCTGGGTATCGCCCCCCCGTTCATGGAAATGACGTTTCACCGATTCCCATGCGCCCCGCGCAGTGATGCCCATAACCTTGTGATCGTACCCGGCAGATCCCCCAGACGCAAACGCATCATGCATCCAAAATCCGTATTCAATCGATAACGCATTCGCGATATCTGAAAACGTCGCGGTACCCTTGTCGGCGGCAACCACCAAATATGGATCATCCCCATCTATACACACGACATTTTTTGGCTTGATAACTTTATTACCGCGGCCATAATTATCGGTAATGTCCAATAATCCCTTAATCAAATATTGGTAGCAAGCAATCCCTTCGGCCTGAATTGCCGCACGATCCCCGGATTTCGGAAGGTTTTTAACGATGAATCCACCTTTAGCGCCTGACGGCACAATAACCGCATTTTTTACAGTTTGAGCTTTCATCAATCCGAGAATTTCAGTACGAAAATCTTCTGCACGATCCGACCACCGAATACCGCCCCGCGCAATCCGCGCATTACGCAAATGAATGCCTTCCATACGTGTCGAATAAACAAAAACTTCGCAATATGGTTTAGGATTTGGAAGAAAAGTTAGCTCGCGCGATTCAATCTTTATCGAAAGATACTGTTTAAAGTTTTTAGCGGTATCTATTTGAAAAAAATTCGTGCGGCGCGTTGCTTTTAAAGCAGCATAAAAAGCACGTAAGATTCGATCTTGATCCAATGATACGACTTGATCTAAAATCTCTAAAATTTTAATTTCAAGATCATTCATCTTACGTATTTTTATGTTTGGATCAAATGCTCGATAAAAATACGATACACATGTGGCCGCAAAATTCGGATAAGCAGTCACGGCCTGTTCTAAATAGCTAAGAGAAAAAGGCAATCCTGCCTGGCGCAAATACCGAACATAAGTCCGAATAATATCAACATCCCGCGCTGGTAATCCAGCCGTCAACGTAAGTGCATTTAACGAATCATCGGCATATATCCCTGCAAAAATTCCGCTAAGCGCCGTTTCAAAAATCGGCTTCAATGCTTTAAAATCAATTTTTACTTTTGTATTTAGGGTAAAATCTTGAATAATCACCGGCTCAATTGACGATCGCGGTTGAACAATAAAAGGATGTTCCGTCATCACCTGTAATCCCATATGTTCAAGAACAGGCAAAACATCAGATAAAATTAACGCTGAGGATCGGGTATATAGTTTTAATGCCGGTGCACTCTTTTCATTTTCATCGGTTTGTTGCAAATCAATCTGTAACGATTTTGTCATTAAACACTGTTCAATTTTTTCAATGTCTCGAACAGCATCCGTTAAAGAATATCGTTCTGAATAATCAACCGAGAACGCATCGCTGTACTCATGTGTTAAATGATCGGCGCGTGCATCTTCTAAGATATCGCGATGCAGTGTATCAGCAAGAGAATCTCCCCAAATGCGGCCCGCATCTTGCAACATACATTCAATATCTTCTGGATTAAATTTTTTCGGTTTAGTTTGTGAAACTGAAATCGTATACAAAACACGAACTAAGGGAGAATCATCAACAGAACTTGTAAAATTAGTACATTTCCCCCCAAGCTCATTTTCTAAAATACCCTGAAAAGAAAGACGTAAGCTCGTGTCATACCGACCACGTGGTACGTAAACAAGGCACGATACATACCGGCCAAACAAATCTTTGCGGCAATAAAGCGCAATACGTTGACGCTCTTGAAGGCGCAAAATAGATGCACATGTCCGTTGTAAATCTGAAATTGTTGTTTGGAATAATTCATCCCGAGGATATTTTTCCAAAATATGTCGTAGCGCTCGGCCGTCATGCGAAGCTGATTCAAATCCTGACATTTTGATAACAACATCAGCTTTATATCTTAAATAGGGAATACTCCGCAAACTCCGTGAATATGTAACCGACGTAAATAATCCCACAAAAATTGTCTCGCCAATTACTTGGCCCTGTTCATTAAAATGATGCACGGTGATCGCATCCAATGGTACACGTCGGTGCACCGTCGATAAGCGATTCATTTTACTGATATAAAGTGGCGGCATTTGCGTCCGTAACTTTTGATAAGCGGGAGGCAAGGGTTGTCCGGTTTCACTGATATATGCGGGCTTGCGGTCATCATTTAAAACACCTAGACCTGATCCTTTAATAATTGTGCTATGCACCTCCCCATTTTTTAAAACAAAGGCATAAGACCGACATCCCAAAAAAGTAAAATTATTATCATAGATATAGTCTAAAAATTCACTGTATTCCGTAATTTCTTCCCGCGTAAAATGACCCGCCGGCGTGTTTGCGATATATTGTTTAGCTTCAATCGCGCGGAGGCGCATCGCTTGCCAATCGCGTGTGCCATCCCGCACATCATGCGCAATACTCCTCAATCCGTCGCGAATATCATCTTGCTGAGCAAGCGTCAGGGCGCCCCGCAAAATAATATGGATGTGTGATTGTCGCCCGCTACCCTTAGGATCAAGCGAAACATTATCTTTATTATCATAGGCTACTGATAACTGAGGGTGCAAAAGTAAATTAATAGCCAGTCTTTTTTCAGTCAAATACGCTGCCACAGAATCAACCAAAAAAGCCATGTCATCAGTGACCATATTAATATAGGTTTGACGTTCACTCCATGACATCCCCTTTTTATTATGTGTTGTGAAACTAACCTTTGTTTCAAAACGTTTCCGGGGCAAAAGTTTAAGTTGCTCCTGAACAATTTCTGTAATTTGAGCCGTCGTTAATTGGCGAAAATCATCCGCATCCACCTGAGCAAAAAATTGATCCGCAAAATAACGATTCATTCCCGTCAATACCCCAGGAATTGATTTTTGAAGCAAAGCAGAGGCAACCATGTTGATCATCTTTTCGTAAATAACTTTAGTGGAGAAAAATTGGCGCTGACAGAACGGCAGATCAAAAACGATGTTTCAGTCTGAGCCCACTCAACCAGCCCTTAGGCCTGAATTTTAGGCCTAAAAAGAGAAAACAATGTCCTTGTTCTACGAGATATATAGGATCGGACGAACGATCATACCTTACGCCGTGTCCATTCGTTGATCAAGGTATGTGGTAAACAAAATCAATATTGCACAACAGCATACACAGGGTAACCATTCGCTTTAAGATTCTCCAAAAAAGGACTTTTTCCTATCAATTTGAAATGAATGTTGCATGCCTCTTGGACATCTGATAAAACATCCGAGCGTACAGGGGTATAGCTCAGCGGTAGAGCATCGGTCTCCAAAACCGAGGGTCGAGGGTTCAAATCCTTCTGCCCCTGCCACTCTAATATATCGGCTATATCGGGAAAAACAAAGTACGCGATAAATCCCCTTGACAATTTTCTTTGTTTACCCGTATAAACAGTTCAGAATTGTTTATTTTAAATATGTAAAAGGAAGCTAAAGATGTCCACAAAACGCACCTATCAACCCTCCAAGGTTGTCCGTACCCGTCGCCATGGTTTCCGTGCCCGTTTAGCCACAACCGGCGGCCGCGCCGTACTTGCTAATCGTCGCGCAAAAGGTCGCAAGCGTTTAACTGTTATCTAAAGCCGTTTCCTTATATGAAAGGCGGGATCATGAAAACCCGTCGCCCCCAAATCACAAAAATCGGCCGTTTATTAAAACGGGCCGATTTTTTGCATGTGCAAAAAATTGGTAAAAAATGGGTAACGCCCACCTGCATTATCCAAATTACCTTTACGACCATCCCACAACAAAACATAACCTCAATAAAAGAATCTTATATTTGCCGCTATGGCTTAACGATTACAAAAAGAATATGGAAACATTCCGTCGATCGAAACCGCGTCCGTCGTCGAATTCGTGCGTTATTCTTAGGAATATTGGCTGATCATATAGTAATGGATAAAATTCCAATAGGTACTGATTTTGTTCTTTTGCCTCGTACGCCTGCCTTAAATGCTCCTATTGATGTTATTGAAAAAGACCTGAAATGGGGAATAAAACGCCTTATTGAGGTTAAAATTGAATCATAAACACAAAATTCTTGCCCCAAAATTCATTATTTTATGGCTTATCCATAAATATCGACGGTTTTTATCCCCCTTAATGGGGCATTCTTGTCGATTTTCCCCAAGTTGTTCATATTATGCACAAGAATCCATTCAAAAATATGGGATAATCAAGGGTAGTTATCTGACCATTCGCCGTATTTTACGGTGCCATCCGTGGGGCGGCCCCGGCGGAATAGATAATATACCATAATATTATATAGCCTCTACGGCCCCCCTTACCACAATAGCGTCTGGACCGACTACGCCCAATCCGCTATAACCAGTCCAACTTTTAACATCCGTTCTCGATTATTTTTCTTATAAGAAGAACATCTGTAACGGATTTATTTTAAATTGGATTTTTGACCCATGTCTTTTACCCCCAACTCTTTTCGCAATCCACAACAAACACCCATAAAAGATTGGTGGAATATCTTATTATTTGTCGCATTAACTCTTGGAATGGGATATGCCTTTGATCATTTTGTCATGAAACCCCGCGAAGCTGCCGAGCGCGCCTATCAAACCGCACAAATTCAGGCACAACAAATCGCCCTTCAGTCCAATGGAGGAATGGCAGCCTCCCCCTTCACTCCAGCTCCACGTGACGTATCAGATGTTCTTGCTGAAGGCCCGCGTATTATAATAAAAAATGATGTTCTAACCGCTCAAATTTCAGTTGAGCGTGGTCGTATTGATGATGTTGAACTATCCCACTATTTCACAACAATTGAAAACACAGAGCCCGTACGTGTTCTCGCCCCCGTAGGGACCCAACACCCTGCCGTCAGTGAAACAGGATGGGCAAGCGCGAATTCAGAAATCCGCGTTCCTGGCCCAAAAACCATATGGGCCGTGTCGCAAGATAACACTGAAAAAATGGTGCACTTGGCGTGGGACAATGGCCAAGGATTGGTTTTTACCCGCAGCTTTATACTAGATAATAAATATGTCATTACAGTAAAAGACTCTGTTCAAAATACAGGGATAACACCTGTCACCCTGACCCCCTATGCCTTATTGTCTCAACATGGGGTACCTGCTGATTTATCGCCTGGCATTGTCCATGAAGGCGCCATTGGATATGTCGGTAATAATTATTTTACAACAAGTTACGGATCATGGGACGGGTTGGAACAAGCGCCAGAAACGTATGCTAATACCACCGGTTGGATTGGCATCACAACTCGATATTTCTTTATTGGCCTCATCCCCGATCAAAAAGACCAAACAATTTTTCGCACAACTTTTCGGGGCATTCAAAACATAACAGATATAAATGCACAGCCACGGTTTCAAGTAGATACACAGGGATCTGCTCGTATCGTTCAACCAGGCAAATCTGAGACCTCTATAATCCGGATTTTTGCCGGTGCCAAGGAACTTAAAACCCTTGAATCATACCAAAAATCCTTATCCCTGAACCATTTTGATTTGGTGGTTGATTACGGCTGGTTCTATTTCTTAACACAACCATTTTACCATGCCCTTGTCTTTATCTATGGGTATGTCGGGAATTTTGGCGTTGCGATTTTGATTTTTACCTTAATTTTACGGTTGGCCGTATTTCCCTTAGCAAATACGTCTTTTAAATCATTCGCCAAAATGAAAGTTGTAGGGCCCCAAATTCAAGAAATCCAAAAAACATACGTCAATGACCGACCGAAAATGCAAGAGGAATTAGTCAAGCTTTATACAAAAGAAAAAGTAAATCCTGTTTCAGGATGTCTGCCGATACTTGTTCAAATCCCTATATTTTTTGCCATGTACAAAGTCATCAGTGTCTCAATTGATATGCGGCACGCACCATTTTTTGGATGGATTAAGGATTTAACCGCGCCGGATCCAACATCATTGTTCAACTTATTTGGATTATTGCCGTATGACGTGCATCCATTTTTACATTTTGGAGCTTGGCCATTCTTACTGTTTATCATGGTTATGATTCAAACGCGTCTATCTCCCCCACCTCCTGATCGCATGATGCATATTTTCTTTCATTATTATTACCCTATTATGATTGCATTTATTATGGCTAAATTCGCATCCGGCCTTGTTATTTATTGGGCATTTTCAGCATTCTTGTCGGTTGCCCAACAAATGTTAATTATGTACCGCATGAATGTGCCCATCCATTTATTCGAACGTCTTCAACAATCAAAAAAAATTGACCCCCCATCATGAGCGATAAAATTGATATTGTGACCCCCGAACAAATCGATGCCGCCCGCAAAGTTTTTGCAGGGCCTTGTGAATTTATTGCCGGGACCGAAACGATTGAACGGTTACCCCCCATTACATTCCCAGAATTTGGTTTCGTCGGTCGATCCAATGTCGGAAAATCATCTCTCGTCAATGCCTTAACAGGTCGTAAAACATTAGCGCGAGTATCCCATACACCAGGACGTACCCAACAGCTGAATTTTTTTAATCTGGGTGATCGCCTGGTTCTTGTTGACATGCCGGGATACGGATTTGCAAAAGTATCAAAATCACAATCCAATGCTTGGAATCTATTGGTACGAAAATATTTACGGGGACGCCCATCACTGCAATGCGTTTATGTATTAATCGACGGACGACACGGAATAAAAGACAGCGACCGCGATGTCATGAAATTGCTTGACGAAACAGCGGTATCTTACCGCATAATCCTTACCAAGATCGATGAGACCAAACCAGCGGAACTCGCCAAAACAATTACGGATATCCAAGAAATTTTAAAAAATCACGGGGCAGCATACCCGTTTGTAACCGCAACCAGTGCATTTACTGGCGTCGGAATTCCGGAACTGCGCGCCGCTGTTTTTGGACTTGCTCAATAAATCACCGCATCTCAACCATATTATAAAACACATCAAGACCATTAACGTCTTCAATGCACAGGCTGGCATAGGCCTTACAATCTGGGCAAGCCGCTTCTGTTAAAGGGGCAGTACCGTTAATGAATGTATTCGTAGCATCCACCGTTGTCACGGGAATGGCCGCATCATTCCGAATAGTTGCATTAATTTTAGCACAAATTTTTTGCGAAATATTCACATACGACATTAATAAATCCGTGGCGGAAGTTGACGAAAAATCGGCATTCACTAGAACGAACTTCCATCCCACAGGCGCCGTCGCATTTTCCCGAAAGATCGCTTCATTCATGTCACGGTATAATATGCCACCGCCATCCGGATGAAATAGTTTATGAATGGTTGGAGCCGTGTTAAAGGCCACATTTGTTGGCAACATTAAACTAACCCGATCCAAATCCGACCCTGTATTCTTCATTTGTGTCCAAGATTGTGATACTTCACCTACATACCCAGTCAGGCGCTGCATGTTACTTTGGATACTCGCCTGATCCAATATTGTTTTGTCACCGCCGCCTTGTTCCCGGGATAACACAAATGTTAATGACGCAAACAAGACAATCGCAATCAGGATATAAAGAAAAATATTTCCGGATTCAGGTGTCGGGGCAGACGCATTTAGAATATTTCTCATGGTATTTGATCCCAAGTTTTGGTACGGTTTTAATTGTAATGTGAAAAATACGGGTAAGATAGATGGATTTTAGTATTCTCTTTTTTCTGGGTGGGGCGATCGTTGGCGGGGCGGCTAGTACGGCGTTTTTATGGCCCAAACTTGTACGCGCACAAACGGCCTATATGATTGCAACAGCCGAAACAGCTGCGGTACAATCTGGCACTGCTCAAATGGAGAATAATTTTGAACTGGCGGCCATACGTGCCATGCGGTCAGCTCAAGATCAATTTCTGGCCCTTGCCACCGAAAAATTAGCTGGCACACAAAAAGATGCCGGGCACGATTTGGATAAACGTCATAAGGCTATTGCCGATCTTGTTGATCCGGTGTCCAAAACATTAAAAGAAATGGAAACGCGCCTTGCAACCCTGGGCCAAACGGGGGCAATCCTTGAATCTCAATTAAAAAACTTTGCCGAAGACCAGCGGGCTTTACGCGACCAAACGGCAGCTCTAGCGGGTGCTTTAAAAAACACCTCAACACGCGGGAATTGGGGCGAACTTCAACTCGAGCGCACCTTGGAAATGGCGGGATTGATTGAAAATATCCATTTCCGGCAACAAGTCACCGTGCAATCAGATGGGGCCTCCCAACGCCCCGATTTTGTCGTACATTTGCCCGGCAATTTGTCGATCGTGATTGACGTTAAGGCACCAATCGAACCATACTGGGCAATGCAGGATGACGGAGGCGGCGCTGTAATTGACGCGAATGCTGTACAGAACTTCCGGGCACGGTTACGCGATCATTTAAAGCGTTTATCCGCCAAAGCCTATTGGCAACAATTCGACAGCCCTCAATTCGTTGTGATGTTTTTACCGACCGAAGGATTGTTTTCATCCGCCGTGTCCGCCGACAAAACATTAATCGAGGACGCCGCGTCGGCCAACGTGATTCTCGCCTCTCCCACAACAATTTTGGGATTGTTACGCGTTATTGCCTTTGCTTGGCAACAGCAGGCATTGGCAGATAACGCCCGAAAAATCGGGGCCCTTGCCACCAACTTAAACGGCCGGATGAGCACGTTTTTGGACCATATGCAGAAATTAGGACGAAATTTGGGGTCAACGCTTAATGCATTCAACAGTGCGATCGGAACAATTGAAGCGGGCGTTCTACCAAACTTACGTAAAATGGAAGAGCTGCAAGGTGGAATGGCCACTGACTTACCGGATGTCCCTCAACTCGATCATTCCCCGCGTTTGCTCTCTGGTATACCAGAAGCATCACAACCGAATGACCAAGCCGCATAAATAATTTCTATATTTATTGAATATCGCTATCAATTATTATAGATTGAAAAATTATGACCGTTGTCCCTATCACCATCATCCCTAATCCTGTTTTGCGTCAGGTATCATCCTCCATCGAAAAAATCGATGCCGAGGTACTTCGCATGGTATCGGATTTGACTGACACATTTTACGATAAGCCTAACGGCGTGGGATTGGCTGCCAATCAAATCGGCATTGCTCGGCGGTTTTTGATTGTGGATGCCGACCGCCGGGAAGACACCAATACGCGCGCGCCGCTTGTCATGATCAACCCGGAAATTATTTGGAAGTCGGAGGAGCGCAGCGTATATATGGAAGGATGTTTTTCCATCCCCGATCAATATGCCGAAGTGGAACGCCCGGCATTAATCCGCGTAAAATTTCAAGATATTAACGGCAAGACCCAAGAAATTCAACGCGAGGGGACATTATTTAACCATGTTGTCCAACATGAAATGGATCATCTGGACGGCATACTTTTTATTGATTACTTATCTAAAATTAAACGCGATATCATCCTGCGCAAGGTTAAAAAATTGATGCGCGACCAAGATGATATTGATGTGATGTAATCATGTCGTCGCCTCTACGTGTTATTTTTATGGGAACGCCTGATTTTTCGGTGCCTGCGTTAAATGCAATTATCGCAGCCGGCCACAATGTGATTGCGATTTATACCCGTGCACCGAAACCTAAAGGCCGAGGCCAGGACATTCAAATATCACCGATACATAAAGTTGCAAACGCCCACAATATTCCGGTCTACACACCGCTTTCCTTTCGGAGATCCCCTGAGGCCGCCATCCAATTTAGGGCGCTCAAACCCGATATTGCGGTCGTTGCCGCATATGGCCTCATTTTAACACCTGATGTTTTATCAACTCCAAAACATGGGTGTATCAATATTCATGCATCCCTACTACCTCGCTGGCGTGGAGCATCGCCCCTGCATCATGCCATTTTAGCCGGTGATACAATAACGGGCGTTACTATCATGCGAATGGACGCAGGTCTTGATACAGGCGCCATGATGATGTCCGACCAGATTGACATTGCGCCGGACATGACGACCCCGATACTTGATACAGCATTGTCAAAAATGGGCGCAAAATTGATCATTCGAACACTAGATAATTTGGCAATTGACGGTCATATCCACATAACTCCCCAACCGGAAGACGGTATAACATATGCTCCTATTTTAACCAAAAATATGGCTATTATTGATTGGTCAAACCCAGCGGGTCAGATTGATCGTCAAATCCGAGCGTTCACCCCCTGGCCCGGTACAATTACGCACATGACCCCAGATATACCGTTTAAAATTATCGCAGGACGCATTGCGGACGGTCAAACATCATCCGCCCCCGGTACAATTATAAATAATTCCGGTGACATTGCCTGTGGAGATGGCACGGTTTTAAATGTCACGATGATCCAAGTACCAACAGGTAAAAAAATGACAATTGATGCAGCGATCAATGGAGGGTATTTAAACGTGGGTAACATGTTCCAATCATGATCAACCGTTGGAAATTAACTCTCGAATATGATGGATCTGAATTTTCAGGATGGCAGCGGCAAGAACCGGGCGTACGAACGGTGCAACAGACAGTTGAGAATGCAATTGCCTCATTTTCGAGTCAAAAAATTACATTACACGTCGCAGGTCGCACGGATGCCGGGGTCCATGCACGCGGACAAGTCGCACATGTCGACTTGGATCTTCCTGAAAAATACACAGGATTTCATATTTTAAAGGCTATCAATGCCCACTTACGTATGGAACCCGTGGTGGTGGTCGATGTGGCATCCGCCCCTGTTCATTTTCATGCACGATTTTCGGCTACGAACAAATTATACACATACCGCGTCATCAACCGACCGGGCGTTTTAGCAATTGATAAAAATAGGGCATGGGTTGTACACCGCCCCCTCAATATTGATGCGATGCGTGCGGGAGCAGGGCATTTATGCGGCCACCATGATTTTACATCATTTAGGGATACAGCATGTCAGGCCAAATCACCCGTTAAAACTCTCGATCGTTTTGATATTGTTGTTTTGCCCTATGACAGTTCTGGAGGTATTGAGATTCTATTTCACATCGAAGGGCGATCGTTTTTACATCATCAAGTACGTAACATGGTCGGAACATTGGTGCAGGTTGGATTGGGGCGTTTTTCGCCCGACGATATTCGTAATATGCTTGCTGCCAAAAACCGCGCCGCTGCAGGTGTAACCGCACCGCCTGATGGATTATATTTGGTTCGGGTCGATTACGGAACAATTAACATATAAATTCTATTTTGTAATAGATGTTAAATGCATAAACATTGTTCCGTAATCTGATTTAATCATAATTTTAACTGGCATGGGGGGTAAATTTGATGCCACCGACCCAATCCAAATGGTCGGAAGATTTCCTTTTTTACGACCCTGCTCTTGAATAGACAGCCAACCACGCGGCTTTTTATGCCACGCCCCACCTTTTGGAATCACTTCAACTGTGCATTTTTGGGCCCGACCTTGAAACATATTATACCGAGATTTTTTTAAATTTTCAGACTCCGCCGATGTAAATTTTAATGTAAACCGCCGCCTTGAGTCAAAAATATCTGACGCCCCGTCACAGATTCCTGATTTTTGCGCGGACGTCATGGCATTTAATGTCGCCGTTAAAATATCGGTTGTTCCCTTCGTTAAGTCTTGATCAATCTTGGCGGGCGATTTATCAACACCATCATCAATCAATGTTAACGTTTTAAATTTCCCCGCTCCATCATATGTATACACCGCACGATCGTCTTTTCCTTTCCATGTTGATACTGATTCATGCACCCGAACCCCCAGCCCCCCCGCTGTTTTAACCCCCTTACTTGCAAACAACCCTTGCCACGGGACAAGTTTCCCCAAAAATCCACGTGTATACGCCGTCAAATCAGCCTTATACGATTTTTGTTCCAAATCAACATTCAAGTCCACATCAATCGCATTAATGCCGCCTGCATAAACCTTGTACGTCAAATGAACAGGAGCTGCATGGGCTGAATTTATAATTCCCATCAAAAAAATATTCAAAATAATAAATTGAATGCCCTCAAAAACATTGATTTTATTTAAATGCACCCACCAACGTCGCATGATTTCCCCCGAGACCCGATTTAAAGACTGACACCCCTTTTGCATTCTCGTCATTCATACCACCGAGGTCAAGAGAGGATATACCGCTTTGTTTTAAAATCTTAATCATTTCAAAAATCAAACGATTATTAGCATGTAATCGACGCCCACGATCTGATACAAATCCAATTTGCCAAGTTGCTGATGGCCCATGTTCAAAAGTAATCGCTCCAGCAATATCATGCCCATCTTCTTGTGCGATAAAAACATGCAACCCATTATTCTTAAAAAAAACATCAATCATTTTTTCAATTAATTTCCGTGGCGGAATGGGATACCCCCGCACGCGTGCATCTTGAATCGATGCAAATAGAACATCTTGCGCAGCCGATCGATTATGCGAATGTATTATATGAAGGTTTGAATTTTTCTCGGCGCGCCCCAAATATTGCCTCCAATTTTTACGCAATGCCGCCCGTATCTGATCAAGATTTTTTGTTAAATCGATCCAAATTGTTTGATACGGCTTTAATCTATTACGTAGACGAAAACCTATGTTTAAAAATTCAACTGGCGCGATAGGTAAGTTGCCCGTTATGCTTTGACTTTGTTCCGGAATAAATCGACGTTGCCGCCAAAAACGGCGTGGATATTTATAATCAATTTCTTTCCAAAAAAATTTGATATCATTTGAGCTCTCTGGCACATTAAACCAAACTGGACCCCGATCAATCATCACAGCTTGAACATTATTTTTCCAAAATCCAGATTCAAAAATTTGAACGATCCCAATAGAATCTCCCGTTTTTAAATGGCGAATCACCGCCCATTTTGGTCGTAACGACAATATTGCGGCCATCGCACAAGCATATTCATAACTTTGAGTTAGTGGCAACCGCTTTGCCTGCATACATAAATTGCGCCATAAAGGTAATGACAGGGGCGTAAAATCAAGCGTAATATTATTTAATTTCTCATTAGAAACCCGAGAAAATCGATTTAAATAGTATGAACGAAAGATCCGAAACATCATGAACTTTGAAATATTTTACAATATCAGCATTGGCATTTTTATGATTTTAACAACATTTATCTTTCATGCCTATACTCTCGATCGCTTGATTTGGGCAATCGCTCCTTTACTTATTCACATCAAGGACCCATCGCGGCGGATTCGACATGCATCCCATGCCCTTGTCCTTTTGACGACCAGTTTAGGCGTAATTTGTATTTTATCCGTTGAAATTTGGGCATGGGCATTTTTATATTTATATCTTGATCTTACATCTGTACATGATCTTGAAACTGCTCTTTATTTTTCAATGGTCAGTTTTACAACTGTTGGATATGGCGATATTGTTTTGGCTCCACACGATCGGTTGTTAGGTGGAATGCAAGCGACATCCGGTATGTTATTATTTGGATGGAGTACCGCATTTATTTTTGAAATTCTCTCAATCGTCTATCGGCATCGACGCGTACGTGATTTACTTTAAAATCTTGAAAACAGCACCGAAGCCTATATCTCATACTGTCCACCGATCTCCATAACTTTATGAGCAGGCACTTGATAAAAATCGATAGCTGATCCTGCATTTCGTTTCATCCAAGCATAGATATGTTCACGCCAAATGGCCATGCCACTGCCCCATGTCGGCACAATCGATTCATGCCCCAAAAAGAAAATAACATCGTCATCAAAAAGCGGTAAATCATTAAACAAACAATCTTTTAAATCACGATCTAAATTTTGATCATTTAAAAACCCATACCGTACAATCACCCGGAAAAAATTATCAGCAAGTTCCTGAACATCAAATCGTTCATTCAGATCGCTGAATGGTTCATTAATTGTTTGCACCGTTAATAAAATAACCCGTTCGTGTAAAACTTTATTATACCGAAGATTTAATATCATTGGTTCTGGCAAAATATGCTTACGTGGAGTCATATACACAGCCGTACCCGGAACGCGGCGATAATTCTTTTTAACAAAATCCTCCGAAAAATCACGGACCGATACCCGTGCATGATGAAGAACTTGGCCTAAAATTTTCTGACCCCGAAACCAGGTCGTCAATAAAGTAAACAAAATTAATGCTGTTAATAAAGGAACCCATCCACCACTTGCAATTTTTGTAATATTCGCAGCCAATAACAACCCCTCGACCACCAAAAAAAACCCAAGAACTATAATCACAAATCCCAACGGCCAATGCCATTTTCGAATCATTACGATACTGATCGCGCACGTAGTCACTATCATTGCGCCTGTCACGGCAATGCCATAAGCGGAGGCTAAGCCACTTGAGGTTTGAAATGATACAACAATAAAAATAACGGCGACTAACATCGCCCAATTTATGAATGGAATATATATCTGACCCATTTCGGATGATGATGTATGAATCATTTTCAGGCGCGGCAAATATCCGAGTTGCATTGCCTGACGTGTAATCGAAAATGCTCCAGAAATCGTTGCTTGGGACGCAACAGCAGTGGCCATTGTCGCCAAAATCAATACAGGAATTAAAAATCCTTCCGGGACAAGCTGGTAAAATGGGTTAAAATTTGGGCGGTCGATAATGCCCGCATCCCGAAACAGCAATGCACCTTGTCCAAAATAATTCAACGTTAGACAAATGGCCACAAAAATCCACGTCAGACGAATTGGCGTACGTCCGAAATGTCCCATATCTGCATACAAGGCCTCGGCCCCGGTCACAACCAACACAATCGCGCCACATGCGATAAAAGCGGTCAATGGGTTGCTCCAGATAAATGATAAGGCATAAAACGGGGAAAGTGCCTGTAAAATAATAGGAGATTGTAAAATGCTAAGTAACCCAAGAATTGCAATTGTCATAAACCATAAAAAAGTGATTGGCCCAAACAGAAACCCCACGCGGGCGGTACCCGTTCGCTGTATCCCAAAAAGGCAAAGCAATATGGTCAATGTAACAGGCAAAACGTATTCATCGAATCGATCAGAGGCAATATGAATTCCCTCGACCGCTGATAATACGGAAATCGCCGGCGTAATAATCGCGTCGGCATAAAACAGGCAACCCCCCAAAATGCCTAAAATGCCGATGCCATAATGAAGCCAAGGGCGCTGCGCGGTCAGTTTCAAATTCAAAGCAAGTAGTGCAAAATCGCCACCCTCGCCTTTATTATCGGCCCATAAAACAAGAATAATATATTTAAAAGACACAATAATCATCAACAGCCAGAACATTAGGGATAATATCCCCATTACGGTTCCGGGATCAGATCCGGCGGCATGTCCGCCTGAGAAAACTTCTTTCATAGCATAGAGAGGGCTCGTCCCGATGTCCCCAAATACAACGCCCAACGCCCCGAACATCAGGGCCGGAAGTGTAGTCTTTTTAACCGCTTTTATCGAATCTGATCCTAAATGGGGCACAAAAAACACTCTCTTTTATAAATGAAGGCTAACCCTTCGATAAAATGTACCGGATTCACGCGCTCGTGTAAAACACCCTTGTATCAATCCGCAATATCATGTGAATTGTAGATTGAGCCAATCTAAAACAGGATAACCTCATGAAAAAAAGATCTCTCCTTTGTGTTATTCTCGCGGCCGGCAAGGGCACCCGCATGAAATCCGACCTGCCCAAAGTGTTGCACGCGGTCGCCGGCGAACCGATGCTGCGCCACGTGATTCGCGCGGCGGAAAGCCTGTCGCCCGATAAAATTGTCGTGGTCATCGGACCCGATATGGACGCCGTGGCGAATGTCGCCAAACCCCATGATACGGTGATACAGGTCGAAAGGTTGGGTACGGGGCATGCGGTGAAAACGGCACTTACCGGACGGGATATTACCAACACCGATGTGCTGGTGCTGATCGGGGACGCCCCATTAGTGCCCACGTCGGCGTTATGCGACTTGATCACTCGGCACCGCGCAAACGATGCGCCCGCCGTCACGATTTTGGGAATGAAGCCCGAATGCCCCACGGGGTACGGCCGATTAATCACCGATCAAAACGATTATGTGATCAAAATTGTCGAAGAAACCGACGCCACAACCGACGAGCGCGCCCTACATTTATGTAACAGCGGCATGATGATTTTTACCCCCGATGGATTGATGACCGCCCTAAACGGATTGGGAAATACAAATGCCAAGGGCGAATATTATTTAACCGATGTGGTCGCATCGCAAGGAAAGGCGGGCGGCAAAACCGCCTACACGGTTGGGCCATCCGACGATTTAAACGGGGTGAATGACCGCGTACAGTTAGCAGGCGCAGAAAGCCGGATGCAACAAAAATTGCGGGAACGCGCCATGCGCGGCGGTGTCACCATGGTTGACCCCAATACCGTCTATCTATCAGCCGATACGGTGATCGGCCAAGATATTACGATCGAGCCGAATGTCGTTATCGGCCCGGGCGTGCGGATTGATAACGGCGTGGTGATCAAGGCGAATTGTTACATTGCCGGGGTTCATATTGGGCAAGGCGCGGAAATTGGACCGTTCGTGCATATTCGCCCGGATACAGTTATTGGCCCCAATACCGTGATTGCCAATTTTGTTGAAATTAAAAAATCAACCTTTGCGGCGCATGCCAAGGTCAGTCAATTTTCCTGTATCGTTGATGCGGATATTGGCGCGTATGCCAATGTTGGCGCGGGAACGATCATTTCAAATTGGAACGGCGTTCAAAAATTTCGGTCAACGATTGGCGATTACGCCTTTGTTGGCGGGAATGCCACGCTCGTATCACCCGTTCACATTCATAACGGCGCGTTTGTCACGGCCGGCAGTGTAATTACCGATGATATCGCAACAGGCGAAATGGGATTCGGCCGCGCGCGCCAGGTGAATAAACAAGCAACGGATACGGCAACGCTGTATGCAACCAAACAAAAGAAAAAGGTCATAATATAAATGTGTGGGATCATTGGTATTTTGGGAACGACAGACGCGGCACCGCGAATCCTCGACGGGTTGCAACGCCTGGCCTATCGCGGGTATGACAGTGCGGGCATTGCAACGGTTCAAAGCGGCGTGATTGATCGACGTCGCGCACCGGGAAAACTCAACAACCTCGCCGAAAAATTGGCGACGACACCTTTACCCGGCACCACGGGCATTGGTCATACGCGATGGGCCACACATGGCGGCCCCACGGAAGGCAACGCTCACCCCCACGCCACAAAACGCGTTGCCGTTGTGCACAACGGAATCATTGAAAATTACGCGGAACTCCGCACCGACTTGATTAAAAACGGCTCTATCTTTGAAACAGAAACGGACACCGAAGTCATTGTACATTTGGTCGATTATTATTTATCGGCCGGAAAATCCCCCAAAGATGCGGCGTTTGCGGCATTTGATCGATTAACCGGGGTGTACGCTGTGGCATTAATATTCGCAAATGATCCAACCATCATGATCGGGGCACGATGCGGCACGCCGCTCGCCGTTGGATACGGCGACGGTGAGATGTATTTAGCATCCGACAGTTATGCGTTAGCCCCGTTCACTCGGAAAATAAGTTTCTTAGAAGACGGAGACCGCGTCGTGTTATCGCACTGCAGCGCCGAAATTTTTGCCGTAAACGGTGCGCCCATCAATCGCCCCGTGCGGATGAGCGCACAGTCGGGCTTAACAACCGGCAAGGGCGATTACCGCCATTTCATGCACAAGGAAATTCATGAACAACCCACCGTCATTGCCGATACATTGAACGGATTTATTCACCCCTCAACCGGCGATTTGGATGTGCCCACCAATATCCTTGATGCGTTAAACGCCGCGCCGCGCATCACGTTTATTGCGTGCGGCACCGCACATTACGCCACTTTTGTCGCAAAATATTGGTTTGAACAAATTGCGCGGATCCCGTGCGAAATTGATGTCGCCTCGGAATTCAGGTACCGCGAAGCACCGATGCCCAAAGACGGTGTGGCCATTGTCGTATCCCAATCAGGTGAAACATTAGATACACTCGAGGGATTGCGGTATTGCAAACGCCAGGGCCAGAAAATTTTGGCGATTGTGAATACGATTGAAAGTACAATCGAACGCGCGGCTGATTTTGTGATGCACACACGGGCGGGACCGGAAATTGGCGTGGCGTCGACCAAGGCCTTTACTACGCAACTCGCAACATTATTGTGCCTCGCTCTTGCGCTCGCCCAAAAACGCGGCACGGTTGAGGCCACATCATTGCACGCCTTGACCGCCGCACTACGCCATTTGCCGCGATTGATTGCCGATGTTGTGACACAAGAAGAAACAATCAAGATAGTTGCCACCGATATTGTCACGACGCGCGATGTACTTTATCTGGGGCGTGGATTGATGTATCCGTTGGCCATGGAAGGAGCTTTAAAATTAAAAGAAATTTCATATATCCATGCCGAAGGCTATGCCGCTGGCGAGATGAAACACGGCCCCATTGCATTGATTGATGACGACGTACCGATTGTGGTTTTGGCCCCCTCGGGTCCATTATTTGAAAAAACATTGTCAAATGTCCAAGAGGCGCGGGCGCGGGGTGGACAAATTTTAATGATCACGGACACCAGTGGCGTCCCCTCCGCACAGGATATAAGCCGTTGGATCATCACCCTACCCGACATGCCGATCGAATTTACGCCAATTGCATATGCCATACCTGTTCAAATGCTGGCGTATCACGTTGCCGTTTTAAAAGGCACCGATGTGGATCAACCGCGCAATTTGGCAAAGTCCGTGACGGTTGAGTGAGAGGGACTTTAGATGCGTATTGGTATTGCCGGAAGCATGCATTATACTGAGAAATTACTTGAAGCCCGAGATAAACTTATTTCTTTGGGACATGATGCCTTTACGTCAGGATTAACAGCACCATTTATCGGTAAATCCGATGAAGAAAAAGAACGAATAAAAATTCATCAGAAACATGCGCAAGATGCCATGCGTGAATTTTGGGATCGTATGCAAGGTGCAGATGCCCTGTTAGTCATGAACATTGAGCGACATGATATTCCAAATTATATTGGTGGTAATACTTTTTTAGAAATGGGTTTTGCTCATGTTTTGCATCAAAAAATCTTTTTATTAAATCCAATTCCCTATATAAAGTTTTATCAATCTGAAATCGAAGCCATGAACCCTATTATTATCAATGGAAATTTTTTATTGATTAAATAAATTTTATTGTGTGAATCGTAAAACCGCGCCGAAAATTTTTTCCAAATCTTGCGGCCGAGACAGGCCGTGATCGCCATCATCAATATGGACAATATGAATGTCAGCATGTGGGAACGATGCCGCGATCCGTTCGGGGGTGTCGCGCGCCACGGCGCTGTCTTGATCGCCTTGAAATAACACCATTCGTGTCGTTAAATTATGAACGCTGGACAACACGCGGTTTTTATGTCCATCAACCAATAATGCGCGTGTGATGATATACGGGTCAGGGCCCAAAGAACTACCCAACTCAACTACCCCGTCTCGGTCCATCGTGGCGCGTTGGTCATCCGTCATGCTGCGTTTAAATTCGACCACAAAATCGGGGGCGGCGGCGATCCCCACGATACCCAAAATCCGGTCTGGCCGCCGCAACGCCAGACACAATGCGATCCACCCGCCCATCGATGACCCCACCAGTATAACCGGGCCGTCCGGTACGATATGCGTTAACATATCATCGGCGTCATTGATCCAATCGGATAACACACAATCCCGAAACACCCCGCCCGATTCCCCATGTCCCGAATAATCAAATCGCACATATCCATAAGGCGTATTTTTGACCCACGTCTCAAACGCCAATGCTTTCGACCCCATTCGGTTCGACCGATAACCGGATAAAAACAGGATCGTGGGTGCGCCCTTTTGCCCCACATGATGGTCATAAACGAGATCCGGTTGATTTTTACGTTTGAGAACTTGTCCAATCATAGATCTTTGCTTACCATGAACCGGACTTTAGGAGAAGAATTTTTCATGTTGATTGCACGGCCCCCCGAATTAAATATAGAGCTTGACCAAATTAAAGGAAAAAAGCCCGTGATCGTTCAAATTGTACCTCATTTGGGCGTTGGCGGGGCTGAACAGGCTTGCGTGGATATGGCCTCGGCAATCCAAGTTGCAGGAGGAACGGCCATTGTTATCAGTAACGGCGGGCACCCGACAAAACTGCAAGATTTAAAACGCGCCGGCGCAACCCATATTAATCTGCCCGTTCACCGGAAAGGTTTATTTTCTATGTGGCGAAATATCAAACACCTTGAACATATTTTGCGTGATAAGCAAGCAGATCTGGTTCATGTACGATCGCGCGCCCCGGCCTGGCCCACTTTTTTTGCGGCGCGTCGTTTAAAAATTCCAATGATCACCACCTGTCATGCGCCGTATAACGGTAAGGGGCGAATCAAAAAATTTTATAACAGCATCATGGGATCGGGGGTCCGCGTCATTGCCATTTCGGATTTTGTGGCGAATTATGTACGGACCGTTTTTAAAGCGCCCGAAGAACGCATTCGGATGATTCACCGCTGTGTGGACCTTGTGCGGTTTAACCCCGATTTCGTGACCCCCGACCGATTGATCCGCATGACCGAACGATGGCGCGCCCCAGATGGAGCGACCGTTATTTTATTACCGGGTCGTTTAACACGATGGAAAGGACACCGCGTCTTAATCGAGGCGATTGCCGAACTCAAAAACCCAGATATCTTTGTAATCATCCAAGGGTCTGATCAGGGACGGCACAAATACCGGAATGAATTACTCGCCTTGATTCGCAAATTACAATTGGATGGTCAAATCCGGATTGTTGATCACGACAATGACGTGCCCGCCATGTATCGTGCCGCCCATATTATTGTGTCAGCCTCCATCGACCCCGAAGGGTTTGGCCGCGTGGCAATTGAAGGTATGGCGATGGGCCGGTTGGTGGTGGCCACAAATCACGGCGGATCCAAAGAAACAATTATTGATGGTAAAACCGGATGGTTAGTACCTCCAAATGATGCAGGGGCATTGGCCCGCGTTTTGACCGATATTCTGGCATTATCGGATCAGACCCGCGCGATGATCGGCGACCAAGCCATGGCCCATGTTATTCAAAATTTTTCACGCGAGAAATTCATGAATGAAACATTACGCGTTTATAATGAAGTTTTTTCAATGCGGACGGCCAGCGCCACGAATTGATCTAACGTCAAATCTTCGGCTCGTAAAGTTGCCGCAATGTTTAAAGCATCTAAATGTGTCAGATATTCTTTTAAATTTGTACGCAACATTTTTCGACGATGTCCAAATGCACGCTGCAATAAATCTTCCATCATTCGAAATGATGGCGCATTGACGTCTAACTTTTTAGGGGTAAACCGGACAACAGATGAAAAAACTTTTGGCGGTGGAACAAATGCACCAGGTGGCAATGTCATAATTGGTTCAATCGTGCATAACCACTGTGTCAAAACGGATAGTCGGCCATATTCTGGTGTACTTGGCGCGGCCCAAAACCGTTCAGCAACCTCACGCTGAAACATCAGTACCATACCATTTAAACGTCCAGGATGCGCCCGCATAAATCGTAACCAATCGATCAGTAAGACGGTCGCAATATTATACGGCAAGTTAGCTACGATACGATGCGGCACATGAGGTATGAAATAACTATTCCAATCAGTCTTTAACGCATCAGCCTGTCGGAGATCTAATCGATCCCCTGCAAGGGTTTGAAGGGTTGATAGTGCCGCAATTGCACGCGGATCAAATTCCAACGCAATTACCCGAGCACAAGGTAATTTAAGTAAACTGCGGGTTAATCCCCCAGGACCTGGGCCAATTTCCGTGATAATGGTCGTATCATCCGTGCCCGATACCGCTGCAATGCGATCCGTAATATTTGAATCCATCAAAAAATTCTGACCCAGTGCTTTTTTCGCACGCAGTTCATAGGTTTCAATGATTTCTTTTAAAGATGGTAATAAATCAGAATTTAATAAAGATACTGTCATTTAGAATTAATAAAAGCGGCTGAACGCAAATCCAAATAATATTGATTTTGTAACCGATCAACCCGTTCCATAAATAAATTTTTTTGAATATCATCCCGCGTTGGAAGTTCTTTCATTGTACGCGTGCGAACATCATGTACAAATAAAATGTGAAGACCTGAATAATTTTTAAAAGGTCCCAGAACAGATCCTGGTTTAGATCCTTTTACAATTTTTCCAATATCATCGCCTAATTGATCTACAGTTACCCATCCGATATGCCCTCCAGATACGGCTCCTGGTGCCTTTGAGAATTGTCGCGCAATCCCCGAGAAAGTTTGTGGATTTCTTTTTATTTCAGGAATAATTTTTATAGCTAAATCTCGACTATTCTTCTCGTCCACGGGACGATCTGTTGGTAACAAAATTTCAGATACGGCGTATTCCGTTTGCCCGACCATACCTGCTAACCTTTTTAATTCAGCATCAATGTCACGGTCATAAATTGTAATTTGAGGTTTTATTTGCCGTCCGACGACACGCCCCCATAAAATTTGTGCTCGAATTTGATCACGAAGTGACAACACCTTAATGCCTCGCATTTGAAGCATTTTTTGAAAATTATCGGATGTCATTTTATTTTGTTCCGCAATTACTGTGATTGCACTATCAACATCAGTCTCATCTACCGATAATTTTAACCGTAAAGCTTCCTGAGTTTTTATTTTTTCTTCAATCAACATCGTTGTAACCTGGGCACGGACTTTCTCTCTAACCTCAGGACGATCGGGAAGACCAGAAGAGGTCATAATCAATCTCATTCGAGCATCAATATCTGTCGATGTTACAACAGCATTATTGACGACAACTATTATATTTTCATGACGTACCGTACCTGCATAACTTGGCGTTATACCATATAAAATAATTGCTATTAAAAGAAATAGATTTCTTTTAAAACTTATTTTCTTGACATGCATAATAGAAAAAATTGCATTCAAAAAACAAAGTATGTTTTTATACACACGCAATTCTAAACTATTTTTGACAACACAATTGTCTAATAGAAAAGAATTATAAAGAAAGTTTATTTTAAGCACGCTGTTTTTCTCCAAAACGGCCACCGGCCCGATATTGTAATAAATATGTTGGTAAAATTAAGTCCATCGACATTGGGACAATTCCCAAATCTCGAAATGTTTTTGCGTTATCCGATACAACATTATCCGTTTCAAGTGAAATGACTTGATCAACAGTCAGAAGAGGCCTTGAAAACATCTGCATCACACGCGCTTGAATTTTCGCAATTGCAACAGGAAAAGAAATCAATATCCGGCGTATACCGATTTCATCAAACAGCCGATTATAAATTTCACGAAAATTAATCCGGTCCGGCCCTCCTAATTCGTAATTTTGACCCATTACTGAATCAGGTCCCATAATCACAGCAGATACAGCATCAGACACATCTCCTACATACACAGGCTGAAATATCGTCTTACCTCCACCAATTAGCGGCAGCACCGGCAACCATTGGGACAATTGAGCAAGCATATTAAAAAATGAGTCATTAGGTCCAAATATCACACTCGGCCGCAAAATAATAACTTGCGGAAACAACTCACGTACAACCTGTTCACCTTGCATTTTTGTCTCTGCATATTTTGATCGAGCCCGATCAACCCCAAGGCTTGATATATGAACAAATCTCTTGACCCCACTCCGCCGACAGGCGGTCGCTATTTGACGTGGCAGCTCTACATGAGCGGCATGAAACGTAGCACGCCTCCGTTCATAAAGCATACCGACACAATTCACAGCAGCAAAAGCCCCTTGTAATGCTAAAGCAATCGTTTCAGGGCGGGCTGGATCATAAAAAATTGGCAAAACCTGCCCAGGAGTTCCATAAGATCTCATTGTATAACAAGAAAGAGGCCGCCGCGTTGCAACGCGCACTGTATAGCCTAATCGGACAAAATTCTGAACAATCACCCGTCCAACTTGCCCAGATCCCCCAAAAACCGTTATAATTTTATTCATCTTTACTCAACACCCTTAACCATCAACATATTCAACACCTAATCTTATGAAATACAGCGAGAAAGGTCTAGTCCCTACCCAATCACCCCATTATTGCGTAAAACCATAATTTCTTCGGTCGTCATTTTTAGAATTTCTTGCAATACAGAAACAGTATCTGCCCCAACAATAGGTGGTGCGAATCGATACGTCACGGGAGTTTTTGTCAATTTTAATGGCGACCCAACCAATGATACAGGAATATTCGAAACTGGATGGTTCATATTAATCTTCATTTCTCTATTTTGAATTTGTGGCTCATTAAAAACCTGATCCATTTCTAAAATTGGACCAACAGGTATATCGACAGCACGTAAAGAATTTACCCATTCGATCGTGCTACGTTCTTTCATCAAAGGAATAAGTACTTTTAATAAATCATCCCGATACACAACCCGTGCGGCATTCGTCCTAAAACGTACATCATTCGCCCATTCCGAATGTCCCAGGATATCTGCAAAAACACGAAATTGTTGATCATTCCCAACGGCCACAATCACATGGCTGTCAGATGTTTCAAATTCTTGATATGGTACAATCGTTTTGTGTGCATTCCCGACACGCGGTGACACCTCGCCCGAGGTTAAAAAATATTGTGCCACATTCGACATCATGGCAACCGAACTGTCGAGAAGCGAGAGATCAACCTGTTGCCCGAGGCCCGTTTGGTCCCGCGCTCGCAAGGCCGATAATATACCAATAACCGCGTATAGTCCGGTCACATAATCCGCAATCGCAACACCCGCCTTGGTCGGACCACCACCAATCGCACCAGTTATTGCCATAAATCCAGCCATGCCTTGTGCCAAAAAATCATATCCTGGCTCCGAAGATAATGGCCCCGTCTGCCCAAATCCAGTAATTGAACAATAAACCAGGCGCGGATGGGAAAATTTTAATTGATCATAAGATAGGCCATATTTTTCCAAACCACCGGCCTTAAAATTTTCAACCAATACGTCGCAGTGTGGAATCAATTTCTGAATTAATTTTTGACCGTCTATATGTTTCAAATCAATTGCAAGAGATCGCTTATTACGATTGGCGCATAGGTAATATGAGCTTTCTGAACTATCCGAGCCATCTTCCCGTTTTAAAAAGGGAGGCCCCCATGATCGCGTATCATCGCCAACCCCCGGCCGTTCGATTTTGATCACATCCGCACCCAAATCACCCAAAATTTGCGTGGCTGTAGGCCCGGCCAAAACGCGCGATAAATCTAAAATACGCAATCCCGTCAAGGCTCCCATCAGATATGTCCCTTATACTAAAGAAAATGAAATTGGCTCATATAGTTCAAACCAAAGATATATATAAATACAAAAACAATTCCTATAATAAATCCGGGGCCCGCGGGGATCACCAACCGCTCAATTGAAAAAGTCCCGGTTTTTATTGCCCGAAAAGTTGCGACCCCCAAACCATGGAAAAGTCCCGCCGTTGCCCCCACCATAATCGCCGTCACCACATGTTCGGGCCCCAACCATATTCCAGCAGCTGTTAATAATTTAACATCTCCCAACCCCATTGCTTCTTGTTTATAATATTTTGTCCCCCCCCACCGGACAGCGTACAAAAGCCCTCCCCCTACCACAGCCCCCCATATTATATTCATTGGCGATAAAAATGAAAAATGCATCAGGGTATGAAAAATAATCCCTAAAATACCCAAAGGAAAAACATAACGATCCGGCAGTAAATAAACCCGCAAATCAATCACAAACAAAAAAATCAGCAAAAAAATGGCCAAAAGAATGACTGCGAGAGAGAGAGATAAAAATAAACCATCCATCAAATATCCCTTTTAACTTCTAAAATATGATCCATTTTTAATTTCTACAATTGCCTACATTGCCACACAAGCATGAATTCGCTAGTATGTTTTTCACGATCATCCATCGACTCTTCAGCAGAAATAAAATTATGGATACAAAAAATACAGTTTTAGTTGCCGAGGACAATGATTTTGTCCGAATGCAACTTGTCCGGTTTTTAGAAGAAGGCAATTATCAAGTTATTGAAGCCAAGGATGGCGAGACCGCTCTGGCCCTTTTAAAAATACAACCAGTTCATGCTTTAATTCTCGACGTCCGCATGGAACCCATGGATGGCGTTGAACTTATTAAAAATATGGAAACTCAAAATTTAGCTGTTCCTATTATTTTAGTCACCGGAGATAATAATCCTGATATGTTAAGTGAAGCCTCTCGTTGGCATGTCAGTGCGGTCTTGATGAAACCCGTTCAAAAAGATAGACTATTACAGATGGTGAGTCGCGCCCTTTTGCATAAAATACCCCCCCTTTAGAATCGTGTCATTTCATAATCCTGCTCATTTTTCCCGAGAGACCTGTAAGGGCCTCTTTCTTCCTGTGATTCGTTTCCACCGGATACCCCTTATATTTGCCCTTTTTTGTAGCATAAGCCCTTTGATTGGGTGCGCCCAGGGCCTATCTCCTCAATCTCGAAATGTTGACATCCCAGCCCCCCAAAAGGCTGAGAATCGCCCCTCAGCGATTAACGAATCACCCGATAGCGTCATCTATCTTCCTCTCGGGCATGACGTTTTAATGCCGAAGGCCCCGGGAAATGACCCACTACCCAATATTCAAGTCGGTCCCTACGAATTGCGTGGTGAAAGTTTAGGCGGTGCCTTACAACTCATTTTAGCAGATGTTGATATTCCAATTGCCTTTCAAACAAATTTGGGCCTAAGCCGTGGTGTTACCGTAACAAATTTAAAAGGCACCCTCCAAAATGTAATCGATCAAGTTTGCTCCCTATCTGATCTGTATTGTTCATTTGAAAATGGAACGTTAACCGTCAAGGATAAACAAACTTTTACTATATCTATTCCGCCCATTGGAACAACCACAGATCGCACGGCCATGATGACAAGTATTGCGGGTGCAATCAAAGCCATTACAGGTCATGAACCTGTCATTGATACCAGTAGCCGTACAATTATATATGAAGCTACCAGCCGTACAGCTGCACAAGCAAACCAATATTTTGAGCGGATGCGTACAAATACGTCATTAATTATATACGAAACATATGTTTGGGAAGTTTCCCTTGATTCGGGAAATGCAACAGGTATTAAATGGGATTCATTCAGTAATGCTGCCAAATGGAAATTTGGAATTAGTTTAAATGGTACGGTTGATCCGGATGTTGGAACCCCCATCAGCATTGGTCTGCCCACTAGTCAAAACTTAACAAGTTTAGACAGTGCCGACGTATTTCGATTTATTTCAAGTTATGGGGCAGTAAAAACCATTTCACAACCCCAAATTACAATGTTGTCTGGATCTACTGCAAAATTGCGCGTTGCAGATAAACAAAATTACGTTTCAAAAATAACGCGAACAGTATCTGGTGATCAAGTCACTGTTGCAACGGATACCGCCTCTGTTGAATCTGGGTTCACTTTAAACATTGAATCAGGGTGGGATAATTCAACAATTTATGGAAATATTGGAATTAACCTACAAGAGGTTCGCGATATCGTTACGTTTGACGATAATCCTGAATCGATTGTTCAGCTGCCTCAGACGACTGAACGTGAAGTTCAGACCCAAGTACGCGTACGACCTGGCGATTCCCTATTGATTGCCGGACTCGTTAAAGAAAATGATTCGACCAGCAAAGAAGGCCCCGGAATTGATAAACCAATTCTACCGACATCCAGATCTGCACGGGCAAGCAATGTTGAACTTGTCTTTTTATTAAAGCCCCGCGTTATTGTCTTTACCGATGTCAAATCAGCACAGACCCGCGCCCCGATTGTGGCCGACAGTCCTCAAGATGAAGTTTTAATTGACCGGAAGGGTAAAGAAAGACCTATAAATGGCGCTGATCCTGAAAATACGTTAGGTACCACAACCAATAATGAAAAAGATACAGTATCTGGATTATTCACGCACGATGCAGCAAACGACCCTGTCATTATTACGAAAGTCGCTGATCCCGCAGGGGATTCAGATGATAATACAATCTCCCCTCTTTCTGGCAGCCTCTTGCCTGAACCAGATTCCTCCATACCCGATCTTGAACCTGTTATTGTAGAGCCTGTCATCCGTGATGAGTTGGCGGCGCCCGTATCCATTATACCTTTAAATTCAATTCCTTCTAAACCAACTTCTGTGACACCGGTGCCCATCAAACAATCTTTGATCAAGTCTCCTGTACAATCAGAAAAAATAACGCCTTCTGCCTCATTTATTGCAACACCTCCAAAAAATGCGTCTGATGTTGCGGATAAAATCTTAAAAACAAATTCTTTGCCGGTAAAACAAACACCTTCAACCTCCTCAATCGTGAAGGGAGGAAATACGGATGCTCCTTAATTTTTTAAACTCTTTTCAATATTCTCTCCGGTTTTTAATATTTTCAGGGGTTTTTGCGTTATCTCTTTATCCTCAATTAACCCAGGCTACGGCGTTTGATGACCCAGGTACACGTGCGGCAGGGGGATCATCTGCGACAACATCTGGCGTTGGCCTTGAACCCACAAAACCTGAAGTTGATGGGGGTGAGATTGCCGTAGGGGGCACAGCCCAAGTTGTCGTGTTATTCCGAAATACATCGGCACAACCCATTAAAATTGGAGCCATCAACCTATACCCCTCCTCGACCGTGACGGCAACTGTCGCCATGAATGATTGTGCTAAAGAATTGTTAAACCCGGGTGCTGAATGCCCAATTGCCTTGACCGTCAGTGCATTTCAAACAGGTCCCTGGCGCATTGAAATGTTAGTAAGACACTCCGCACGTGCCAAAATTGTAACCGCCACCGTACGCGGAACCGTGTCGGCCGGAAAAGACGGCGAAGAAACGGCAAAAAGTGATATTCAACCTATCCCAGACAAAGTTGATTTCGGTACCTTAAATATGGGGAAACCCCTCGTTCGATCCATTATGTTACGTAACATTACATCGAACAGTATCGCGATCAAAGACGTCACATTACAATCATCCGCAAATTCAGAATATAATCTTGAAACAAATTGTGAAAAATTAGCTACTGGACAATCATGCCTCATATCTCTCACCTGGTCTCCCCAACAAAAGGGGCCTTCCGAAGGATTTATTGTCATCCAACATGACGGCCCAACAGGTGTTACGAGCATTCCGGTATCGGCAAAATTTGAACCAGGATCCGGTGAAAAAGCAAAAATTTTCCCCGATACAATCCCAGGACGCGGATTGCTCGTTGCTTCTGAAGAAAAAATTGAATTCGGAGATGCCGTTGATTCAGAAGCCGCCTATACTGTGTCTCTCGTCAACGTCGGGGACGCGGATATCGAATTACGCAGCATTTCTCTCTCAGGAGCTGATACGGGTGTCAGTATTTTGAAAAAAGGTTGTATGACAGGCACCATTTTAGCCCCTGTCGAAGCCTGCCCCTTAACCGTTGTTTGGTCACCTGTGCGCACCGGGGAAATCCGTGATGATGTCCAGGTGTTACATGATGGGGCGCGAGGCATTTTAATTATGCCCGTATCCGGCACCGCTACGAAAATATCAAGCCCCGATAGTAAAGCACTCGTATCACGTAATGGGACCTATAGCCGTCAAATTGACCGCACTCAAATTCTTCAAGGTTATGTGATTTCATCTTATTCCCCCGATAAGGCCATTATTAACGGCCCCAGCGGCAGTCGCGCCGTATCAAACGGACAAACCGTGACATTAGGGGGCGTTCAATGGAACGTGAATATTGTCGCGACAGGTGTTGAAATGATTGATGTAGAAGATACCGATACACGCATTCTCTTACTATTTGATCGTTCTCTATCAACGACAAATCGTACATCAACAGAACAATCATCCGATACAAACTCGACCACAACGACGACACCAACGTCTTCTTCCACTTCCTCGACATCTCCTTGAAACTTTAACCCCTATGGCGATTGATCCTCCCTCTCTTCCTCCCTCGGATCCTCCGGGATTTCCTCCTGAATGGACAAGTCCTGCTTTGCCATCCGTTCCGGATGAACGTCGTCAAAAAGATCTTGATAGTGGTCCTGGTGGTATTGAACGCCGTCAAAACCCAGATAATCGAAAATTGCGCGCCGCTGAAGGACGTGAACGTTACCTTGATATGGTTCAACGTGAACGAACTATTTTTCAAGGCCAAGGGGTCTTTCGATCAACCGAACAACTCCTTGACCTTGCAGGGGCCGATACGACAACAACAACAGAGGATGACGAAGAAGGTGCCCGCGAAAATGCAACCGGGGATCAAATCCGTGCCAGTTTACCCGTTCAATCCTGGCTACCCCTTTCAATCCACCTCATCTCCCTTAAAGATCGTATTTTAACGATTGCCCCATTAAACGAACTCAACGAACGTCAAGCTGATGCGTTAATATCCACCGCGAACAGAAGTGGATTTATGGTTGATCGAATCGAAGTTGAACTTTGGGACCGCTCGGAACTGATATCAACATTACGACGCGTCCATGACCTATCCGCAGACCGATGCGAAAAAACGTTAACTGTATGGTTGTCAGATGTCGATAATGGACTTTTACTTAATCAATTTATGCGGGATATGATGGCAGAGGCGCTGCAAATGCATGCGTCCGATATCCATTTACTTCAAGATAATAATACTGAAACACCAAATTGGATCCGTTACCGTGTGAACGGCGATATGATCCCCATGCACCTCTTACCTTCAGAGGCCATGGCACGCTTAACAACTTTAATCAAACGCGATGCAGGATTGAACTTTGGAGACCGTACCACACCAAAAGATGGTCGATTCAGCTTTATGTGGCAAGGCCGAACAATTGACGTTCGGGTGGCTGCCGGCCCTCAAGCTCAAGACGGTGAAAAAATTACCCTTCGATTGCTTGATAAAGCCGCCTTAAAAAGTTTTGATGAATTGTTTAAACGTCATCCTAATGTTGGCCATTTTTTAGCATCCAGCCTGTCACCTGAAATTAAAGGCGGTGGGGGTTTGATCATGTTATCTGGGCCCACGGGATCAGGAAAAACAACAACTCTTTATGCGTGTGTTCAACAAATCGATCGACGCCGTAAACACGTACTCACGATTGAAGATCCAATCGAATATGAACTACGATATGCTACACAATGGCAAGTACGCCCTGGCACACCAGGCGGAGAATTTGCCGATTTAATTCGCGCCGCGATGCGGCACGACCCCGATTATATTATCATCGGCGAGATGCGCGATGGAGAAACAGTCGAAACCGCATTAAAAGCGGCCGAATCCGGCCATACTGTCATTTCAACCGTTCACGCAGATACCGCTATTCAAACATTTGAACGATTACGATCTTTAATTTCTGCAGAACGTGATCGTTCATTAACATTTACGCTTGCGCAACAAGTTCGCGCCGTCATGAACCAGCGCTTAATTAAAACCTTATGTCAGGGATGTTCTCATCGATCTCAAGCTGGGCGCGTCATGGACCCCACCGAACTTCGCAAACTCGGGGTCACTGATCAACAAGAAGTACGCCTTCACAATCCCAGCGGATGTGATTTATGTAACCGAACAGGGATTGGAGGGCGAACGGTTCTCCTTGATGCTCTTATGATTAATTTAGGCCCCTCACAACGAAATACGATTTATGAAACACTTATTCGAAATGTGAATGATATTACCAAGGTTGATGGCGTTGAATCACATTCGCGTCATGAAGGATTAATTGATTTAGTTATCTCTGGACTAATTGATCCAAAATCAGCGTTACTTTATCTCGATAATTGAGCTTTAAATTTTAATTATTCATACTGAAATATTCTCATGCAACAGTGGATTGCCGACATCGCATATGACAGCCCGCACGGTGCGCGAACAGAAACGGAAACGTTTTATCTGCCAGGGATCGATGACGTTCGCGATGCCGTCATAAAAAAGGGTGGTTATGTTCTCTCTGTTCGGCTACATGAACGATCCCCATGGGAACGAATTCTTGCACGATCCAGTTGGTTTCAAATTCAACTCTTGCGCGGCATTCAATTTCGTTCTGTAGCAACGTCCCCTGGCGTTGCTTTTTGGCGATTAATTCAATCTGAAGAAAATCCAACACGACAAAATATTCTTGCTCCCGCGCGCGAGGCATTGTCCCGTGGACTCGGGATCATTGATGCTTTAAAGGCCTTGCGTGCATTTGATTTTGGAATTTTAGCCATCTTGGCCGCATCCGAACGATCCGGAAAAATTGCGGATGGTATTCCACATGCAATTCACGCCATTAACCAGAAACGCAAAAATACACGCGCCATCATGGGCACAATGGCGTGGTTAGCATTTGATGTTATAACGATTGTCCAATCCTTGGTCTGGGGACGTGGCATGATTTTAGGGTGGTTTCATAACAACGCCCCCACTAAAGATCCTGAAGAAATCGCAAAATATAACCGCGTTGTCTGGAATTTAGAACTAACGTGGGATATTTTAATCTGGCTTGCCTATGGCATGGGTGCCTTTATGGTGTGGTGTACGTTATCTTTTATCTTGAACCGCGGAAAGCGCGACTGGCCCACCGCGCGTATTGTTCGCAAAATTCCATTAATTGCCGCTTACCTTCGCGATCTGGGATTCGCCGACAGTATGACGGCTGCTGCGCGTATGTTGCGCGGAAAAGTCCCGATTAACGAGGCCTTAAAACAATCCGCCGAGGCCACGAATATTCCTGATATTTCGAAATATTGGGAATCAGCAAATGAAGATTTATCGCGTGGGGTCAATTTGGGGGCGGCCCTTGACCGGGCCCCTTTAACCCGAAGTGAACGTCTTGAAATCGCGAGCTTGTCCGATCTGTCCCAAGTTGCTACAGTAATGGAAGCCATTGCTGAATTGCGAGCTCAAGGAGGGCGTACAAAACACTCTTTGATCGTGTGGGTTGCCTTTGCCCTAACAGCGGCTTATTTAACGATTGCTTTTGGAAGTGCGATTTACGCTTTGACCGTTATGAATATGAGCATGGATAGTATTATGGGCGGCCTGATGGAAGGGCAAACGGGGTCATGACGATGGCAAATAACATAAAAACAGACACGGGCAATACACGCCGACCTTCAGAACCTTTACGGTCAGGGCTTCTCGATCGTTTGGCCGGTGAATCAGAATTATTTGTCGGCAATCTGCAACCTTTTATGCCCCTTGATTTAGTCGGGGGCGTTGTCCCTGCTGTATCTGGTCGTGAAGATGAAGCGGTTTGGAATGCGGCATCACAGGCGTGCGGGACCGAAAAAGTCAATTATACATTTACGATATCTGACGGAAGATGCTGGTATCTAGCCTGCCCCTCCTCTGCCTTGGCCTCTGCTCCAGACAGTTGGTGCCCGCTCGCATCTGCTCTACCAGGGAATAGTGAATATTGGGACCGTGAAACGGTTTACATTTATGAAAATGAGGGATTGGCCGGGGCCTTACGGTGGGATCAAGAAACGGGGCGTATTCAAATATATACCGGGGCATCACGGACATTATTGCCCCGTATTCAAAGTTTAGATGCGAACTTTATTGCCATTAACCCCACCGTTGCACAAATTGTACCGTGGCGTGCCCGCGCCATGCGCACGGAAAAATTATCTCGTGCAGCGTCACGTATGCTTTTAATGGCCGGTATTGGCATTAATATTGTCCTGATGCTCATCCTTTTTGTTCTCTATCTATCCACCACACTTGTCGATCGCAATTTAAACGATGTTCGAAAACAGACCGAAATTGCCTCGACCGAACTTATGCAAAACGCTTACCAAGCCTTACAAAGTCAAACCGCCCGGCATTTTGTGCGTATCCAGCAATTACTCCAAGAACTTCAAACGATTGACGGCACCCTAGTTTTATATTCTGTCAAAGGTGGAAATCTTGAATGGGAGGCTTTAGTACCATCGTCCTATGGCGGTGGCATTGGGTCCGTCATCGGTCAAGTGCAACCTGGCATTGAAAAAGACGGCCGCGTTCGCATAAAAGGTAAAAAATAGGGAAAATCATGGCCGACTTAAAATCACTTCCCAAACTTGACTTAAAAAAACTAAATACATTATTCAGCACGCGATCTTTGAATAATTTAAATGTATTTATTGAAAAGCTTCCTCAAAATGCGGGAAAAACAATTTTAATAACAGCAGCGATTGCGTGGACCTTTACCGCGGCACTTGGGTTATTTACGACAATTAAGGCTCAAGACCTTAATAATCTTCGTGCACAACTTCAAGATGCAAAAGCCCTGAAACCAATTGTTCCAATCTTAAAGGAAATGCCTGTTGATACTAAAATTCTTCAAGACGTTGCCAAAAAACTTTCTGAAATTTACAAAAATCTTGATATTCAGACGAATGGTAATACATTAACTATTTCGGCGCAAAGTACAAATATGTTCACTTCTTTCCGTGAAGCCATTACCCAAATCGGAAATAGTGAAACAGGATGGAAAATTACTGTTCAATCCATGTGCCTGGGCCGTGAATGCCCTCAAAAACAGCTTTCTATTACACTAAAAGTTGATAAGATAAATATTGATAAACCCGAATCATCAAAAACTTCCTATCTTCCCGGCGCCTCATCAAAAGCGGAGTAATCCATGTCTACATATCTTTCTTCTTATACATCGCCCCGAGAACGTGGAAATGTTTTATTTCTAATTTTGATCGCGGTTGTTTTATTTGCGGCCCTATCCTATGCGGTCACCCAATCCAGCCGGACAGGAGGGGGGGATGCCGGACGTGAAACAAATTTAATTAGCAGCGCGGAAATTACACAATATCCAGCAGCTGTTAAAACCGCCATTGTCCGTATGATTATCAACGGTGTCACCTATGAGGGTATTCGCTTTGATTCGCCCTCAACTTTTGCGGCACTTGCCGGTATTGAAATCCAAGGGGTCTTTCACCCCAGTGGGGGTGCCGCGGCCTATGTGCAAGCCAGCCCCGATATCATGGTCAGTGGGACATCCGGCACTTGGTACTTTAATCCCTATTATGAAGTTGAAAATATTGGAACGGCAGATGCCGCCGATGGCGATGGTAACGAATTTATCGCTTTTCTTCCGGGCATCAAAGAAGCCATTTGCAAACGCGTCAATGAAGAGCTCGGGTTAGGAACGTCCGTCCCTACGGCCACCGCCATTGATAATGACAATACGGGCGTTCAACGGGTTTGGGATGCTTCAACAGCCGCTGTTTCCATTCCCACAGAAACCGCCATCATTGGATCTGGGGCAACATTTGCAACCGCCCTTTCGGGTCAAGTCGCCGGATGTTTTAAAGCAGACGCCGGTGGTGCATCAGATTTTGTATATTTCCAAGTCTTGGTCGAACGTTAAGATGCGAACATTTCCTGTCAAATATTTTGGGATGACAGGAGAAATACGTTTTTTTAATACTCAATCCGGCAGCGTACTCATCTATATCCTAATTGCTGTTGCTTTGCTGGCGGCACTTACCGTTACGTTTATGGAACCCTCCAGTCAACAAAATCAATCTCAAAATATTTATAAAACCGTCACAGCAATCAAAGACCAAACTGCTTTTATTCAAGCGGCTATTCAAGATTGCATCTTAACCTCTCCTGAAGGGGAAAATACAGCGTTGTGGGTCACAGATACAGGGCCCGGTGGGGCCACAGACCCGGATTCAGTCACACCGTATCCCCTCAAACCTAATTCAACACACCTGACATCCGCTGATGCTGATCGTAAAGTAAAAAATATCCGTTGCCCCGGTAATCCTGGCGAATCCGCTAATCATGCGGATATTTTTTCAAGTGCATCTGGACGTTTTATGCCCCCCCCTCCCAGTATGTTTGAAGATTGGCAATATTATAACGGAAAAGATGGCGTTTTTTTCTGGACGTACACAACAAAAACCGACGCTTTTTTAGATTCTGTTTTCGATAAATTAGAAGAATCTTATGCTGAATGTGAAGCTGATTCCATTGATGCCACAGCAGGTGCTGTTGATTTAGAAACAGCCGTGTCCACCGTATCTTGCGCCTCAGGTACACAATGTTTTCGATATTGGATGGTCCGGATTGGCGCCGGTGCCCCCGCCTGTCCATAAAGAATATTATACTATAGTCATTTAATTTAATAATCGTACATGGTGTTTTTTCCTCCCCCTGACCGTGTCCGCCGAAGCCCAAAGGGCATAGGTGGAAGGGGGAGGGAATTCTCTCAAATATCTGATTTTTATCTTATGTCACTATATTCTTATGCGGCACCAACCGGTCCAAAAAACGCAACAATATTACCGCATTTATTCCTTGACTATATTCCTGTGTTTAGGATATATATCATACCAATGACGGTGCAACGTCAGAGACGGTGAGGTTTATGTATAACAGAACATAAGTCTCGGCCCGCGCGGATCAGCCCTTTCAGGGGCTCTCTTCCCTGCCGCCTTCCGT
>CAZLPZ010000009.1:0-49086 GCA_964561535.1 uncultured Pseudobdellovibrionaceae bacterium | reverse complement strand
ACAAGATGAAAGCAAATCAAGAAATTCAAGATCTCATCCTGGCTCTGGGGTGTGGGGCGGGGTCGACGTTTAAATTGGCCGATTTACGGTATGAACGCATCATCATTATGACGGATGCCGATGTAGACGGCGCCCATATTGCCTCGTTACTCATGACATTTTTCTATACCCAAATGCGGGGCGCGGTAGATGCCGGGCGATTGTTCCTGGCCCAACCGCCGCTCTACCGCCTGACGGCCGGGACACAATCGGTGTATGCGATGGATGATGCGGATAAAGATCATCATTTGGCGACAACGTTCAAGGGCCGGACCAAAGTGGACATCAGCCGGTTTAAAGGTTTGGGTGAAATGCCCGCGGCCCAATTAAAAGACACCACGATGAACCCAGCATCGCGCACGTTAATTCGCGTCACGATTCCAATGGCACGCGCGGCCAGTGTGGATGCGCTGACCGGAGAACTTTCAACCGCGACCACCACCGACCCGCGGGCCGAGGTGAATGATCTGGTCGACCAATTGATGGGCAAAAATGCCGACGCGCGGTTCCGGTTTATTCAAGACCGCGCCGAATTTGCGCAAGGGATTGATGTATAGGAGAAAAGATGTCATCCCGGCGAAGGCCGGAATGACACTACTTTCCCCACCCCGCGCTCCCCATTTCCTGTAACCGCGACAATGTACGTGCAAATTCAACGGCATGCTCGTTATCGATAAATAATCGATCCAGGGGCGCATCAGCCGACATGACCAACCGTCGGTGATGTTCGTATAAAACATCCACCAAAATAATAAACCGTTTGGTCTCGTTCCGGCGGTCGTACGTCAATTTCGGTACATGGTCGATCATCACCGTGTTATACGCCTTAACGATCGCCAAATAATCTTGGGCCGCCAAGGGCCGTTCACACAAATCGGAAAACCGGGCGCGCGCCACACCGTGCGCCGACTGCGGGATCATGACCGTATGCCCCAATACCGTCAGAGTATCGGGCAACGCCCGATCAGGCTCGGTATCGGTCAAATCCCGAAACATATCATCCATCGCACAATCCGCCACAGGGCCACACGGCCAAAAATAAACCGGCCGCCCAGTCACCCGGTCCACGCGATAATCATGCGGACCGGCGACAGGCACCACCTGCATTTTTGATTTAATCAAATCAATAAACGGTAGAAATAAATCACGTTGCAGACCGCCCGCATATAAATCATCTGGCGCAACATTGCTGGTCATCACAACCACCACACCGGCGGCAAATAATGCCGTAAACAGGCGTGACAGAATCATCGCATCCGCGACATCGCGAACATGAAATTCATCAAAACACAAAACACGGGCGGACTGCGCCACGTGCGCCGCAAATTTCGGTAAAGCATCATCAACGCCGTGCGTTCCCTGTTGGCGCAGACCATGTAAAAACGCCTGGACATCCAACATAAACTCATGAAAATGAACACGACGTTTCAGAAGATCGTCGGGAAGCATGCGGAAAAATAAATCCATCATCGCGGTTTTTCCGCGTCCCACGGGGCCGTAGAGATAGACACCGCTGGCCATCATCCCGCGCATCATCGTCATCCCCGCGAAGGCGGGGACCCGGTTTTTTATTTTTAAAATTAAATTTGAAAATGTTGAAAAATATTCTTTACCAGATCCCCGCCTATGCGGGAATAATAACTGTACCAACAAAGAATCCAACGCCCGCACCGCCGCGGCTTGCGCCGCATCCGCACGCAACCGCCCCGCATCTACCTCAATCTGGTACGCTGTCTGTAATGACGAAACGGTTTTTGTGCCGCCGCCGGATAAGGATGATCGAGAGTTCATAAAGAAAAATCAATGGAACAGCGAGACAGGTTTGCGAGACAATATCGGGTGGTGTTAGCGGCGCCGCAATCACGAACGCCGCAATGATGGCATATTTTCGGCGCTTCGCCAACATGTCCGCATCCACCACCCCTAATTGGGCCAACAGCATCAAAAAAACAGGCAATTCAAACGCCAAGCCAAACGCAAGAATCAAAACCATAACCAAATCCAGATATTCACTCACCCGGGCCTCAAGCATAATGGGCAGAACGGTTTCCCCGCCAGAACTTTGAAATGACAGGAAAAATGACCAGGCAAGGGGCAATACAGCGTAATACACAACCGCCCCACCCGTATAAAACAACAACGGCGTTGCGATCAAAAATGGTAAAAACGCGCCGCGCTCATTTTTATACAACGCGGGGGCAATAAACATCCAAATTTGAGTAATAATAATTGGAAACGTCACAAACAATGCAGCGAAAAACGCCACTTTCATATAGGTAAAAAACGCTTCCGTGAGGTTGGTATAAATCAGACGTTGGGTACTGCCATCCCCCATCGCGTCCGCCAACGGTTGCACCAAAAATCCATAGATCGGTTGCACGTAAATATAGGCAAAAACCGCCGCGACAAACATAGAACCAAACGCAATCATCAGCCGGCGGCGCAATTCGATCAAGTGGGTAGCCAACGGGGCGGAGGGAAGAGAAGAAATATGAACACTCATTTTTATTTATTTCTCCTCACGCCCATCAAGGGGTAATCCCAACGAAAGCTGAGAGCCCGCTTTTTCTTTCTGGACCAAAGCTATCTCGGGAGTTAAAGGTCTTGATTCGATAAATATTTCATGAAACGCGACCTCATCCCCTTCATCTTCGATCACATCAAGGTCCGTTGGAAGCGTCTGAACCATTGTCTCTGGGCGCTCTCCTTTTTTCTCGATATGTTCCATCCCTTTTAAAGAAAGGGCTGCGCGCACGTCTCCTTTTAAATCACCAATTCCCCCGCCGCGCCTCAGTTCGTTTAAATCGTTCTGTTCCATAAATGCGTCAAATTGTTTGGTCAGCCCATATCGCAAATACTGGACCCGCCGGGCCAGCCGCCCGAATTGATAAATGACCTCGGGGATATCCTTGGGCCCCAGCAAAAACACCGCAATCACAATGATAAACAAAAATTCGGACCATCCAAAATCAAGCATTTTTTGGCCCCACGCGTGTTAAAAACAAATACCCCACAACCGCTGACAGGATCGATCCTACAATCACGCCCAACCGCACCTCCACCTGTAATGCTGTGTCCGTATAGGCCAATCCGCCGATAAACAGCGACATGGTAAAGCCAATGCCGCATAAAATCGCGACCCCATAGATTTGTGCCCAACCGGCCCCATGGGGTTTCGGGGACAATCCAAATCGAATGGCGGCAAACAACGCGGCAAAAATCCCAATCTGTTTCCCGATAAATAACCCCAAGATAATCCCCAATGTTACCGGATCAGCAAAATTTGACCCTGTGATTCCTCCCAAGGGAATGCCAGCATTTGCGAATGCAAACAGAGGTAAAATAAAAAATACAACCCACGGGTGAAGCATATGTTCCAAATCTTGACACGGGCGTTCGTGTGGACGACGTGGGTGCATAATCGGAATACAAAATGCCGTGATCACCCCAGCAACCGTCGCATGAACGCCTGATTTCAAAATCGCCAGCCATAAAATAAAGCCAATCACAATAAAAATCGCGGGACGGCCCACCCCAAATCGGTTCATCGCAATCAATACTGCAACCATTGTCGCCGCAAACCCCAATGCATTCATATTCAAATCTGAAGTATAAAACAGAGCAATAATAATGATCGCACCCAAATCATCAATCGCAGCGATCGCCGTCACCAAAATTTTTAAAGACAGCGGCACACGCGACCCCAAAACCGCAAGCACCCCCAATGTAAAAGCAATATCGGTGGCCGACGGGATCGCCCACCCTCGCACCAACGTCGGATCATGGTAGGTAAAACCCCAAAAAATCAAGGCCGGCGCCGCCATCCCCCCCAAGGCACCAATCAAAGGTAATAACGCCCGGTCACGGCTGGACAACTGTCCTTCTTTAAATTCGCGCTTGATTTCCAACCCCACAAGGAAAAAGAAAATCACCATCAACCCGTCATTGATCCAATGCAGAATCGATTTATTCAGCGTCCAATTCAGACCATCCGGCTGAGGCGCCATCAACCCAATCGCAAAATGAACATCATTCAAAATGGTGTAATACAGGCTGGACAGCGGCGAATTAGCAATGATCATGGCTATGACGGCGGCGGCCACCAACATAAAACCCCCGGCGGATTCAAGACGCAAAAATTCACGCAAACGACCGGCAACGCCGGTTTGCGCCTTATCAAAAATCTCGGTCATCGATTTCTTTGTCATGTGATTTCCATTCATGAAAATCTATTTATAGGAAATTCTAATATATTAGCTTATTAAGCATAATAAATACCCCGCACAATCGCCCCGATCCTATCAGAAATCAATACGGAGGGGGTAGGGGGCGCGATAAAAAGATTAATGACATAACTTTCATTAGCTGAAATATAATATGCTAAAATATCAAAAGAGGAATTTATGCAAGAATTCAGTCCATTAAGACACCTACAAAAAAAACTTGACACACCACCCTATTCCCCCGTATAAACAATGCAATACATACCCTATATGGCTTAGATGTGGGTGGGTTCCGGAAACGGTGCCCGCCCTTTTTGTTGGCCGAAGGGGTAAAATATAGACACTTAGAAGGATTGCCCTTGCCCACACCGCTTGAATATAAACTGACTACATTTATCGAGCCTTTGTTAAACGCCGAGGGCATTGACCTTGTTCAACTCTCCCTCATTGGCGAAGGCCACGGCACCATTTTACAAGTTTTGGCGGAAGATCGTACGACTCATACGCTGGATCTTACAGCCTGTACACGCCTATCACGAACCATCGGGACGCATCTCGAAGTTGAAGACGTAGTCAAATCGGCCTATCGACTTGAAATTTCTTCACCCGGAATCGAACGTCCGCTGACCAAGCCTGAGCATTATAAACGATATGCCGGGCAACCGGTAAAAATCGAAACCACCCTACCCTTGCCATCGGCGTCCGGTACACCCCAACGCAAGTTTCAGGGCAAAATAAAAGATTCAACGGATGAAACCGTCACCCTGGATGACGACGGGACATTGACGACACTCGAATTTGCGAATATTACAAAGGCGAAATTAAAAATAGCCGATGAACTCTTCGCACCCACGGCCAAAAAAGGACACCCGCAAAAAGGAGCAGCCAAAAAATGATTGAAATCTTACAAGTTGCAGACACCCTCGCCCGTGATAAGGGCATCGATAAAGACACCGTTCTCTTGGCGATTGAAAAATCGATTCAAAAAGCGGGACGCTCAAAATATGGGATCGAACACGATATTCGCGCCCATATCGATCGTAAATATGGAACGATCACATTACAACGATACCGCGAAGTCCGCGAACCGGACACTATTGATAACGAATTTGCACAAGTAACACCGAATGTCGCAGCGACAATCAAACCCGGCGTCGCCGTCGGCGAATTCATCGTAGATGACTTACCCCCCCTCGATTTCGGCCGAATTGCCGCACAAACGGCCAAACAAGTTATTATGCAAGAAGTACGTGACGCTGAACGCAAAAAACAATATGAAGAATTCAAAGAGCGTAAAGGTGAAATCATCAACGGCACCGTAAAACGTGCCGAGTACGGGAACGTTACGATTGATCTGGGCCGTGCCGAAGCATTGATGCGCCGTGACGAATCAATTCCCCGCGAACATTTCAAAGTTGGGGATCGCATTCGTGGATACATTTATGATGTCCGTGAAGAATTACGTGGGCCGCAAATTTTTGTCTCACGCACACATCCTCAATTTATGGCCAAATTATTCGCCATGGAAGTTCCTGAAATTTATGAAGGCGCAATCACGATCAAGGCTGTTGCACGCGATCCTGGATCACGCGCCAAAATTGCCGTCATCGCCCGTGATAATGGCGTTGACCCCGTCGGCGCCTGTGTCGGGATGCGTGGATCGCGTGTTCAGGCTGTTGTCGGCGAATTACAAGGTGAGAAAATTGATATTGTCCCCTGGTCTGGGGACACCGCCACATTTATCGTGAACGCCCTTGCCCCTGCGAAAGTTGCCAAGGTTGTCTTACACGAAGAAAAACAGCGTATGGATGTGGTCGTCTCAGAAGAAGAACTCTCACTCGCCATTGGTCGTCGCGGACAAAACGTTCGTCTTGCCTCGATGCTAACAGGGTGGGATATCGATATTTTGACCGAGGCCGAAGAATCCGAACGCCGCGCCGAAGAATTCCGGACACGAACATCGTTATTCTTGGCCGCCCTTGATGTCGACGAAGTCATTGCACAATTACTTGTCGCCGAAGGGTTTACCAAAGTCGAAGAACTCGCGAATGCCGAACTGACCGAATTGAACGCAATCGAAGGATTCACCGAAGATGTGTCGTCCGAACTGCGGACCCGCGCACAGAATTGGCTGGAATCAAAAGCGAACGAACTTAAAGAACGTCAATCAGAACTCGGGATTCAAGAAGATTTGATTACACTTGAAGGACTCTCGACCGACATGATTTTGAAACTCGGTGAAAAAGGCATCAAATCACGCGACGATTTGGCCGATTTAGCGGGCGACGAATTAATTGAAATTCTTGAAAGCGCGATGAATATTAAAGACGCCGATGAATTGATTATGCGCGCACGTGCCCATTGGTTTAACGAAAGCCCAAGTGCAGCATAAAAAATAAAAAGCTGTCGTCCTGGCCTATGCCGGGACCTTAAGAAGAGAAGACCGATTTTAAAGATATAACGAGATTCCGGCAATGCTCGGAATGACAAAGGAAGAAACGGAGTTCCACCGTGAACGAGCCCAAAGAACCCGAGAAAAAAACACTATCGTTAAATCCGAAAGGCACCCTATCCCTTAAAGGGGGGACTTTGCCGAACATGCAAATTCGGCAAAGTCTGTCGCAGGGACGGTCACAAACCGTGGCTGTCGAAGTACGCCGGAAACGCACCGGTCCACGCACAGGGGAAGATTCGACAGAACAACCGTTGACACCATCACCGGCTGCACAACCGATTATTGACCAGGAAGATACATCAACGCTGACATCCGAAGAACGGAACACCCGGACACGCGCCATACAAAAAGCCAAGGAAGATGACGATCGTCGCCGTGAAGAAGAAGTTCACCGTCGTGTCGCCCAAGCCGAAGAAGCAAAGGCACAAGCAAACGCCGCTCCCAAACGGGTTCTGTCCCGCGATGAATTGCGCGCCCGTGAATTTGCGGAAATGCAGTTGATCCAAGAAGAAGAACGCAAAAAAGCCGATGCCGAACGGGCCAAATTGGATGGTGCCGCGCGCAAACCGGCTGATGGATTTAAAAAAGCAGGCATTCCCGGCTCTGGATTCACCGACGAGGATGCCGCTGAAGAAGAAAGCTATCGTTCAAAAATGAAACGTGGGGGCGGCGGTAACGTCAAACCACCATCATCAAAACGCGATGATGATGATACAGGACCTGTATTTAAATCTGGGCGTATCACTGTCAACCAAGTCATCAATGAATTGTATGACCGCGAACGTGGGCCGTCTATGGCATCCATGAAACGAGCTCGTGAAAAAGCACGCGCTGCCCAAGGCCCTAAAGAAGCGCCTAAAAAAGTTTTACGTGAAGTTATTATTCCTGAAACGATTTCAGTTCAGGATTTGGCAAACCGGATGACCGAACGCAGCGGCGATATCATTAAATCACTCATGAAAATGGGAGTTATGGCGACGCTTAACCAAATGATCGATGCGGACACAGCCGAATTACTGGTCACCGAATTTGGCCACACCGTCCGCCGCGTCACAGAAGCGGACATCGAACAAGATTTAATCTTGCCCACAGACACAGACGTCACCGGTACCGATCGACGCGCCCCAGTTGTTACCATCATGGGCCACGTGGATCACGGAAAAACATCTCTACTCGATGCGTTGCGCCAAACAGATGTTGTATCCGGCGAAGCCGGCGGCATCACCCAACATATTGGTGCGTATCAAGTTACGATTCCGACGGGTGAAAAAATTACGTTCCTCGATACCCCCGGTCATGCGGCCTTTTCCGATATGCGCGCACGGGGTGCAAACATCACCGATATCGTTGTATTGGTTGTCGCCGCAAACGACAGTATTATGCCCCAAACGATCGAAGCGATTGCACACGCCAAAGCCGCGAAGGTTCCGATTATTGTCGCGATTAATAAAATTGATCTTCCCGATGCGAACCCAGCAAAAGTTCGCCAAGATTTATTGCAACATGAACTTGTTGTTGAAGAAATGGGCGGCGATATTTTAACGGTCGAAGTATCGGCCAAAAAACGCCTGAACCTCGAAAAATTACTTCAAACAATTTTATTACAATCCGAAGTTTTGGATTTAACCTGCAATGCGAGTGCCCCGGCACGTGGTCGCGTGATTGAATCGAAAATGGAACAAGGTCGTGGTTCTGTCGCATCGATTTTGGTCCAGGATGGTACGTTAAATTTAGGCGATATTTTTGTCGTTGGCGCGCAATGGGGTCGCATCCGCGACATCCGCAATGATAAGGGTGAAAATATTAAGTCGGCCAGTCCCGGCCAACCGGTTGAAATCACAGGATTAAACGGTACGCCCGATTCAGGCGATACGTTTGCCGTGGTTGAAGACGAAAACAAAGCCCGCCAAGTATCCGATTATCGATCACGCAAACGCCGCGATGCCGCGTCCGTATTGTTAAACGCCGGCAAATCATTTGAACAATTGTTGGCCGTGGCCCAAGGCGGCGGCAAAAAAGAATTGGCCGTTGTGATCAAGGCCGACGTGCACGGATCGGTCGAGGCGATTGCCGCGTCATTAAACAAAGCCGCGGGGGATAATCAAGAAGTCGCCGTGCGTGTCCTGCATACCGGAGTCGGTCCAATTACCGAATCCGACATCACCTTGGCCCGCGCATCGAACGCGATGGTCATTGGGTTTAATGTGCGTGCGAATGTTCAGGCCCGAAATTTGGCCGAACAATCACAAATCAACATTCGGTATTATAACATTATTTATAACATCATCGACGATGTGAAATTAATTTTGACCGGCATGTTGGCCCCCGTCACGCGCGAAGAATATTTGGGCCAAGCTGAAATTCGTGTTGTGTTTAACATCACCAAAGTCGGTAAAGTCGCGGGTTGTATGGTCACGACCGGATCCGTGAAACGCGGCGCCAAAGTGCGGTTGTTGCGCGAGGACGTTGTGATCCACGAAGGTACGCTCAAAACATTGAAACGCGTCAAAGATGAAGTCAAAGAAGTAATTTCGGGCACCGAATGTGGGATGGCGTTTGAAAATTATGATGACATCCGCGAAGGTGATATCATCGAATGCTTTGACGTTGTCGAAGAAAAACGGGCATTGTAAGATAGAATCATGCCCCGCACACCCTCCAAAAACGGCCCGACACAACGCCAACTTCAAATGGGTGAAGAAATTCGCCATGCGTTGGTGATGATCCTTCAACGTGGTGGGTTTAACGACCCGCTCTTGATGGACGGGTCACGCATTACGCTATCGGAAGTGACCATTGCGCCTGATTTGAAAAACGCCAAAATTTATACGATGACATTGGGCGGCGTGGGCATTACAGAAACTCTCGATGCGCTGAACCAATTTGCGCCCCAAATTCAACATGAACTGGGTAAAAAAATTCGGGTCAAATTCTTACCGAAATTAAAATTTGTGGAAGATACAACATTCGCGAATGCCGACCACATTGACCGGTTGATCCGAAAAGCACAAATCACGCCGGAATAAAAACAATCCTCTCTGATTTCCCCGCTTGATGCCTCGCCCATCATCGAGTAATCTCTAATCCTATGCTCCGTTTCTTCCGACTCCGTTATATCTTGCTCTATATCCTACTGTTTGTGGGGTATACGCATTTTGACGCGCGATGGATTTTTGAACGCCCCGTCGCACATGCAATTTCGTCATACCTTAAATCAATCGGCTTTAAAGATTCAACTTTTCAAATTGTATCTTTAACATTTTCTAATATTACGATTGAAACCATCAAACTTGATTCTGAAAGCATAAACACAATTGATAAAATTCATGTAACCTATTCTCCACTTGGCCTCATTTTTGGCCGCGTTAAAGATATTAATATTACAAAACCAGATTTTATTTTTAGTGCAGATTCACGACCTAACTTGTCATTTATATCCTCAAAGGCCGAAAATTCAGCTCATCGCCCCTTCCTTCTCTCGACACTACCTTTCCAATCTTTAAACGTAACCGACCTATCTCTTGCCTATGCAGGGGATGATATAAACCCCGGTGTTACTGGAAACATCACCCTTAAAACCAATGATCGCGGTGATAAAGAATTATCGTTCCACATGATTGGTGCACAAAAAGATTTATCGTTAAACATCACGGGCACCATGACCGAAAGCCCTGACAAAACGATCCACCTAAACTTGGAAATCCCCGAAGCACGATTTGATATTCCCAACATCTTAATGATGAGCCGGGCGCACGGAAATTTTGATATCACCATTCCAAATGACTCCCCTCTATCCGCCAATGGTGAATGGGTTGCCGGTGCCATGCGTATCGGAACCATTCCCCTCGATAATATTTCATTGGTGATCCAGGGTCGTAAACCAGATTTCAGTTTAATCGGAAATGCAGATATCACGGGCCTCCCTCAATCAAATATTTCGCTCCGTCTCGCCGATGATGCCAACGGTGCACAACTCATTGCACAAATTTCAGGGAACTCACCACAAAAACTTTTCAAAGTGATGGTGCCGAAATCATCCATTTTATTACCAGAACGCCAAAAATTCGTTATCACACTTGATCTAAAAGACAACGACTTGTCACAAATTTTTACCGCTCCCTATGACGGGGCTATTTTTATATATGATGATCAAGCAGCCCCATTTATTTCGGTGTCATTAAACTGCCCAACTGGGTATTTTGATTGTAAAATAACCGCCTCTCGTACCGCCCTCTCAACCAGACAAATGAATGCATTTCTTGAGCCGGTTCTTGCCGATAATGGACTTATCCTTGAATCGGGGGATATCACGGTCAACGGCCATATCACACCCTTTTCTGCCCCTGTTCCCCTTTATGATTTTCAAATCGCATCTAATAATATGGCGATTAATTGGCAGGGACTCCCCCTATCCAATTTAAATTTCAATATCACACGTGATCAAAACGGATCAATCGATTCGAAACCAGGTTCTGCATATCTGATGGACGGCCAGGTTTCAACCACCTCGCTCCATTTATCTCCCGATGGAAATGGATTAAATAAAGCAGAAATCAATAAAATTGACCTTGCCCTCTTATCACAATTTGTCCGAATTGATGGATTAGACGTTTCGGGCCGCGCGACCGGAACCGTTCCCATTCGGTTTAAATCATGGATTCCTGCTTTTGACCAGGGCGGGAAAATAGAAGGATTTAAGGGTGGAATCAAATATTCACCATCAACTTACCCTGGTTTCTTGGCGGGAAATTCCGAACAAATCAAGATTTTACGCGATACATTACAAGATTATACCTTTGATTCTCTTAACTTAAATTTCGCAGGCGACCCTATGGGTACCGTTAAGGCAACGCTTGCGGCGAAAGGCCGCAACGAAAGTCTTTTCCAAGACCGCCCCATTCATATTAATCTAAACATTGATGGTCCGCTTGCACCAGCCATCAAACAACTCATCCCCTATTTTGGGGGCGGGGAAGATAACAGTGAACAGGATCAAACACCATGACAATAAAATTATCTTCTTCCCTTTTATTCAGTGCGAGTATTTTTCTTCTCATGGCATGCACCCCAACCGTTAAACTTCAAGCTCCAGACAAACCTATCGAAATTAATTTAAATGTTCGCATTCAACAAGAAGTACGAATCAAGGTCGAAAAAGAACTTGAAAAAGATATCATGAATAACCCAGACCTGTTTGGCGTCCCCTCCCCTTCACCCAAAAAAGGAAAATAAATCATGACCCGAAATTTTATATCACGCCTCATCTTAACAATTCTCTCTGTAATGATTTTATCGAGTACCGCTTTTGCATTAGATCTTACAACAGCCAAATCTGAAGGACTGGTCGGTGAAATGCAAAATGGTTTGATTGGGGCTGTGAACAAAGCCGATGGCATTGAAGATCTTATTCAATCTGTAAATTCAGGCCGCATGGCGATCTACTCACAAAACGCGACAGAACAAAAAATTCCAGTTTCTCAAGTACAAACAATCGCCGGAAAGAAACTGCAGTCTGCAACACCAGAGGGTGGATACATTCAAAAATCTGATGGAACGTGGATAAAGAAATAAGATCCTGCTATAAGAAAGCTTTGCCTGAATATAAAAAGCCAGCTTATTTAATTCTCGCTCGCCTTTAGGTCGCTAATCGATCCTGTAACGTGCGACAAATCAATTTATATTTTTCTTCAATTTGTGCCATGATTTTCAACTTATTTTCGGGCGACTCTTGATATTTTTGTTCTGCAACTAGACAAACAGCTGCCAAATCGCGCGCACCCAAATTTGCCGCGGATCCTTTTAATTTATGACACATACTTTTCCATGCATCCTGATCGTTGTTTTCAAAAGCATCCCGAATAAAGCCCATCGTTTCTTCAGAATAAGTTGAAAACATTTGAATAAGTTCTTTTTCCTGGATCGGGTCTCCATCTGTAAACATTGCGAGATGATCAAAATCCATAACAGGTTCCATTTGTTCTAAAGAAAGCGAGTTATTTGAATCATATCCCACAAAATTATGGATTTCTTGCCCCTCATTCTTTTCCATGTTCTGATGAACAACACTTTCTGCTAACCACAAAGATAAGACTGATTTCAATTTATCCATATTGATCGGTTTACTTATATAGTCATTCATCCCTGAATTTAAGCATTTTTCCTTTGCTCCCTTCATCGCGTCTGCTGTCACGGCAATAATAGGTGTTTTTGTATTTTCACCCATCTCACGAATTCTCCGGCTACATTCAAATCCATCGACATCTGGCATTTGGCAATCCATAAAAATCAGCGCATAATTCCTTTCATTTGCTTTTTGAATAGCCTCAAGTCCTCCACTCGCTTCTTCAATATCTTTAAATCCAATTTTTGTAAGTGCCTTGCGCATAAATAATAAATTAATAGGGTGATCATCAACTACTAAAACAGAATAATGATCGTCATTTTCGATATGAATATGGTCAATAAGATCTGTTATTTTTTGATCTTCATCTGCTCTCTCGGCGGCAACTAATGGGATTGTTACAAAGAAAACCGTCCCTTTCCCTGGCATACTTTCAAGCCAAATCCGTCCCCCCATAATTTGAACGAGCTCTGCCGTAATCGCCAACCCTAAACCTGTCCCCCCATATCGACGCGCAGTCGATACATCAGCCTGAGTAAATTTACTGAAAATAAGTTGATGTTTGTCACGTGGAATTCCAATTCCAGTATCTGCAATTCTTATATGCAATAAATCTGCGCCATCCACATTTTTCTTTTGGATATCCAGCCAAACTGTTCCTTTTTCAGTAAATTTAATAGCATTCCCAACTAAATTATTTAATACCTGTCGTAATCGGCCTGGATCACCCATCATATGGGGTGGCACATCATCCCCAAATGTCACGCGCCATTCAATATTCTTGCGTGCTGCCAGAGGTTCAAATAATCCACGCACCCCATTTAGCATCGCGCTTAGATCAAAGCCGATATTTTCAAGTGTCAATTCTCCCGCCTCAATTTTGGACAAATCCAAAATATCATTCAAAAGCGTCAGCAATCCATCGGCAGACGATAGGACAGACGCCGAAAGTTCTTTTTGCTCATCAGGCATCGGCATATCAGACATCAATTCCATGAGCCCAATAATTCCATTCATAGGGGTACGCAATTCATGGCTCATATTAGCTAAAAATTCGCTTTTTGATCTGTTTGAACTTTCAGCCTCACGACGTAGGATTTCCGCTTGTTCCAAATATTTTTCAAGTTCAATCGCCGTTGCTTCTGTCTTTAATGTCGCAAGTTTTAAATCACGCAAACTTTTTTCTTGATCCGTAACATCGCGACAAATGACCAGAACCCCCCCCTGCCCGTCCGAATTTGAATAACCATGTGAATCAATTCGAACCCAGCATCGACCCAATGCCGGCCGCAATCGTTCAATCATCGCTGTACCTGTATGATTTGCGGATGTCATGGCTTGATCTTCGGCTTGTTCGATATTTAAAAAATCAACGGCCCCAATCATCGCCACAGGAGGAATAGCCGGCGATAATTCAGTAAAATTTTTCCCAATAACAAGCGTTCGATCGACAGCCCCAATCATTTGGGCAAAGGCTTGATTACATCCTAAAATCTGTCCCTCTTCGTCTTTCCAATAAATACCATAGGGAAGAACGTTCATAATCAGATCGAAAGGTGTCCAGGTCGCTGATTGTTGCACGTTATCTCTCCCCCACTAAAATTTTCTCAAGCTTAAAATAATTTTTCAGCATTAATATAATTGACAAAATCATCCCGAATAAATGGCTTTGGAATATATCCAACGGCGCCCTTACTCATCAAAGATGAAATTAGCCCATAATCGTCTGTGTTTGTAAATAAGACAACAGTTGTATGCGGTTGGTTCAACCGAATCCAGTCCAAAACCACGCTGCCTGAAAAATCCGGCAATCCTAAATCAAGAAAGACAACATCCGGATTATAACTATCACATGTTTCAATGGCCCCTTGCGCCGTTGTCGCCGTTGCGAACATACACTCACCCTTTAAACATTTCCGTACCAATTGACGTGTCATTGGGTCATCTTCAACCAATAACACGCGCGTTGTCTGTTGTAAAAAATCCCATAAACCTAAAAACGATTTTTGTACAGTTTGCTCATGCCCCTCAATCAATTTAAAGTTTCCTTTTAAATTATTTCTATGTTTAAATTCAATAATATCAGCCATGATTAACCCCCTTTTTATCTCGTTTACTTTGAATAAATGAGCACTTTGCAACGGCTTGAATTAATTTTTCAACCGTAAAAGGCTTACCAATGAACCCCTTTGCTCCCTTTTGCATCGCGCCCACAATATTATCGCGACTGCCATTACCACTTAACATGACGACATGGGCACTTGGGTCAATCCTGAAAATCTCGTCTAAAATTTCCAAACCCGTAACATCTGGAAGACCGATATCAAGAAAAATCATATCCGGTACAGATTTCATCATAACCTGAAGTGCCTGTCGTCCCGATGATGCCATCGAAACTTCAGCCCCATCTCGCAAAGCATTCGCCACCAGTTGTTGAGAAAATGGATCATCCTCGACCACCAAGATTCCAGGGATCGTCCGCTCCATTCGACGTTGATTAAATGATTCTAGAAGTCCTGCATTAAAAATAATATCTTCCTCAATATGTTTTTGAACTTCTTGACGTGATTGAATTTTTGCCTCTTCTAAAGCCCGTTGATGAGCCCGACTTTGTTCGGCGCGTGCTTGTATTTTTTTTGTGCAAATATCAATGACATCATGAGCATTCACCTGCATTTCATATAAATGCATAATACTTTCGGGGAGATGCGAAATATGCCGAGGAAATTCTTTGATCATCCCTTCTAATATTTTTCCAGTCATTCCACGCGATAGAAAAAATAGATCCCCATCATCGGCCACATAACCCATTGCATCGATCTCATACGCTTTAAAAAACGATTGAACCATATCGATAACCGCTTGATGATTTGGGGGTATAGAATCTTTTATTAAATCCGAGAGTTGAATATAAAGACACCGTAACGGCACATTCATTTTCTGACATACCTGCGCTGTTTCAATCAATGTCTGTTCAATTTTTTCTTGTATCATACGCATTTTTAAATCCTATATTTCCCCATATTCATCATTCAAAAGATGCAGAAGGACGGAACAGTTTTCAAACCGTCTGGGGGGGATGGGGGTGAAAGATCCGTCCCGCCCTTCTTGGTATTATGTAATGCATAAACGATGCCAAATCTTATATTATTGAAAATAAACGTTTTTTTGCAACGCAAAAAATGTACCATATGTATTAAAAATAGACATTTAATGTTTCGATCATCTTATTTTGATACAATTTATAAATGACAAACCCCTCCTCCCTTCACCCCACAATTCTTGCCGCTGAAGATGATTCATTCCAGGCCGAGCTCCTCCGTCTATTTTTTGAAAAAAACAATCTCAACGGGCATATTGTCCAAAATGGCAAAGCGGCCCTCGAATACCTTGAGGCCCATAATACGAATATCCAAGCTATTCTACTCGATATCAATATGCCCGTTTTAAACGGCCCAGAAACATTCAAACGTTTGCGGGCACAGTACCCTAAAATTCCAGTCTTGTTTCTGACAGGGAGTACCGATGTTCATGTGGCCATCACCGCGATGCGTGAAGGGGCCTTTGATTACATTATTAAACCATTTGATCCCACACGCCTTGCCTTAACCATCCGGAATGCTGAAACCATGGCGCGATTACAACGCGCAGCACAACCGAGAAAATGGCGAACTCTTTCCGACATCACACTCGATGATCTTGTCGGGCATAAAGATACACTCGCGGATCTGATTACGACCGCACGAAAGATAGCAAACTCATCTGTCCCCGTTTTAATTGGAGGCGAAACAGGAACGGGAAAAGAAGTCCTTGCTCATGCCATTCACAATGACAGCCCACGAAAAAATGCCCCTTTTATCGCATTGAATTGTGGGGCTATCCCCGAAAATTTAATTGAAAGTATTTTATTTGGACATGAAAAAGGAGCCTTTACAGGCGCCACTGAAAAAACACCGGGAAAATTCCGTGAAGCCGAAGGGGGAACAATTTTTCTGGACGAAATCGGCGACATGCCTCTATCAGCACAAATCCGATTATTACGCGTGCTGCAACAACATGAAATTCAACCCGTCGGCGACTCACGACCCGTTACAATTGATGTCCGCATAATTGCCGCGACTCATAAAAATCTTGAATTAGCGGTGACATCTGGAACTTTTCGCGAAGATTTATTCTATCGATTAAATGTTATTCCATTAACACTCCCGCCATTACGGCAACGTCATGATGATATTTTGGACCTCGCGCGGCATTTTATTGAACGATTTTGTATCGAAGAAAACTTACCACCCCGCATTATTGCCCAAGATGCAGAGAAAAAATTAATCTCATATACCTGGCCAGGGAATATTCGAGAACTTGAAAACACGATGCGCCGGGCAATAATTCTATCGTCATCCGAATCAATTTATGCACATGATCTGCAAATCGGAGAGAAAAATTTATCCGTTAATCTGCCCGAAATATCGGAAACTCTCCAACACATCCCCAATACCCAAGATTCCAAAACGAGTACTGAATCATTATCTCAAGATACGTTAAAGTTAACATCGGAATCGGGAAAATTAATCCCCTTAAGCGCGTTAGAACATATAATCGTTGCCCACGCCTTTCAAAAATGCGATGGAAATATTCAAGCCACTGCCCGCGCATTAGGCGTTGCCAGAACAACGATATACCGAAAGTTAGTCAAAGAATAAAAAGAGAATCTCAAAAAATTTTATTGATCTCTTTTTAAAACTTTAATGTTCCCAAGACCGCAAAGGGTGAGTCAGAAATTTTTGTTTCAGATGCTGGTGCAGATGTCGCCGCCATCATGCGTAAATTTTTATCGGTGCGTGTCAATTTTTCTTTACCCTTGGCCCCACCGGCACGCGCTGTTCCCCCAAACGAAGACGAATCTTTACCAAAACGCCCGCCGACATTGCGTCCGCCCGGAACATTACGCCCGACTGCCGCTGGTCCACCAGATGATGGCCCACGATCGCCAAACTTGCGGTCACCCGACACATTTTTGCGATCACCAAATTTTCCATCATCCGTGCGGGGAGCCCGTTCACGGAACGACCGGCGTTCGGGTTTATCCCCCGTGCCAGAATCCGACACCGCCGGTGCCCCCCCATCAACCGATAGATTAACCCCCGTCCGCGGCGTATATGGTTTTTTGGGCCCCCGTGGACGATCTGCACGATCACCCGAAGGTTTTGACCCCGCTTTTCGTGGCCACCACACCCGAAAAATCGCAAGATCTGGTTTTTTAACAGGAATTGCAGGAGAACCATTTACAGCCGGATCCGTATTCCCTTCTGGCATAACAACAGATTCCGAAACTGGGGCCGATTCAATAACAACCGGTTCAACAGAAGCCGATCCAACAACAGGCGCATCCGTACCCGCCGTCGAATCTACAATTTCCTCAGATTTTTCTACCACCTTGATTTCGGCCGGATCAGATACTTTTTTATGACCCATCGATTCAAGAACAGCATATAAATCAGCAACAGGCGCCCCCAACCATTCCGCCATTTGGTGGGTCGCCATAAATTGGTTATCTTTTACGTTTTCATAAACAGCATTCATCACACGATCGAGCATATCAATCCGAATAATCCGATTCGCATATAAGGGATATCCAATCGACCGATAAAACGCAGGGTCCGCCACAGCAATATCCACAACTTGAGACACAGCTCCATCGCGGGGACAGGGCGCGGGTAAGGCACGATCATTCCACAATGACCACAACAATGCCCGCAACCGGACTGCTGCCGGTTTATTTAAATCAGGGACAAATACCAATACAGGACCTAAACGCACATGACGCCCGCGTAACACTTTGCGCATTTCGGGATCCAATTTTTCAATTTGATCTAATACATCCGCGCGAGGCACAACCCCCAAACCGTCATAGACGCGATCACAAATTGCCTTAACCCCCTCGGGTGTGCCGTCAATATCCAGTTTTAATTTAACCAATGGTTCAAGAACACGCGCAATATACCCGTTCAACCAATCGCCGATCTGAGCCAACGCGGCATCCCGCGCTGGACCTTGCAAGGGAAGTTCCGGCAACAAATCAACGATCGGGGCCAACGCAGACGCCCCCTTCATAACACAAGCAACAGCCACACCTGGTAAAGGATTGGATGGATCTTGCTGCCAAAAAATATGGCCATTATCCTGAAGGGTTAATTGCTTGGCATCAGTATTCGGGACCATTGCAGCGTACTCGTTTCTTTTTGTGTCAAATTGACGGTTTACGAAATGCCCTCACTATGCCAGAAGAGAACCCCTTTCAAAAGAGGAAATATGTGATAAATTGGTCCTGTGGTCATTTTTTTGACCCGTTTTGCCCCCTTTTTCACCCTTTGAACCTATCGGCCCCCTCATGACCCGTTCTTTCCTCGCCCTTTTGATGTGTTCGACCCTTTTAGGTGTCCCCCATACCGCCCAGGCCGCAATGGATGCCGCCGGGGCAGAGGCTGTCAAAACGATGGTGAAAGCCATCGTGGATGAACAGATTCAAGACATAAAAATGCAAAATCCCGGAATATCAATTCAAATGTCTGGGGATTATACGGTTGTTCCCAAAGACACCTATTATGCGCTGACCACACCGCACGTGGTCATTAATTTTGACTTATCCGCCCATCGCAGCGAAATGGAAACGGAACATTCATTCACCATCGACTATGGATCCACCAATATCAACATCATGCCAGGGGCCGCCCCAAACCAATGGCGTATGGCCTTTGCCCTGCCCTCGCCGATCCGGCTTAAAATGGCCCCTCAGCTCAATCACCACTCGGATAGTAAAAAAATAAAAGCCGATGCGCCATCTGAATTAAAAGAAATTGAAATTTATCAGGCGACAAAGCGCGCCCAAATCCTGTGGGATGACATCCAAAAAATGGCTTTAAAAACAGATATGCTCATCGAAAATATTCAAATTAAACATGGTGGGAAAACTGTTCCTATTACCTTTGGTTCGTTGGCATCAACCACAAATGCTGCCGAAACATCCCCTGGCATATACACGGGGACCTCAAACATCAGCGTGAAGGATTTTTCATTAGATATGAGCGGGGATATATGTCCTACACCTTGTAAAAACCCTGGCACAATCAAAATCGGTGAGTTTTTTGGCAACGGAGCCTACGCCGGATACGACCATAAAATGTATCGGACATTTGAACAAAAAATGTCCGATATGATGGATGCGGGATATGACGCAAACAAATTGCCCACACCCGAAGCCTTTTCCGCCCTCTGGAAAGACATCATGACTTATGGGTTTAATACAATCGACAAAGCCGATGGGACGGTTGGTATACGTAATATATCTGTATCAATATCAGAAGCACCCGGCAGCGCCCCTCAAGATTTTTCAATCAAAGAAGTATCCTATAGTGGCGGAATCGCTAACTGGAAGGCTGATAAAGCCACCCTATCCTTGGGATTTGGTGTGGACGGCATGGTTTTACCCCCTACGATGACAAACATTCCGGCGTTTAAAATTTTTGCGTCCTATATTCCAAGTTCAGCTCACAAAAAAACTGAAATTACGAATCTGCCCCATAAAAAATTATTTGAGCAATTGGGGGCAATGGGCCAAAATTTTATGGCGAGCATCGGACCTGCCAAATGCGCCCCCACGGAAAAACCTGAACAATGCGCAATAAAAAACAATCAGGCTTCTCAACAAACCCAAATGCTGGGGTTACAGGCCATGATGACCATGCCGCAACTCTTCGCCGAGGCCGGTACAAAAGTCACCGTTCATATGGACGCCGATGCACCCAAACTGACCGCCTTGGTCGATGGTGATTTTACAGCCAACGCCGCCGCGATATACAGCGGTATTGGCAAATTAAAAGCAACGATGGGGGGGATTGATGCCCTGATTGCGGACATTCAAACCGCATCGAAAGACCCGGCAACATCTCCGGCAGATGCAAAAAAATTCCAAAATGCACTTTCTGGATTGACGGCTTTTCAAATGTTCGGGCAACAAGGCACCGATGCCAAGGGTAATCCGGCACGAATCTTTGATATGACGCTTGATGAAAAAGGAGCGGTTAAATTAAACGGTGCTGATTTGTCAACATTTTCAAAAATGGCCGCCCCCGCTGGACCAGATCAATCACCACTACCCGCAACGGGAAAACCTTGAACCTTACGTGCGGTTCAATAAATACGCAATCACCTGATTCAATCTCAATCGCCCCTGTAATGTTGGGGCGATTGTTATTTTTGGAGACCGTATCCCATTAGGCGTCATGACAAAAGATTGATCAGATTCAGGATCCTTGTCTATCATCAGGCAACATCCCGTTCGGGTTCCGAATCGGCATGTTCTCCTTCAGCATCCGATAACATTTTTAATTTACGGTGCAAGGCCGATCGTTCCATCCCCACAAATTGTGCAGCCTTGGACACACTGCCCCCGAACCGCCCGATCTGAGCATGAAGATAAGCCCTTTCAAACATTTCGCGTGCATCCCGCAACGGCAATGTCATAAGTTCAGGAGGAACAACAACCGAACCAGACCCCGCCCCCGATATATCAGGTCGCGTAATTTCAGGGGGCAATTCATCGACATCAATCGGCGTTGTTAATGCTCCTGCCCCCATAATTACCAATGATTCAGCTACATTTTTTAATTGTCGAATATTCCCAGGCCAAGAAAAAAGTTGTAAAGCTGCAAGTGCCGATGGTGTCAATGTACGCACCGGTTTCCCTGAAACGTGCGCACTTTGTTTCATAAAATAATTCAAAAACAAAGGAATATCATCACGACGATCAGCCACACCCAACGTTTCAATTGTCACAACATTCAGCCGATAAAATAAATCTTCACGAAATAATCCAGATTTAATCATATCTAGAATAGAACGGCTCGCCGATGAAATCACACGTACATCGACATCAATCCACGCCCCCGTCACCGGGTGACGATATTTTTGATCTTGTAATACCCGTAACAAACGCCCCTGAATGTCGAGCGAAATATCACAAATTTCATCTAAATATAATACACCACCATCTGCCTGATAGAGTAATCCCGGATGATGTTCAGACCCAAATAAATCATTATCTAACTGAGCCTCGTCCAAAACTGCGCAATTTAAGGACACATACGGACCACTCGCACGCATCGACCCTCGATGAATCATCCGCGCGATAACTTCTTTACCCGTACCATGCGGCCCCGAAATAAAAACACGACTATTCGTCGGGGCTACACGTTCAATCACCGTACGCAGATGCTGAATATGTTGTGAAACCCCAATTAAATCAGTCGCCCCCCAGACTTGTTCTTTTAACGATTTATTTTCAGACCGTAACCGCGTGGCCTCAAGTGCCCGTGATATCGTCAATAATAAACGTTCAGTTTGAAAAGGTTTTTCGATAAAATCATAAGCCCCTTGTTTAATGGCCCCAACAGCCATTTCAACTGTACCGTGACCCGAAATCATGACAACCGGAATTTGCGGATACCGTTTACGCAACTTGGCCAAAAGTTCCAATCCGTCACGCTCACCTGTTTTTAACCAGACATCCAAAATAATCAAATCAGGGTCAAAACTGTGCACCTTGAGTAAAGCTTCATCCGCATGAGCGGCCTCGGATACCGGATAGGACTCATCCTCCAAAATCCCACGAATAGCGGAACGGATATCGGCCTCATCATCAATGATTAAGATCTTAGGCTGCATTAAGTTTCTCATCATAAGATATATTGTTCTTTATCAGGGTCGTTTGATCAAGAGGAATTGGTAAAGAAACCACAACAACCGCGCCCCCTTCTCCCCAAGCATTGCGGGCACGAATAGCAACCGCAGGGTCTAACGTCACAGATCCATGGTGATCTTGAATAATTTTCTTAACAATCGCAAGCCCCAGACCCGTTCCCTTTTCCTTGGATGTGACATATGGATCGCCCAACCGTTCCAATGCAATATGTTTCGGGAACCCCATCCCGTTATCTAAAACGGCCATCACATACCGCCCCTCAACTTTTGTGATATCAATCCGAACACGTCCCAGAGGATCAGGTGTTTTTAAAACCCGCGCTGACACAGATTCACAAGCATTTAAAATCAAATTCGTAACCGCCTGACGTAACTGACCTGGATCAATCATAACGGGCATTTCAGAACGTTCAGATATTTCATCTGAAATCAAACCCGCACATTCAATCTGAGCCGCTGGCAATACAGCCGCACGATGCATCGCAACAACATCCCGGACCAAATCCCCTAAATCAGCACGCACGACCACAGGTTCTGGCATACGCGCAAATCCTGCAAATTCGGACACCATTCGACCCATATCCCCTACATGACGCACGATTGTATCGATACATTGTGTATATACCGCCTGATCCGCCTCGGGAATATTTTTTAAGAATCGCCGCCGTAACCGTTCGGCCGATAGTTGAATAGGCGTTAAGGGGTTTTTGATTTCATGCGCCACACGACGCGCGACATCCGCCCAGGCAGCTTTACGTTCCGCCGTCTGTAATTCCCGACGTTGACGGTCCAACTCTTCGGTCATGCGGTTAAACGTTACTGCCAGATCATCAAATTCTTTTAATCCTTGATGCGGGGCCAAACGCATTTGCAAATCTCCTCCACGAACGGCGTCCGCCGCAACCATCAACCGATCGATGGGCGCCACCATTTTCCCTGCATAAAATAACCCCGCCCAAATGGCGGACAGTAGCATCAAGAACGACACCAACACATACACGGCAAAAAATGTAAACTGAAGATTCGATCGTTGATCTTCAAGGGCTTTATAACTGTTCGATGCCGTCCGCGTCTCAGAAACATAGGCAAGAACACGCGCATCCACCGATCGGTTCACATACAAATATCCATGACCAAATTCTGGTAACTGGACGACGGCTCTGATTTTTTCATCATTTTCCTGGGTTGTGAACACAACCGGATCATTCCCGTTCGCATTATCAAGGGTCCCAGGGGGTAACTCAGGTGAATCAAACGCCAACCCTGACCCCCCGCGCGCAATCACCCGACCATTCCCATCAAAAAGAACAGCTTCATTAAAATTCCGCAAGAAACTTTGCGTATCCAAAAAGCCCTTTAAATCACTGGGGTCGGCATAAATTAAACTGGCTTGACGTTCAATGTCGGTGGCTGCCGCCATCAAATCGGCCCGAATGACTTGGCGATGTTCATCCAAATACGCCTCGGCCACCGTTTGCGCCTCAGATACCGCCGTTTTGATCTGATCGGAAAACCAAGATTGAACACCCAAATGAAAATAAAATGCCGTAAATACAATCATCAAAATTGACGGAACGGTCGCGAGCAACGAAAAAACAGCAACCATTCGTATATGGAGATGTGAGGCCCCAGCGCCACGCCGTTGATCGAGATAAAGTCGCACAATGCGGCGCGCAATCACCCCGGCAATCGCGAGTAACACAACCAGATCAAACGCCAAGACGCCTGCAATCTGCCCGGGATCGCGCGCCACCCCCGCCACCGATCGCAGGGCCATAGATGTCATCCCCCCGGCCGCAATAGCCGCAAGGAGAAGAACGAGGGATAAAATTCTCCCCTTCAGGAAACCAGGTCGGTTGAACACCAAAAGAACTCTCGATTTTTGACAGAAGCGTTGCTACTGTACTGTCTGTCCCCGCCGCGATCAACTGTTTTATGTAATAGGTTATGTAAATAAAATATGTTCACATTTTTGAAACTGAAGCTCCTCTACAAAGCTCTGAAACGATATTTCACCTTTGCCCAAGGGAAATACGGCACACTGGAATTATTCGTCACGTTTGGCGGTGTGGGGCATTTAAAACCCGCATCCGGTACATGGGGGTCACTTGCCGCCCTGCCCTTTGCGTTATTGATCCACTTCTTTTTTGGGCCGTGGGTATTATTGATCGCCGCGGTTGCGCTGTATTTCGTCGCCGCCGGCGCCGTGTATTGGTACGAAAAAAAATCAGGGCACCATGACGGATCGGAAATCGTGATTGACGAAGTCGTCGGCATGATGATCGCCCTGCTGCCCGCAACATTATCGTTATGGCCTGTGATTATTGCCTTTGTTGCGTTTCGCGCGTTCGATGCGTTTAAACCCGGCCCCATCGGATGGATCGACAAAAATATGCCCGGGAGCCACGGGGTATTGCTCGACGATGTTTTGGCCGGCATCGCGGCTGCGATCGTCGTCATTATAACGACATTTATAATGTCATATATTATGTGAGATAAAATCCTCAAGAATTTTTTGCGCAGCAAGCGAGTCAATCATATCATCCCGGCGATTTCCCACCGATTTTCCCGCCGTTTTCCCAATGTTATCCACCGTTTCATCCCCAAGGGCTGTGGAAAACCTCTCATCCCAGAATGTTATGGGAAAATATAAGGTATCCCCCACTCCGTCGCCCTCGAGAGCGCAACCTCCCCCTTTCCGGGGGAGGACACGAGAGAGAAACCGATCGAGTTCTGCGGTAAAATCACGCACCGACTGGCACCGTTTGCCAACGCGCCCATCGGGCAACAAGGGCCATCCGACCACCAACCCACGCACGTCATAATCCCGAATTATTTCCACCAATTCTTGGGCATCACGTGTAAATTTCACGCGCCAGATGGTTTTTAATGGCATGATGAGTTCACTGCCCCACACGGCCGTTGCAAGCCCAATCGTCTTTGCCCCGACATCCAGGCACATCACCCGGTCGCCGTTTTGCACCCGCGCCCAAAAATCATTCACATCTAAAATGGCCATAAAACACGATCCTGCTTGAAGTTATAAAGTGAATTATGGTAGGAGGATAGAGGAAAATAGATTAAATTAAGGAAAAACAATGTCCGACTTTACCTTGGAAACCACGCGCAAGGTGGCGCATCTCGCACGACTATCCCTATCCGACGAAGAACTGACGAAATATGCGGGTCAGATGAAAAATATTCTGACCTTTGTCGAACAACTGGGCGAAGTCGATACGCGGAACGTTGAGCCTTTGGCCAATGTCGCAAACATTCCTCTGTTCTTGCGGGAAGACGTGGCAAACGACGGCGGATACCAAAACGCCGTTTTGGCCAACGCCCCCGAAAGCGTTGAAGGGTATTTTGTGGTCCAGAAAATCGTGGAGTAGATAAAAGAGGATCTAAAAAACTGAAAACATTTAACTGGATATATAAACATGACTAACCTCACCACCCTGACCATCGCCCAAGCCCTTGACGGATTGAAATCCAAAAAATTCACGGCGCTAGAACTCACGAACGCACATCTTGATCAAATCGCAACACTCAACAAGGGGTTGAACGCCTTTGTCCTCGTGACCGCCGATCATGCGCGTGCGATGGCGATTGAGAGCGATAAACGATACGCCAACGGCACCGCCCGCGCGATGGAAGGTATTCCGATCGCCATCAAGGACATGTTCTGTACCAAAGGCATCCGCACCACGGCATGCAGTAATATCCTCGCTGAATTCATCCCGCCTTATGAATCCACCGTTACACAAAAATTGTTAGACGCCGGGATTGTGGTCTTAGGAAAAACGAACCTGGATGAATTCGCAATGGGCGGGTCGACAACGACTGGAATGTTTGGCCCCACCGTGTCGCCGTGGCGCCGTGCCCACGATTCTCAAACAAAACTGACAGCCGGGGGATCATCGGGCGGGTCGGCCTGCGCTGTCGCCGCCCATATGGCGATGGGGGCGACCGGAACAGATACAGGTGGATCGATCCGCCAACCGGCCAGCTATTGTGGCATTACCGGCATTAAACCCACCTATGGACGGTGTTCACGGTGGGGAATCGTTGCTTTTGCCTCATCCCTCGATCAAGCCGGGGTGTTTGGTAAAACAGTCGAGGATTGCGCCCGTCAACTTCAGATCATCGCGGGATATGATGACAAAGATTCAACATCGGTGAACACCCCCGTTCCCGATTACACCGCCGGGTTACAAGGCGGCAATATCAAGGGATTAAAAATTGGAATTCCGCGCGAATATCGCGTTGATGGTATGCCCAAAGAAATCGATGCGATATGGGAACGTGGCATTGCATGGATGCGCGATGCCGGGGCCGAGATTGTAGATATCTCCCTACCCCATACCAAATACGCACTACCAACATATTATATCATTGCCCCAGCAGAAGCCTCATCGAATCTCGCGCGATATGACGGTGTACGATATGGATTGCGGGTCGAGGGAAAAGATTTAACCGAAACATACGAACTGTCACGCGGCGCCGGTTTTCATGCCGAAGTCAAGCGCCGGATCATGATCGGCACGTACGTTTTATCCGCCGGGTTTTATGATGCGTATTACACCCAAGCCCAAAAGGTCCGCCGTAAAATTTACGACGATTTTACAGCAGCCTACCAACAATGTGATGTCATTCTGGCCCCAACCACCCCGTCTGGATCGTTTGCTATTGGCGAAAACGAAGATGATCCCGTCAAGATGTATTTAAACGATGTGTTTACGGTTCCGGCCTCTCTTGCTGGCCTGCCTGATATGTCCGTTCCTGTGGGATTAGATAAAGATGGATTACCATTGGGTCTTCAAATTATTGGAAAGCCATTCGATGAAATCACCGTCATGCGCGCGTCCTATGCGTTGGAACACGCCGCACAATTTTCGGCAAAACCCAGTTTTGCAACGGCTCAGGCAGCATAATATGACCCGGTACGGCGCCTTATTTTTTGTTCTAATCGTAACCTTGATCGGCATATCCCTGTCAAGTTATCCAGCCTGTGCACAGACAAAAATTACAAAAGCCCAGGCGCAAAAATTTTATACCGGATGCATTTCAAATGCACTCACTCTTCAAGGATTCACCCCAATACAACGCGATTATTTTTGCACCTGTACCGCCGTCAAAATGGAACAAAATTTATCAACCGAAGATGTCCGCGGGATGAGTGAAACAAAAACAAAAGAAGGCCGCGCAGCACTCGTAAAAATGTTAGAACAAGTCCAATTCCCCTGCATTATGAGACCATTGGCTGATAATATTCGTGATGAATGTGTGAAACGGGCATCCGCCAATCCCCAATTCGCAGCGGGCGGCAAAAAATATTGCGGCTGCCTTGCTGATCAAATGATGTCCTACGTGAAAAAAGTTGGCGTCTCTGAAACATTATACCGAATTAACATGACCGGCGAGGTCCGCGATCCGATGGAGGCCTTACGATCGGGCAGCGGTTATTCTAACGAGTTGATCCGCAATTATTACAGCTGTTTTGGCGGCGCATTACCTTAAAATTAAAAGGAAGAAAAAATGACACAAATCGTACGCGGCAAAACAGGTGACTGGGAAATTGTAATCGGACTTGAAGTTCACGCCCAAATCACCACGCAATCAAAATTATTTTCAGGCGCCTCTGCAACATTCGGCGGCGAACAAAACACGCACGTCTCATTTGTTGATGCCGCCATGCCAGGCATGTTACCGGTCTTAAATAAATATGCTGTTGAACAGGCCGTGCGCACAGGTTTAGGGCTAAACGCCGCCATCAATCAAAATTCAGTTTTTGAACGCAAGAATTATTTCTATCCCGATTTACCACAAGGATATCAAATTTCACAAATGGCTCACCCCCTGGTGGGCAAAGGTGTTCTCGATATTGATTTGGAAAGCGGCGAGACGCGTTCGATTGGAATCACACGTCTGCACATGGAACAAGACGCCGGAAAATCATTACACGATCAACATCCCAGCAAAAGCTATGTTGATTTAAATCGCGCGGGCGTTCCGCTCATGGAAATTGTCTCCGAACCCGATATCCGCAGTGGTGAAGAAGCCGCGGCGTATATTTCAAAACTCCGGATGATCTTGCGATATTTAGGCACGTGTGACGGAAACATGGAAGAGGGATCCATGCGCGCTGATGTAAATTTATCGGTTCGGAAATCTGGTGATAAATTAGGTACACGATGTGAAATTAAAAACGTCAATTCGATCAAAGCAATCAAGGATGCAATCGTGTACGAATCTGAACGCCAAGTCGAAGTTATTGAAAACGGTGGCACGATCAAGCAAGAAACGCGTCTGTGGGATCCTAACAAAAACGAAACCCGCAGTATGCGCAGCAAAGAAGAGGCCCATGATTACCGATATTTTCCGGACCCCGATTTATTGCCGTTAAAACTTGATCCATCTTATATTGATCAAATTCGCGCAACGTTGCCTGAATTACCCGATCAAAAGAAAAAGCGTTTTATGAATGATATGGGACTCAGCCTTTATGATGCATCGGTTCTGATTGCCGAGATGCCACGGGCAGCATATTTTGAAACCGTCGCAAAAGGACGTGACCCAAAAATCACCGCGAATTGGATCATCACGGAATTATTGGGCGCTCTAAATAAACAGGGGAAAACATTGGACCAATCCCCCGTATCTGCCGATCAACTTGGCGGCCTGATCGACCTGATTTTGGACAACACTATTTCGGGTAAAATTGCAAAAGATGTTTTTATTGACATGTTTTCTACGAGCAAAAATGCCGCCGATATTGTATCAGACAAGGGATTGAAACAAGTTACGGACACGAGCGCGATTGAAAAGTTCGTGGATGATGTCATTGCCAAAAATGCAGATATTGTCGCAGATTACCGCGCGGGCAATGATCGTGTATTTGGATTTCTGGTTGGCCAAGTAATGAAAGCATCAGGTGGCAAGGCAAACCCAGGTATGGCGAATGAATTACTCAAGAAAAAACTGAATCGTTAAAAAATGTCGGCAAGCCCGATAACATCTGTTATACCAACACCGTCCTATAATACGGCAACAATGCCATTGAATCGTGATGGTGTTGCAATCGCCGTGATCGATAGTGCGCTTGATAACAAAAAGATCCCTCCATCACGTATTCTATCCGGAACCGTACGTGATGTTGCGCACGACGGCACTGTGCATATTGACACCGACGCGGGCCCCCTTACAGCACGATTACCCGACCGTGTAACGGCGACGCCAGGACAATCGGTTCGTATTGAACTTGCCCAAAATGCAAACACCACGCCGGTACCACATTTGGCAACACTATCTGAAAATACATCTTCCCCAGGAACACAACAAACTCAAGTGCCATCCCCACCATCATCAACAACACCACAACGCCCGACCGATATTTATACGCCATCTCCCAACACACCCACACCATCAACTTCAACACCACCGTCAATCCCTATTGATATCCTCGCCCAAACAACAACACCATCAAAATTTGTACCCGGCACAACGGTTCCAGCACGCCCTCTCTCCTTGCCGGCATCCATAAACTTAATTGCGGATAATTTACAAAATATTCAAGCCTTCACAAGACTCCCGCTCTTATCCCAAAAAGATTTACCTATTTTACCAAACGGAACCGATATATTAAAATTTTTAAATCTTAAATCATTTAATTCACAAACATTTTTAGGTACATCTCCTTTTATATTTTCGCCCAACAGCAAGGCCGGGATATTCCCAAGCATATTATCACTGGCCGCGCCGATATTACCTTTAATGCCTTTCCCATCTCTCACAATTAATTCAGAACAAACATCCAACAAAAAAATATCTGCCGGTCTTCAATTGACCTTAAACACAATCCAACCGATATTACCCCCTACTTTATTGACACCTGGAACGATGCCTCTACCGACCCCTATAAATAATTCCCTTATTTTTGGAGGGGCCGCACCCAACCATTTTTCGACAAGCCTAACCCAAGGATTTATTATTCTTGATTCGAATGCACCTCATCAAACGATGATCAGCGCCCCTTCCCTATATGGCAATGAACCGATGAATTTATACACCATTCCGACACGCGGAAGCGGGTGGCCAAGTGGATCTGTTTTTACCGCACAATTCGTCACAACGCCCTCATCCACTGCAACAAATTCCATTTCATCTCCGACATCTTTAATATCAATTTTTGATCCTCTTAATAATGTCATCAACGATTTATCAGATTTAAATTTAAATTTTCAAGGAATATCCCCAGTACGGCTAGCTTTACCGACACTGACCTCACCCCAAAATTTTGGAACCAGTATTTTCTTATTCCTCGCTGCCATGCGGTCAGGCGATTTAAATGGATTCCTCGGCGATACAACGATAAATGCCTTGAAACGATCGGGCCGAGGTGATCGCTTGGAAAAATTAGATGGCTTATTGCGAAATTTAAAATCGCTCATGTCCCCTGCAACAAGCGACTGGAAATCATATATGATCCCAGTACAAACAGATGCAACTATTCTGCCCATCATGATGCATGTAAAATCAACCCCTGAAAATCATCAAAACCCGAATGGCTCCGAAACAGAAAACCTTCAAAAAACAGGCGGGAAACGCGTTATTATTGACATGACCCTCGATCGTATGGGTGAGGTTCAAGTCGATATGCGCATGCCGCACCAAATCAAACAATTAGACACCATTTTGCGCACGGAATTCCCCCTATCCCGCATCATGCAAAACACAATCGCACGTCTGTATGCGGGAGCTATGGAAAAAACACATTTAAGAGGAGATATTTTATTCCAAGGTGACCCAAAAAAATGGGTAACCATATCACCGGAACAATCGCCTGATATTAAAATTACGGTGTAAACATAAAGATTATCGCCCCGGCACATCACCTCGAATGGCACGATGCCCTTATAATAACCCCTGCCGCTCCATCAATATTTTCCGTGCCTCATCTGTCCATTCTCCATCTGAACGATGCAGCACAAGACCAGGGTGCAGAATCGTCGGCGCACGACTATCCTTAACCATGCGCACAATCACGCGTCGCGCAGATTCCCCGGCATGCGGCCATAGGGGAATAATAGTCATTCCTCCAAACCGTCGATATCCGCCCGCCACGATATCATCAATCGATTCCGCATGATAAATCATCGTGACAGACCCGTTTGATTTGACCGACCGATGGGCCGCCATAATCCAATCCTCCAAACTTGCAGAAGGTCGATTTTCCTTCTCTGACCCCACATCTTCATGATGCCCCAACGCCCGAGCGCGTACGCCATCAACAGGGGCAATATATGTTCCCTCCTTATAAAAAGGGGGGTTCATGACCACATGATCAAAAATCGGCTGGTCCAAACGCACCGGACAATCCCGTATATCTCCCGTTAATATGTCCATCCCCCTAACCCCATTCAATAGGGCATTATTCAGGGCAATCGTACCCAAATCCCCCTCACGCTCGACCCCTGTGACTTGCACATTTGTCACCCGTGCCCCAACGCACAGCCCCACCGTACCGACGCCACAGCCCAAATCCAAGATATGATCCCCAGGGCAAGCCAAGCATGCCGCCGCCAGAAACACAGCATCTGTGGTCGGTTTCAACCCTCGGCGCGCAGGGGTATGCAACCGCACGGCTCCATTTAAAAGAAAAATTTCACAAATCTCTGAATTGATGGACATAAACCCCATTTTCCCTCTTGCACACCGCGGCAAACCCGCGTTTACTTGACCTTATCATGTTGAAATCATCGTCGCAAATGACATCTCCCGCTCCCTTTGATCCAATGCCGGCACCGCTGCCGCTTGAATTTTTATCGGATCATCTCTCGGCCCATATGACGGCAACCAATGAGCTAATACTCGATCGATTACAATCCCCGGTTAATTCCATTCCAGACGTTGCGCGATACCTCATTGCGGGAGGGGGAAAACGTATTCGACCTCTACTGACCCTCGCCTGCGCCGCTATGTTTAATACACCAGATGCTCGCGCGCATAAATTAGCGACGGCTGTTGAATTCATACATTCTGCTACACTTCTCCACGATGATGTCGTTGACGGAAGCGATCTACGTCGCGGACGTCAAGTCGCCAATCTGGTTTTTGGAAATAAACCCGCAATCCTGGTGGGGGATTTCCTGTTCGCCCGTGCGTTTGAATTAATGGTTGAAACCGAATCACTCCGGGTCTTGCACCTTTTATCCCACGCATCCGCAATTATTGTCGAAGGTGAAGTTGCACAACTGAATGCCACCGGAAATCACAGCACCAATATTGACCACTATATCCATATCATCGGGGCAAAAACCGCAGCTCTCTTTGCAGCGGCTTGTGCCGCGGGCCCCGCATTGTATGGGGCCGATCGTGATATCCAAGATGCTCTTTATACTTATGGCCACCATCTGGGGATTGCGTTTCAAATCGCTGACGATGTTTTGGATTATACTGCAGATACGGGGACATTTGGAAAAATGCCCGGCAACGATTTTAACGAAGGTAAAATTACAGCCCCTGTGATCTATGCCCTCCATTTTGGTGGCACGACAGAACACCATTTTTGGACAAGATGCCTAACCGACCGCGATATTCAACCTGGTGATTTTGAATTGGCTCAAGGGTATTTGCGGCAACACGATGCCTTCTCACGGTCCCATATCCTCGCTGAATCACACCGTGATCAGGCCATTGCGGCGCTTGCCCCTCTGCCCCCCCACCCCTTAAAAGAAACATTAATGGATCTGGCGACATTCGCCGTCCGACGGGATAAATAGAGGTCGCACACGGGATAAATCCCTTCTTTACCCTTGACACACCCCGCTATTTCTGGTTTTTTACACCCACTCTGCGCGGCATTTTTAACCCGCTCAGATCCGCGTTCCCTGATAGCTCAGCGGTAGAGCAATCGACTGTTAATCGATTGGTCGCTGGTTCGAATCCAGCTCAGGGAGCCATTTTATAAACATAGTTTAACACCCCTGCGTCGCCTTCTTTTTCATGACATATTCAAGACGGCGGAGAGCTTGGCTTTTAAGAACGATTTCACCAGCGGACGCCGGGCCATTAATCGACACTTCGATCATACTATCCGTATCAATCGCCGTTACTTTGGTATATGGCCCGATGGTTGTGAATTCAAAAATGACGTCCATTTAAAAAACTCTATAGGGTCTAGAGCCTAAACAAGATTGTCAATTATCAAAATCTGCTAATAATTTATCGATATCAGCCTGCGAAATCGCCTGACCCGGCAATTGCGGACCATTCAACAAGGCGGCATCCCCCGAACGCGTATCCCCCGTTACGGTATGAATATCCACATCGCCCATCCGTTCATGAAGAACGTTCAAAATGGCCGTCACCTTATTTTCAATTTCACGCAACGATTTAACAATTTTACTAATCCGTTGGCCCGTTAAATCTTGGAATGAACACGCCTCATATATTTGCGTGACCCCGGCCTGAACCGCTTCACGATGATGATCAGCCAACCCCGGCAATTGCCGTTCAATTTCTTCACAGCCTGAAAAAATACTCATGGTTGCGCCTTCAGTCGATTTGACAATGGCGTCCAATTCATCCGTCGCCGTCGGGATATGCATCCCATTGATATCACCGACATTAGCCGCCCGAAGTTCCGCGCGCGCCTGATCAATAATACCCTTTAATCCCTTAAGTTCCGCATAAACCTGTTCGCGTGTCACGTCTTCTTCGTGTTCGACCTTGGAGATCACCGAATTGATCAATTTGACAACTTTGTCCCGTTCGATAGACATGATATGTATCTCCGCCCCTTAAATTTGATAAGAATTCGCCCCTGTTAAAACTCGCCCAAAACACTGGACAATTTTGTTTTTAACGTTTCGGCATTGAATGGTTTAACGATATAATTGCTGACCCCGGCCTGTTTGGCAATAATAACGTTTTCCGTTTTACTTTCGGCGGTCACCATAATAAAAGGAACCTTGTTATTGTTGGCGCCAGCGCGAACTTGTTTCAATAAATCAAGTCCCGACATCGGTTCCATATTCCAATCCGACACAACCAAACCATAATTCTTTTGCCCAAAAAGTTCCAAAGCCATTCCGCCATCAGTGGCCTCGTCAATATTCGAGAACCCCAATTGGCGTAGCAAATTCCCAATAATTTTTAACATCGTTTTATAATCGTCAACGATCAAAACGTTCATTGCTTTGTCAACAGCCACGATAATACTCCTTTAATACAAATAGACCCCCCACAACGTGGGTATCTCCGATTTAAGTCTGCACTATCTATCTTTAAGAAAAGCCTAAGAAAACCTACCTCTGTATACTTCTCCTCTATATAAAAATGCTTGCCCCCCAGCCCGAAACCATGGTTTAAAGGACGAAGCTGAGGGAAAATAAATATGTCAAATAATACACTCAAAAAACTCTACATCAAAACCTGGGGCTGTCAGATGAATGTCTATGACAGCCACCGGATCGGCGATGTCTTACGCCCTTTGGGATACGAATCCGTCGACACGCCTGATGACGCGGATATGATGATCCTGAACACCTGTCACATTCGGGACAAAGCCACAGAAAAAGTTTTTTCCGAATTGGGCCGCCTGCGCGAAATGAAAGAAGCCCGAAAAGAAAACGGTAAAACAACGGTCATCGGCGTTGCGGGCTGTGTCGCACAAGCCGAAGGCGATGTGATCACACGGCGCGCGCCCTATGTCGATTTGGTATTTGGCCCGCAAACCTATGGCCAGTTACCTGAAATGGTACTGGGGTTAAACGGCGGCGCGCGCGTGATCAATACCGATTTCCCGGTGCAAGCAAAATTCGACCACATGGTTGATCAAACAGCCGCACAAGGACCCTGCGCTTTTTTATCAATCCAAGAGGGTTGCGATAAATTTTGTACATTCTGTGTCGTGCCCTATACGCGCGGTGCGGAATTTTCACGGCCCGTGACAGCCGTCATTGATGAAGCCAAACGCATCCTGGACACCGGTGCCATTGAAATCACTTTACTGGGCCAAAATGTGAACGCCTATCATGGTGACGGCCCGGATGGCACAATCTGGACCCTTGGTCAATTAATCGAAGGGCTTGCCGCCCTGCCCCGCCTGAAACGTATCCGGTACATGACATCCCACCCCAGGGATTGTGATGAATCTTTAATGACGGCGCACCGCGATATTCCTGCCTTGATGCCGTTCCTCCACCTGCCCGTACAATCCGGGTCGGACAAAATTTTAAAAGCCATGAACCGCAAACACACGGCAGACGAATATCGCCATATCATTGAACGGTTCCGCACGTTTCGCCCCGATATGGCGTTTTCATCCGATTTTATTGTGGGGTTCCCGGGCGAAGATGATGCAGACCACACAGCCACGTTACAATTGATCCGGGATATTGGATATGCATCGGCCTATTCGTTCAAATATTCCGCCCGACCCGGCACCCCGGCAGCCGCGATGCAGGCAGCGTTGGTACGCGATGATGTGGCACAAACAAGATTGCTCGAACTTCAAGACGCGATCTTTCAGGGGGGCCTGGCATTTAACAGCGCGTTTCTGGACAAAACTATGGATGTATTATTTGACCGATTTGACCCAGACCGAGGCCAAATTCACGGCCGCACAGCGTATAACCAACCCGTTCACACGGCAGGCACAGCCGATTTGGTGGGGAAAATCGTGCCCGTGACGGTTACCGGGTATACCGGGTCGGCGTTGGCGGGGGAATTTAGATAATTATTGACATATAAAATAATTAATCATATATTTCGCTGAACTTATAAACAAAGAGAGAATATCATGGCCTTTTCAAATTTGAGAGACGCAGCCAAGCATGTCTTTTCAGCTACTAAAAGAAATTCAGAGTTTCCGAAATTCCTCGCCGACATGGCTGAACTTGGAATGATTTTGGAAACCATTCAGAGAGAACCATCAGGCCTGTTAAACGGCCCAGAAATATTAGCACGGACAACGATCAAAGTAGATAAGGGATCATTCACACTTACCGGGCCGGGCGTTGATAACATTAACGATCCTTCTGATCCAGTAAAATTTTATCAGACAACTTACGTCCTTAACGAAACTGACACACACTTAAATAATGTGGAGGGGACATATTCCCTAAGGCTTTCGTCAATTGTATTAACATACGAAAACGGTGCTAAAGATCCTCAATTAGCTAAACGTACTTGCGAAGATAGTTCATATATCACAGAACCGTTAGCTAAACTTTATGATACTGTCTTGGATAATCTTCGTTTGGCCCTCCCCTGGCCGTATCACGCTCCACTGGCACAAGCATTAGGCCTGAGCAACGACGATCTGACGGCGAACCCAAAAACGCCCACGGGCGGTTCATCTGATATCCCCAATAACCACCAAACGGGTTCAGACGCTTCCTTAGGCAACCAAGCCGATGCGGCACCTACACCAGCAGCATAACCCGCCTGTTTCTATTTCAAGAACAAAAAGCGCAGATAGATGCCCTCCTCCATAAAATGGGGAGAGGGTATCCCGAGGCATCTTCTGTACTTTACTGAAAACACCCTACCCTTCCTAAAAAATCTATGTCACAATTATCCTATGGTCAAAAAATCGCCCCCCAAATCTCCAAAATCCCCCCTCGCCCACACCCATCTGGTGTTTGAAGACAAGGAAAAGGTCATTGCCCTGTTTGGCGTTGGGCACGAACACCTCGATTTACTCGAAGAAAAATTCGGCGTCGAAATCCACGATCGCGGAAATCACATTCTGATTTCCGGGCAAAGCGGTGACGTCAAGGCCGCCGAACAAATCCTCGAGGCCTTGTACGACATGCTCAACATCCGATCCGATATTTCGATCGGCGACGTGGAAGATGCGATTAAACTCACCCAACAAAACCGGGGCGGGAAAACCGATAAAAATTATAATGATCGACATGATCTGCGGTCGCTTGCGCACGCGGAACTCGCGTTAAAAACCACCAAACGCACCGTGTACCCCCGCACCGAAACCCAAGCCGCGTACATCAAGGCGATCCTGCATAATGATTGCGTGTTCGGGTTGGGCCCTGCGGGTACGGGAAAAACATATCTGGCCGCCGCGGCTGCTGTTGCCATGCTCCAGGCCGATAAAATCGACCGTATTATTTTGTGCCGACCGGCGATTGAGGCCGGCGAACGATTGGGGTTCTTGCCCGGTGATATGAAGGAAAAAGTCGATCCGTATCTGCGTCCATTATATGACGCGTTATCCGACGTGATGTTTCGCGATAAATTGGAAAAAGCGATGATCGCCGAAATTGTCGAGGTGGCCCCCCTCGCCTTTATGCGCGGTCGCACATTGGCGCGCGCGTTCGTGATTTTGGACGAGGCGCAAAACACAACCGCCATGCAGATGAAAATGTTTTTAACCCGCTTGGGCGAAGGGTCGCGCATGGTCGTCACCGGTGATCCATCCCAAATCGATTTACCACCCAATGTCACATCGGGCCTGAACGATGCGATGGCCGTTTTGCGCGGTGTGCCGGGGATCGAGACCATCCAATTTACCCAAGCCGATGTTGTACGCCACCCCTTAGTCGGCCGCATTGTGAATGCGTATGACAAACGGGATAAAAAGAATAAGAAATAGAATTCTTCCCCTAAAGAGAGGAAGATCTAAACGGCACGTTGGACTCTTACTATGATCAAAGACATCTCCCTCGATATCGCTGTCCTCGTTGAAGATTCCGCGTGGCAAAAAAAACTACCCCGGCTCCAGAAAAAAATCGTAGCCGCTGTTGAAACGGCCCTACTCGCGCAACATAAACAACGCCTGAAACACCCCCTATATGAACTGTCCGTTGTCCTCACGAACGATGCACGTATCAAAACGTTAAATAAACAACACCGCCAAAAAAACGCCCCCACAAATGTGCTGTCATTCCCCCAAGATGGCATGCCGATGGCCCCGGGAATGCCCGCGATGCTCGGGGATGTGATCCTGACCTACGGCGTAATCGAAGCGGAAGCACGGGTAGAAAAAAAAACGTTCGACCACCATTTCCTGCATCTGGTCGTCCACGGCGTTCTCCACGTCTGTGGTTATGACCACATCACCCCGGGCCAGGCCCGCACAATGGAACGATTGGAAAAAGAAATATTGAATGACTTGAATATTCCCGATCCTTACCGCTAAAATACGCTCATGAATATGATCCCCCCCGAAAAACCCAGCGATTCTGTTCCTTTCCTTAAATGGCTCAAGGGAATCGCACGCGGCTATTATAAAACAGATAATTCCCTCCGTGATGCCCTCGAAGAATATATCCAGGCAACTCCCGAAGAAGGCACGCTGGATTTGTCACTTCATGAACGCCTGATGCTCGCCAATGTTTTAAAAATCCGCGACCTCACGGTATCCGAAGTGATGATCCCACGCGCCGATATTGTGGCAATCGATGTCAACCTAACACGTGATGATTTATTCCGGTTACTCGCCGAACGGCAATACAGCCGCTTTCCCGTCTATCGCAACACGCTCGACGATGTGATCGGGACCATCCATATCAAGGACGTCTTGGCCCATCTGGCGCAAGGGCGCGAATTCACCATTCTTGAGCTTGTGCGCTCTGTACCCATTGTGTCCCCAACTCTCCCGGTCAGTGACTTGATCATGCAAATGCGGGAAAACCGCAAACACATGGTCATGGTTGTTGATGAATATGGGGGCATTGATGGATTGGTCACAATCGGCGATGTCATTGAAACAATTTTTGGTGAAATTTCAGATGAGTATGACGTCAGTGACGACGACCGCATCAATCGCCGTGCGGACGGCACCTATATCCTCGATACGCGCCTGGGGCTGATTGAATTTGAAACCCATTTCGGACCTTGTTTTACTGACGATGAACGTGCACATAACGATACAATTGCCGGGCTCATCTATTCTATCGCGGGACGTGTTCCGGCCCGTGGTGAAATTATTAAACATGAGGGATCTCATCTAAAATTTGAAATCATCGACGGTGATTCACGACGCATTTACCGCATTCGTATCAAGGCGATCTCCCAGAAATCATGATATCGCGTCCCTTTATTTTCTCCTCCTATGCCCAATCATTCGGCACAGGAATTCTTGCGGCCTTGTGCCTGCCCCACGCCGGCGTTACAAACTTTGTTTTCGACTTTACCCCCTGGAATATTCCGATATTCCTCGCAGCAATTGGCGTGCTGTATTATCATATAATCATTCCCCTGAAGGAGGGGGATGCACGCCTCGATCATTTTCTAATCTGGAAATACTTCTCCCCCCGCCTGTTCCTGAACGCCTATCTCTGGGCATTCGGATATTTTTTGATAGGACTATCTTGGATTGGCAATGCCCTTTTAATTGATACTAACCCCTATGCATGGGCATGGCCATTGGCGATCGCCGGGTTACCGGCCATCCTCGCCTTGTTTCTTGGCCTGACCTTTGGATATGCTGGCACGCTTTTAAAATTCCAATCAACGGGACTTTCTTCTCTGACTTTTGCAGCACTTTTTACACTTGCCGAATACGCCCGGGGACATTTATTCACGGGGTTTTCATGGAACCTTCCCGGCATGTATTGGTCAGAAACATTGACGATCTTTCAATCCCTCTCCATCACCGGCATCTATGGCCTAACATTTTTAACGGTATGGTTTGCGGCATACATCACCCATCGTTTGACCACAAGACACCCCCGCCCCCCTTTCGGCGATATCGCTGCAATAATCTTGATTGTAATAATTCTTTATTTTGGCATCTATCGTTTAAACCAGCCCGATGCCCCCACAAACACAACACAACAAATCGTGATGGTCCAGGCGAATATTCCACAATCCGAACGATTCAACCCTGACCTCACGGCAGATCATTTTTATCGCCACCTGGCTTTAAGCGAACGCCCCCCAAATCTCCTCGATCGACCAACCCTAATTCTGTGGCCTGAAACAATTCTGCCACCATCTTATATCCATGCGCGCCCTATTGAAAACGCAATCCAACACTTATTGGCGACATACCCCACCGGATCGGCGCTGTTAACAGGGGCGGTAACCATTTCCGGCCCAGATGATGCGCCTTCCTATGGGAACGGTCTGATTGCCTATCAAAACGGTCACGCCGCCATCGATGTATACCAAAAACGGCACCTCGTTCCCTTTGGCGAATATATCCCGTATCAAAAATATATCCCGCTTGCCCCTGTCGCCCGATTTGAAAACCTGACACCAGGCACAGGCTCATCTACCGTTACAATTCCGGGACACACCCCTTTTCGGCCTTTAATTTGTTATGAATCCGCTTTTGGTGGCGAAGTGATCGCAGGGTTAGGAGCGGCCCATTGGATATTCGCTCTAACAAACGATGCCTGGTATGGGAACAGCCCAGGTCCCTATCAACATTTCGCCGAATCGCGCGCACGCGCCATTGAAACCGAACGACCCGTTGTACGCGTGGCCATCACCGGAATTTCAGGGGCAATTGATGCGCACGGAAGAATCTTGACCACGCTACCTTATGGCACATCCGGTCAGACCCCTATCATCATCAACATACCCGAAATATCTGCAAAAACATTTTATGAAACATTTGGCGACCGCCCACTTTTATCGATCATAGCGTTGATTTTAGGAATAGGCGCGTTTCGAAAACAAAGATCAATAGGCACAAAAAAAACCTAAAATCGCTGATAAACCCTATTTACACAAAATTTAATGGCCGCCCACAATTTTATCGGCAATCCGCACCATAAAATCCATCAACGTCACTGTCATCATGGGCATCAACACAAACAAAGCGGCAAACATCGCGAGAATTTTAGGTACGAACACCAATGTCATTTCCTGAATTTGCGTCAACGCCTGAAGTAACGCAATAACAACACCGACAAACAATCCCACCAACATGACGGGGGTTCCGATTTTAATCGTAATCCAAATCGCCTCGCGCGTTAAATCAATCAGATCCGTTTCGTTCATTTATGTCATACCTTCACAGCGGAACCGCCGCCTTGGTCAACCGAACATATAACCGTAAGGCATTTAAAAATAAATCACGACGTAATTTCAATTCGTAAATATCTTCGTCCATCAACTGCCCTTTGGCGAGCAAATCTTCCAATTTACGAATCATCTGGGCCGTCGATTTTAATTGCGCCGCCAGAGTCTGTTCTTGCGATACATCGCGTATCGCGCGCAAGGCAATAGCAACAATGCGGTCAACCCCAATCCTTGCAACCATATATTGAATAACATTATTTTGAACCCCGAGAATAGCATGGTGCACATCTTGTTCAAATGACGCTAAGATCAACGCCGTCCGTAACCCCCGAACACGCCCGGTCCCCCGAATAACACCCACCACAATATCAACCAGAAAACCTCGTAATCCACTCGTTTTATTCGAGATATGTTGATCTGTTGTTCGCAATTCGTGCAACACAGCCTCAATATCGCCATTCGTGTCCAACATCCCGCGCAGATGACTTTCATAAAGCGGCAGCCGAAATGTAGCGGTCGGCGGATCAGTTCGGGTCATCGCCCAATATGCCACGCGACGATCAAATTCGAATTCGGGCAATGTGCGGTCGCGTACCAAAACTGGCGTGCGGCGCGAACGTTTACTCCCCCCTCCCAACGGCGACGAAGAGGGACGTGCTGCCGGGACCGACGCGCTGGCAGATGCCCACACTGGATTTTCCCCCTCGGTACCCACGCCAAAACCCAAAAATCTTGCCAACATATCGCCCCGCGCATTTTTCATGATAGACTTGTCTGAAAGAATGTCTGATTCTATAGGATCCGACGGCCCACAATCAAATCACAAGGTTAATTCATCCACATGAATCAATGGGACGCCGATGCTGTTGTCCTGTCTTGCCGCCCACACGGCGAGAACGGCATGATTTTATCGGTCCTGACAGAAGATCAGGGGCGGCAAATTGGCTATATCCCCGGAGGCCAATCCCGGGCGCGTCGCATCGGCATTGGCGCAGGTGCCTTCATTCATGTACGCTGGCAGGCGCGGCTTTTGGACCAAATGGGCACCTTCACCATTGAACCTCTGCGCCACCCGGCGGGGGGATACATGGATGACGGATTAAAATTGGCGGCGCTCACCTCGGCCTGCGCCCTGTGCGATATCACCTTACCCGAACGCGAGGCACACCCAGCGTTGTACCATGGCCTGTCCTCCCTGATGGATCAGTTGGACGGAGATATGTGGGGCGTGTGTTACATCGCGTGGGAAATCGCGTTTATGAGGGAACTGGGGTATGCCCTTGATTTTAAACGATGTGCTGCGGGGGGTGACCCCGCACGGTTGCAATATATGTCGCCCAAAAGCGGCGTGGCGGTCAGTAAAGAATTTGGATTAATTTATAAGTCTAAACTGTTGGAATTACCTGAATTTTTACGCCCGGACCCAGATATTAGTGTGCTCGGCACCTTAGAAGATGTGTCCAAGGGGTTGAATCTAACAGGGTATTTCCTGGAACACTGGGTCTTCAACCACCACCGAACGGGTGTCCCCGATGCACGGTTGACGTTAGCCGAACGAGTATTACGGGCGTGCGAGACCGAACGCGAACAAGTGGCTTAATAAACTCTGTCATCCCGGAACCCGCAAGACGGGCATCCGAGATGACAAACTCTTTAATCTCTTACCCCAACGCCTTCTGCAACGCGGGCACCAAATCCAATTTTTCCCATGAAAAACCGCCATCGGGTTCCGGGGTTCGCCCGAAATGGCCATACGACGCCGTGCGCGCATAGATGGGTTTATTCAACGCCAAATGCGTGCGGATTCCGCGTGGAGATAAATCCATCGTTTGCGCGATCGCGCGCACAATTTCTTCTTCAGGCACCGTCGCCGTATCATGGCCGTTCACATACACCGATAACGGGTGCGCAATGCCAATGGCATACGACAATTGGATGGTGCAACGTTCAGCATAACCGGCCGCCACAATATTTTTGGCCAAATACCGCGCGGCGTACGCCGCCGACCGGTCGACTTTGGTCGGGTCTTTGCCCGAAAACGCGCCGCCGCCATGCGGGGCCGCGCCGCCATACGTATCCACAATAATCTTACGACCCGTTAATCCTGAATCCCCCACCGGCCCACCAATCACAAACCGACCTGTCGGATTCACATAGAATTTATCTTCCGCGCACATCCATCCATCGGGCAACACATCCCGTACAAACGGCCGCACGATTTCGCGCACGTCCGATTGGGATAACCCATCTGCATGTTGGGTCGACACCACAACCGACACGGCTTTTACCGGTTTACCGTTGCGGTACTGCAACGTAAATTGTGATTTCGCATCGGGTTCCAATCCCTTAACCTTACCTGAATGGCGGGCCTCGGCCATTTTACGCAGAACTTCATGCGCATAATACAGGGGCGCGGGCATAAAAACCGGCGTTTCGTTACACGCATACCCAAACATAATTCCCTGATCCCCCGCGCCTTCATCTTTGGCCCCGGCGGCATCCACGCCCACAGCGATATCAGCCGATTGCTCGTGCAATAAATTGGTAATATTTACATTCTTGTAACTAAACCCCACCTGATCATACCCAATTTTTTTGATCGTCGCGCGGGCAACGGCATTAATTTCATCAATCGTCACCGGAACGGCCGACCGTGTTTCCCCAATAATAAAGACATTATCGGTCGTAACAGCGGTTTCAACAGCGCAGCGTGCCTGCGGATCGCGGGATAAATACAGGTCCACAACGGCGTCCGATATTTGATCACACACTTTATCGGGATGACCTTCCCCCACCGATTCACTGGTAAATAAAAAATCTTCAGACATCGGATGAAGCGCGGGGACGGGAGCGGTTTGAACAGTCATAAAATACCCTTGAATAAAAATTAAAGATCGGGAATTTTAAAACGCCATATCTCTTTGCGCAAGAGGCTTTAATGCGAGCATACAATTTTATTTCTGGGTATTCTCGGCCATTTGTTTGATAATCTTCAAAACATTTCGACGCATTTTTTCATCCTCAATCGCATAATATGTCCGCAACAATTCAATTGTTTCGCGATTATTCATCCGGTCAACTGATTTAAACGGCTCCTGATCTTCGGCCAAATTCATCATACGCGGCTGATCTTTATGCGTCACAGACGATTCGAAAAAAAAATTCGGCTCGACATTCAATAATTGTGACAACTGAAATAATCGCGAGGCACTAACCCTATTCTTGCCTTGCTCATATTTTTGAATTTGTTGAAATGTCAAACCTGTCGCCGATGCGATCTCCTCTTGCGTCAATCCCAATAATGACCGACGCATCCGCAATTGTTGACCCACATGGAAATCAACCGGAGTCGGGCCTTCTTTTTTCTTAAAAGGCGGGCGTTTTATTTTCGGCTTCAACGGAACCATAAAGTAACCTTAAGTGTTATATTTAAATTCAAACAATCATTTGTACGCCTAAATAGACAAAAAATCATACAAAAGGCAATTACCCAAAAGGCTATACCTACTTTTTTATAAAAATAAGTACTTACATATATAAATTAGACAACCATAACTTGTTTTTATTGTATTTTTTCCGATACATTTGCTACATATATACATCCACCTCCTTCGAGACCTACAAGAGTCATTTTTGCAACATTTTTAAACAAATTAAAGAACCCTTAATTTACCCTTCCGTGTTCCCCAGAAATCTGCCTATAATTTATGAACGCGAGAATCATTCCCTCCCATGCGCCTTAAATCTTTTTATGCAAAAACCCTGACAGAAGCGATGCACATGATCCGCGACACACTCGGTGACGATGCAATTATTGTAGCCACCCGCGAAGAAAACGGTGGGAAAACCGTGCGTGTCACCGCCGCGGTTGACCCTTCCGACAAACCCTATGGCTATACCCCTGTCGGAACGTCTCCGAATTTCGAAATCAATAAACCGATTACAGGCCAGGCCGTTTCCGATTCATGGCTACAATATGACGATGAACAAGACGCGGATGAAAACAGCATCGCCGAAGATTTAACCGATATTATGCTGGCCCATTCCGCTCCTGAAGATGTCACTGACCAGATTTTATCCTGCGCCATGGTCATAGGCTATCGCGATGTCGCTGCGGCACTTGAAGATTCGCTTGATCACCTGTACCAATATCGCCCGATCCTGTCCACAAAACCCGCGACAAAGCCCATCATTTTTGTGGGCCCCCCGGGGGTTGGAAAAACGCTGATGGTTGCAAAATTTGCAACACGCTGTGTCATGGCGGGGCAAACGGTTGCCGTCATCACGGCCGATACCCAACGCGCAGGCGGGGCAGAACAACTTTCCGCTTTTACCAAAATTTTAAATGTTACCTTAAAACGTGTCAAAAATCCGGCCGATTTGGCCCGCGCAGTTACGGAATCGCGGGGCACGGATTACATTTTTATCGATACTGCCGGAACATTGCCTTATGATACGAACGATGTACGTGATTTGGCTCGGTGGCTTGCGGCGATTGATGCCGAACCCGTCCTTGCCCTTCCAGCGGGAATGGACGCCACCGAATCAGGCGAAATCTCACGCATTTTTTCAACACTCGGGGTCCGCCGGCTGGTCGCCACACGCCTCGATGTCGGGCGGCGGTTGGGCGGCATTTTGGCCGCAGCCCATCAAGGGGGCTTGGCGTTTGCCGAAACCAGTTTCTCCCCTCAAGTTGCGGATGGCATGATGCAAATGACCCCACGACGATTGACCGAATTTTTACTACCCAAACATAAACGCCCAATGACAAAGACGGCAATGTCTTCATCGTCGGGTGCGCTGCCCTCAAAACCTTCCCTCCACCGTTCGACTTCAGGATGAATGTCATGAATGAAACTTCTGTACAAACCGATACCCCTCAAGACACCGGCACCGGATTCCGCCGAGGTCGTAACATCATCGCCGTCGCGTCCGGCAAAGGGGGCGTTGGAAAAACATGGTTCTCGATTACCCTCGCCCACGCCCTTGCAAAATCGGGGAAATCCGTTTTGTTGTTTGATGGCGACTTGGGATTGGCCAACGTTGATGTCCAATTGGGGTTAATGCCCAAACGGGATTTAAACGATGTCATTCGGGGGCGCTTGACCCTCGATCATGTTGTCCAACGATTTGACGATGGCGGCTTTGATATTATTGCCGGACGATCCGGTCAGGCGTCCTTATCCGCCCTCCCCAGTCAACGTCTGCTCATGCTCCGGGATCAATTGCTGTCACTGTCCGAAAAATATGATGTCGTCATCATTGATTTGGGCGCGGGCGTTGACCGCACGGTCCGCATGTTCTCGGCCATGGCGACACGCACGTTATTGATCACAACAGATGAACCTACATCACTGACCGATGCCTATGCGTTCATCAAATTGGGCAACGCCGCGGGCATTTCAAAATACGTGAACATCGTGATCAATATGGCCGCCACAACGATCGAGGGCGAAAAAACATATAAAACACTCTTAAAGGCCTGCGAAAATTTCCTGCGCCTCTCCCCCAGTTTGGCAGGCATGATCCGTCAAGACCAAAAGGTCAAGGAAACCATTCGTCACCAAACACCGATTTTAATTCGGTCGCCAAACGCCGATGCCTCAGACGACGTTCAACGCATTGCCCGCTTTGTCGCCCGTGAATTGATCGAGGCCCGCGTTGCGATGGGGTGAATTAAATCATCCTCGTTATGCCGCATCGGCAACAAGCGCGGGATAACGATTTTCCCGTATGTCCCGCGCGGCGGCGACGGCGGCTATGATACATTCTTTCGGTTCATGCGCACTCTTAAACGCGCGCGGGGGCCGCGGTGACGGTTCGGACGTAAATATAAACTTAGAAAATTTATATGTCAATTATAATATAACCGTCTTGCTACCAGCCTTTTTATGCGGCCCGCACCTACCAATTTAGGAAATGCCTCACGCAAAAAAATCCTAGATCCCATTAAAATTGACAAGAACATTGCATCCTTACTCTCCCGTTGCTATACCTACGGGCCCTCTTAAGGATGAAAGCGAAATATGACCATATCTGAACAAACCGCCACAGCCACGCCCCACGCCCCCGGGCCCCGCCCGCCCCGGCCAAAACCGTTAAATATCACGGGCTGGATCAATTTGGATAAACCCGTAGGAGTCACCTCAACCGATATGGTGACGGCGGTCAAACGCCTACTGAATGCGGCCAAGGCTGGCCATGCCGGAACACTCGATCCACTGGCCACCGGGATCCTGCCCATCGCCTTGGGCGAGGCGACAAAAACACTCTATTACGTCACCGACACGATGAAAGCCTATACGTTTACGATCACATGGGGCGAACAACGGGATACGGACGATCGTGAGGGCCAAGTCATTGCAACATCCCAAAACCGCCCAACGCCAGACCAGATTACAGCTCTATTGCCTAACTTTATTGGCAATATCATGCAAACCCCTCCCCAATATTCAGCTGTGAAAATTAACGGCGAACGGGCTTATGCCCTGGCGCGTGCGGGTCAAACGGTCGAGATTGCCCCTCGGGAAATTTATATCGAAACCCTGACATTAGAAGACACCACGGCTGATACCGCCACCCTGTCCTGCACGTGTGGCAAGGGAACCTATGTCCGGTCCATTGCACGGGATATGGCCGAAAAATTGGGCACAAAAGGCCATATTTCCGCCCTGCGGCGCACGCGAGTGGGCTGTTTTAACGAGAAAAATGCAATTTCCCTTGACTCGCTTCGGGAAAAAATGGCACAACATACGCCACAAGAGATTGTGCTCCCGCTTGGGCAGGCGCTAGACGACATCCCGGCCCTGCAACTCAACCAAACGGAAGCCGCGCGGATATCTTCGGGAAACCCCGTTGACCTTTTAACCCGCGCCGATGTCGATCGGTTAACGCTTGCGGGGCTTGATCCCCGTCTCACCGACGATACATTGGCGCTCGCAAAACGGGACAACAGGGATGTGGCCTTGTTATCGGTCACAGGCGCCCGTTTGACGCCCGTGCGCGTTTTTAACCATTAACCCTAAAGGAGTCGCTCGATGTCGATCGCCGTTACCCGTAAAGCTGACGTTATTAAAACCTACCAAAACACCCCTAATGACACCGGATCATCCGAAGTGCAAATCGCCATTACGTCGGATCAAATTAATGCGCTATCCGAACATATGAAAACACACAAAAAGGATTTATCGTCCCGCCGTGGTTTATTATTGATGGTCGCGCGTCGCCGCAAATTACTGGATTATTTGCGGTCCGTTGACGAAGATCGTTATTTGGCCATCATCGCCAAATTGGGCCTGCGCCGTTAAGATCACGTCATCCCCGCCCCCGGATCCGCGCGTTGCGCGGTCCAAGAGTAAACGGCGGCGAGGATCCAGCCAAATATAAAAACCCGCCTTTTCTGGCGGGTTTTTCGTTTTAAAGAGGTTAAAAACTTAAGAATAAAAACGCAACAATATTACCGCATTTATTCCTTGACTATATTCCTGTGTTTAGGA
>CAZLPZ010000008.1:49847-51507 GCA_964561535.1 uncultured Pseudobdellovibrionaceae bacterium | reverse complement strand
TGTGGGGGCATCCTTTTTTTGAACGGATTAATGTAAACCATGTAAAAATAACATGTTTTGCATGTTATATTATGTATATTTATGTTTTTTACCTGCGTACCTCTGTTCTTTATTCTCATTTTCTCTCTCTTTCTCTTCCTCTTCCTCTGTGCTCTCATCTCAAACAAAAATCGGCGCGCCGTTTTCGTATCTGACCAGTGACTTTGGCGCGTGGAAGAAGACCCCAACAACAGAAGGGTATTTCAAACCGCGCGCACATGCCGCCCCTGGCCAAAGTCACGCGGCCAGCCTGCGGGACCGGATTGAACCACTGCGCGGGGCCATCTTGTTGGTGCCGATCTTTCCTGCTATCCGCGTGTAACACCACGGAAGGCGGCAGGGAAGAGAGGCCCTGAAAGGGCTGAACCGCGCGGGCCGAGAGTTATGTTCTGTTATACATAAACCTCACCGTCTCTGACGCTGCACCGTCATTGGTATGATATATATCCTAAACTCAGGAATATAGTCAAGGAATAAATGCGGTAATATTGTTGCGTATTTGGGCCAAATCTTTTCTCTCTTGAAGGGGAGAAGTCTGCTGGCAAGTTTGCCTTATGATTTTACGTCCTATCGTTTTTCTAAATTTTCTTTCCAAAAATACATCTTTTTAGAAGTACGTCGCTTTATGATTGCGGTGTGAATATCTTCAAAATACCTCCCGTTTTTCCCTTTATCTTCAATGTGATGTTGCCAGGATTGATGCACACACGTATGATTTAAATGGGCGATTCTGCCCTGTCTTGTTTTTTTTAAATGTACTTTAAAATAGCCAATTGGAATCTGGCGCGATACTGGCCCCCATGGGACAGATTATCCGTTATTTTTCTCATGTTTCTTATGCTTTGCATCGTTTTGACGGGATGCGAAGGAGGCTCTTTTCGCTCTGATTCCAGGGCGTCTGTCCCCCCCGAATCGACGTCTCCTGGGGCCTCAAATCAAAACACTGGCACTGATTCCGAATCTTTGGTGATTGATCCGATGGTTCCCCCGGACGTTGTTGAAAACATGTTAAAAGCGCGCCAGGGAAGTGCAACGACGGGAACTTCGACAGAGGTGAATTCCAGTGGATTACCTATTGCACGATCCTTAGGGATTAAGGCGGATTTGTTGTTTGCTGCACCCCTCAAAGATTCAAATGAACGGATGGCACGGCTTGAAAATGCCGTCGTGGATATTCGGCGTGAGCTTGATTCGACGTTACCTGCAATTAATCGATTGGTCGCGATTGAGGGGGATATTCAAGAGTTGGTGCGTCAATTGCAAACGTTGACGATTGAGGGAGGGGATATTTCATCTTCTGCCGTGGGTACATCCGATGTTATTGCACCGCTTGACCCGACAACATCGATCCCGATAGGTGAAGGTGTCCCTCTCACAATGTCCCCCCCCTTACAACCATCATCTGCCGTTGAGAATACAAACATGTCCTCCGTGACGGCGAAGCCCACCCCCATTTTATCTGGTCCCACACCCCCTGTTGAGGAGGGTGCACCTTCTGTTATTTCGCCATCTTTTCTCCCTGCTGTTGCGCCTCCTAAGGTCATAAAACCTCGTTCTGTACTTCCTGATGTCAAATCTACTCCTGTTGATAACCAATTAAAGACAGTCACGTCCGTGCCCG
>CAZLPZ010000008.1:0-49837 GCA_964561535.1 uncultured Pseudobdellovibrionaceae bacterium | reverse complement strand
TAAAAATCCCCCCCCAAATTCTCTTATTACCAGTCAGGGAGTAGGGATATCGGATCAAAAACCCCTTCCTGTTGTGCCGGCCACGCGTCAAGTCAAATTGGCCGGTATTCGGGTAGGGGCGCACGCCGACAAAGTTCGGATCGTGATTGACAGCGCCAAACCGATTACGGTTATCGATGATTTGGATCCTGTTGAGAAGATTTTGGTCTTGGATATTGATGGGGCCGATGTTGATACCGCTCAAGGTCCGGGTGGGGCGAATGATGTTGTATCCAGAATTTCACTTCGAGGGACGGGGCCGGGGCTGGGGCAGGCTGTTTTTGAACTGAAGAAAAAGACAAAGGTTCAAAAAATATCGTCTCTGCCGCCGTCTGTCGGAAACCCGAATTACCGAACCGTTATTGATTTAGAAAAATAAGGGGAGGGTGCCTGCGACTAAATGGGTCTTTTCATTTGGAAGACTTGGTTTCATATTAAGGGACACTTTTTCTTTAAACCAAATTTTCACGTTTTGTATAGATGAGGTTTTTAAAATGCGCTCTATCCCATTATTGATTGTCCTATCGGTTCTCACCTTCCCGGTTCTGGTTGCCCATGCGGGTGTGGCGGAGCTCGCGGCCCCTGTCAATGGAGGCGTGCCGACACTTGCCCCCGTTTTAAAAACGGTGATGCCGGGCGTTGTGAACATCTCGGTCAAAAGCAAGGTGAAGGTTGAATTGCCGCCCATGTTTGAAGACCCCATGTTTCGCCGATTTTTTGGAGAACAATTTGGATTACCGCGCGATGGAAAATTGCCCGACCGTGAGGTCCAAGGCGCTGGATCTGGTGTGATTGTGGATGCTGCAAAAGGATATGTTATTACGAACAACCACGTGATCGATAAGGCCGATGAAATTTATGTTGTGTTTAAAGACAAGCGTCAAGTCAAGGCCGAGGTGGTCGGTACGGACGATGAAACCGACATTGCGATTTTAAAAATCAAACCGGATAATTTGGTTGCAGTGCCGATGGGCACATCCAATACACTCGAAGTGGGGGATTTCGTCATTGCCATCGGTAACCCGTTTGGATTGGGGAATACAGTGACATCCGGGATTGTCAGTGCTTTGGGCCGCAGTGGGTTGGGTATTGAAAATTATGAAGATTTTATTCAAACAGATGCGTCGATTAATCCGGGGAATTCGGGTGGAGCGTTGATTAACCTGCGTGGTGAATTGATTGGTATCAATACGGCGATCCTGTCGCGCACCGGTGGCAATGTGGGGATTGGATTTGCCATTCCGATTGATATGGTTAAGGGAACGATGGATCAACTGGTGGCGCACGGAAAAATCGAACGCGGACAATTGGGGGTTCAGATTCAAGATATGACTCCGGAACTGTCTGAAGCTTTGGGCTTATCGGTGAACCAAGGTGCGGTGATTGCCCAAGTCCAACCCGGGTCGCCAGCCGAGACCGCCGGCTTAAAAGACGGGGATGTTGTGACGGCATTTAATAACATGGCGATCGATGGGGCGTCTGACTTGCGAAATCGTGTCGGACAAATTCGAATTGGTACAGCCATCACACTCGATATATTACGCGACGGCAAGAAAAAAGTCGTTGATGTTGTCGTGGGTAAACGCGATACTGTTGCATCAGGAAAAGGATCGGCCGTTGAACATCCCTTACTTGCGGGGGCTGTGTTTGTTCCAAACCCCATCAGTAACGAAGATGGTCAAAAACCCCAACCTGGTGTGGTGGTGCAATCGGTCGAACCAGGATCGGTCGCCGAGCGTGCAGGATTGCAGGCTGGAGATTTGGTTGTATCCTGTAACCGTATTCCTGTAAAAACGCCATCAGATCTTGCGAAAGCTGCCGCAAAAAATAAAGCGGGCGTATTGTTGAATATTCGTCGGGGCGACGGGGCCCTGTTTTTGGTAATCCGGTAAAATATATGCGCGCAGATGTAACGGCCATTATTGTCACCTATAACAGTGCGCGGGTATTGCCCGCGTGCCTGGCGGCATTGGCAACGGAAGGTGTACCGGCGATTGTTGTTGATAACGCTTCGACTGATGATACTGTCGCGGTTGCCGCCTTGCACGGCGGGCCCCTTATTCAAACCGGAAAAAATCTGGGCTATGGCCGCGCGAATAATATAGGCGCGCGGGCAGCGACGACGCCGTATATCATGGTGATTAATCCAGACGTTGTTGTTGAACCAGGGGCGGTGGCGGCGTTGGTGGCGGCGGCGGAATCTGATCCTGGTCAGGCGTTATTTGCACCAAAAATTATTGAACCTGATGGGCGTGTCTTTGATACACGTCTTGGGCCATTGGGGCCTTTTGCATCGGGGGCGTGTTTTTTAATTCGCCGCGATGTATTTTTGCGGTTGGGTGGATTTGATGAGAATATTTTTCTGTTTTATGAAGATGACGATTTATGCCGGCGTTTGACGGATATGAAGATGCCGCCGGTGTATGTGGAGGGTGCGGTTGTACGGCATGATCGGGGTCGATCAACCGGGGATCATGATCGAGAAACACCGATGGATCGATTGGTCTTGGGGGAATTTATGCGCCGTTACCATCAGGCTTGGTCACGGTTTTATGTTTTAAAGAAATATGGCCAATCCCCGTCTATTTTTGTTTGGTCTATATTTTATGGCTTTAAATTTATTTTTGCCGTTTTTACCTTTAATAAAGTCCGTCGCGCGCGCTATGCCGGGTCATTTTGGGGGGCGGTTGATAAAAAACAGCGTTTTGGATGAATTGCCATGTTGCCAGAAGTGGTTGGTCCTGATAAAACGTCCGGACTGTTGGCATCTTAGCCTATGCCAGAATGACATTTGTAATAGATACGGAGTCGTGGCCGAGAGGCTGAAGGCGACGGTTTGCTAAACCGTTATACGGGGAAACCCGTATCGAGGGTTCGAATCCCTCCGACTCCGCCATTTACCGCCATGACAAATCTCTGGCGCGCTGTACCACGCAATGCCCGATGTTTTCCACTCACTTAAAAGCGATTGATGGCTCTTCGATTATCAAGCTCGTTTATTTTAACGAACTCCACCGCTTTTTCCCTTTTCATCTCTTTTAAATACTCATTTTTCAATGCTATAGTTACTTGTAAGTCAAAACTTCTGAGGAAGTGATTAAGCTATTTTTCAAACCCAGGTATCGAAATGAAATCCATGAATAAATTACTTATAGCTGTCTTATGCGTTTCATTTTTATGTGCCTTCTTACTTTTTCCTTTTAATGCGCACGCCGCTAAAAGCTGCACCTTGATCGTCTCTTATCCTGAAGGTGAGATCATCAAACAGGATGGCGACTGCGAACAACGTCGTAGTCCCGTATCAAGCTTCAAATTACCGTTGGCCGTTATGGGCTTTGACTCGGGTCTATTGAAAGACGCACATACTCCTTCTTTGACTTACAAAGACGAATATCAATCCGATATGGACATTCAAAAAAAGACGACCGATCCTACTGTTTGGCTCAAGGAGTCGATCGTCTGGTACTCACAACAGCTCACACGAAAAATGGGTGCCGAGACATTTAAAGACTATATCAACACATTCAACTACGGAAACATGGATGTCGCAGGAAATGCCGGTAAGAATGACGGATTAACACAATCGTGGCTCATGTCATCCCTATTAATTTCACCGCAAGAGCAAGTCGTTTTCATTAAAAAACTTTTAGAATGCGATCTGGGCGTATCTGAGGCTGCCTGCGCGGCCACCATTGCCATCACGCCGGAATTCCAAGCCGGAGAGTGGAAAGTCTTCGGCAAGACAGGCAGCGGGTGGCTGAAAGATGACAAGGGAAACATCGACAAATCCAAACCTCAAGGTTGGTTTGTCGGATGGGCCATCAAAAATCAGAAGAAAGTCATTTTTGCAAAGCTTGTTCTGGAAGATCGTCCTTCCAAAGAATATGGCGGCCCCAAAGCCAGGGAAGCATTTCTTAAAGAGCTCTCCAGTATAAAATAAACGTTCCTTACGCGAGGGCGACCATTTTCGGCTGTTGCAAAATAACATCCGAAATAACCGACACGACCATCTTTGACCACTCTCTCATTTCAGGACGTTGGGGGTTAGTGGACGCTACCACTCCGCCATTTACCACCATGACAACTCTCTGGCGCTTTATTCTCCGCAAACCTCGGCATCAGCTTTACTTTCTTCTATCTTTTATATCTTACCGCTGTTACCACATCATCAACGCGGGCACCGCGTGAGTTTAGAAAAGTGAAACTTTATCCCAAGGTGTAGGTGAATTCAGTTGCTTGAAAATCACGTTTAAGTATCCACTGTATCTGCATTTAATACTTGACATATTATTAAACATAGCCTATTTATCGTTAACTCATAAAGTTCTAACTGGAAGTAGCGTTTAACATGATTTCGCCTGGCACGGAAAAGCTTATCATTAAACTGGGACCCGATTTTAGGTTCGTAAGCCTAGTAATAGCTGCTGATCGCCTTGGATATGAAATTGCTTGGCCCCTTGAAGGTCCTAGGGGGGAACAAGCAGGGGAACTTTATAACCCATTGCATCTGGTTGATGAACTATTAAAAACGACCAACCTATTTCCTTCAAAAAAATATCAGATCGTTGAAAGCGCGCCTTCAGATAGACTGGAGAAAATCGCAAAAGGCGGAAAAAGCACTCCGTGTTGTATTGATTACGGTGCTTTAGTTTTGGCGTTTAATGAAACGAAGTTGCCTCTCCAAAATTTATCCCATGTGAGGACAATCATGTTTCAGGAAGTCTTGGGGGCTGTTCCACGTTGTACGCTCACTATCAGAAATAAGCATATCTTTGTAGGCCATGGGCATCATTTACGCCAGTCTGTTGCGACAAGAATCGCACATCGGGTTGTACAAGAAATTACGTCCCCGTTTGCTCTATGGCACCGGATCGTTCACCGTCTAGCTCCCGGACTTGAGAGTTTGGATTCTAAAATATAGTATATTTGCGACATCTCCCGCCAACCATTTCAGAACAAGTTCGTTTCGGATTCCTCTCGCTCCGCCATATTCAAAACGTCCCGTTATGGGGCGTTTTGGATATGATTGATCGTGATAACTCTCTGGCGCGCTATACCCCGCAAGCCCCGACAAGGCCCGCCCGCTCCAGGTCAGTTTTAAAAATAGTTATTAAATGCTATGGTTGGTAAGAGACTAAAACTTCTAAAAAAAGATAAGTTTGTTTTAGAATCACAACTTTAGGGCATACCAAGGTTTCGTAATGAAAAAACTGCACCTGATTTTCCCTGTTCTAATGATTCTAGCGATCATGGTGCCGCCGTGGGATATTACGTGGCACGATGAAAGCGGCGAAACTCAGTTTAATCAAACCGCAGAATTTTCCGGCTATCATTTCATCACTTATTACAATGACCGCCCTACGAAAATGATCGCTTGGGACGGCATAAGCGGCGGCGGTAAGGTTCTGATGACCGGGCATCCATCACTCAACCTGCTCTTGCTGTTTGGACAATGGATAATCTTGAGCATGCTCTGGTGGGCCATCTACTGGCGGAAGAGAAATGGAAACGTACCCGTGTCATGTTATTAGATCACAGTTTGCGAATAATTGCCGCGTCTGATAATCAAAATCTTTTATTAGAATTTCCATTGAATAGTAAGGGACAACAAAAAGGCTATTACTTTGAACCTAATGGAACTTTGGTTGCCTTTGCAAAGACACTGGGGTATCAGGAATATGACGGTCTGGGGTGGTATAGTGTGATTGTCCAAAAACCGAAATAAAAAAACCGCCCTTTTTAGGGACGGTTTTTGATTTTAAAGTAGATGACCAGTTACACTGGGATCAACTTGAAATTACTTTCCAGCTTTTTTCGCCAGTTTTTCTTGTTTCTTTTCTTTAGGGGTTTTTAAGGCTTTTTTCTTGTCTTCTTTTTTCATGTCTTTGGATTTAGCCATGGTAACGCTCCTGTTTTTAAGGGGTTAAATGAAACGTAACAAACAGCCTGATCTTACTCTATTTGAATCTTTCGCTCAAGATCCAACTGTGGTAAAGAAGGGCGCATGTCATATTTTTAATAAAAATGGAAGTTGAATGCAATGCCTCCCAATCAGAATTCTAAAAATACAACTGTCTCTTTGACTCGTCCGCGGGCAGTCCTCTTTGATTGGGACGGAACGATTGTGGACAGTGCACAATCGGTTCTTGTGGCACAAAATCATGTGCGGCGTACATTCGGGCTTCCAGATTTTGATCTTCAAACATTGATTGAAAATGTCCGTGCGGGAACGGCGCGGGAGATTTTTAAAACGCTGTATCCGGATCGCGCTCAAGAGGCGCTCGATCTTTATTATGGACATATTGAATTGCACCGTTTTGATACTTTAAAAATTGTTGATCATATCGTCGAATTTTTGGATTTATTAAAATATCAAAATATTCCAATGGGTGTGGTCAGCAACATGGGGCACAAGCCATTGGTGAATGAAATTGATCGTATTGGGTTTACAAAATATTTCCCAGTGGTTGTCGGAGCTGGGGAAGCCGCACGGGGGAAACCATCGCCTGATCCGATTTACCTGACGCTTGAACGCATGGGAATGTTGCGTGGTGAAGCGCGCGATGCCTGGTTTATTGGTGATATGGAAACAGACGAAAAATCGGCCAAGGCCGCTGGGTGCCCATTCCTGTATTATACCGGCGGGATCAGCGATTCAATTGAACGGGATCAAATGCGCGCGGCGTTAAAATTTGACAGTTACGCCGATGTGATTGAGGTGTTCAATAAGCTTTTAACGTAATTGAAGAAACTGGCTAAAAATGTGTTGCCCTTTTGTTCGAATTTTGGTATGACACACCGACTTTCAAAATCCGTAATATAAGTGGGGACGGGCACATGAGCGACAAAGGCCAAAATATTCAAGATGTGTTTTTAAATAAAATACGTAAGGAAAAGGTCACCGTGACAGTATTCCTCGTAAACGGTGTCAAATTACAAGGTATTGTGACCTGGTTTGACAATTTCTGTTTACTGCTCCGTCGTGAATCACAAGTTCAATTGGTTTATAAACACGCGATTTCAACGATTATGCCCAATGGCCCGGTCAGTTTTTATGAACCGCCGATCGAGGGTGATGCCCCGGTTGATGCGGGTAAAGCGGAGTAGGGGATTTTCCCCTCTCCCAACGGGAGATGGGAAAAACTCTTTAACAATAAAAGTACCTCATGACCGATCTTTCAAATACTCCCGCCACCTGTATTATCCTGCACCCTGACTTACCCGTTGATTACGCGCAACCCAGTGCTGGGGATCGTCATCGGGGGGTTGACGCCGCGTTGGCCGAGGCCGTCGGGTTAACCGCTGCAATTAATTTACATGTGGTGCACGCCGAAATCGTCAAGGTCGGCCATCCATCTCCCAGCCATTTGTTGGGGCAAGGCGCGCGCGACCGGATTAAAGGGATCATCGCGACCGAACAACCGAATGTCGTCATGGTGAACCACGCGCTGACTCCCGTGCAACAACGCAATCTCGAAACCGATTGGGACGTCAAGGTCATTGACCGCACCGGCCTGATCCTGGATATATTCGCCGACCGCGCGCGCACGGCGGAAGGGAAAATCCAGGTTGAATTGGCTACACTTCAATATCAGCGTGCGCGATTGGTGCGGTCATGGACGCACCTCGAGCGCCAACGCGGTGGTACGGGCGGTACGGGCGGTCCTGGGGAAACACAACTTGAAATCGATCGACGATTGATTGATGACCGGATTGCACGGTTGAAACGCGATCTTGAAACCGTTCAAGGACGGCGCGATTTGGAACGCAAGGGCCGCGATAAAATTCCCTTTAAAACCGTCGCGATCATTGGGTATACGAACGCGGGAAAATCGTCGTTATTTAATCGATTAACGGGCGCTGCCGTTTTTGAAAAAGATTTATTGTTTGCAACATTGGATACTACGATGCGGCGGATACGATTGCCGCAGGGTGAAATCGTTATTTTATCCGATACGGTTGGGTTTATCTCGGATCTACCCACATCGCTTGTCGCTGCATTTCGCGCGACACTCGATCAACTCCAATACGCCGATGTGATTTTGCATGTCCGCGACGCGACGGCGTCCGATTTCCGCGCGCAACGCGATGATGTGAACGCGATCATGAAGGATTTGGATATCGATGCAGCCGAAGATCCGCGCATGATCGAAGTCTGGAACAAAATTGATTTGATCGCGGCGGATGATCAGGACGATCCGCATGGTGATTCTGACCCAATCAAAGTATCCGCACGGACGGGGCAGGGGATTGATGCGTTATTGGCCGCAATTGAACAAAAATTGGGTGCGAAATATGAACGTCATACGGTTCGAATCCATGCTGGTAACGGATCACACATGGCATGGATTCATGCGAATGCCCGTGTGATGGACACACAATATGATTCAGATATGGTTGAGTTAACAATTGATATCGACCCAGCGAGTTGGGGAAAATATCAAACCATGGTGGGATAGAATCAGAAAAAGGGACGGTTTATGCCCGACTGGATTCAGGCGCATGAATATGTGGCGCTGGACTGATCTGATGAGGATCTTGTCGATGTGCTGCTATCGAATCGGATTGCACAAACGTAATGCCTGCCAGGCCAATAATTCCCTGAGATATTCCTGAGTCGGGACGATAACGTGTATCAGATTTCTTCGGTGCCATGATCGTCTTCCGTACTGTTCAAAAATCCATTTTCAATCAAGGCCATTAACGCGCGGGTATCGGTGGTTGGGGGGCCATTATAAAGTTCAGCAAATAACTCGACCCTTGTCGCCGTGCCCTTGGCCGTTGCCACTGTTATCATCTTGGCATCGCGTAAGGTTGCCTTATAGCCTTGGAACAGGGTTATATACCCGTTTACGAAGTTTTGCAAGGTTTCTAATTGATTCCCCATTAAGCGCGCTGCAAATCCGAGATGTGTTTTTGCAAACCCGACAACGGTTAAGGCCACTTCGCGGCCGCTGTCGGTACTTTGGGTCCTTGTGACGCACCCATAATTATAAAGCCAATCAATATCACGTGTTAAAGTTGATTTATCCGCATTTGTCCGATCGGCCACGGCCACGGCCGATGTGCCCGGATTTCGCGCGATATCAATGAATGTGATAACACGGCGTAACGGCGTTGATGGATCGCCTCCACAAGCGTCAACTAAATGGTCGATTACTTGGCTCGCCTTTTCAACCGGGCTTTCGGCTGCCGCACGATGGTCTTTTGATAATGAATTTTTAGGTGAGGGGGGCATTTTTACAACCATTAAACTAGACCGTCATCCCCGCGCAGACGGGGATCTGGTTCTTAATAACATTAGCTGTTTTCCACTGTCATTTTTTGCCGGATCCCCGCCTGCGCGGGGATGACGGTTGAGGGTGGGATGACACTATTTTTACCCACTACCCAAACAACTTATCAATATCGTCTTGTCCCGACAAGGTTTCTTTAACAGATTCAGGGGGAGGGGCCGTATCGGCGGCCAGAACATCCATGCTGACCCCCATTTTCGATAGCACATCCGTAAGTTCGGCCTCGGCTTTACGGATTTTTTCCAATGTTTTCCCGATACGTTGTCCCGTTAAATCTTGGAATGCACAGGCCGTCAGAATATCATCCGTTAAAACTTGAACGTCTGAAAATATTTTTTTGCGCGCAGATGGATCATTCCAATCAATGGCGGTTTCTTTGGCCATCCCGGCGATTGTTTCACTTGCCGATAAAATACGGTTTGCCGCATCTTCTGTTGTTTTTACAACAGCGTCGAGTTCAACGCCGACATTGTGAGGGGACGATCCGTCCCCATGAAAACTGATCGCGCTTAATACCTTTAAAATTTCTCCAAAACGATCCGTAATGCCCGATTCAGCCATATCAAGCATTTGGCAGGTGGCATGAATTTCAGCCGAGACTTCGTCAAAACGACGCGACACAAATTTCTCCATCCGCGCCAAACTGTCGGCAATGTGCTGTAGCGATTCATTATTTTGTTCAAGTATTCCAGCCATGAGAAGGGGTCTTTTCAGGTAAATGTAGCGGAAGGGTGTTCGTCAACACCCCTATTCTGCGCCCAAATCTGACAGAAAATGGTTAAAAAAATTGAGAAATTAAAAATATCTAGCTTGAATTATTTTATAAAAGGTTTAATATCCTAGACCTTTACCCCTTTGCAGGAATTCATGAATCAGGTAATCTATTGGCCACTGATGGAACGAACCGTGAAACCGATTTTGAACCGATACCTTGCAGGCGCAACGACATTGATATTGTCGGTTGTGTTTGTTTCCCATGCATTTGCGAATGCCGATGGTTTTTCTGCTTGGATCAAGGCTTTCGAAAAAAGAGCCGCAAATCAGGGTATTTCACAGAGCACTCTTCATTCGGCAATGAGATCGGCTGAATTTTTGCCCCGCGTTATCGAACTGGACCGTAAGCAACCTGAACATACACGTACATTTAATGAATATAAACGTGACGTGGTGTCGCAAGTGCGGATTGACGAAGGTCGGCGGTTATACCGTCATTATTATTCAACCCTGAAAGAGATTGAATCCCAGTACGGTGTACCGGCGCCTGTCATCGTGGCTCTATGGGGGATTGAGACAAATTATGGAAAAAATACAGGGGGTTTTAGCGTTGTCGATTCTCTCGCGACACTGGCCTATGAAGGGCGGCGACATGAATTTTTCGAGCGCGAATTAATTGCAGCGCTTAAAATTATTCAGGCTGGACATATTTCTGTAGTGAATATGCGCGGGTCATGGGCCGGGGCGATGGGGCAAAACCAATTTATGCCTACCAGTTTTATGAAATTTGCGGTGGATGGAAATGGGGATAACCGAAAGGATATATGGGGGACAAAACGGGATGTGTTTGCCTCGACGGCCAATTATTTAAAAACGGTCGGTTGGACACCCAACGAACGGTGGGGCAGGGCAGTACGACTGCCGTCCGGGTTTGATACGACAAAAATTGGCCTTCATCACAAAAAATCAATTAATGCCTGGGCAATGCAAGGGGTGACGTTACCAAGTGGGGATCCCTTGCCGACATCCGTACTACAAGCGTCCATTGTTCGCCCGCAAGATTCGGGTCGCGATGCTTACCTTGCTTATCATAATTATAAATCCATTATGCATTGGAATAAGTCGACATATTTTGCGACATCTGTCGGATTATTATCTGACGCGATTGCGGCGGGGATTTAAGTTATGAATCTTGTCCGCATTTTTCTTTTTTCAATTATGGCCATGACGCTTTCGGCGTGCTCGACGACCAATTTTATGTTGGCGAAGTGGAAAGATTCGAACCGTTCGGGCAGTGCTTCTCAAGGGCAATTTAAAGTTGGTAAACCGTATAATGTTGCAGGGCGTACATACTTTCCAGAAGAATCATATAGTTACGATGAAACCGGCATCGCTTCATGGTACGGTCCTGGGTTTCATGGCGGAAAAACGGCGAACGGCGAAGATTATAACCAAACCGAATTGACGGCAGCGCATCGTACCTTACAATTGCCGGCTTTGGTCCGCGTGACCAACATGGAAAATGGCCGGTCTGTTGTTGTCCGGGTGAATGATCGCGGGCCCTTTGCCCGTGGACGGATTATTGATGTATCGGAACGCGCTGCAAACCTTTTAAAAATGAAGGGATCTGGCACGGCACGGGTTCGCGTTCAAGTTTTAGCCGAAGAAAGTCGCCTTTTGGCCGATATGGCGCGTAAAGGTCAAAGTACACGCGGGTATGAACTGGCACTGAATGATTTGCAACCCGCGGCATCCGGTGCGGCTATGCCTGGTCCGGTTTTACAACGTTCTGTTGCAGGCGCAGATAATCTGTTAAATACAACTGGGTTTATGCCTGTATCAGCCGCTCCCGTCGAATCCGTACAAATCGCATCTTTGAAACCGTATCCAGGTCAAATGCAGCCCATTATCGACAATGATTCAATGGTATCTGCCGCTTCTTCGCCACAAACAGTCTTTACTCCGTCCGGGGTGCCGGGCCATGTGGCGAATGGCGGACGTTTTTATCCTGATCCTGTCGTAAAACAATATCCAATTGCACCGACATCTTTGTATATTCAGGTGGGATCGTTTAGTAACCCGCAAAATGCAGAAAAGGCCCGCGCGACATTAGCCGGCGTTGGACCGGTACGCGTAACGCCCATTCAGGTCGGCGGGCAACAGTATTTTCGGGTTCAGGTGGGCCCGGTGCAATCTGTCGAGGGGGCCGATCGCCTTTTATCCCGTGTGATTAATGGAGGTTACCCCGAAGCGCGGATCAGCGTGGACCGAAATTCATCCTAGGGTCGCCCCCGTATATATGTCGTCCTCACCCAAAATCACAATCAAATAGAGAAGAAAAGGTTCAACAGCCAGAGTTCAGATTTATGTACTCTGGCGTTGTTTTTGTGGGGGGATTTGCCCCTCCCATTGGAGGAGGGTTGGAAGGGTAAGGGGAAAACCATAAGTTCATTTCTTAAAATGGGATATAAAAAGTCAGAGCTCAGATTTGACTCTATGGCTGTGGGGCGTCCGTAGGTGGTTTCCAGCACGGTACATCTCCATTTTTAACACGTTCGCGCCAGTTGTGCGGCAATGTTAAATCATACCAAGAATTCATCAAAATACGGTTATTTAATTTTTTCGCAGGTTGAGGTAAATGCGGGGTATTTCCATCAAATACAATAATATCCCATTCTTTTGGAATAATAATAGTACCTCCTTGGTCTATCGTGACCTGAAAAAGAGTTTGGTTAAAACCCCGAGACTCTGCCTCTATACGATTCTCATCTAGAATTTTGGGCATCTCATTATGCGCCGTTAAATCAATAAAATGTGCGGGAGCACTTGAAGCACAAAGTAGCCGCAAGGAAAGTTTATTTTCGTCTTTCATTTGATCGTAAGCCTTTTTTTGATCTGAATGAAAATTAAAGTCTACTTTAAAGGTGGTATTTCCTTTTTTAACAGGGAGAAACGCGATACCCACGTGATAGACTTCCTCGGAAACCGATGCACCCCAAGATGTAAAACTATGCATAATTCCGGTTACAGTGTCGGCAAATGGCCGCGTTTGTCTAACAGGATGGGGTAATCGATTTTGATAAAAATAATACAAATCCTCTTCATTTTTTTTAACATATCTTCTTAATGCGTGTTGCTGGATCGTGTTATGCGAACCAACAACCTGCGGAGGAATACCATTTAATGTCAATAATGCCGTCATGTGAGGGATCGTAACAATTTCTGCCCCATTTTGCAATATATTATGAAAATATATTGCAAAAATATTCCCCAAAACCCCTATTTCACACCCGGGCGGTTTGTTGTACATTTCGAAGCAGTCAACACTGTCATTCCCGCGCAGGCGGGAATCCAGAATTATTCTTAACTGGATCCCCGTATCCGCGGGGATGACGCCTCTGTTACAAAAGGTCCATTATGCGCCGTTTTCTTCTTTCTGTTTCCGTTATTTCCCTTTGCCTGACCACCGTTTCCGCACATGCCTTGACCCCTGACGAGGTCGCGGCGAAACAAGTCTACGTTATGGATTTTAACACCGGCGCGGTCTTGATGGACAAAAACGGTCATGAACATATGCCGACCTCGTCAATGTCTAAAGTCATGACGATGTATTTGGTTTTTGATGCGTTAAAGGCTGGCCGTCTCAAACTGGACGACACGTTTCCCGTATCCGAAAAAGCGTGGCGCATGCAAGGGTCAAAAATGTTTATCCCTTTGGGTGAACAAATTCGGGTCGAGGATTTAATCCGTGGCGTGATCATTCAATCGGGAAACGATGCAACGATTGCTCTGGCCGAAGGATTGGCGGGATCCGAGGAAGCTTTTTCGGGATTGATGAACGAAAAGGCTTTGGAACTGGGGATGAAAGATTCCCATTTTATGAACGCCTCGGGCTGGCCCGATCCGGATCATTATTCAACCGCTCATGACTTGGCTTTATTGACCAAGGCGTTAATTACAAATTTCCCAGATTATTACAAATATTACAGCGAGACCGAATTTTCATACCACAAAATTAAACAAGGCAATCGCAACCCGCTACTGTACCGGAATATTGGGGCGGACGGCGTAAAAACGGGGCATACGGAAGTCGCTGGATATGGGCTAATTGGGTCGGGGATGCGGGATGGTCGGCGGGTTATTTTTGTGTTTAACGGAACCAAGTCGATGCAGGCGCGCGCCGATGAAGGGTTCAAGGTGTTATCTTGGGCGTTGGGTAGTTTTATGAATTTATCGCCCTATGCGGATAGCCGTCCTGTATTAAATGCACGTGTTGTATTAGGCGAGATGCCCCATGTTCCCGTTATTTTGGAACGTACATTTGCCGTAACCGTTCCTCGTGTGGGTGGACCTCAGGCCAAAATTACCGCTGATTATAATGAACCTCTTATCGCTCCCATCAAGAAAGGCGACCCGGTGGGGACATTGACCGTTCAGATGACTCCGACGGATGTCCCCATTACTTTGCCGATGGTGGCAGGTGCCGATGTTCCGGCAATGGGGTTGGTTGCGCGTACGTTTGCCAAGGCGATGTACATGATTACGGGCCGGGATTTATAAATGACAGACGTACGTGGTTTTTTTATATCATTTGAAGGACCGGATGGCGGGGGAAAAACGACCCAAATTGAACGCCTGCGCGTACGTCTAGTTGATCTTGGAATTGATGTCGTTAAGACACGTGAAATTGGCGGAACCCCTGAGGCTGAAAAAATTCGGGATCTCATCGTACGTCGCGGTGGAGGAGATTGGCTTCCCCTCTCAATGATGATGTTGGTCGGGGTTGCACGGTATGAACATACGGAACGGGTCATTCGTCCAGCTGTACGTGCGGGGCGTTATGTCTTATCTGATCGCTATGCCGACTCGACATACGTGTACCAGGTGATCTGTGGCGGAAATGATCCAACGCATTATCAAACCTTGAATGATCTTACGCTCGGAGGATATGAACCCGACCTGACAATCATTTTGGATGTCGACCCAACCACCAGTGTTGCCCGTATGCGCGCAAGCGTACAGCCGAATGTTGCGGCGGCCGAAAAAGCCGACGACCGATTTGAAGGGCAAGGATCCGACCTTCAGATGAAAGTACGCGCCGGTTATTTATCCATCGCTGCTGCGTGCCCGGGTCGTTGCGTGGTTATTGATGCCACTCAATCTGTGGATAAAGTCGCGGAAGATGTGTGGAAAACTGTAGAACAAAGGATGGCCGCCCGTGGCTGAACTTTTTTCGACAGAAGATTATGTTTATGATGAGGAGGCGGATGCTCCGTCAAGCGCGCAAGAATATGTCGCAGTGGATCGTTTGGTGGATAATGCACCAGTTGGTTTGATTGGGCTTGAACCCCAAGAATCTTATTTGGTAAAAATGTTCAACGAAAACAAGGTTCCTCATGCGATTATGTTCGTGGGGCCCGCGGGAATAGGAAAGGGGACACTTGCCCTGAAACTGGCTGAAATGCGTCTCTCTGTGGTGGATAAGCCGGTGGATGACGGGCTATCCTTATTTGATTCCCCTCCCATTGGCGACATAAAATTACAAAACCTAACCCTTTTACCTCACCATCCTGTCGCGCAACGTGTGCGGAATGGGGCTCATCCAGATTTTTTACAGTTGGGGGAGGCGGCCCCCGACGATCCGACACGTACATCCACCCGAATTTTAGTTGATGATGTTCGCCGTGTTGTGACTTTTATGCGACTAAAGCCGTCACAGGATTATGGATGGCGTGTGGTATTGATTGATAATGCCGATCGGATGAACCGTGCCGCACAAAATGCATTGTTAAAAGTTCTTGAAGAACCGCCACCTCGTACGCTTCTGATTTTGGTGGCGCATCAGGCTGGAATTCTTTTACCGACCATACGGTCACGAGTTCAACAGATTAACTTTACGCCATTGCCTGATTCTGATTTTGATGTGGCTCTACGTCGAGCAGGCGTACGTTTGTCGGGTAGTGACGCCGTTTGGGTGCGCGCATTATCTAACAACTGTCCCGGCCAGGCGATTGCCTTGGCCAAGCCAGAAAACCTGGCGCGTATTCATGAGTTTTTTAAATTATGGGCCAATTTTCCAAACGTACACCTAGCACCTTGGGTCATGTTTGCCGAAAGTCTGGGAGCAACAGGTGTCTCGGATGATGATTTTCGTTTTATCGCACGATTGTGGGTATGGTGGCTAGGCGAAATGATACGGGCCAAGGTCGATCCACGAACTCGGATGACCCTGGACAATTTATTAGGGGATTCTGACACCGGCGCAATGTCAGTATTGAATTGCCTATCATCCCGTACCTTAATGGCCGCCTATGATCAGACGCGCGATTTATTCACGCGTACACTGGATACGGCGCTTGAAAAACGTCAATCGATCATGACGGCACGAATGTGGTTGACAGAACAAGCCTAATCATCCACATAATCATCCACAAGGATATTTCATTATGACCCAAAAAACATATTACATCACGACCCCAATTTATTACGTGAATGACAAACCCCATATCGGCAGCGCGTACACCACGATTGCTTGCGATGTTTTGGCCCGGTTCAAACGACTGGACGGGTTTGAGGTCATGTTTTTAACCGGCACGGATGAACATGGGCAAAAGGTGGACCAGGCTGCCGCCAAGGCTGGGATGGATCCGCAAGATTTTACAGATCAGGTTTCTCAAAACTTTCGCGATCTTCTGCCAAAATTGAATATCACGAACGATCAATTCATTCGGACGACCGAACCGCGGCACAAAAAGGCGGCGCAAGAAATATGGAATAAAATGCTCGCCAACGGTGATATTTACTTGGGCACGTACGCTGGGTGGTATGCCGTGCGGGATGAGGCATTTTATGCTGAAGACGAAATTAAAATTGGCGCAGACGGAAAAAAATACAGCCCATTTGACTCGGAAGTCACGTGGGTTGAGGAAAAATCATATTTCTTTCGTCTATCGGCATTTCAAGATCGATTATTGAAATTGTACGCTGATCATCCCGACTTCATCGCCCCCGACAGCCGCCGGAACGAAGTCTTGAGTTTCGTGAAAGGAGGCCTGAATGACCTGAGTATCTCGCGCACGAATTTTAAATGGGGCGTGCCGATACCCGGCGAACCCGACCACGTCATGTATGTGTGGGTCGATGCGCTGACCAATTATTTGACCGCCATTGGGTACCCAGACGTACAGTCCGATAGTTTCAAAAAATTCTGGCCCGCGGACCTGCATATGGTGGGCAAAGATATTATCCGGTTTCACACGGTGTACTGGCCCGCATTTTTGATATCGGCGGGGTTGCCCCCGCCCAAACGGGTGTATGCGCATGGATGGTTGACATCTGAAGGTAAAAAAATGTCGAAGTCCTGGGGAAATGTGATCACGCCCGACGACATGATGGCCAAGTACGGTGTCGACGGGACCCGGTATGTGCTCATGGCGATGATTCCGTTTGGGAATGACGGTGATATATCGCAGGGGTCCGCTCTTGCCCGGGTCAACAGTGATCTGGCCAATGGATTGGGAAATTTGGTTCAACGAACGATGTCATTTATATATAAGAACGCCGGCGCGGTGGTGCCAACACCGGAGACGTACACAGCCGATGACGCAGCGTTATTGGCCGCCGCGCACGGGATGGTCACGGGCGTGCGTATTGAACTCGACCGTCAACGGTTTGATAAGGCGATCGAAGTTGTATTTAATGTTGTCGGATCTGCAAACATGTATATTGACGCGCAAGCGCCGTGGGGGTTAAAGAAAACGGATCCTGCCCGAATGAACACCGTCCTGTACGTCTTGGCTGAAGTTATCCGGTGTTTGGGGTTGATCATGCAACCCTTTACCCCGGACCTCGCCGCGAAAATCCTGGATCAAGTCCTGGTGGCAACCGGTGAACGTACGTTTGATTATTTATCAAAAACGCATGCCTTGAAATCCGGTACGGCAATCCCTGAACCCAAGGGGGTATTCCCACGCCTTGAAATGACAGAGGCAGCCTAAAAAATATGTCTGGTGTCATCGATTCTCATTGTCATTTAACCCATGAACGTACGGTTCCAGAGGATAATCCATCCATTTTGATGGACCGGGCGCGGGCGGCGGGTGTTGGTGGCGCGTTGACCATTTGCTGTAAAATATCGGAGGAGTTTGACACTCTCCGGGAGATCACACGTACAGTTCCGGATGTGTGGTGTACAGTGGGCACGCACCCGCACGAGGCCGAGATTGCCGAAGAGCAGGCGATCACCGAAGACCAGTTGGTCGCGTACGCGTCGTCGGACCCGCGTGTGATTGGCGTGGGGGAGACAGGATTGGACTATTACTATAACCATTCCAACCGCGTTGACCAAGCCGCAAGTTTTCGGAAACATATTCGCGCAGCGGCACGTACAGGTCTGCCTTTGATTGTCCATACACGTGATGCTGATGAGGATATCATCAAAATTTTATCGGAAGAAGGGGCAGGGACCGACCCACGCGTCCGAGGCGTGATGCATTGTTTTTCAGGCTCGGAGGGATTGGCAAAACAATCCTTGGACATAGGATTTTATATTTCGTTTTCAGGAATTATCACCTTTAAAAAGGCAGGGGAGTTGCGCGATATCGCCCGTACGGTCCCCATGGACCGAATTTTGGTTGAAACCGATGCCCCGTATTTGGCCCCCGAACCCTTGCGCGGCAAGGTTAATGAACCGGCGTACATTATACATACAGTACGGATTCTTGCAGAGTTAAAGCGGGTCAGTGAGTCTGACTTAATTTCTGCATGTAATGCGAATTTTTTTAGGCTGTTTAATAAAGCCCAGTCGACTGCGTGATGGATAATGGATATTTCTCTGTTTGATTTTAACTTGCCTGAATCTTTGATTGCCTTGCGACCCAGCACGCCGCGAGATCATGCGCGGCAATTGATCATCAACCCAAATTCAAATGATCCAACGGATCAATTGGTGGATGATCATGTTTATAACCTTGTGGATAAGTTATACGCGGGGGATGTTTTAGTCTTGAATGACACGCGCGTTATTCCATCACGCTTGTTTGGTACCATTGGTGTTGCACGGGTTGATATCACATTGCATAAGCGTATTGACACGTACAGCTGGTGGGCGTTCATGAAAAATGCGCGTCGTGCAGCAGTAGGAAAAATTGTTCATTTTGGCGATGACTTGACGGCGGACATCATTGAAAAATTGGATGACGGTCAAGTCTGTTTGAATTTTAAAGTACCACAAGGGATTACAATGGAGGGAGCATTGGCAGTGGCCGGAAACATGCCTTTACCCCCCTATATTGCGCGTAAACGTGATATTGATACGGCAGACTCGTATGATTATCAAACAATTTATGGGAAACGGGAAGGGGCGGTTGCGGCCCCAACCGCGGGCCTGCATTTTACACCTGAATTAATCTCGGCGATTGAGGCCAAGGGTGTACGTATTGCGTATGTGACCTTACATGTAGGCGCAGGAACATTCTTACCTATAAAAGTTTCCGATACGAAAGATCATAAAATGCATGCTGAATGGGGAGAAATTACAGAAGATCTGGCACGTACACTGAATGAGACCCATAAAATTGGCGGCCGTATTATCGCTGTGGGGACAACCAGCTTACGCATCCTGGAATCGGCAACCGACGATCAAGGGACGATACATTCATATTCTGGAGACACATCGATTTTTATAACACCTGGATATCGTTTTCGGGCCATCGACATATTAATGACCAATTTTCATTTGCCCAAATCGACTTTATTTATGCTCGTCAGTGCGTTTGCAGGTTTGGATATGATGCAGGCCGCGTACGCGTACGCAGTGAATCAGGGGTATCGGTTTTACTCGTATGGGGATAGTTGTCTGATATACCGTGCGCAACAGGAAGGTCCATAAGATGAACCCCCTGCCCGAATTTCTATTTTAGTTACCATAATATTTATTATCAGACTAGTGACAATGAATTTCAAACGAAAGTATCATTAGGTGCCAAGCCCTCCAAAAACAATAATCCCTGTCAAACAAAGCTCTGCGGATCAATGTCCACGCGGACATCAATGGCCGATGGCGCGGGGACGGATGCGATCCAATCGGCGATCATTTTTTGAACCATGACGCTCCTTTCGGCCTGAACCAAAAACCGGAACCGGAATTTACCGCGCAGGCGGTACATCTGAGCTTCGGCTGGGCCCCAGATTTTTATGCCTGGTGCAATACATGATGATGCGGCACGCAACAACGATTGCGCAAATATTTTTGTTTGCTCTTCATCCTTGCCCGAAATAATCACACCGGCTAATCGTCCAAATGGCGGCATGCTGGCCGCACGACGTTCGTCAGATTCAACGGATAAAAATAAATCCCGCGCGTTTGCCCGTAGCGCCTGCATAACTTTATTTTCTGGCATAAAGGTTTGGAGGTAAACACGGCCCGGTTTTTCGGCGCGTCCCGCCCGACCCGATACCTGCTGTAAAAGTTGAAACGTGCGTTCCGCCGCGCGCAAATCACCCCCAGATAATCCCAAATCGGCATCCACCACCCCGACCAGGGTCAGACCCGGAAAGTGATGCCCCTTGGCAATCATTTGGGTACCGATGACAATATCAATTTTGCCTTGCTCGATTTTCGCGATCGATTCAATTAATAACTTTTGGTCGTTCGCAAGATCACTGGAAAAAATTAGCGTACGCGCATCGGGATAACGCGCCTTGACCTCTTCCTCAATCCGCTCAACACCAGGGCCACAAAGGATCAGCGAATCTTCAGCCCCACATGAGGGACAGTTTTTGGGCACACGTGTTTGATATCCACAATGATGACAATGGAGTGATCCTGTCCGACGATGCGCGACCATCCATGCCGTACACCTTGGGCAGGTGAAACGATGACCGCATCCACGACACAAGGTCAGTGGCGCATAACCTCGACGATTTAGAAAAAGAAGTACTTGTTCGCCGCGAGCCAACGTTTCCGTGATCGCGTTGTATAATTTTGGTGCAATGAATTCACCCTTTTCGGGTTTATCAATTTTTAAATCAATCAATTGAATATCGGGCATCCTCGCGCCCCCAAATCGATCGGGCAGTTTAATCGTACGGTACCGTCCGGCCCAGACATTCGCCATCGTTTCAAGAGATGGTGTGGCGGATGCCAAGATAATCGGAATATTTTGGCGCCGCGCGCGCGCAACAGCCATATCTCGAGCGTGATATAGAACCCCCTCTTCTTGTTTATAGGATGCATCATGTTCCTCATCGACCACAATCAAGCCCAGGTTGGGGTATGGCAGCATTAAGGCCGATCGCGCCCCGGCAATAACTTTTATCGACCCATTTAAAATTCCGAAATATGTTTTGCGCCGTTGCGCTGGGGTCATGTGGGAATGCCAAATGCCGGGTGGTTGACCAAAGCGCATGGTAAATCGTTCGACGAACGCCGCAGTCAAGGCAATTTCGGGCAGCAAGACAACGATTTGGCGCCCGGTACGGATAGCGGCGGCAATCCCTTCAAAATATACTTCGGTTTTCCCGGCCCCCGTCACCCCGTCAAGGACGATGGGATCGTATGTTGCGCGGGTCACGGCGCCCGCGATGTCTTGCGCTGCCGTTTGCTGTTCGGGTGATAACGTTATTTTTTTGTGATCGGGGTTGGGGGAAGTTCCCGCGATTGGTTTCCCGCGTTTAGTTTCTTTGGGCTGACGTTCCCCAGGATCAATCGGCAGGGCCAGTTTAAACACTGCTGATAAATCAGACAGCGTGTATTCGGCCACCCACATGAGAAAAGAAACGAAATCAGAGGAAAGAGCAAACTGCATCGAAACAGCATCTTCCTTATATTTTTCTTCCTCCTCCTCTATATTTTTTCCAACCCCGCACAAAATATCTTTCAATTTTGATTCGGCTACCGTGCCCGATCCGGGACCAATAACTACTCCTGTAAGTTCCCGCCGGCCAAAGGGGATTCGAACCAAATCACCAATCTGCACCCCCTGCCTCAAATTTGCCCCAACGCGGTAATCATAGGGCCCGCGTGCCGCCGACGGTACAACAACCGCAACGGTCACCCCGGGCGGAAAAATGTCGGGGTATGGTTCAGTGGTGAGGGTCATAATTGTAATATACTGAATTTCTTAAAGAAAAGAAGGTTCCGATTATCCTCCCTCTTTCGGGGGGAGGATAAATCCCCCTGATCGCCCAAAACGTCCTTGCGCGTGAGTAATTTTCGTGCTTATTTATAAAAATTGTTGACAGGTTCGTATAAATATATGTAAATTAAAATACCTAATCAAAAGAGGAGATTTAAAATGCCTTTACCCCTCCCTGATTCAAATGAAAGAGAGCTTTATTTACAATCTCCAGAGCATGATCTTGCAGTGCGTATCTTTGGAATGCAATTTAATAATAATGCCGCCGGACAAACTACACATCCCCCGACATCCGAACAAATTGCCGAGATGCAACGTCGAGCACGATTATCTGATGATGGCTTATTTCCTTCCTAATTTGGCAATTTTCAACCTCTCCATTGATTATTACGCCATAATCCCTCACACTTGAGACAGATGAAAGGAATCTGACTCAAGTGACCCTTATGACCACAAAAACACCCTCCTCTGACTTAACTCCTGAATCCGTAATGGATTGGCTGCGGGATCATCCTGATTTCCTGACCACGCACCCGGATGCGATTGATGTGTTGACCCCCGCCCCGGAACGGAAAAAGGGTGGCGGCATTGCCGATTTTCAACATTATCTCGTCAAACGGCTAAAAGAAGACCGGGATGCGGTTTTAACCACATCGCGTGACATCATGGAAACCGCACGGTCGAATATGAACAATACGGCGCGTATCCACGCGTGCGTCCTGCGGTTACTGGAATGCCATTCATTCACCGAATTTATTGAAACGATTACCTCCGACCTCGCCACCCAACTGGATGTTGATATTTGCACCTTGGTGGTCGAGGCCGACCATGGGCATTTACCACATATCCACGTCCCCGGAATCCGTATGGTTCCAGAAGGGACGATTACCGCGTGGTTAGCAGGATTACCCATTTTATTGCAATCCGATATTGGCGGCCAAGAATCAATTTATGGCGGTGGTGCGACGTTGGTGCGGTCGCAAGCGTTAGTTCGGGTGGATATTGCGATCGACTCCCCCCCGGCTCTGCTGGCGTTCGGATCGCGCGATCCCCATTTATTTTCCGATGGGCAAGGAACAGAATTAATTACGTTTTTGACCCGCGTGGTCGAAAGATTATTTCGCATGTGGTTGCAGTTGCCGCTGCGGTAGGATTCACGTATAATAAAGATGTCGTTGCGACGTAGGCCGGGGCCCCGATAGGCCCTCATCCATCACGAGGTCCCGGCCTGTGCCGGGACGATACCGTTCTTCCCTCTCCAGGATTCGTTTATGCTCAAATCATTCCTCCCCCGTTCGTCTCAACGATTCAAAGACCCCCACAAAGCAGTTCAGGCCATTCGTGAAATTTACGACGCGAACGTAAATGATTTGCGTGATGCATTCACGGCCTTTACCCGCGGCCAACCCCCATCGGGCCGCATCACACGATATTATCCCTTGATCCGATTTGAAAGCGACAATATTAATCGAGCCGATACCCGCCTGGCGTATGGGTTTGTACCCGAACCAGGTCTTTATGAAACAACTGTCACGCGCCCCGATATTTTTGGCGATTATTATGCCCATCAAATTGAACATTTGATCCATAATCATAACTGTCCGGTGGATATTGGATTATCCACCACGCCAATCCCCATTCATTTTGCCTTGGGTGAGGATTTCCACCCTGAAGGTGATTTAACCGAAGAACAAATGAAACAAGTGCCCTATTTGTTTGATATTCCCGATATGACATTAATGGAAGATGATATTGCAAACGGCACCTATGTCGCGCCGGAAGGTATGCCCAAACCACTATCACTTTTTTCGGCACAACGTGTTGATTTATCGCTGATGCGACTGCGCCATTATACGGCCACTGCCCCCGCACATTTTCAAAATTATGTTATTTTTACAAATTACCAATTTTATATTGATGAATTTTGTCGAATTGCGGGACAAATTATGTCCCGTTCAGATGACCCAGCGACGCGCCATGATCGCATGGCCTATACGTCTTTTGTTGAACCTGGCAACCGGGTCACGGTCAATAAAAATTTTGAAATTACGGGTGGCGTGACCGATGAACCAGGCCTTAGTTTGAAACGCATGCCACAGATGCCGGCCTATCATTTAAAGCGGGCTGATAATTCGGGTATTACGATGATCAATATTGGTGTCGGGCCATCGAATGCCAAGACCATTACTGATCATGTTGCCGTGTTACGGCCTCATGCGTGGTTGATGATGGGCCATTGTGCGGGGTTACGCAATTCACAGAATTTAGGTGATTACGTGTTGGCTCATGCATACTTGCGCGAAGATAATGTCTTATACCGCGATTTGCACCCCTCGATTCCCATCCCAGCCTTATCAGAAATCCAACAAGCCTTAGAACAAGCCGTTGCTGATGTGACAGGCCAAGCAGGGTATGATTTGAAAAAAATTATGCGCACCGGAACGGTCGCAACGGTTGATGATCGGAATTGGGAGTTCAAACCGAGCAGTCGACAAAATGCTCGATTATCCCAAAGCCGTGCAATTGCATTAGATATGGAATCCGGAACAATTGCGGCAAATGGATTTAGATACCGTGTGCCGTATGGTACGTTGCTCTGCGTATCGGATAAACCGTTGCACGGACAAATCAAATTACCAGGCATGGCCGATAAATTTTATCGCGAACGCGTTGACCAACATTTACAAATTGGATTGTTGGCGATGACATTATTGCGTGAAACAGGCACAGAAAAACTCCACAGTCGAAAACTGAGGAGTTTTAATGAGGTCGCGTTTCAGTAGGATAATTTTGCAGGGGTGGGCATACCTATTGGCACTTCCATCCATTACGCCTCATGCACCGCCCGTACCCCGTCCAATTGATAGATCGCATCGCGTAAAGAACTTGCATAATTATACCCATGTGGCAAATCAATCATCACACGTGTGCCGGTTTGTGTGGGAACCGATAAATGGATTTTGACCGTACCGCGCCCCTCGTGCGCCAATAATTTTTGTAACGTCGTCACGGCGCGATCGTCATCAAGTTCCAATGTTACCGCACGGACCTTATGAATTAAACTGTCGTCCAGTGGTTTGATATCTTGGACCGTCAGACGCATATTTTCGTCCTGCATTTCGACATCCACCGCGATCAACAGTGAATTTCCGGCGACCATAATATCGCGTGACCGGGTGAGCGTTTCTGAAAATACCGTGGCCTCGTATACCCCGGTTGAATCAGACATTGTCAGGAACGCAAATTTTTTTCCCGATTTTGACATTTTTTCTTGGCGTTTGATCACAACACCCGCCAAATTCACGCGCGTGGAGGGACGTGTCGACAACAACCCCGGTATATCTGCATACGCCATAATCCCCATACGTTCGAGTTGTGCGCGGCGTGAATCGAGCGGGTGCGCGGTTAAATAAAACCCCACTGATTCAAATTCATATTGCAACCGTTCGAATGAATCCCATTTTGCAGAAGGCAAATTGATATCCTTGTCTGTCTCATTGGCCCCCTCCGGCCCCCCAAATAAACTAGACTGACCACTATCGCGTTCATCACGATGACGATTGGCAAAAGCCAGCATGTGATCAGCGCCTGCATAAATAGATGCACGGTTATCATACAGAGAATCAAACGCCCCCGCCCCCGCCATCACTTCAATTTGCCGTCGGTTTACCCATTTTGGGTCAATACGTTTCAAAAAATCTGAGATGGATGTGTACGGGCCATTCATTGTGCGCTCGGCTACAATTTGTTCAATCGCCCCTTCACCGACACCTTTGAGTGCGGCAAGGGCGTAACGGATACAAGTGTCATTCCGGCGTAGGCCGGAATCCAGTGGTGATCGTGACGAGGTCCCGGCCTGCGCCGGGACGACACGTTCCTCTGGCAATGTCTCCACCAAAAAATCATGCGTCGACATATTAATATCCGGTGGCAGAACGGGAATCCCCATACGCACAGCAGCCTGTTTAAAAACAGCTAACTTATCCGTATTTCCCTTATCCAATGTCATAGATGCCGCCATAAATTCAACCGGATAATGAGTTTTTAACCACGCCGTTTGATAGGTAATTAATGCATACGCAGCGGCGTGCGATTTATTAAAACCATAATCTGCAAATTTAGCGATTAAATCAAAAATTTCGTTGGCGTAGTCTTCCGTTAATCCAGATGTCTTGATTGCACCGTCAACAAAAACGCTGCGTTGCGCATCCATTTCGGCCTTAATTTTTTTCCCCATCGCACGACGTAATAGATCGGCGCCGCCCAGAGAATAGCCACACAATACCTGTGCGGCCTGCATCACCTGTTCCTGGTACACCATGATGCCGTATGTTTCTTTTAAAACAGGTTCCAATTTTTCGTGTAAATAATTTGGTTCTTGTTTACCATCTTTAATATTCCCATATACTGGAATATTCTCCATAGGACCAGGTCGATACATAGCCACCAAAGCAATAATATCTTCAAACCGTGTGGGCTTTATTTTACGCATCGCATCGCGCATCCCCGCACTTTCAATTTGAAATAGCCCTACCGTGTCGCCCCGTAACAAATTTTCAAAAGTCTTTGTATCGTTTAACGGAATTTTTAATATATCAATATCGGTTCCTGTTGTTTGATAAATATATTTTAATGCACATTTAATTACCGTTAGGGTTTTAAGCCCCAAAAAATCATATTTGACAAGGCCCGTTTGTTCAACATACTTCATATTAAATTGTGTCGCTGGAATCGTCGATTTTGAGTCGCGGTATAAAGCAACCAAATCGGGTAGCGGACGATCACCAATCACCACACCGGCAGCGTGAGTGGATGCATGACGATATAACCCCTCCAGCTGTAATGCCACATCCACTAATTTTTGTGTCGTTTCATCTGCCGCAATTTGGGCCCGAAATTCAGGATCGGCAGCCAATGCGTCCTCGAGTGTAATTGGATGCGTCGGGTTTTGGGGAATTTGCTTCGCGATTTTATCAACCTGGCCATACGGCATTTGCAAGACGCGTCCCACGTCACGGATAACCGCGCGGGCTTGCAATTTTCCAAATGTAATAATTTGTGCCACACGATCAGTGCCATATTTTTTTTGAACGTACCTAATCACTTCATCACGCCGATCTTGACAAAAATCGACGTCAAAATCCGGCATAGATACCCGCTCTGGGTTTAAAAAGCGTTCAAATAACAGGTCCAATGGAATGGGATCAAGGTCAGTAATTTTGAGTGACCATGCGACCAATGACCCAACCCCAGAGCCACGACCCGGTCCCACCGGAATATCTTGTGTCTTGGCCCATTTAATAAAATCAGAAACAATCAGAAAATATCCTGGAAATTTCATCTGAATAATAATTTTCAGTTCATATTCCAAACGATTGGAATATTGGGCACGAATGCGGTCGCGGTCGTCGGATGTATGCGAATTGATGAACACATAATTTTCAAGCCTCCAATTTAATCCTTCGCGTGATTGAACGCACAGCTCCTCCTCTTCCGATCTACCGCCTTCGGTTTCAAACGGCGGCAATAATGGATTGATCGGCTTTAAAATATGCGCGCAACGTTGCGCGATCACGGTTGTATTTATAATGGCCTCGGGTAGATCTGCAAATAATGCCATCATATCGTCGGCAGATTTTAAATCATGATCCACCGTTTCGGTGCGTCGATCGGTCTCGGTGATATAACGACCTTCAGCGATACATAACAACGCGTCATGCGCCTCGTGCATATCAGGGTCAAGAAAATATGAATTATTTGTAGCCACCAATGGGATATTGTGCGCATAGGCGAGGTCAATCATTGGCGTCTCGGTGATATTTTCTTCATTTAAATGATGTCGTTGAATCTCGATATACAAACGATCTTCAAAAATAGTGTGCAAGTCGCGTGTGATATTATCCGCATAATCAAATTGATGATTAATAATCGCCCGACCAATGGGTCCGCGCGCGCCGCCGGTTAAACAAATCAAGCCCGTATGATATTCTCGTAAGTCTTCAAATGTAATATATACTGTATGCATTTCATCGTTACGCAAATGCGCGGTACTGATTAAATGTGACAGATTTTTATATCCATCCGTGTGTTGCGCCAATAAAACGATTTGACCTAAATCCGCAAGTTGTATCTGAACCCCTATGATCGGTTGAACCCCAGCCTTGACACATTCTAAGGCAAATTCCATCGCGCCGAAGACATTATTCGTGTCCGTCAACGCAACGGCAGGCATGTCGCGCTTTGCACACGCCTTGACCAAATCTTTAACCTTGATCGCGCCTTCGGCCAATGAATACGCCGAATGGGTGTGCAGGTGGATGAAGGGGATGTTGTTCATATTTATTTACGTATTGATTTTTATCTATAGTATACAGTATAAATCAACAATATCAATTTTGAACAAAGCAGCAATCCTAATGTTGACATCCAAGGACTGTAAAGGAACCTTCTCTCGTGCTGTTTACGCATTTTGGGAGTTAATCGATTTAAGCCCATTTGAATCGCAACCAGATCATTTTAACGATGTCAAATCGAATTTATTAACTGAATTAAATACCCTAAATACTTCATCAGCTAGAGAGATTTTTATAAATTCTATCCATCATTGCATCACTGTTAAAACAAAATATCCCAAAAATGTGCATAACGGTCGCGGCCCAAGTTTATATGACTTTTTTAAAGCTGCAATTCAATGTTTAAGCCCAGGATCAAACCTAATAGATTTACAAGAGATTCAAGTTCCTATTAATGAAATAGAGACAGCTCTTAGACCTCAATAACTGATCACCCGCCCCTGTTTCAATTCAATTATGCGGTCCATTTGTTCGGCCAGATCCATATTATGCGTAGCGATAATGGCCCCTGCCCCGGTTTGACGCACAAGATCCAGCAAAATCTGAAACACTTGGCGTGCCGTATCAGGGTCCAGGTTCCCGGTGGGCTCGTCCGCCAACAATAACCGAGGGCGGTTTATTACGGCGCGCGCAATCGCGACGCGTTGTTGTTCCCCCCCTGACAGCCGCGCCGGGCGGTGTGATAACCGATGTCCCAGACCAATCGCGGATAACAACGCGACTCCGCGATTTTCGGCATCACCCCGCGCAACGCCCGCAATCATTTGCGGGATAACAACATTTTCAAGTGCCGAAAATTCAGGCAATAAATGGTGAAATTGATATACAAATCCAATTTTATTTCTGCGCATGGCGGTTCGGTCGGTGTCATTCATGTGACTCACATCGCGGCTTTCAATCATGATTTGGCCGTCGGTTGGGGTATCCAATAGCCCGACGAGTTGTAAAAATGTTGATTTTCCCGCCCCAGACGGTCCGACCAACGCGACAATTTCGCCCCGCCCAACGGATAAATTAACATCCTTAAAAATCGTCAAAGCACCGTCATCTCCCGCACCCACAGGAAATATTTTGCGCAAATTACGTACCAATAACACAGTTTGTTTTTCAGGAGGGTTATTCATATCGAATGGCCTCCACGGGGTCCAGGCGTGCCGCGCGGCGTGCCGGATATAATGTTGCAAGCACAGAAATAATCAACGCCATCGAAATAACGGTCGCCACATCACCAAATTCAATACGGGACGGCAATTGAGACAGAAAATAAACTTCGTCTGAAAATAAATTGGTGCCCATCAATTTTTGTAAACCCTGCCGAATGCTTTCGATATTTAAAGCAAACGTAATCCCCAAAACTGCGCCCATCAACGTGCCTGCAATACCGACACTCGCGCCGGTGAGTAAAAATATTTTATGAATGCTCGACCGCGTCGCGCCCATCGTGCGCAAAATCGCAATGTCGCGCGTTTTATCCTTGACCAACATCATCATCGACGAAATAATATTAAACGCCGCAACCAAAATGATCAGTGTTAAAATAATAAACATGACATTGCGTTCAACTTTTAACGCCCCCAAGAAAGTTTGGTTCGTGTCTTGCCAATCATAAACTTCAGCTTGGTTGATCAATGTCGCTGCAATACTTGTTTTAATTGGGGCTAAAGCCTCAGGGTGATCAACCATAATCTCAATCGAGTTCGCTGCACCAGGCAATTCAAAAAACTTCTGCGCGGCCTCAAGTGGCATAAAAATGAATCCGTTATTAAATTCATACATCCCAACGTCAAAAATAATAGCGATTTGAAACGTCTGCATGCGCGGAATGGTGCCGAATGGCCCCGACCGCCCCTTTGGTGATAATAACGTTATGCTGTCGCCGATGTGCAGGCCCAATCGTTCAGCCATTTTTATCCCAATCGCCACGCGCGTACCCAAAAAATCCTCCATACGACCATCGGTGATGGATGATTTGATTACCGGCTTTTTGGAAAAATCATCGGATGAAAATCCCCTCACCATGACGCCCGATGCGTTGCCATTCGATGTCATCAATGCCTGACCTTCAATCATCGGGGCCACTGTCATAACACCCGGCACCTTTGCAACGCGCCGTGAAATATCCAGATAATCAAACAGCGGTGCATCACGGGCAACGACATTTAGGTGACCATTCAACCCCAACATCCGCGTGATCAGTTCGGCGCGAAAGCCGTTCATCACGGACATCACGATGATCAATGTCGCAACGCCCAACATAATCCCCAGGAACGAAAATGCAGCAACCACCGATACAAACCCCTCGGCCTTACGCGCACGCAAGTATCGGAATGCGATCATGTATTCGAGAGGAGAGAACATATTAAAAAAAGCCTTTTCTATTCGTTGTCATGCCAGCACAGGCCGGGATCCAGTGACATCGAAGCTCCGGCCTGCGCCAGGGCGACATATATTCTAATTCAACGACCAAAACAACGTCGTCTTGGTTTTTTCTTTTAAAAACGCCAATGCGGATTCAACCGATAATTCCTGGCGATCACCTGATTTTCGATTTTTGATTTCGACCATGCCGTTCGCAGCACCCTTGGGCCCGACAATCACTTGCCACGGCAATCCGATCAAATCCATATCGGCAAATTTTACCCCGGCACGTTCGTCACGATCATCATACAGAACTTCGATTCTGTTCTGTTGTAACGTGTCGTATACCCGCGTGGCAATCGTATCTGTTGTCGCATCCCCAGTTTTTAAATTGATAAGACCCACGGCAAACGGTGCCACCGGTTCTGGCCAAATGATTCCTGCGTCATCGTGGGATGCCTCAACAATTGAACCAACCAACCGCGACGGCCCAATTCCATAGCAACCCATGTAAACCTTATCTTTCACAGCCCCTGTTTCATCATTAAATTTCAATCCAAAAGAATCTGAAAAGCGAGTCATGAGTTTAAAAATATTCCCAACCTCGATCGCCTTAACCTCACGCAAATCTTTATTTCCGCATTCAGGGCAAGAATGATTTAAGTCTTCCATAATTTCTTTATTGATTGCAATACGACACTTATCACAAACATGAATAATATCTTCACCATAAGGTGTGATCATTTGATATTCATGCGAATATTTACAGAACATACCACCCGATGCATAGGTCATATAAGTAATATCAGCTAAACCACAACGTGCATATACATTTTCATACCCGGTCTTTGACAGTTCATAATATGAATCGAGATCCCCTTCTGTCGCATGGAATGAATACATATCCTTCATACGAAATTCACGCCCCCTCAATAAGCCCGATTTTGCACGCGCCTCATTTCTAAATTTTGTTTGAATTTGATAAACAGAAATTGGAAGGTCACGGTACGAATTAATGAATCCCCCAATCAAGGGTGTAACAACTTCTTCGTGTGTGGGACCGAGTGCATAATCTTTATCCCCTGCCCCTTTTAATTTAAAAAGAACATCAACTTTATCCCAACGCCCCGTCTGAATCCAATTATCTGCCGGGTGCAAAGCGGGCATTAAAATTTCTTGCGATCCAATCGCATTCATCTCGTCACGAATAATACGTTCAATTTTATAAAGAACACGCAGACCCAGCGGCAAGAAAGAATATGCCCCAGCCATCAACTTACGGACGAATCCCCCACGCGCCAATAATTGGGCGTTAATACTTTCTTCATCTCCTGGGTTTTCTCGAACCGTATGTGTTGCTAAAACAGATACCCGCATCTTCGTCTCCTCTTTTTTTATTCCCCCACTTTACCGTCTTTACCAAAATTTGTCATCCCCTAGGGGATGGGTTTTATGGTCGCGGGGGTATTCATTTTTGAATCATCCTCGATGCTCATTAATCGCGCACTTTCGCGCAAATTATTGAGGGTTTCGCGAAATCCCCAATATGCCGGATACCACAATATCGCCGTAATGATGGTTGTTGCAATTATTTTCCGTCGCATATTTGGGTTTAACGGCGCACTGCCGGCGTGGCCGTCCATACCTCCCGTCTGCGTCGCGTTCCCTGCAACGTTGCGCCGGTTTCCAAACGGCAACGTCACGAAAATTACCGTCCACCACAGCAAGAAAAATAAAACAACGCCGGATACGATATGCATTTTAACCCTCTCTGGATCCCTGCTTTCACAGAGATGATATTGTACCTAAACCCGCACCACATGAACCATAACTTTGGGTTTAACCCCAAGCGCCGTGCTCACCACCCGTCGCGCTGCAAAACGCAATTCATCCACGACAACATTTTGATCATTTAATTGATCCGTTGATTTTAAATTTTTCAATTTATCATCTAAGGCATGAGAAATATCGCGGATCACGCGCATGTCCTCCGGGTCTTCCAAATCAAACAATCCCACACCTGAAATTTGGGCCGGATGCACCAATTTTCCTACTGCATTTAAGATGACGGTAATCATTAGAACACCACCACCTTGCATCTGGCGGCGTTCAACCAACGCCGGGTGCGACGTTGCAATGACGCGTGATGGTTCAACTGCCAATGATCCCGACACCACACGGCCAATATCGGTTGGGCCGTTTTCGGACAACCGAATGACCATCCCATTTTCGGGTACAATGGTAAACGGTACTTGTTTTTTGCGCGCGATATCGGCCTGTGCTTCCAAATGCAAGCGTTCCCCTTGTATCGGGATCAAAATGCGCGGACGAACCCAATCGATCATTTCCGAAACTTCTTCTCGGAAAGGATGCCCTGTCGCGTGAATGGTGGGGTGCGAATAAATATCAATCACGTTGATCCCCGCGCTCCAAAACCGACCTTTGATCGCGGAAATCTCACGTTCATTTCCTGGAATAGGTCGTGCCGAGAATATGACCGTGTCACCATGTGATAATTTTATATCACGGTAATCATGGTTTGATATGCGGCTCATCACAGCGCGAGCCTCTCCCTGAGATCCTGTGACAATATACACAATACGATTGGATGGAAGGCCCGCTGCCGCGCGACTGTCAATAAATTCGGGGATATCCTTTATCATACTGTGTTCATTGGCAACAGCCACATAATTTTGCAATGAACGACCTGCCAAACATACACTGCGCCCTGTTTTGCGAGCCGCGCGTGCAATCGATAATATGCGTCCTATGTTTGACGCAAACATCGTGACACAAATGCGGCCCATACATGTTTTAAAGACGTGATCTAATGTCTCTTCCACTTTTAACTCACCAATCGATGTCCCAGAAAAAGGTGAGTTTGTCGAGTCTCCCACATAGGCAAGGACCCCCTTACGGCCTGCAATTTTAAATCCTTCACGATTTGTGACCATGCCCACTTTTGGGGTTGGGTCCAAATTCCATTCATTGCCGTGAACAACCAAACCAACAGGCGTCTCAATCGTCAACGATACGGTCGACGGTGTCGAATGAGTGACACCAATGATACCCACCGTGAATGGGCCAATTTTAACAATCTGATCGGGCATAATTTCATGAACTACCATGCCTGCGACATCATCAAATTCGGAACATTTCCGGCGCAGGAAACTGGCCACAAACGGCGTACAATAAATAGGACATTTTAACCGTGACCACAGATACGGCACCGCACCCACGTGATCTTCATGTGCATGTGTAATTATAATCCCCAATAAATTTTTAGCCTGATCTTCAATATATTCTGGATCGGGTAGTAACAAATCAATTCCAGGGTGTTTATCTCCCGCAAACCCAATGCCACAATCAACCCCCAGAAATTTTCCTCCATAGGCATACAAATTAAAATTCAGGCCAAACTCTTCACATCCCCCCAAAGGTATAAAATGGAGATCTTCAGAAGGGAGGGCGATTATGTCTTGATTATTCATGGCGCTACCATGGCGCGCTGTGTGTCATAAGTCAATTCAAATCCAGCAAAATCAGAGTATTTTATCAAAAAAACACTTCCCCAGAATGAACCCGTCGAATGGTTCCGTTAGGTAATTCGGCCATACACGCACCATCCGTCAAATCAAGACCCTTAAAAATAGCCTGGAAACTTTCTTGCGGTAATTGCACGGTCATGTCAGATCCTACGCCATAGGCACGCGACATCCATGCCGCACAAATGGGGGACAATCCATCACGTTTATAAATCTTCATCCAGTCCTTAAACCGTTTTAAATAAGAACATAGCAGATCGCATGCCGACGGGACATTATCACAAAAATCAGCCAATCGCGCACGGCCATCGGGAGCAAACATGATGTTCACGCCTGTCCCAATTAATAGCCATTCAGGTTCGGGACGTTCAATTAAAATCCCGCATATTTTTTTCCCCTCGGCCAACAAATCATTAGGCCATTTAATCATTAAATTGGCCGGATTTTCTAGAAAAGATGCAACTGAATCGGCCATTGCAACAGCCACAATTAAACTATAATCCCCAGGATTTTGACCGGACGGCAACGGCCATATCAGGGTAGCTGCCAAATTGCCTTTTGGGCTGTCCCAAACACGTCCTTGCCGACCTCGGCCTTTCGTTTGCCGCTCGGCCATAATAACCCGGCCAGATAAAAAACGGCCTGCTATTAAAGACGATTGTAATTGGCCAAGTGCCTCGATCTGCGTACTGTCGACCGTTTCAAAAAAATCGATCGAGAACCCCTCAGGGATCATTGCGCAAAACCTTTATTCGGGATTGATGTGGGCATCGGAGGGAAAGAATCTCCCCCTGCGGCAGGCGCAATCATCGCGGCTTGTAATGCAACCGAATCAATTGCGCCGGCAGATAGACCCGTAACGGCGTTTTGCATTGGTGTATTCACAACACTCGGTGCCACTATAAAAGCCAAAATCGCGAGACCGCATACAAACGCAACAACTTTCTGCCCTGTCGAAAAACTAATCCGAATGCCGGGGCGGGTGAGATCAAAAAACATCACCTTAATAATACGTAAATAATAATACGCTCCAACAACCGAAGTTAGAACACCCAAAATTGCAATCACAATATATCCCGATTGAACAGCAGCCTGGAACACCATTAATTTACCAAAAAAGCCAGCCAGCGGTGGAATGCCCGCCATTGAAAACATCATAATCGCAATAATATATGCAGCGACTGGGTTGGTGATCGATAACCCAGAAAAATCCGAAATTTCTTCAGCCATTGTTCCATCGGAATCGCGTACGGCCAACAGCACCGCGAAAAGACCTAATGTCATCACCATATATATCGCCACATATAATAACGCCGCAGATAAGCCATCAGGAGTTGCCGTCAACACTCCCATCAAGGCATACCCCATATTTCCAATTGATCCATAGGCCAGGAGACGTTTAATATTATTTTGAGATACAGCAGCAAACGCCCCCCAAACCATAGAGGCCAAAGCGAGAAATGCAACGATTTGAACCCAATCCGGGATCAATACCACAAAGGGGTACATCAATACCCGGATCGTAAGCGCGAGTGCAGCTATTTTTGGAACAGATGCAAAAAATGCGGTTACAATGCCGGGAGATCCTTGATAAACATCGGGTGTCCACATATGGAACGGCACGGCCGATATTTTAAACGCAAGCCCTGCAAGGATAAAAGCCATACCTACAACAGCACCCATTTTTTGAGCGTCATTGATGTTCATCAGAACTGTATGAATTTGATCAAAGGATAATGACCCCGTAAAACCATAAACTAAAGATACCCCAAATAATAACATTCCAGATGACAACGCCCCCAGGACGAAATATTTCATCCCCGCTTCCGATGACAACACTAGATCACGTCGAAATGCGGCAAGGACATAGAGCGCAAGTGCGGATAATTCAACACCCATATACATCGTCAAAAAATGATTGGCTGATACCATGACCATCATGCCAACGACTGACAACATAACCAATACCGGGCATTCAAATCGCGCCATCATATCGGCACGCAAGGTACTCACCATCATTACAAACAAAAGTGCAACGCCGGATAGACAGAGTATTTTAACAGTGGTTGCAAAAGAATCGATAACATATAAACCATTAAATAAAACAGTGCGATCCCAATAATCGGCATTTGTCGCCAACTCTCCAACCGTCAAAATCATAACCAAAGTGGCGAGCCCCAGAATAAACGACAGCGCCCGATCACCCCGCACGGCACCAATCAGCGTCAAGATCAAGGCCATGCCGGCAATAAATAATTCAGGTAAAACGAGATATACATCGTGCGATAACATTTTAATGACCCTTATTCGTCGAAATCACGGAATCTGGAGTTAACCCATCTGATTTTTCAGACACTTGAATATTCTTTTTTTGTTCCGATTCATGTTGCGCCATCGCCGTAGGCGCCAAAATTAATGCCCGGACCGTTATTTCACTGGTCCGCAAGACATGCCCTGGAATTACCCCAAACGCGATCGTCATGATCACAAATGGTACAAACATCCCAAATTCACGCATCGTTAAATCGGGCATCCCTATCGCATCAGCATTGATGCGCGGCCCAAAGATCACCGCACGGTACAAACGCAACATATATGCTGCGCCCAAAATAACGCCAAATCCAGCCAGTGCAGCAACCCATGTCTGATATTGGAATGCCCCCAATAAAGCTAAAAATTCACCCACAAAGCCGGACGTACCCGGCAACCCCACAGACCCCAACATTAATATCATGAACACCACAGCATATCGGGGCATGTTAACCACAATCCCACCATACGCTTTGATCTCACGCGTATGCATTCGATCATAAACCACACCCACGCAAAGAAACAACGCTGCGGAAATTATGCCGTGTGACAACATTTGAAACATTGCCCCTTGAACACCCGCCATCGTCCCGCTGAAAATCCCCATGGTTACAAACCCCATGTGCGCAACCGATGAATAGGCAATCAATTTTTTCATATCATCTTGGACCAACGCAATCAACGACGTGTAAATAATTGCAATAACCGACAATCCCATTATATAAGGCGCAAAAAAAGTTGATGCATCTGGAAACATGGGTAATGAAAACCGCAAAAAACCGTACCCCCCCATTTTCAGCAAAACCCCAGCCAGAATCACAGATCCCGCAGTCGGTGCCTCGACGTGTGCGTCGGGTAACCAGGTATGCACAGGCCACATCGGCATTTTTACAGCAAATGAAGCAAAAAATGCCAGGAACAGCCAAAATTGTAAATCTGGTGCAAAATCATACGCGGCAAGGGCTGGAATATCCGTCGTTCCTGCCACACTATACATGACCAACAACGCTACCAGCATCAAAACAGATCCAAGTAATGTATATAGAAAAAATTTAAATGCCGCATAAATCCGGTTTTTCCCACCCCACACCCCAATAATCAGGAACATAGGGATCAGCACCCCCTCAAAGAAAACATAAAATAGAACAGCATCCAGGGCACAAAACGTCCCGATCATAAATGTTTCTAAAACAAGAAATGCAATCATATATTCCTTGACGCGCGTTTGCACCGCAGACCACGCCGAAATAATACATACAGAAGTCAGGAATGCAGACAAGACAACAAAATAAATCGATAACCCATCTACGCCCATATGATAATTCAACCCAAGGGCAGGAAACCATGTAGTTTTTTCAATAAATTGGAACCCAGGATTCGATGGATCAAATTGCTTTAACGCCGATAATGACAAAACAAAAACAAATCCGCTAAATAATAACGCCGTCCAGCGCGCATAATTATTTATCTGGGCTTCTGGGAACCCCCGGATCAAAGCGATCAACACCGCGCCAAGCAGCGGCAAGAATGTCATCACGGAAAGGATGGGATAATCGATCACTGACATATTAAATTCTACCTTCAACCAATAAACCCGGCAATTAAATCCATCTTATACGCAATCCATGTAATCAAGATAATCACCGCTCCCATCATGGCCAGGGCATAATGAAATACATATCCTGTTTGAACATCAGATAATCCCGCTGCCATATAGCGCGTAAATCCCGTAAGCGTCCGCGGGCCACCGCCATCAATTATACCTTGATCTCCAATTCGCCAAAAAATTCGACCTAAGATCCGTGCAGATTGCACAAATACAACATCATAAACAGGATCAAAAAACCATTTATTATAAAATAAGGTATGCAATGGGCGGAATAACCTGACAAACGCCGCAGGCGCACCAGTAAAGACCAGATAAAACAACAAACCCAAGACCATCCCTGTTGCCGCTACAAAAGTTGGAGTCCATTTCGTCCAAATAGGCACATTATGGGCCAAAGTTACGCTGTCATTCTCGGGCAGAACATATAATGCTTTATCCCAAAACGCATCACGGTTCCAAGATTTATAGTTCAAGAATGTCAAAGGTTCTTGTTTATGTACGACTACTTTTTCAGCATATTCAGCCACATGTTCAACCTTGACCGATGCATGATGTAAATATCCATCGACCTTGCCCCCATAAAGGTACGCCCCCGAAAACACAGCACCCATCGACAGGGCCAGTAATGGCAGCTTCATGGACCACGGGCTTTCATGCACATGATCGAACGTGTGCGAATCTGTCCGGGTTTTGCCGTAAAATGTCATGCTCATCAACCGCCATGAATAGAACGCCGTCATGAACGCAGCCAAAACGCCAACCCAATACACGATATGGCCCAGATCACCGCCCGACGCCCACGTGGCCTCAAGGATTGTGTCTTTGGAATAATACCCGGCAAAATACGGCACACCGCACAATGCCAACGTCCCAATCAACATCATTGTATGAGTAAAGGGGATTTTGCGCCAAATGCCTCCCATTTTGCGCATGTCTTGCTCCCCGTCCATAGCATGGATGACCGACCCCGCCCCCAAGAATAACAACGCCTTAAAAAAGGCGTGGGTGACCAAATGAAACATCGCCGCACCATACGCCGACACGCCGAGAGCAAAAAACATATATCCCAATTGTGACATGGTCGAATACGCAATGACCCGCTTAATATCATATTGTGTAAGGCCAATGGTTGCTGCGACAAAAGCGGTCGCCGCCCCTACAATGGTTACAACCATCAGGGCGTCTGGTGCATATTCAAATACAGGTGAAAACCGCGCAACCAAGAACACCCCCGCCGTCACCATAGTCGCCGCGTGGATCAAAGCGGATACAGGCGTCGGCCCCTCCATCGCGTCGGGCAGCCACGTATGCAACCCCAGTTGTGCCGATTTGCCCATCGCCCCTATAAACAACAACAGCGACACCAAGGTCAATGCATGCACATCGGCTCCTAAGAAATGAAACATGTCATCTTTATGCGCGGCGGCCGCCCCAAAAATATCCGTAAAATTAACGCTTCCAAATACAACAAAAGTAGCAAGAATTCCAAGCATCAAGCCCAAATCCCCCACCCGGTTGACAACAAATGCTTTAATCGCCGCCGCATTTGCAGATGGTTTTTCATACCAAAAACCGATCAATAAATAGGATGCGAGACCAACACCTTCCCACCCAAAAAATACTTGAATCAAATTATCGGCCGTCACCAACATCAGCATCGCAAAGGTAAACAATGATAAATAAGCCATAAAACGGGGAACAGATTTATCATGCGACATATACCCAACCGAATAAACATGGACGCACGCCGAGACAATATTAATGACACACATCATCACAACCGATAAAGAATCAAGACGGATCGCCCAATCAACCGTCAAACCGGCAGTCGCAATCCACGGGGCCAAGGTAATAACACGGTCGTTACCGTTTAAAATCACATCTTGAAACAACCCAATGGACGATGCCGCTGCGACGATCATCAACACGCACGTGACCGTTTGAGAAAATGAGTCTGGAAAGCGCCTCCCCAACAGTCCGGTGATCAAAAACCCAAGGAGCGGCCCAAAAACAGCAATAAAGGGGAAATATTCAAGCATGGAACCATCCAAGGACAATTTTTGTGATCAGGATTTTAAACGATGAATCAGGCGCCATTGGGCCAGAATGCCCAAATCGCGTATACGTTTATATCTTATAGACTTATAGCCAAAATAAAAGAGTGAACTGAACAAGAAATTTAAAAGAACCTCTTCTCCCTAAGGTGGGAGAGGAATGCCTCAAGCCTCAAGTGCAGCTATACTTAATCCGTCAGCTTAAGAATGATTTGCAACAACATATTCGATCCCGTAATAATCTAAATGACTTGGGGGACGATGTGACAAACCCACCGGTACGGGCGTATCCATTACAACTATAATGATTTTCGCTGATGATACGGAAATGTCATGGGGCAGTTGGGCTTGGAACGCCGGAGGATGGACCGCCCGAACCGAAATGGCATAAACCCGTTTCAGATGATCCGCCAAAAGATCCAAATCTTCGGCCAATGTCCGCCGATCGGCAGCTCGCATTTACTCCCCTAACTGTTAAATTCCCCTACCCTCGCAATTCTGACAACTCCTCAACCGCAATACTCCCGCGGTTTCGGAAATAAACAACCAGGATGGCTAAACCAATTGCCGCCTCGGCTGCGGCCACTGTCAGAATAAACATCGTAAATACCTGGCCCGCGATATCGCCCATGAACGCTGAAAACGCGACAAAATTAATATTCACCGCCAATAACATCAATTCAATCGACATCAGAATGATAATCAAGTTTTTGCGGTTCAGGAATATGCCAAAAACACCCAAGGTAAAAATCACCGCCGCCACAGTTAAATAATGTAATAACCCAATCTCAAACATTTTCGACTCCTGCCCCGGACACAACGGCCCGAATCTCCAAAACATCGCGGGCGCGCGTTGCGTTTTGCCCCGCGACCGACTGCCGCCGTACCCCCGACCGCACCCGATGAGTTAACACAATCGCCCCAATCATCGCGACAAATAAAACCAACCCCGACAATTGGAACGGTAAAATATAATCGGTATACAACACGCGACCCAAGGCTTGGGTATTTTGTACAGTCTCCGCCCCCGAAATAATCGGTGCTGTACGCGCGCCAAATCCACCGGCAGCATAGAGGGTAATCAATTCCACCATCAATACACCGCCCAAAACACCGCCCATGCCCACATATTGCATCGCGCCCTTGCGCAAATCGGAAAATGACATATCGAGCATCATGACAACGAACAAGAACAACACAGCGACCGCACCCACATACACAATCACCAACAACATGGCGATAAATTCAGCCCCCAATAATATAAATAACCCTGCCGCATTAAAAAACGCGAGGATCAAGAACAGCACCGAATGCACCGGATGCCGTGCCATAATCACAGCGCCTGCCGACAGGGTCAGGATAAAGGAGAAAAGATAAAAGGTAAGAGCGATAATCATGATTAATTCTCTCAAGTGTCGCCCCGGTAAAGGTCGGGACCTAGTTCTTATATAAATCTCGAAGTCCCGGCCTTTACCGGGACTATATTTTACTAGCGATACGGGGCATCTTTGACCAAATTCGAAGCGATTTGCGCTTCCCATCGGTCACCATTGTCCAGCAATTTTTGTTTATTGTAAAATAATTCTTCACGCGTTTCGGTTGCATATTCAAAATTCGGCCCCTCGACAATGGCATCCACCGGACAGGCTTCTTGGCATAATCCACAATATATACATTTGGTCATATCAATATCATATCGCGTCGTTCGACGCGACCCGTCGTCGCGCGGGGAGGCCTCGATCGTGATGGCCTGGGCCGGACACACAGACTCGCACAATTTACAAGCAATACACCGTTCTTCACCGTTCGCATACCTGCGTAGAGCATGTTCACCCCGAAACCGGGGGGAAATCGGCCCCTTTTCAAATGGATAATTGATTGTGACCCGCGGTACGAAAAATACATATTTTAAGGTGAGCAACATCCCCTTAACGATTTCGTACAGCAGAAATGATTTAAGCACATTGACGGTCGCCATATTTTTTATCCCCAATCCCTTTCGCCATCTTACTCAAATTGCCATACCGGCGAAAGCCGGTATCCAAACTTAATTTCAAATTAAATCTGGCCCCCGACTTTCGTCAGGGTTGCATCATTCTTAAAAAAACCTTTGGCCTGGTCTTTTGTCAATCCATCCGCCACCGGAATGAACCGCGGCCCTGTATAATCAACGGTTGTCACCGTTTCGTCAAACATTGCCTTGGGCCGCGTATACACGGTGCCGCGTACGGCGCAGACATACACTGTCATCATCTCGTCTGTTTCCGTATGCAAAGCATCGCAGATTTTCAGGTACAATCCACCTTTATAATGGCGGTATGTTTTATACTGGCGGTTTGTCACCCCGGCAAACTCCCCGTATATACCAACACGCCGGACACCACGACAACCCAAATCAACGACAGCGGCAAGAACACCTTCCACCCCAATCGCATCAATTGGTCATAGCGATACCGCGGAAAAGACGCCCGCGCCCAGATAAAGAAAAACAACACAGCGCAGATTTTTAAAATAAACCAAATCCACCCCGGCACAACAGCCAACGCCGCGATCCCAAACGGCGGCAACCATCCGCCCAGGAATAACACAGTCGTGATCGCCGACATCAAAATCATATTCGCATATTCGCCCAAGAAAAATAACGCAAATGTCATGGATGAATATTCAACCATAAACCCACCCGATAATTCCGATTCGCCCTCGGCCAAATCAAACGGCGCGCGGTTGGTTTCGGCCAAAATCGACACCAAAAACACAATGAACATTGGGAACAGTAACGCAACCATCCACCATGGCCGCGCGGCCTCAACAATACCAGTCAGATTCAACGTACCGGTCGTCAACAACACGCACACAATCACCAATCCCATCGATACTTCATAGGATACCATTTGCGATGCCGACCGCATCCCCCCGAGGAACGCGTATTTTGAATTTGATGCCCATCCCGCCATGATGATTCCATACACACCCATCGACGAGATCGCGAACAAAAACAAAATACCGACGTTAATGTTCGCGAGAACAATTTTTGCATCAATCGGAATAACCGCCCACGCGAGTAACGCCAACGTAAATAACAACATCGGGGCCAACAGAAAAACCGGTTTATGCGCGTTTGTGGGCAGGATCGATTCTTTTGACAGAAGTTTGACGCCGTCGGCAATGGGTTGCAACAGGCCAAAGGGACCAACCGTCATCGGCCCTTGACGCCGCTGCATCGCGCCCAAGACTTTGCGTTCGGCGTACGTCAGGTACGCCACCCCAAACAGCACCGCGCCGACAATCGCACCGATGTGCAACAGGGCCCATAAAAAATCCATACCGTATAGATTCATAAATTCGATCATTTATGCCACATTCCTTTCGGCACTTTTCCCTATCCCCTGCCCGCCACCTTGAAACACCCGCACGCATTCCGCCATCGTGGGCGAGGCATTCGTCACCACATTCGTTCGGTAATAATTGCGCACGGCGTTGATAAATCCGGTGCGTCCAATATTACCGGCCCGTCCAATCGTATCGGGCATCGGTGAGGATTCGCATACATCAAACCGCCCCAAATGCGGCCATTCCGTAATAATCCGGTCCCTTAAATCAGCATGCGTGTTATAGGGCAACGTCTTGCCTAATACATCGGACAGGGCGCGAATGATTTTCCAATCTTCACGCGCCTCGCCAATCGGGGCAACCGCCATCCGCGTTTGTTGGACACGACCTTCCATATTAACGTAAATCGCATTTTTTTCCGTATAGGCCGCGCCCGGTAAAATCACATCGGCCCGTGCGGCCCCGCGATCACCATGATGCCCCTGGTACACCACAAACGCGTCCTTATGTATACGGTCCATCACAAAATCAGTATCCGCATTCATCAAATAAATAAAATCCTGGGTCGTGATATCGAACATGCCATGGAACCCGATATCAAGGGCACCCACGCGCGCGGCGGCCAGGTGAAGGATATTCCACCCGTTCCAACCCTCTCGAATTACATTATATTGACGTGCAATATCATATATACGTTTTACAATCGATGGGCCATCCACCCGTTGCAACGCCCCCACCCCGACGATAAACATGGGATGTTGAGCCTTTTTCAAGATATCCGCAAACGCCCCTTTACCTGTAGCCAAATCTTCAATCGCTTCGACCCCATCCCCCAAATACATGGTGGGATATGTCAGATCCGCGTTTTCGCCAATGATGGCCACAGGCAGGCGTTTATTGGATTGCAGCCAAGTTTTGCGAATGCGCGCATTCACCATCGTGGCCTCAACCCGCGGGTTCGCACCAATCATCACAATCGCGTCGGCTTGCTCAATCCCGGCGATCCCGGTGTTAAACAAATACGCGCCGCGCGTCGATGTATCGACCATCGCGCCCATCGTACGGCATTCATAATGATTGCTGCCCATTTTTTGGAATAAATCTTTAATCACAACCAATTCATCAACAGCAGGAAGATCGCCCGACAGCACGCACATTTTATCAGATGGCGTACGTTTCATTGCGTCTGCAACCGTTTGCAATGCCTCGTCCCACGTGCAAGATCGTAATTTTTGCGTACCCGAATCACGGACATACGGGCGGTCAAGCCGTGCGTATTTCAGCCCGTCAATCGCATAGCGCGTACGATCGCCAATCCATTCTTCGTTCACGTCTTCATTCAGGCGGGGCAGAACGCGCATCACGGCATTGCCGCGCACATCGATGCGGATGTTTGACCCAACGGCATCCATCACGTCAATTGAATCAACTTTACGCAATTCCCATGGGCGTGCCGCGAATGCATAAGGTTTGTTGGTAAGGGCCCCAACCGGGCAGACATCAACCAGGTTTCCGGACATTTCGGTGGTCACGGGGCGATCAACAAATGGGCCAATTTCCACGTTTTCGCCGCGGTTCATCAGACCCAATTCGGCCGTGCCCGCAATCTCATCACAAAACCGGACACATCGCGTGCATTGAATGCACCGCGTCATCACGGTTTTAACCAATGGCCCGATATCTTTATCCGGTACGGCGCGTTTTGATTCATAATACCGCGAACGATCAAATCCGTATGCCACGGCCTGATCTTGCAAATCGCATTCACCTCCCTGATCACAGATAGGGCAATCAAGAGGGTGGTTGATCAACAACATTTCCATGACGCCGTTACGCGCTTTTTTACTCATGGGACTATCGGTAAATACTTCCATATTATCACCACAGGCCATCGCACATGATGCCACCGGTTTGGGCGACCCCTTGACCTCAACCAGACACATCCGGCAATTCGCTGGGACCGATAATTTATCGTGGTAACAAAACCGCGGGATTTCGACACCCAATTGTTCCGCTGCTTGAAGGATCGATGTCCCTGGTGCGACATCGATTTCAGTGTTGTTAATTTTTAATTTTGGCATTTTAGATAACCTATAAATTTCAATATTTTAAATATGCTGTGACTGAACAAAATCCATATGATTCTTCACGCCGCCTTTGCCGTTTTACGTGCGGCGAGTAACCGTTCCTCGACCAATGGACGGAAATGACGCATTAATCCTTGGATCGGCCAGCCCGATGCATCACCGTGGGCGCAAATGGTGTGACCTTCGATCTCCTTGGAAATTTCGAGCAACGTGTCAATTTCATCCACCCGCGCGTTACCGTTTGCTATACGCGTCATAATGCGCCACATCCATCCCGTCCCTTCGCGGCACGGCGTGCATTGACCGCAACTTTCATGCATATAAAAATAGGACAATCGCGCAATCGCAGCGACGATATCAGTCGATTTATCCATCACGATCAAGCCGGCAGTTCCCAAGCCCGATTGCACGGCGCGTAAACTATCAAAATCCATCGTTACCGTGTCACAAATCGCGCGTGGTAATAACGGTGTCGACGACCCACCAGGGATTACGGCCAGCACATTATCCCATCCCCCGCGAACGCCTCCCGCATGCCGCTCGATCAATTCTTTCATAGGAATGCCCATGGCCTCTTCCACATTGCACGGATTATTCACGTGACCCGAAATGCAAAATAATTTCGTTCCCGTATTTTTTTCATTCGGCCCGATCCCCGAAAACCACCCGCCCCCGCGGCGCAAAATGGTTGGCACCGATGCAATTGTCTCAACGTTATTGACCGTGGTTGGGCATGAATATAACCCCGCACTCGCCGGGAACGGCGGTTTATTCCGCGGTTCCCCCTTGCGTCCTTCAAGACTGTTGAGTAAGGCAGACTCTTCCCCGCAAATATACGCCCCCGCCCCGCGGTGCAAGACGACATCAAAATCCCACCCGGACCCGGCGGCATTTTTGCCCAATAATCCTGTGTCATACGCCTGACGGATCGCCTGTACCACATTCGATGCTTCATTATAAAATTCGCCGCGCACGTATATATAGGCCCGGTGGGCGCCAATCGCAAATCCGGCGAGTAATGCACCCTCGATTAATTTATGAGGGTCATGGCGTAAAATATCACGGTCCTTGCACGTCCCGGGCTCGGATTCATCAGCGTTAATCACCAGATAATGGGGCTTGCCGTCATCTTTCGGCATAAACGACCATTTCATACCGGTCGGGAACCCCGCCCCGCCCCGCCCGCGCAGGCCCGATTTTTTCATTTCGTCGATAATCCAGTCGCGGCCCTTTGTGATGATCGCCGCCGTGCCGTCCCAATCGCCGCGTGCACGCGCCTGTTCAAGAGCAAAAGATTCCCACCCATACAGATTGGTAAAAATACGATCAGAATCAGAGAGCATGGGGCACCGCGCAGGGTAAACGGAAAGAGAGAAACGAAGCTAAATCGTCTCTATCATACGCGGTTTATGCGGTTTGGGAAGAGGAAGATAAGAAATTCAGAACAGTTCTCCCCTTGAAAGGGGGAAGTGAAGACTCACTTATTATCATTCTCCCCTTTCACTTCTTTCCCCCGATTTTTACACGTATAATCCACGGTCATCAGACCCCAATCGGAACGGGTTTGTTTGTGTACTACCGCGTCTTTATTATATTGATCGCAATGCGCTTGAGCAATGTTTTGTACTTCGCCCCAATTCGCCATCATGGGGTCGTATGAAAACGTAATTGACGAACGGCTCTTAAATTCGATCTTATAAGGAGCACCCCACACAGCAACGCAGCCTGGCAAGCCAATTATAACCACTGTACATAACAGAATAATATAAATATATTTCAAATGTTTATACATTGTTCTTCATCCTTATGAACGGCTAAATAATACTGAATCCTCGCAAAGAAGTCCTTGACGATTAATTTTACCGGGGCCCGTTTGTGGACGTAGGACATTTCCTTGTGTTCTTCCTTCGTTCTTACAGTATTTTTAAAAACAATCCAAGAGAAAAATGTACCACTTTATTCGATCAGCACTATTCATCTCGAGCGGTCATCCAAGAAACAATTTTAGAATAAAGTGTTGACTTTAAATTTAAGGTATGCTTATATTCCTTTACTACTATTTAAAAGGACTCTTACGAGAAAATCCTACGCCTATGATTTTAAGAACACTCATATATTTTCACCACTCTTACATCTCATTATTCAGCTGGACCGACGCTATAACTTCAGAAATTGGAAAATAAAATATTTAACATAAAATAATGAACTTCTCCCTTAAGTAAGGGGGAATCTAAAAAAAATAATGCCCCATAAAAAAAATATCAGAATAAATCCTCATAAAAATAAGATCGATAAAAAATGACAGGTTTTAACACAATAATCTCCTTTCGATTACCTCTTGACGGGTATAGGGTTTTTGGGTCTCCTAATACAAACGCAGCTCTCGCCTGTCTGGGGAAAATCACATGAGCACTTTGGTTATACTCGTTCTGTTGTATCTTGCGGCATCCATTGCCATCGGATTATATGCCGCCCTCCAAGTTCATTCATCCAAAGATTACGTGGTGGCTGGACGGTCACTGCCCCTGTACATCGTAACGGCTACCGTGTTTGCGACGTGGTTTGGGGCGGAAACGGTGTTGGGCACCTCCTCTACCTTTATTGGTGAGGGATTGGGCGGCATTGTTGCCGACCCGTTTGGCGCGTCCGCATGTTTAATCTTTGTGGGGATCTTTTTCGCGGCGAAACTATACCGTATGAATTTGCTGACGATCGGTGATTTTTACCGCCGCAAGTATGGCCGTACAGTCGAGGTATTGATTTCAATCGCGATCTGCATTTCCTATCTCGGATGGGTGTCGGCCCAAATCGCGGCGCTTGGCCTTGTTTTTAACGTTCTCTCCGACGGGTCGATCACACGCGAAGCAGGCATGATGATCGGAGTCTCAATCGTTGTCCTATACACCATTTTTGGCGGGATGTGGTCGGTGGCAATGACCGATTTTATTCAAATGATTGTGATTTGCGTTGGGATGCTTATTGTCTGTTATATGATCACCGGCATGGTGGATGGCGGGGCGAGCGCGGTAATCACGCATGCGGCGGACGCCGAAAAATTTGATTTCTGGCCGGCTGGCAATTTGACATCCATTCTCGCCTTTACCGCAACATTTCTGACCATGGCATTAGGATCGATCCCTCAACAAGATGTCTTTCAACGCGTCATGTCTGCGAAAAACGAAAAAACCGCCGTGCGCGGGGCCATTTTAGGTGGATCGCTGTATTTCGCGTTTGCGTTTATCCCCATCTTTATCGCCTATGCCGCCACCATGATTGACCCGGCTGGAACACAGGCGAATATGGGCCCGGACGGCGATACACAACTAATCCTGCCGACATTCATCCTGTCGCATATGCCCATGTTTGCCCAAGTGATGTTTTTTGGCGCGTTGCTATCAGCCATTATGTCGACCGCGTCAGGTACGTTGCTAGCCCCATCCGCCTTGTTTGCCGAAAATATTTTAAAACCCATGTTGCCCAAAATGGATGATAAACATTTACTGACATTATTACGGGTCACTGTTCTATGTTTCTCTCTTGTCGTAACCGGGTATGCCTATTTATCTCATCAAGAAGGTATAACTATTTTTGAAATGGTTGAAAACGCCTACATGGTTACATTGTGCGCGGCGTTTGTGCCATTGGCCTTTGGCGTGTATTGGAGCCGGGCAAACGTCATGGGCGGGACATTATCGATCATGTTCGGCGTATTTACATGGGTTACTCTGTCAGCATTCCCGGGTGGCGGGGGCGGTGAAGATATGGCAGATCCCATTATGCCGCCGCAACTCGCAGGTCTGATCATGGCAATTGTGGGAATGTTGGTAGGTGGATATTTTGGGAAACAAGACCATCGGCATGAAGGCCCCCATCAACATCATCATGGGGATCATGGACACGAATCCATTAGTCCGGCCCCACATTCATCAAACGAATAATAAAGGAAAGAAAAATGTCCCTAATCCCCTTTGACGACCGTGATGGATTTATTTGGATGGATGGCGT